>JBCCVO010000005.1:0-88083 GCA_039195235.1 Pseudomonadota bacterium
AAGTTGATATCGAGGCAGCGATCGATCTCTTCGACGTCGAGTTCGGCCAGCGGTCCGCCTGTACCGATCCCGGCATTGTTGACCACCACGTCGATGCGCCCGCCAGCTGCTGTGCTGAACGCTTCGAGTGCGACATCCCAGGCCGCTCGGTCGCGCACGTCAAGCTCATGCGAATACTTGAACCCGCCGCCGATCAGGCCAAGCGTGTCTTCCATTCCTTGTACGTTGACATCGGCGACCCCGACGAACCAGCCGCGGTCGCCGAAATAGCGCGCGATCGCGCGGCCAATGCCAGACGCTCCGCCGGTGATGAATATGGAACGGCGCTGGTCGTTTGCGCTCATGTGATCCCTCTCTAAGACTGCGAACTTAGGGCTCGTCTAGTGAGGCATAAGCGGTTTGTCAGCCATTTGTGAGTCCCCGGCAGATGGAAGGGCCCACAGCGATCGCTACTCTGCCGGCGCGCCTTCCAGGCCCTGGACGTGCTCTGCCCCTTCGACAATCTCGGTTGTCGAAGGATCGAGGACATCGCCCAACGGTTCCGCGCGGCCACCAAGGCATTCAGCCAGAAAGTTCTCAGCGATGCCGAAGAACGCGATCGAGTTTGTGGGCTTGGCAAAGCCATGGCCTTCGTCCGGGTACAGGACATAGGTTACAGGGATTCCAGCATCTTTCATCGCGCCGACGATCTGGTCGCTTTCAGCCTGCTTCACGCGCGGGTCGTTCGCCCCTTGCGCGATCAGCAACGGCTTGGTGATCTGACCGGCCTTGTAAAGCGGGCTGGCAGCCTTCAGCAGTTCTAGGCCTTCTTCTGTGCTGGGGTCACCCATGCGCTCATGGAAGATCTTCACCATCGGCGCCCAGTAGGGCGGGATGGTGCCAAGAAGGGTTTCCAGGTTTGATGGGCCGACAATGTCAACGCCACAGGCGAACTTGTCCGGCGTGAAAGCCAGGCCAGCAAGCGTCGCATAGCCGCCATAAGAGCCGCCCATGATCGCCACCTGGTCTTTGCCGGTGATGCCTTTGCCGATCGCCCAATCGACCGCATCGATCAGGTCGTCATGCATCTTCAGGCCCCATTCCTTGTTGCCAGCGTTGAGGAAGTCCTTGCCGAACCCGGTCGAACCGCGAAAGTTCGTGCTGAGCACCGCATAGCCGCGATTGGCCAGCATCTGGTGGATCGAGTTAAACCCATAGCCATCGCGCGCCCACGGCCCGCCATGCACCAGCAGGACCATCGGCACCTGTTGGTCCGGTCGGCCATTGCCATCAGGATCGCTACCTACGGGCAGGGTCAGATATGAAGGAAGGATCAGCCCATCGCGGCTTGTGATCTCGATCGGCTGCATAGGCTGGAGCGGCATGCCTTCGAGCTCTGGCCGGGTGGTATAGAACGGGGTGAGTGTGGCGGCTGCACGGTCATAGATATAGGTGGAGGTCGGCGCAGTAAGCGGGTCGTTCCAGACAATCCAGGTCTGGTCGTCATCGGTCCGCGAAGAAATGCCGAAGTCCCCTTCGAGCCGCTCACCCAGCCAATCAAGCGCGGCCTTCAGGTCTGGGTCCGTCGCGGTCCACTCGTTCTTCAGATAATTTACAGAATATGCCTCGACTACGCCTGTTTTTGGATCGCGGATCGTGCCACCCAGGTCAGCCTTGTCGTCTTCTGCAAGAAGCGTTTTCTCACCGGTGGCCGTGTCCTGCGCAAACAGGGCCGCGGTGTTGCGTCCACGGCTGTCGAGCCAGTAGAGGATCGAGCCATCGGTGGTGTATCCCGCCGGACTTGTCGTCATCGCATCTTCCATCGCGGTCGCCTCAAACGGGGCTTCCTCAACGGCATTGTCGATAACGCGGAAGTAGTCCGTGCCGCCATCCTCGTTCTGGCGCATCGCCATTCGCAAGGTGAGCGTATCGTCTGCCATGAATCCGGCATAGCCGTTGTTCTCAAGCACCATGGTCAGCTCGCCGGTGTTGAGATCAAGCATGTGGACGTCATGGAATTGCGGATCACGATTGTTGAGGCCGATCAGCAGCTTGTCCTTGATCGTTTCGGAGTCGCCGACAACCTGCACGCGGGTGTTCTCAAACGGAGTGAGGGTCGTCTCTTCCAGCGTCGCTACATCGATCCCATAAAGCAGGAAATTCTCATCACCGCCCTTGTCCTGGACATACATGATGCTCTTGCCATCGGGTGACCAGAAATACTGCGGGATCGGCCGGTCATCGGCGTCGGTGATCACCTTGGCGGCCGCCTGATTGTCACTAGGGGCGAGCCAGATGTTCATTACTCCGTCTTTCGGCGCGAGCCAGCTGAGCCATTTGCCTTCAGGGCTGATGCGACCTTGCGAACGCGTCGGATTGCCGAACAGGGCTTCACGCGGGATCAGCGGGTGGGTGTCGGCAAGCTGGCTCATAATGTCTCCCAGATATCTGTTGGGAGCTGATGTATGCCGATCAGTCCGAATTGCCAGCCCGCTTTCCGATCAAAGGTCTACAGTGCCGGATTGGCGTAGTAGTGCCACGTGAAGATCGCCATTGGGCCGCGATGCGGTTGCCAGCGTTCGCCAATTGCACGTGTCTCTTTCTCTTTTGGGCGTTCATCCAAACCCAGAAGTCGTTTGACCCCCTCTTGGACCGCAAGATCACCGGCTGGCCAGATATCGCTGCGCCCCTCGGCGAACAGCAGGTAAATCTCCGCCGACCAGCGCCCGATTCCCTTGATCCGCGTCAGCTCTGCGATAGCCTCTTCATCGTCCATAGGCAGAGCATCGAAATCGAGCTCGCCCGCATCTACCAACTCGCACAGCGACCGGGCGTAGCCTTGTTTCTGCCGCGAAAGACCGCAGGCGCGCAAAGTGTCAAAATCGCGTTTCAGCAGGCAAGCAGGCGTGAAGTCTGCGCCCAGTTCAGCTTCCAGCTTGTTCCACATCGAACTGGCTGCCGCGACCGAGACCTGCTGTCCAACGATGGTGCGCAGTAGCGTCATGTACCCACGATCACGGATACGCGCTTCGGGATAGCCGACGCGCTCTAACTGCTCTGCTACGCACGGGTCCTCGCCCGCCAGCATGTCCAGTCCATGTTTGATCTGCGTTGCGGTTAGCCCCACGTCATCCTCCCTTGGCAAGTTCGTTAGCTTGCCATGCTAAGCGGAACGTCCTAGCAGCCGCTCCGTTTAGCAGCCAATGTCCAATCGACAGCGCATTTCTTGCGTTCAAAGTCCACCGGAAGGAAGAAAGCCCCATGCCAAAGCTGGTCGTCACCAATCGCGAAGGCGAGACGAGCGAAATTGAAGTCGAAGATGGTCTGACCGTGATGGAAGCCATTCGCGACAATGGCTTTGACGAATTGCTGGCGCTGTGCGGCGGCTGCTGCTCGTGCGCAACGTGCCACATCTTCATCGACGACGGCGACAAGTACGAGCTTCCGGCGGTTAGCGAAGATGAGGACGATCTGCTGGAATCGAGCGAGCACCGCTCCGAAACCTCGCGCCTTTCGTGCCAGATTCCGTTCACTGACGAACTCGACGGCTTAAAGGTAACTGTTGCGCCGGAAGACTGATCTTGTTTGCGAGGTGCGTGGCGAAGGCCTAGATCACACGCATGAATATCACTCAACCCATTGGCGATACGCTCGCGCTCATTGGTAACACTCCGATCGTCCGGCTCGCCGGCCCCAGCAAAGCTGCTGGCTGCGACGTCTGGGGCAAATGCGAATTCGCCAACCCTGGCTCGTCGGTAAAGGATCGGGCGGCGCTCTACATGATCCGTGATGCGGAAGAGCGGGGCGATCTGAAACCCGGCGGCACTGTGATTGAAGGCACGGCGGGCAACACTGGCATCGGCATCGCGCTGGTCGCGAACGCGCTAGGCTACAAGACCTTGATCGTGATGCCGGACAACCAGTCCAAGGAGAAGATGGACACGTTGAGGGCTTTGGGCGCCCAACTGGTTCTCGTTCCGCCTACCAAATATGCCGATCCTGCCCACTTTCAGCATACGTCGCGCCGGATGGCCGATGAAACCGAAGGTGCGATCTGGGCTGGGCAGTTCGACAATGTCGCTAATCGCAAGGCGCATATCGAGGGAACCTCGCACGAATTGTGGCAGCAGTTTAGCGGCAAGATTGACGGCTTTACCTGCGCGGCGGGCACTGGTGGGACGATCGCCGGTGTCGGTATGGGGCTGAAGGAAAAGGACGAGAATGTCCGCATAGCTCTGACCGATCCGCATGGCGCGGCGCTTTATAATTATTACGCGCATGGAGAGCTGAAGGGCGAGGGATCGTCGGTTGCCGAGGGTATCGGACAGGGGCGTATAACGGCCAATCTCGAGGGCGCGCCGATCGACACGCAATTTCGTATTTCCGATGAAGACGGCTTGGTCTGGGTGGAAAAGCTCCTGCGCGAAGAGGGTTTGTGCCTCGGTTTGTCGTCGGGCATCAATGTTGCGGGCGCGATCGAGCTGGGCAAGCAATTGGTCGCAGAAGGGCGCGAAAATCCGCAGGTCGCGACCATCCTGTGCGACACCGGATTTCGCTATCTTTCGACGCTCTACAATGCCGAGTGGTTGGCCTCGAAAGGCCTACCGGTGTTCGATTGGCTGGCGCGCGACTGATCGAGGCGCTAGGTTGGATCCATGGCAGGGCGCAAACTTTTCGGCACGCTTGATGGTCTGGGTGAGGACGGTGAGGTAGACGGCGCACCGCTCGGAGGCACCAAGGCCGAGGCTATTCAGCGACTTCAAGTCGGCCTGTTCGGGCTTTTCAGCATGATCCTGGTCGTGGGCGTGGCCAACATCATCTACAACCGCGCGCAACAGACTGAGTCTGAGGCGGTGCCCGATGCCGCGCCGACGACCGAACCGACACCCGCTCCGCCGCAGAGTGATCCACTTGCCGATGCAGGGGTGGTTCCGGATATGCCGGTCGACCCGGAACCGGCGCCCGAGGAAGAGGCACCTTCGGACGAACAGGTCAACGAGGTGCCTGATGTCCCTGCGACCGGAGACACCAATATCGAGACAACCCGCGATGATATCAAAGCGCCCTAGCACCGTAGCGGGCGCATTGGCTGCCATCGCCTTGGCTGCCTGCGGTGAACCCAATGCGAGCGCCGAGACCCAAAGCGTCCGCGAAAAGTCGGGTCCGGTCGTCGAGCGTGCCGAACTGGGTCTGATGACCAGCCTGCCGCTCTATTGGCCAACTGGAATGGAGTTCGCCGACATCGCACAAGGCAACGGTGAGACCCCGTGGCAGCGCGTCCTTATCGAGCAGCAATTCGAACTAACACCGCTCGATACGTTGACGAGCATTCCCGCGCTGTCCCCGAACGAGCCGGAAACCGATCCGCTTGCGGAGTTGGAGCATCTGGCAGTGATCCAGCCGCGCGGGCTTTCGGCGGCGGACAATGTCGCGCTTGATGAGTGGGTACGGGAGGGCGGGCAGTTGCTGCTGGTGCTTGATCCCATGCTGACAGGGCATTACGAGATGCCTCTGGGTGATCCGCAACGCCCTGTAGGATCGGCACTTATCCCGCCGGTTGTCAAACGTTGGGGGCTTGAGGTGCGGTTTGACGAAGATCAGCAACTGGAACGCCAGGTTGAACTTGGCGGGGACGCGCTGAACGTGTCTCTCGCCGGCAATATTCAAGCGACCGATGGTGCCGGGCCCGGATGCGAGATCATGGCCGATGGAGTGATTGCCCGCTGTTCGATAGAAAAGGGTTCGGTCACATTGCTCGCCGATGCTGACGTTTTCGAACATGAATACGAGACCGATCTGGAAGACGCAGACAACCTGTTTCCGCTTGCGCGCTTTATGCGGTTTGCCTTCCCATGATGGCCAATCGGGGAAATCACGGGAAGCGGGCAGAAAACGCGACTCCAGCGCTTGGAGTCGCGACGGATTCGCTGGGAAAGCAGGGGATTACTGCGGGATATTGCGGGGTCAGGATCCAAACACCTCTTACACATGGAAGTTCGTCGGGATAATGAAATTAATATAAATCAATAATTTACCAATCAATCCCGCAATTTCCCGTAAAAACCCCTTTCATCCCGTTATCTTCCCCGATATGTCTGGATTCGATCAAACATGCCTGTTTGTGCTGCGTCGCCCATCTGGGTTGGCGTGCTGCTTGCTCTTGCGCGCGAGCGGCGACGGGGAAGTCGTGTCCGATGTCTGGCCTAGAGGCATGTTTGCAAGGGTGGTTGGCGTGAATGGGTTCCGCCGATTTGGGATTAAAGGGGATAGAGGCGCGTGTCTGCGTTTGGAGGATATAGTGGTCAAGCCTATTCGCCTGCGGGCGATAAGGGCCGCTTTGTCCTGCCTCCGGCCTTTCGCAAGGCGGTCAAGGAAAGCAGCGGCGGCAGCAAGATCCTGTGCCTCGCCAAGCATGAGCGCTGGAATTGCCTGACTGGCTTTGGCCTGTCCCGCAAAGAAGAACTCGAAGATCAGCTTGACCGTGAAGAAGAGCGCGCGCTGCGCCTTAACCGCGACGATTTCGACCGCGACCTGCGCGCGATGCAGCTGTTCGGATTTGCCGAAGTGCCATTCGATGACAGCGGTCGCTTTGTCATGCCTGATCATCTGCGCACCCTCGGCAAGGTCGAGGACGGGTTGTATTTCCATGGCGGCGGGCGGTTTTTTACAATCTGGAACCCGATTCAGCTCAATGAGATGGGCGAGCAATGGGAAAGCGCGCAGGTCGCCTGCGCGAACTTGGTTGCCGACGTCGCGGCGAAAGGGAAACGCAAGTGACCCAGCCACACATTCCCGTATTGCTAGACGAAGTGGTTGCCGCCTTGGCGCCGCGCGAATTCATGAGCATTGTCGATGCGACCTTCGGCGCAGGCGGTTATTCGACTGCGCTGCTCGAAGCAGGTGCGCGCGTCTACGCCTTCGACCGTGATCCGGGCGCAATCCGCGAAGGCGCGGCGTTGGTCGAACGCTTCAACGGTAAGCTCTCTCTGCACCAGCAACGTTTTGCCGCGATGGCGGACGAATTGAACGCACTCGGCGTCCCTGTGGTCGATGCGGTGGTGATGGACATCGGCGTCAGCTCCATGCAGCTCGACCAGGGCGAACGCGGCTTCGCCTTTTCGCAAGACGGTCCGCTCGACATGCGTATGAGTCAGGATGGCGAGAGCGCCGCCGACTTCCTCAACTCCGCTGACGAAGCTGCGATTGCCGACGTGCTCTACGAATATGGCGAGGAACGCCAGTCGCGCCGGGTTGCTCGCGCGATTGTTGCCGCGCGGCCGCTCGAAACCACAGGCGATCTGGCCCGTGTGGTGCGGAAAGCTCTGGGTCATAAGCCGCATGACAAGAAAGACCCTGCGACCCGCACGTTCCAGGCGGTTCGTATCCATGTGAACGACGAGCTCGGCGAGTTGCGCGCGGGTCTTGCCGCCGCAGAGACACTGCTGCGCGAAGGCGGCGTGCTGGCGGTCGTCAGCTTTCACAGTCTGGAAGACCGCATCGTCAAGCGCTTCCTGAAAGAGGCAAGCGGCGCAGGGCGGGCAGTTTCGCGTCATCTGCCCGGTGAAATTCCCGGCCCACCGCCGACATTCGCCCAGGTTTCCAAAGCCATTCGCCCCAGTGAGGAGGAAATCGCCCGCAATCCCCGCGCGCGTTCATCGATCCTCCGCCACGCAACCCGCACCGCAGCGCCAGCCAGAAAGGACGCAGCATGATGGTAACCGGATCTCGTATGCGCCAGATCGGCTGGCTTGCATCGCTCGCGGTGTGTCTCTGCATATTCATGGTGCTGAGTTTCAACGTGCATGCGGTGAAGAGCGAAGTGCTGTTGGCGGAACGCAAGATTGTCGGGCTCGAACGGCAAAACCTGCTTCTGGAAACCGAGTTCCAGACCCGCGCCAGCCAGCGCCAGCTCGCCAACTGGAACACGGTTGAGTTCGGGTACGAAGCGCCGCGCGCCGACCAGTATGTCGACAGCGAACGTCAGCTCGCGAGCTTCGGTCAACCGCGCGCGCCGGGTTCGCCCGCGCCGATCCGCGTCGCTCGTGCCGATACGGGCGACAATGCGGCTCCGATGCCAGAGCGCGACATGGTCTCGCCTTTGACGGGAGAGCCAATCACGCTCGCTTCGGCCAGTGCAGATATAGACGCGGGCAGTGCTTTCACCGATGCCTTTGGCGATTTTCTGATCGAAGCGTCGCCAATCCGGGCAGCGCAGGCCCAGACGATTGCGGTCGAGGCGATCACGCAAGCGGATGAGGTCTCTGAATGAACGCCTATCTGGCGCAACCCGCAGTTCCGATCGGACGGGTTCAGCTGGTCCACCTGCGCTACGCCTCGCTGCTGACCGCCCGCTGGCGGGTTTTGTGGATCGTCATCATCTTCGCGCTGGCGGCGATCGCTGCAATTACGCGGATCGGCTATCTCGGCTTTGCCGGAAACACAGCGGAGCGCAGCAGCCTTGCCGAACAGCTACTTCCGCCACGCGGCGAAATCACCGATCGCAACGGAATGCCGCTGGCGCGCGCCTTCCCAGCCTATGCACTGTGGTACGATCCGAAGGCGATCGGCGATGGTGGATCTCCGCTGGTGCGCGAACCGGAGGAAGTCGCCTCGCAACTGAGCGCGATCTTTCCCGACATGGATCTGACCAAGACGACGCAGCGGCTCGCCTCTGGGAAGGCAGGTTATCTACGCCGCCGCGTGCTACCGGAAGATGCCAACAAGGTGTTCGAGCTGGGCGAGATTGCCCTGCAATTTCCACGTGAGAACGATCGGCATTATCCACAAGGCTCCTTGGCCGCACACGTGCTCGGCTACGTGGTAGAGGGTGAGGGGGGGCGTCTGGGCATGGAGCAGGTGCTTGAGGAGCGGCTGCGGGATCCCGATCTGCGGGCCGATCCAGTGGCTCTGTCGATCGACGTGCGGGCGCAGGGTGCGCTTGAAGACGAACTGCGACGCGGGATGCTGGCGACCGATGCGATCGGGGCGGCGGGCGTTGTTCTCGACGCCGATACCGGTGAAGTGATCGCGCTTGCGTCGCTCCCTGAATTCGACCCGAACATTGTCGGTGCGCAGGGTGCTCCCAACGAATTCAACCGCGCGACCAATGGGCTGTACGAGCTTGGGTCGACCTTCAAGCCGCTCAGCATCGCTGCAGCGATCGACGCCGGCGTTGTAAAGAATCTCGGGCGTGAATGGGACGCGACCACCGTCGAGATGTCGGGCCGCAAGATCCGCGACCTTAAGCCGAAGGGCGAAACGCTTAACGTTCCGCAGGCGCTCGTCTACTCCTCCAACACTGTAACCGCGCGAGTGGCGGACGAGCTGGGCGCAGAACGGCTGAAACAGGTTATGATTGATCTGGGAATGGATGCGCGTCCGAAGATCGAGCTTCCGGCGAAGGGCAAACCACTGTTTCCCGATGGAAAATGGTCGCGTCTGACCAATATGACGGTCAGCTATGGCCACGGTTTTGCGGTGACCCCGTTGCACCTCGCAAGCGCCTATGCCGCGATGGTCAATGGCGGGATATGGCGTCCGGCGACCCTGCGCAAGCTTGACGCAGAAGACGTGCCGCGCGGGCGACGGGTATTCAAGGCGTCAACCTCTTCGCGCATGCGTCAGCTGCTGCGCATGATCTCGGTGTATGGCACCGGGCGCAGTGCCAATGCGCCGGGATGGCGTGTCGGTGGCAAGACGGGTTCGGCCGAAAAGGCCAAGAAGGGTGGCTATTCCAGGACCTCGCTGATCACGACCTTTGCTGCGGCCTTTCCGATGGATCGCCCGCGCTATGTCGTGGTCGCGATGCTCGATGAGCCGCGCGGAACGGTGGCAAGTTCGTTCCAGCGCACGGCTGCCTTTAACGCTGGTCCGGTGGTCGGACGACTGGTGCCGCGTATCGGTCCGATGCTGAATGTGCGGCCAGACAACCGACGCGATGTCGATATCAGCGATCTCAAATATCTCGTCGAGAGAGACAAATGAAGCTCGCGGCGCTGGCGGAACGTGCGGACGTTGCTTGCCCGGATCCCGGCGAAGCGAGCGTAACAGGCTTCGCCATCGACCACCGCAAGGTGGCGCCCGGTACCGTGTTCGGTGCGTTTCGCGGCGAGCGTTTCAATGCCGAGGACTTTGTTCCCGCGGCCATCGCGGCAGGCGCGGTTGCCGTCGTAACAAGGCCCCAAGTGGCGGTCGACGGGGCGGTGCATATCGCCAGCGAGGAGCCACGCCGGACATTTGCCCTGCTGGCCGCGCAGTTCTTTACGCCCGTGCCTGAAACGCTCGTTGCGGTGACTGGCACCAATGGCAAGACCTCCACTGCCGAGATGACCCGCCAGATCTGGCGCATGTGCGGCGAGCGCGCCGCGAGCATTGGGACGCTGGGCGTCACCACTCCGGATGGCAGCATCTCGACCGGGCTGACCACGCCGGACATCGTAACGTTCCTGTCAAATATGAGCGGACTGGCGCGCGAGGGTGTGACCCACGTTGCCTACGAAGCATCCAGTCACGGCCTCTCGCAATTCCGCAACGAGGGGCTGCGCGTTGCCGCCTGCGCCTTCACCAATTTCAGCCGCGACCACCTCGACTACCACGGTACGATGGACGAGTACTTCGCGGCCAAGATGCGCCTGTTCGACGAAGTGGTCGAGCAGGGCGCAGCAGCCATCATCTGGGACGGCGGGGATAGTAGCAAGTGGACCCGCCGCGCCATCGAGCACGCGATGTCCCGAAAGTTGCGCGTGCTCACGGTTGGGTCGCCCAAGGATGAGCAAGGCGCGTTCCTCCGCCTCGCCTTCCGCGAGGCGACCCAGCTAGGCCAGACATTGAAGATCGAGTACGAGGGCACCGAGCGGACGATCAAACTGCCGCTTATCGGAGCCTACCAAGCTGCCAATGCATTATGCGCGGCTGGCCTGGCGCTTGCGACCGGTAGCGATCCAGTACAGGTTTTCGACGCAGTCTCACGGTTGCAGCCGGTGCGAGGCCGGCTTGAGCGAGCAGTGATCACAGCAAGTGGTGCGCCGGTCTATGTTGACTACGCACACACGCCCGATGCGCTTGAGGCAGCGATCGCCGCCCTGCGTCCGCATGTTGCCAGCGATAAAGGCGGCAAGTTGATCGTGGTGTTCGGAGCTGGGGGTGATCGCGACACGGGCAAGCGCGCGCCGATGGGCGACGTCGCCGCGCGGGCGGCCGACCACGTCATCATCACGGATGATAATCCGCGCGGCGAAGACCCATCTGTAATCCGTGCCGCGATTGCAGAGGGTGCAGCCGCGACCGGGCGAGACAATGCGACAAACATTGGCGACCGGCGCAAAGCCATCGCCGGCGCTATTGCCAAAACTGGCGCGCATGACATCATCCTTGTGGCAGGCAAGGGCCACGAGCAGGGACAGATAATCGGGGCTGGAGACGATATGCGGGTTTTGCCGTTCGACGATGTTCAGGTGGCGCGCGAATGCGCTGCCAAGGCCGTTCAGGGAACTGGCGCATGAACGCCCGCGCACTCGTCCAGGGAGTCTTGAAGGCCTGGCCCGTCGATCCGCGCGACCGGCTGCCGTTGCCGCTGTGGTTCTCGCGCGATATCGAGACCGCCACCGGAGGCACATCGACGCACCATTTCCAGGCCGCCGGCGTTGAAATGGACTCCCGCGACGTGCAGCCGGGCGACCTTTTCGTCGCGCTCAAGGGCGAGGCGATGGACGGCCACAGGTTCCTGCCGCAAGCCTTTGCCGCAGGAGCCGTTGCCGCGATCACCGATCGCCCGGTCGATTTCCCGCACGTTCTTGTCGAGGACACGACCAAGGCGCTGCATGATCTTGCCCATGCGGCACGCGATCGCGGTGACGCGGTGCGGATCGCGGTCACGGGTTCGGTTGGCAAGACCGGGGTGAAGGAAGCGATCTTCAACGCGCTCGACCGCGCCAGTCGTGGCGCGGATCATCGCAGCGTCCGCAGCTACAACAACCATGTCGGCGTGCCGCTTAGCCTCGCCCGGATGCCAGCCCGCGCGCGCTTCGGCGTGTTTGAAATGGGCATGAACCATGCTGGCGAAATCGCTCCGCTCGCGGATCATGTGCGCCCTAACGTCGCGCTGATCACCACGATCGCGCCTGCGCATATCGAAAACCTCGGCAGCATGGAGGCGATTGCGGACGAAAAGGCGCAGATTTTCACCGGGCTGGCCGAGGGCGGCACGGCCGTTATCCCGGCGGATACTGAATATTGCGACCGCCTTGTGGGTCATGCCGAGGCTCTGGGTGTGAAGGTGGTAACGTTCGGACGCAGCGCAAATGCCGATATACGCCTGCTCGACGCAATTCCCGCAGCGAATGGTGGATCGCTCGTGACAGCGGACATGGGCGACGCACGGCTGTGTTTCACCATTGCAGAGCCGGGTGAGCATTGGGTCTCCAACGCACTTGGCGTCATGGCTGCCGTGCGCGCCGCTGGAGGTGATCTCGCCGCAGCAGGTCTCGCACTTGCCGAGATGGGCGGGTTGAGGGGACGCGGTGCGCGGCTCCAGATCGATGTGACCGGCGGCAAGGCGACGCTGATCGACGAAAGCTACAACGCCAATCCGGCTTCGATGCGCGCGACGCTCAAGCAATTGGGCCAAACGCCGGCCCATCGCCGGATCGCAGTGCTCGGCACCATGGGTGAACTTGGCGACTTTGAAGCGCGGTTTCATCGCCAGCTGTCAGAGCCGCTGGCCGATGCGAAAATCGACCACGCGATCCTGGTGGGCGACGGGATGCGCCATCTGGCGGTGGAATTGGGGAAAGGGCAGGCCGATCCGCTTGGCATTGCCCAGAGCTTCGCGCATTGCGAGACTACCGCTGACGCGATTGTCGAGCTTGAAGCATTCGGCTTGACCAACGGCGACGCCATTCTGGTCAAGGGGTCGAATTTCATGGGCCTCGGTAGGCTGGTGAAACACTTTACAAGCGCCTCGGGCTGAGCACGGGGGCAGGGGATCCGAATGCTCTACTTGCTTGCCGAATGGCTTGGCTTTGAAGGCATCTTCAATCTGGTTCGCTATCAGACGTTCCGGGCTGGGGCGACGCTGATTACAGCGCTGTTTATCGGCCTCATCATTGGACCGAAATTCATCAACTTGCTGCGCGTGCGCCAGGGGAAGGGGCAGCCTATCCGTGAGGACGGACCGCAATCGCATCTCGCCAAAGTCGGCACACCGACAATGGGTGGGCTGATGGTGATCATCGCCCTCATATCCTCGCTGTTGCTTTGGATGGACCCGCGCAATCCTCTGGTCTGGGCCTGTGTGGCGGTAACGCTCGGCTTCGGTCTGATCGGGTTCCTCGACGATTATGACAAGGTTTCAAAGAACAGCCATGCAGGCGTGCCTGGCAGGGTGCGACTGGCGCTTGAATTCGTCGTCGCTGGCATCGCCAGCTATATCATCGTCAGCCAGGTTAGCACCGATCTCTATGTGCCCTTCTTTTCCGATGTGCAGATCCCGCTTGGGCCGCTGTATTATGTCTTTGCGGCTACCATCATCGTCGGGTTCGGCAATGCGGTAAACCTCACCGACGGGCTTGATGGTCTTGCAATCATGCCGGTGATCATCGCTGCGGGTACCTTTGCCATCATCGCCTATCTCGTCGGGCGCACCGATTACAGCGAGTATCTTGGTATCCCCTATGTCGAGGGGGCTGGGGAGCTGGCGATTTTCTGCGCGGCGATTATGGGTGGGGGACTTGCCTTTCTGTGGTTTAACGCGCCACCAGCGGCAGTGTTCATGGGCGACACGGGATCGCTGGCGCTCGGCGGAGCGCTGGGCGCGATTGCCGTCGCTAGTCACCATGAGATCGTGCTGCTGATCGTTGGCGGGCTGTTCGTAGTCGAAACCGCAAGCGTTATCATCCAGGTCTTCTGGTTCAAGCGGACTGGTAAGCGGGTGTTCCGCATGGCACCCATCCACCACCATTTCGAACAGCTCGGCTGGAGCGAGAGCAAGGTTGTAATCCGGTTCTGGATAATTGCTATTGTGCTCGCGCTGGCGGGCCTTGCGACATTGAAGGTGAGGTAGCGGAAGGGCGCATGATTACCTCAGCTGCCTTTGCTGGAAAACGCTATGCCGTCCTCGGCCTGGCGCGATCCGGTGCGGCTGCAGTTGAGGCATTGCTGGCGAGCGGTGCGCAAGTCACGGCTTGGGATAGGCAGGATGTAGCGCGCGCTCCTTTCGACGGGCGCTGCCGACTTGCCGACCCGCTGGAGCTGAACCTCGCCGGGTTTGACGGGCTGGTCGTGTCACCGGGCGTTCCGCTCAACACGCATCCGATTGCTGGCCATGCCGCGCAATATGGCGTGCCTGTGATTGGCGATATCGAACTGTTCGCGCTGGCGCGAGCAGACCTGCTGCCGCACAAGGTCGTCGGTGTAACCGGGACAAATGGCAAGTCGACCACGGTCGCATTGCTTCACCACATTCTCGAAATGGCGGGCATTCCGACTGTGCTGGGTGGCAATATCGGCGAGGCGATTATGGCGCAGGGGCCGCTTGCACCGAACGAGAATGGCGTAGGGGTCTATGTGCTGGAACTGTCGAGCTATCAGATCGATCTGACCCACAGCCTCGATTGCGACGTTGCGGCGCTTACGAACATTACCCCCGATCACCTCGATCGCTATTCGGGTTTCGAAGGCTATGCTGCTGCCAAGGCGCGGCTCTTCACAATGCAATCTGGCGGGAACTTTGCGGTGTTCGGGTCGCTTGAGGAACCTGCTGGCTCGGTCTTCGCCGCCGAGCGCATTCGCCGCGCGGAAGGGCGCGCCGTGCCGGCCGATCTTGAGCGCTTTGCTCAGATGCAGCACCTCTGGCCCAACCTGCAAGGCCCGCACAATCTCGAAAACATCGCTGTCGCTGTAGCCATGGCCGAGGAACTTGGCGTTAGGCCCGCGCAGTGGGAGCACGCATTGCCGCGCTTCAGTAATCTGCCGCACCGCATGGAACGAGTGTGCGAAGAGGCTGGCGTCATCTACATCAATGACAGCAAGGCAACCAACCCGGCCTCGACCGCACCCGCATTGGCTGCATTCCCGCCGAACCCAGAAATCAACAGTGGCAAACCGCGCATTCACTGGATTGTTGGCGGTCTCGCCAAGGAAGATGGGCTGGGCGAATGCGCCGTACATCTCGACAAGATCGCAGCTGCCTACACCGTTGGCGAGGCTGGTCCGCGCTTCGCCGAACTGATTGCCCCGCACGCCCATGTTGAGCGCTGCGAGCTTGTGAGCGAAGCTGTCCGACGTGCGCGAGATGCGGCCAAGCCAGGCGATGTCGTGCTGTTCTCACCCGCCTGTGCGAGCTTCGATCAGTTCCGCGACTACGAAAAACGCGGTGAGCATTTCCGCCAGCTCGTCGGAGTTATCGCCGATTGCGCGCCTTTTGATGACGATCCCCACCCACGGGATATTGCCGCATGAGCGCCGGTTCGATCAGCGGACCGCGCAGCGATGCTGCGTTCCATGCACCGATCCCATATGGGCGCGCATGGCGTGAGCGGACACGCGTCTGGTGGCGCGAGATCGACAAGGTGTTGCTCGGGCTGATCGTGATGCTGATGTTGTTCGGAACAGCGGCTGTGCTGGCGGCGTCGCCTGCAACTGCGGACCAGCTTTCGACCTCCGAAGTGCAACTCGACGAATTCCTGTTTTTCAAGCGCCACGTGATCTTTCAGGTCGTCGGACTTGGATTGATGGTCGGGCTGTCCTTCCTCAATCGCGAAGAGGCACGTCGCCTCGGTATTGTCGTCGGCGCGATCATGCTCGTGTTGCTGGTGCTCGTGCCGCTTTTGGGCGATGAGAAAAACGGTTCGCGGCGCTGGCTTGATGTGGGGATGTCGTTGCAGCCAAGCGAGTTTCTGAAACCCGGTTTTGCGATCATCCTTGCCTGGATACTCAGCTGGCGACTGCGCGATCCTTCGCTGCCGGTGCTCGCTTTTGCAAGCGGGTTGGTGGGCTTCATCGCCGCGCTTCTGATGCTTCAGCCAAACCTGGGCGAAACCATCTTGTTTGCGGGCATCTGGTTTGTGATGGTGCTGCTTGCCGGAGTATCGGTCCAGCGGATCAGCATGCTGGTTGGCGGCGGGATGGTACTGCTGGTTGCAGCGTATTTCTTCTATGATAATGCGCGCCACCGGATCGACGGATTTCTGGGCGGAGGGACCGCGTTCGACCAGGTTGACCTCGCCTATCGCACGCTGCTTGCAGGAGGATGGAGCGGCACTGGCCTGTGGCTCGGCATTCGCAAGATGAACCTGCCAGAGGCGCATACAGACTACATCTTCTCTGTCATCGGCGAAGAGTACGGGCTCATCATCTGCGCGCTGCTTGTGATGCTTTACCTCGCCATCGTTGCGCGTGTGCTTATCCGACTGGTCGATGAGGACAATCTGTTCGTACTGCTCGCCACGACTGGTCTCGTTACGCAAGTCGGCGCGCAGGCGTTCATTAATATCCTGGTCAACCTGAAAATGTTTCCCTCCACCGGTATGACATTGCCGCTCGTCAGCTATGGCGGATCATCGACACTGGCAGTGTGTTTCACGATTGGCTTATTGTTGGCGATTACTCGGCGCAATCCGTTCCTCGAACGAGAGACGCCCGGGCTGTCGTCGATTTTCGAGCGCCCAAAGACCGGGCATAGGGAGGACCGCTTATGAGCAGCGAGACGCCACAAAAGCTGGCAGGCGGCGCCAGTCGTCATTTCGTGCTTGCGGCTGGCGGCACGGGCGGGCACCTGATACCGGCCTTCGCGCTCGCGACCGAGCTTGAGGCGCGCGGACATCACGTTGCGCTGATCACCGATGATCGCGGTGCGAAAATTCCTGGCAAGCCTGAGTTCCTGACCGCGCATGTCCTGCCTGCAGGCCGTTTTGGCAAGAACCCGCTGCGCTGGATTGGCGGCGTCCGTGCTGTGCTGGAAGGTCGCAATATGGCGCTGCGCCTGTTCGACGCGTTCGAACCGAGCGCGGTGATCGGCTTTGGCGGCTATCCGGCACTGCCCGCTCTGCTCGCTGCGACATCGGCCAAGATCCCGAGCGTCGTGCACGAGCAAAACGCAGTTCTGGGACGGGTCAACAGGCTGCTTGCTGGCCGGGTCCATGCGATCGCCACTTCATATCCTGCCGTCGAACGACTCAAACCCAAATTTACCGACAAGGTCCATCTCGTCGGCAATCCGGTGCGTGAGGAAGTGCTCGCGCTGCGTGAAGAGGACTTCCCACCGCTCACCGAAGATGGACTGCTGCGGGTGCTGATTACTGGCGGTAGCCAGGGCGCTAGCGCGCTCTCCGACGTCGTGCCCGATGGTTTGGCGATGCTGCCGCCTGCTTTGCGTCAGCGGTTGCAGGTCACCCAGCAATGCCGCAGCGAAGATGTCGACAGGGTGCGCGAACGCTATCTCGCGCATGATATCCCCGCCGAGCTCGGCACCTATTTTGAAGACATGCATGAGCGACTTGCCGATGCCCATCTGTTCATCGGGCGTGCAGGGGCGTCGACCATTGCTGAACTGACCGCCGTCGGGCGCCCAGGTATTCTTGTGCCGCTGCCCATCGCAACTGACGATCATCAGGCGGTAAACACCCGCGAAATGGTGAAGACCGGCGGGGCGCGGATGATTCGGCAGGACAATTTCAATCCGAAAGAACTGGCCAAGCAGATTCAAGCGATGGCGCAGAACCCTGCAAGCCTTTCCAACGCAGCGCATGGCGCGTGGAATTGCGGGCGGCCCAACGCGTCGAAGGACCTCGCTGATCTGCTCGAAAGCCTGAGCGGGATCGATATGATGGACGTTATCCGCGTGGGCGAAGCCGCTCCGCACGCAGCCGAAGCTGCAACCAGGCCTCAAAACGCGACTCGCAAGGCAGCGAGGGACAAAGCTGAATGAAGGGCGTCGGCACCGACATCGGCACCATTCACTTTGTCGGGATCGGTGGGATCGGCATGTCCGGCATCGCCGAAGTCATGCATAACCTTGGCTACGCAGTGCAAGGGAGCGACCTTGCCGAAGGCCCGAGCGTTGAGCGGTTGCGAAGGCGCGGGATCGATGTGCATATCGGCCATGCGCGCGAGAACGTCGAAGGGGCTGCGGTTGTCGTCACTTCCACCGCTGTCCGCCGCACCAACCCAGAGGTCGCCGCCGCGCTTGAAAACCGCACTCCGGTGGTGCGCCGCGCGGAGATGCTCGCCGAGCTGATGCGGCTCAAATCGACAGTCGCGGTTGCGGGGACGCATGGCAAGACAACCACGACCAGCATGATCGCGGCTTTGCTTGATAGCGGGAAGATCGACCCTACCGTCATCAATGGCGGGATCATCGAGCAATATGGATCGAACGCGCGGTTGGGCGATAGCGACTGGATGGTGATCGAAGCCGACGAAAGCGATGGCAGCTTCCTGCGGCTCGACGGCACTATCGCGGTGGTCACCAATATCGACCCTGAGCACCTTGATCATTACGGCGATTTCGACGGGGTGAAGCGCGCCTTTGTCGAGTTCATTCACAACGTCCCGTTCTACGGCGCGGCAATCCTGTGCGTCGATCATCCCGAGGTGCAGGCGGTCATCGGGCAGGTTCGCGACCGGAAGGTCGTAACCTATGGGTTCTCTTTGCAGGCCGACATTTGCGGAGTGAATATCCGGTCTTCCGAAGGCGGCAATACGTTCGATGTGATCGTGCGCCAGCGTGGTGAGGAAGATCGCCGGATCGAAGGTGTGCATCTGCCGATGCCCGGTCGTCACAACGTGCAGAATGCTCTGGCGGCAATCGCGGTCGCGGTGGAGATGGGCTGCCCTGACGATGTTATATGCAACGGTTTCGGCAGCTTCAGCGGCGTGCGGCGGCGTTTCACCAAAGTCGGATCGGTTGCGGTCGATGGCGGCAATGTTGCGGTGATTGACGATTACGCCCATCACCCAGTCGAAATCCGCGCAGTTCTGAGCGCTGCGCGCGAGGCAGTCGGTGGTGACAAAGGTAAGGTGATCGCGATTGCCCAGCCGCACCGCTACACTCGTCTCAACGATTTGATGGAAGAGTTCCAGACCTGCTTCAATGAGGCAGACATGGTTTACATCACACCGGTCTACGAGGCGGGCGAAGAACCGATCGCAGGTGTCGACGCGATCGCCTTGGTCGAAGGCCTGAAATCGCGCGGGCACCGTTCGGCGCAGACTATTGCCGATCAGCAGGAGCTGGCGCAGGTGCTGGCGGACGAAATCACCGCTGGCGACATCGTCGTATGTCTCGGCGCGGGAGATATCACCCGCTGGGCCGCTGGTCTGCCGACCGCGATTGACTCATTACGCAGGGCATGAGCGACATGGTACAGCCCGACGACATCGACAATCTCGACAATGGCATGGCTCCGACCTGCGCGGTTGAAGGCTCAAACAGCGCACCGGTTCCGCTTGAAGGCATTCGTGGCCGGCTTTCCTGCAAGGCGCCCCTGGCCAAATATGTCTGGTTCAAAAGCGGCGGCGAGGCCGATTGGCTGTTCGAACCGGCAGATGTCGACGATCTCATGGAGTTTTGCGAGCGACTTGGCGGCGAATTGCCGATCATGGCATTGGGTGTAGGTTCCAACATGATCATCCGTGACGGCGGTGTGCCCGGCGTTGTGGTGAAGCTCGGCAAGTCATTCTCCGAGGTCGAAGTTACCGGCGAGACAACCCTCACCGCCGGGGCGGCTGCCCCTGCAAACATGGTCGCTCGGCGAGCGGCAAAGGCTGGCATCGATGGCCTTGCATTCCTTACTGGCATTCCCGGATCGGTCGGCGGGGTCACGCGCATGAATGGCGGATGCTATGGTCGAGAAACCTGCGACGTCCTCGTCGATTGCGATGTGGTGCTGCCTGACGGTCAGTTCGTGACCTTAAGCAACACGGATTTGCAGTATGGCTATCGCCACTCTGCGCTCCCCGATGGTGCGATTGTGGTGGCGGTCCGTTTCGAAGGGTTTCCCGGCGATCCAGATACGATCAAGGCCGAGATGGATCGCATCTCCGAAGAGCGTAAAGACTCTCAGCCCCTGGGTACGCGCACCGGCGGATCGACCTTCAAAAACCCGCCGGGACACAGCTCGTGGAAGCTGGTCGATGCAGCGGGCTGCCGAGGCCTCGTAAATGGCGGCGCCCAGGTAAGCGAAAAACACGCCAATTTCCTGATCAACACCGGCAACGCGACGAGCGCCGATATTGAAGGGCTGGGCGAGCTTGTTCGCGAGAAGGTCTATGCCGATTCTGGCATTCAGCTCGAATGGGAAATAAAGCGGGTGGGGCGGCCGTGAGCAATACCTACACGCTCCATGTCGCCGTCTTGATGGGTGGTTGGGCGAATGAGCGCGAGGTCTCGCTGATGAGCGGGAAGGGCGTTGCTGACGCGCTCGAAAGTAGAGGCCACCGCGTTACGCAGATCGATATGGGCCGTGATGTCGCGCAGCGTATTGCCGAGGCCGCACCGGATGTCGTCTTCAACGCGCTTCACGGTGTTCCGGGCGAAGATGGTACGGTGCAGGGAATGCTCGATCTTATGGGTGTGCCTTACACTCATTCGGGAGTCGCAACCTCGGTCATCGCTATCGACAAGCAGCTGACCAAGCAGGCGCTGGTCCCGCATGGTATTCCGATGCCGGGTGGGCGGATTGTGCCGTGCAAAGAACTGTTCGAGCGAGACCCGCTGCCGCGCCCCTATGTGCTGAAGCCGGTCAATGAAGGCTCGTCTGTAGGCGTTGCGATCGTCACCGAGGAAAGCAATGTCGGCAATCCGATTGCGCGCAATGCTGAAGGCCCGTGGCAGGAATTTGCAGAGCTGCTGGCCGAACCGTTTATCAAGGGGCGCGAGCTTACCACGGCCGTTATCAACAGCACCGATGGTCCGCATGCCCTGGGTGTAACTGAGTTAATCATCGAAACCGGATTTTACGATTACGAGCACAAATATACCGAAGGTCGCACCCAGCATGTCTGCCCCGCGCAGATTCCGCCTGAAATCGCCACATTGTGCGAGCAATATGCGCTGAAGGCGCACAAAGTGCTTGGTTGCCGCGGCACTAGCCGTACTGACTATCGCTGGGACGACAGTCTGGGCGAAGATGGGCTGTTCGTGCTGGAGACCAACACCCAGCCGGGTATGACCCCGCTAAGCCTTGTGCCTGAACAGGCCAAGCAGGCGGGGATCGACTATGGCGAGCTGGTCGAACTGATCGTGCACGATGCGATTAGGGTGCATGCCGAAAAGGCGTCAGGAGGCGCAGATGGCTAAGATCAAACGCGGCGGGCAAGGTGTAAGGCGGGCCGCCAAGGCGCAGGGTCGCGCAGCAGGCGCACGCCGGGCCAAGGCCAAGACCACCGGTTTTGTCGACACCGTAATGGGCGTACTGCCCTTCACCGAGGAACAATGGAGCCGCATCTGGTTGGCGGTGATTATCGGTGGCGCGGTGGCGCTGGCATGGGTGATTGCTAATCTCGCCGGCGTGCCCGCAATGGCGCAGGCCGAGGTTGCGCGCATGGCGTCCGATGCCGGTTTCGAGGTGAGGCATGTGCGTGTCACAGGGACCAGCCGGATGGACGAGCGCACCGTTTATGCCCGCGCATTGGCTCAGCGCGATCGCCCTATGCCTCAGGTCGAGGTTGAAAAGCTGCGCGAAGAGCTGCTCGAACTGCCGTGGGTCGCTGATGCGCGGGTCTCGGTCCAGCTGCCAGAAACGCTTGCCATCGATATTGTCGAGCGCAAACCGCATGCGGTACTGGAAAAACCTGATCGTCTGATGCTGATCGATGCCTCTGGTATCGAGCTGGAGCCAATTGCGCGCAAGGACGCGGCCGACAAGCTGCTCATTTCTGGCCCTGGCGCGGCCAAACAGGTCGCCATGCTGGAAACGCTGCTCGCCACTGCACCCGCTCTGCGCCCGCAAGTTGAGGCCGCCGAGTGGGTGGGCAATCGCCGCTGGAACCTGACTTTCAAAACCGACCAAGTGCTCGCGCTGCCAGAGGGCGCGGAAGAATTCTCCAGCGCGCTGATCAAGTTCGCACGGATGGACGGGCAGAACCGTCTTATCGGCGGCAAGGTTGCAACCTTCGACATGCGTGCACCGCCGCGCATCTACATGCGCGTGCCCGGTCGCGGTGAACAGATCGAAATGCAGCAGGAAGGTGCCCCCTAATGGCCAGCAAGGCCACCTCCCGTTCTTCCGCCAGCAAGGCGCGCCTCGCCAAGGTGTTTGGCGCGGTCAATATCGGGTCGTTCCGCATCTCGGCGATGATCATGGGCGAGACCGAAACTGGCGAATTGCTGGTGCTAGGATCGGGTCACCGGGCAAGCCAGGGCATCAAGCGCGGCTATGTCACCGACATGCGTGCCGCGACCTACGCGATCCGAGACGCGGTTGAGCGGGCGGAAAAGAACGCAGGGACCAGCGTGCAGAGCGTCTGGGTTGCATGCTCTGGTGCGGGGCTCAAAAGCCGTGTTTCCAAAGTTGAAATCGAAATCGGCGGTCGCCGGATCGAGGAGGAGGATGTTGAGCACCTGCTGATCGCAGCGCGCGATACAATCCAGCCCGACGGACGGACCGTGCTGCATGCGCAACCAGCGCATTATACGCTTGATGGAGCGCATGGCGTCGCCAATCCGCGTGGGCTTCATGCCGAGCGGCTCGGGGTGGATGTACACGTGATGCTCGCCGACGGGGCGCCGGTTCGCAACCTGATGGAGGCCGTCCAGAGCGCGCATCTCGAAGTCGAAGCCGTGGTTGCCGCGCCGCTCGCTGCTGGCTATTCCTGCCTCAGCGAAGAAGAGCGTGAGCTGGGCGTCGCGATGGTCGAGATTGGCAGCGACGTGACCAACGTGTCGGTTTTTGCCGGTGGCATGCTGTTGGGCCTGCACGCGGTCCCCATGGGATCGGGCGATGTGACTGATGCGATCGCGAGCGCCTTCGGGATCCGCCGCTATCAGGCCGAGCGGCTGAAGTGCGTTTCCGGCTCTGCGATTGCCTCACCCAGCGATCACCGCGAGATGATCCCGGTAAACGGACCGAACGAGGGCTGGGACGAGGAGCGCAGCGGACCTGTTGCACGTGGCGCGGATGACAAGAACCGGATCGCTCGTGCCGAGCTGGTGTCGGTCGTGACGCAGAACCTTGCCCAGCTGACTGGTGAGGTCGGCAAGGCGCTCAAGGGAATGGGTTTTTCCGGCACGCGCGCAGGGCAAGTGGTGCTAACCGGTGGTGGAGCGGAGCTCGCCGGGCTCGCCGAATTCACGCAGAGCGCGCTGGGGATGCCGGTACGCGTCGGGCGCACGCCGTCGCTCAAAGGTCTGCCGGAAGCGCATGCGACACCCGGCTTTTCTACGCTGGCAGGCCTGTGCCTCTATGCTGCTGAAGACCCGGTCGATATCCGCTCGGTCAGCCATCGATATGGCCCGGCGCGCGAATATCGCGGCGCTCTCGGCTCGCCGATGGCGATTGGTGGCCTGCTGCGCGCGATAAAGCAGTATTTCTGAGCGGCGCATCAGGGTGTATGGAAGGCTGAAGGAGTGCTGTGGATAAGGGTTACTGCGGTATAACGAGCGCCTTTCGTATGTGTCACAAGGTTTTCGAAGAATATTAAGGCTAAGCGGGACAAAAAGGGCGCCCCTCTGGCCCGGAAGGAAAAGCTGATGAGCATCAATATTGGACCAGCCGCGACTGATGAGTTGCGCCCACGTATCACCGTAGTCGGCATTGGTGGCGCTGGTGGCAATGCAATCGCCAACATGATCGATTCCGACATCGAAGGCGTCGATTTCATCGTCGCGAACACTGATGCGCAGGCGCTCAGCAGCAGCCCGGCTGAGAAGCGCATTCAGCTCGGTCCGGATATTACCGGCGGCCTTGGTGCAGGCGCACGGCCCGAAGTGGGCAAAGCAGCGGCTGAAGAAACCGTGGCCGATATCGAGGAAGCGCTCGAAGGCGTGAACATGGTCTTTATCGCCGCAGGTATGGGTGGCGGCACCGGCACTGGCGCAGCGCCGGTCATCGCTGAAGCGGCCCGCCGGAAAGGCGTGCTAACCGTTGGCGTCGTTACCAAACCGTTCCTGTTTGAAGGCACGCGCCGGATGCGCGCCGCTGAAGCCGGCATCGAAGAACTGCAAAGTCACGTCGATACGCTGATCGTCATCCCGAACCAGAACCTGTTCCTGGTCGCCAAGGCTGAAACCACCTTCAAGGAAGCGTTCGAGCTTGCCGATGAAGTGTTGCAGCAGGGTGTCCGCTCGATCACCGATCTGATGGTGATGCCGGGTCTTATCAATCTCGACTTTGCCGATGTCCGCTCCGTCATGAGCGAGATGGGCAAGGCGATGATGGGCACTGGCGAGGGCGAAGGCCAGAACCGTGCGCTGGATGCCGCCGAACAGGCGATCGCCAATCCGCTGCTTGACGGTGTCAGCATGCAGGGTGCCAAGGGTGTGATCATCTCGATCATCGGCGGCGAAGACATGAAGCTGCTGGAGGTGGATGAAGCAGCGAACCATATTCGCGAACTTGTAGACGAGGATGCGAACATCATCTGGGGCAGCGCCTTCAACCCCGATCTCGATGGCAAGATCCGCGTTTCAGTGGTTGCGACCGGGATCGATCAAAGCGCGATCGGTGCTTCGGAACGAGCCAACCCTGTCACTCTATCGAATGCACGCGCGCCGAAGCGGCCAGTGCTTGAGCTCGACGGAGAAACCGAAACCGAGGTAGAGCCAGAAACCAAGGTTGAGGAAGAAAGCGTCGCTCCCGTAACTCCAGTTATTCCTCCCCTCGAACCTCCGGTAGTATCGCCAGTTGCTGAGGATGAGCATGAAGATGAGGCTGAACCTGAACTCGAACCAGCGAACGAAGCCGAGCCATTCGATCTCAGCGGCATGCAGGCCGGAGACGACATGGGCGACGAAGGCGACGATGTGGAAGGTATCGTTGATCCGCTCGCCGGTCTGCGCGGTGCTCGTGAGGGCGCCGGTGATGAGGAAGTCGTGGAGGCGACTGAGATCACCGATAGCGAAGATGAAGCGCTCGACTTGACCGGGGAATATGCTGAGTTCAGCGAGGCGGACGAAGATAGTGAAAGCACGGAGGACGATAGCGATCTTCTGGCCGACGCGGATCGACTTGCCGAGGAAGACCAGCCCGTTGCCCCGCGCATGAAAAATGGCCGAAAGCGCCCTGTGCTGGGGGGTGATGATGATGACGGTACAGCCGACGTCGCGCCGTCTACAGGTAGCACCTTGTTCGAACGCATGGCAAATCTCTCGCGCAGTTCGGGATCGGACGAAAGCGCGGACGGTGACGAGGATGATGACGAGGACGATGATGACGCACCAGCGCTGTCGATCCCGCGTTTCCTCGGGCGTCAGAATAATCAATAACTCTGACTGAGTTGCCGGGGCAGTGCAGTTCGTCTTTCGGTTCAACCGTGCTGGCGGCCCATTCGCCCCGCATTCATTGCCTGGTGGCTAGCCTGCGGGTGAATTCGCACTAGCTTTTTCAGCGTCATTATGCGGTATATTTTACCACCTTCGATAGCTTTGATTGGCAGCGCTCTCGCAGCGCTTGTCTGGGTGCCCGTGCAAGCGCAGGAGGCTACCTCCCGCGCAGTCGTCCAGCCGCTCCCGTCATCCGAAGTTCAAGATCTCAATCGCGCGCTGCAACAGCTCGCGCGCAGCCCACGCAATCTCGATGCGCTGATCGAGGCGGGCAATGCCTCTCTCAAGCTCGACGATCTCGATGCGGCGATGGGTTTCTACGGCCGCGCGCAGGACCTTTCGTCGGAGAACCCTCGTGTCAAGGTCGGCATGGCATCGGTGTTCCTGCGCTCGGGTCGTCCGATCTATGCCTTGCGATTGTTCGCCGATGCCGAAGAAGCAGGGGCATCACAGCGAGACATCGTCAGCGATCGTGGTCTGGCTTATGATCTGGTGGGTGATTCCGTGCGGGCGCAGGCGAATTATCGCCGCGCTCTGAGCATTGATCCCGACAACGATGAAGCTATCCGTCGGCTTGCCCTCAATCAGGCGATTTCGGGTGAGCGCGACGCCTTTGAAGCGACTTTGCGCCCACTGATCGACAAGCGCGAATTCGCTGCGTTTCGCGCTCGCGCCTTCGGGCTCGCCATTCTCGGTGAGCAGGATCGGGCGGCGGCAATCACTGACGCGGTGATGCCGCGCGATCTTGCGGGTCGGATCACCCCTTATCTCGCTTATATGCCACGCCTGACAAAGGCGCAGCAGGCGGCTGCCGCCAATCTCGGCATCTTCCCGCGTGCAGCAGAGATTGGCCGGGACGATCCGCGCATCGCCGCCTACGCTTCCGAGACGGTGAGCGGTAATTCAACGGTTGCGGCACAGAGTGCGGACAATCGATTGGAACCGGCAGGTGAACCGTTTGGTGCTGCGACCCAGGTTGCGATCGCAGGGGAAACGCAGAATGTGGCTGACGAAGCGCCAAGGCCAGGCATCGACCTGCCCCGGATCGAAACGTCGGCCGCAGCTCCATCGCCCGCACAAGCCAGCACTGCTGCGCCAAACCGACAGACTACACCCCCACCCAATTTTGCCGATGCCTTTGCCGAGCTTGGCAGTGACAATCTGCCTGATGCCAAGTCGAGCGGCGCTGCGGTGAATTTGGCGGCGATCGAGATACCGCGCGAGGCAGACCGCGAACCCGCCAAGCCCGCACATCCGCGCCGCATCTGGGTGCAGGTTGCAACCGGTCGCGATGTATCTGCGCTCAAATTCGACTGGCGGCGGATCGCCCGCAAGGCACCCGACCTGCTCGGTGATTTCGAGCCGCATGTGGTCCGCTGGGGCCAATCCAATCGACTGCTCGCAGGGCCAGTCTCCGGCAGCAGGGAAGCACGCGAGCTGGTCAACGGACTGAAGCAAAAGGGGCTTGACACCTTCTCCTACACCAGCCCTGAAGGCACGGAAATTCAGGCGCTTAAGTAGGAAATTCAGGCCATCCCCGGCTTTCTGTACACAAGCTTTGAACAAGCGAAATCGGTTCTCCCCAGCAGCCGTACTGGGGTGCATTGCCAAGCCAGCCCTTGCGGGTGCATTCGTCCAATCGATAACGCACTTGGAAACCCCGCATGACCCCTCGCGAACATGAGTACACCGCCGATGACGATGCCGCCCCGGTGGACATGCTGGCCGCGTTGTTTGAGGCACGAAACTGGCCGTGCGAGGTTATCTCTGACGATGAGATGACCGGCGAGGTGCAGGGCAGCTGGGCCAAGTATCAACTGCGCGCGATCTGGCGCAGCACCGACAATGTGCTCCAGTTTTTATGCCTGCCTGACATTCGCGTTACGGATGAGAAACGCCAGCGTGCCTATGAACTACTGAGCCTCGTTAACGAACAGATGTGGTTGGGTCATTTCGATATCTGGTCGAATGGCGACGTTCTGCTCTACCGCCATGGCGCGCTTCTGGGCGATGACGGGATGCTGAGCCTCACCCAGGCCCAGGCGCTGGTCGAAACCGCCATCGACGAGTGCGACCGGTTTTATCCGGCGTTCCAATTCGTTTTATGGGGCGACAAAAGCCCGCGCGCCGCGCTTGACAGCGCGCTTGTCGACGCCGCTGGCGAAGCCTAGTCAGACGCCTCTGAAGGAGGTGATTTGCATATGGCGGACGATCAAAAGCTGCTGATCATCGGGTTGGGCAATATGTCTGGCGCGATGCTGGCCGGATGGCTGTCAGCGGGCATGGATCCTGCGTGTTTCGCGGCGCTCGGCCGCCGCCAGATCACTGCGCCTGATGGTGTCCAAACCTTCAGCGATCCCGCACGGGTGAGCGGCCACGATGCGGTCATGCTAGGCTTCAAGCCGCAACAGCTGGGCGACGTGGCGCCGACTTTGCAGGGAGTTACGGGCGAGGGTGTGACAGTTTATTCACTGCTCGCCGGGATCACGCTCGATCAGTTGAAGGAGGCGTTCCCACAGGCTCATGCACATGTACGCGTAATGCCGAACCTTGCCTCGCGGATCAGTAAGTCACCGGTTATTCTCGCTGAATCCGGTCTTGACGAGGCAGGACGTGAAACCGTGTTCACGTTGTTCGACAAGCTGGGTGTCGCAGTCTGGCTGGCAGACGAGACCCACTACAATCTTGCCACAGCGCTCGCCGGATCGGGACCGGGCTTCGTATATCGGTTTATTGACGCGCTTTCAGCGGCTGCAACGGAGCTTGGCCTCGATCGGGAACGCGCTCAGAATCTCGCACTCACGATGGTCGAAGGCGCATCAGCTCTTGCGGCGGAAGCGGAGCTTTCGCCAAGCGAGCTCGCCGAGCGCGTAGCCAGCCCCGGTGGGATGACGCGAGAGGGGCTTGATGTGCTGGATCAGGACGCAGCCTTGCAGCGTTTGTTGGCCCAAACGCTGCGCGCAACATCCGATCGCGGGGCGGAATTGGCGACGGGTTCCAAGTAAGCCGCTCGCAAACAAGGTTAATTGCTGGCAAGGAATGCATTCCGGTTTCGCTTGAAAATCGTTCGTAAAACACCGATATTGCAGTTCAACGGCTGCGTGTTTTCGCACCATAATTGGAGACAAGGTATCCACAATGTCTGATTGGAAAGACACACAACGGTCGCAGACGAACTTTGGTTCGGTGCCGCGCGCTGGCGGAGAAGTGACCTATGACGAGGGCCTGCGTAAGTACATGCTCTCGATCTACAACTACATGGGCTCGGGCGTGCTGCTTACCGGCATCGTCGCGCTGCTGTTCGTCAATTCACCCTTGTTCGGCATGGCGTTCGAAGTGGTGCAGACCCCGTCTGGTCGTGCTCTTCAAGCAAACATGCTGGGTTGGGGCATCAAGCTTTCGCCGCTCGCATTCATGCTGTTTTGGTGGTTCGGCGCAAGGAACGCCAGCCAGCCCGTGCTGCAATTCGCGTTCTGGGCCTTCGCAGTGGTGTTCGGACTGTCGTTGTCGACGATCTTCGCGATCTACACTGGCGAATCAATTGCTATGGCGTTCTTCGCGGCTGCAGCCGGTTTTGCCGGACTGAGCCTGTGGGGATACACCACGAAAAAAGACATCAGCGGCTGGGGAAGCTTCCTGATCATCGGGGCGTTTGGCCTGCTGGCTGCGTTCCTGATGAATGCATTCATCTTCCAGTCCGGTATGTTCCACTTCGCGCTGAGTGCAGCGGGCGTGCTTATTTTCGCGGGCCTCACTGCCTACGATACGCAGATGCTGAAAAACCAGTACCAATTTGTACGCGGCACGGATCAGATGGGTCGCGCGATCATTTTCGGCGCTTTCAATCTCTATCTGGACTTCATCAACCTGTTCATCATGCTGCTGCAGTTCTTCGGCAACCGCGAATGAACGCCTGATCATCCCGCCTTCACATCGTGCGAAATGGGCGGGGACTGATCCAAATTGGTGACATCTCGTATGCCCGGAGCGTTTCGTACGCTCCGGGCATTTTCTTTCTAACACTCCACGATTAATGCTTCAGCCGAGAGCAAGGCGGCGCGCGCTATCTTGTATCTTGGGGCAAATTGAGAGGCATTTGAAAGATGACCGTGCGAGTGCACAAAAGTAAAAACGGGGACAAACCGTCACCTTTACGGATCGTGACCATTGTGATGTGTGCTGCGAGCATCGCCGCTTGCGCGACAACACCGCCGCCACCTCCACCGCCTCCACCGCCTCCCCCTCCGCCACCCCCGGTGGAAAAAATATCGTATCGTCCGCTGCCGCCTCAGGGTGCAGCCTATGCGATGTACATTCCGCCAATTGGCGCAGACGGACGACGCGTGACAGTCAATCGTAACCTTACAGAAGACGGGACCGTTTGGCATTTCCGTTCGGCCTGGAACGTAGCCGCGCTCAATTGTACAGCGCCGCAATACGCGCCGATCGCTGACGGCTATCGTGCCTACATCACCGATCATGCGCGGGAGTTAAAGCAGCTCAACGATCGGATCGACCGGCTTTATCGCAGCGAGATGGGTTCGCGCCGAGATGGTATTGTTGCCCGCGAAGGCGAGATGACGTCAGTCTACAACTTCTTTGCCCTGCCGCCTGCCCGTGCCGGGTTCTGTCGCGCAGCGCTCGCTATGGCGAACCGCGCTCTTGCGGCACCTCCCGCCGACCCGATCGCCTTTGCGCTCAACAACTTTGCCACGCTTGAAGCTCCGTTCGAGACATTCTTCACCGATTATGAACGCTATGAGCAATTGTCTGCCGATTGGGACCGGAAGTATGGTGAGCGCTATGGCTATTCGCAGCCAGGCTGGGTCGCCGTGCAGAAGGCGCGCGCTTCGGGCGCAAGCGAGTTGCCGACTGCTGGTGTAAGCGATCCAACGACCACTCTTGCAACGCAACCCCGGCAGGCCGGTGCAATTGCTGATCCCGACACCGGTACAACTGTGCCGATTGTACCAGTGGATGAAGGTTTCATCTCGCAGCCTGTGGTCGAGCCAATCCCACAAGACACGCCGGGCGATGGGACTGTCGCGGTTCCTCCGGGCGACACAGGGCCACAGGACGATGTCTCCATCCGGCAGAACTGAGTTAGGCGTTTTGTGTAATAGGGCACTCAGCAACGGATAATGTTTCGGTCCGGCTTCGCGATCCATCCGGCTTTGGATCTGCTAAGCTTGCAAGCTTGATCGCGTCAGCGAGGATGTTGCACTCGCGGATGCGAGCCTGGCCGAAAGGAACGCATCGGCAAAAGGAATGCGGTAAGCTCTTCGAGCAATCCAGCAGCTCTGTCTGCGACTGCAAGCGGTGAGTATTGTCATTCCGGCGATCAGTTCGATTTCTCCGCCGGGTTTCGTCACGACATCAGTGGCCGCTTCGCGGACGAGATGATATTCTGTGTCGGCGCTTGGTTTGATGTAACCGACAGCAGTCGCATCCGTGCATCCTCTGGATTGGGCATCAAGAGCTCCGGCTTCATTGCCATGCGGCAGGCGCTGGACCACCACATGCGCGTCAATATCAACGCGCGTTTGAAACTGACCGGTGGCATCAACGCCTTTGGCCGGTAGAAAACGTTCTAAACGAGACTAACGAGCAAGCATTCAGCTTTGTCTCGCCGGGTTGCACTGTGCTGATCGGGATCGAGGCAAGGCTCTAACCTCTCGCTTTTGCCGGAGGAAATGCATAGGTGCGTCCCATGCATTTCCTCGATCAGGCAAAAATCTATCTCAAATCAGGCGCGGGCGGACCGGGTGCGGTCAGCTTTCGTCGTGAGAAATACGTCGAATATGGCGGCCCTGACGGCGGCAATGGCGGCAAGGGCGGCGATATCGTTTTCGAAGCAGTGCAGGGCCTCAACACCCTGATCGATTTCCGCTACGCACAACATTTCAAGGCCAAACGTGGCGATCATGGCCGAGGCCGCGATCAGACCGGCGCGGGCGCCGAAGACCTGGTTGTCAAAGTGCCAGTCGGCACGCAGGTCCTTTCTGAAGACAAGGAAGAGATTCTTGCCGATTTCACAGAAGTCGGCCAACGGGTCACCTTCCTCGAAGGTGGGCAGGGCGGGCGCGGAAATGCCTCTTACAAGAGCTCGACCAACCGCGCGCCGCGCCAGCACCAGCCGGGTGAGCCGAGCGAAGAAATGTGGGTTTGGTTGCGGCTGAAGCTGCTGGCGGATGTCGGCCTGCTAGGACTCCCCAATGCGGGCAAATCGACCTTTATCAACGCCGTTTCCAACGCGCGAGCCAAGGTCGGGCATTATGCCTTCACGACGCTCGTGCCCAAGCTGGGCGTGGTCCACCACAAGGGCCGCGAGTTCGTGCTCGCGGACATCCCTGGCCTGATCGAAGGCGCCGCCGATGGCGCAGGGATTGGCGATCGGTTCCTGGGCCATATCGAGCGCTGCCGCGTGCTCATTCACCTGATTGATATTGCCGGTACTGAGGATCAGGACCCGGTCGAGGCCCTGCGCATCGTCGAGGAAGAACTTGCCGCATATGGCGAAGGCCTAGAAGACAAACCGCGGCTGGTCGCGCTCAACAAGCTTGACCTGGCTGACGAAGAACTTGTTGCGGGCTTTGCCGAGGAACTGATTGAAGCAGGCGCGGAGCAGGTGTTCGCGGTTTCTGGTGCCAATGGACAGGGCATTGAACAATTGCTCGATGCTGTGCTCGGCTATCTGCCTGATCGTACCTCAACCGAAACACGCGCCGTCGAAGTCGACGATAGTGGCGAAGAGAACGGCGAGTGGTCGCCGATCTGACGCGATGAGTATCACCGAGATAAAAGACATAGCGAGCGCTCGCCGGATTGTGGTGAAGATCGGCAGCGCGCTGCTGGTGGAGAATGGTGAGCCTGCTTTGACCTGGCTGAATTCGTTGGCGCAGGACCTGTCGGCGCTGCGCGAAGAAGGCGTGCAGATAATCGTCGTAAGCTCGGGCGCGATCGCGCTGGGGGCCGCTCGGCTCCGCTTGCCCAAGGGCGGACGCGCGAGCCTAGCCGATGCGCAGGCCGCAGCGTCGGTGGGGCCGGGTGCTCTGGCGCCATTGTGGGCGGAGGCTTTGGGCGAGCACGATCTCACCGCCGCGCAGATGCTCGTGACGCTAGGCGACCTGGAGAACCGACGACGCTACCTCAACGCGGCAGCGACACTCGAACGTCTGCTGGAAGCTGGCGCCGTTCCCGTCGTAAACGAGAATGACAGCGTCGCGACCGAGGAGATTCGCTTCGGTGATAACGACCGGCTCGCCGCCCGCGTCGCTCAAGCAGCGGGCGCGGATGCGGTGCTCCTCTTGTCCGACGTCGATGGTCTGTATGATCGTCCACCCGGGCAAGAGGGTGCACAACTGATCGAGCGGGTCGAGGGCGTCACCCCGGAGATCATTGCGATGGCGGGCGACGGATCGAACTCGGGGCTTGGCTCGGGCGGGATGATCGCCAAGCTTCAAGCGGCCCGCATTGCCGAGCGCGCCGGGATCACGCTGGCGATCATCAACGGTACGCAACTATCGTCCATTGCCAACGCGGTCATGGCTAATCACGGAACTGTGTTTCTGCCCGTGCGGGCCGACAGCGCGCGCAAGGCCTGGCTTGGCGGACGGCTTGCGCCCGAGGGTGTCTTGAGCATCGATGCGGGCTGTGTCGAGGCGCTGGGCAAGGGGGCGAGCCTGCTTGCAGCGGGTCTCACCGACGTCGAAGGAGAGTTTCAACGCGGAGCCTTGGTCAGTCTGCATGGTCCGAATGGCGAGCGTTTGGGGCAGGGGCTTGTCGAATACAGCGCCGAGGAATGCCGCTTGATCCTGGGCCTGCAAGGCAGCGAGCAGGAGGCGAAGCTTGGCTATGCTCCGCGCGCGGCCGTTGTCCACCGCGATCACATGGTGCAGTCATGAGGCTCGCACTCACGGGAGCTACCGGTTTCGTCGGAGCAGCGACGCTCGATGCGGCGCTGGCGAAGAGCAATACAGTCCGCGCGCTCACCCGCCGCGATCAAACACCGCATGAGCGGGTCGAGTGGGTAAGCGGGTCGCTTAGCGACCCTCAAGCAATAGCCGATCTGTGCGAAGGCGTGGACGCCGTGATCCATATCGCCGGGCTAACCAATACCCCCGACATTGCTGAGTTCGAATCCGCCAATGTGACTGGCACCGACCATTTGATTCACGCTGCTCAGCAGGTGGGGATCAAGCGCTTCGTGTTCGTCTCATCGCTATCGGCGCGAGAGCCTAAGCTGTCGGCCTATGGTGCGTCCAAAGCGCGGGCGGAAACCCTGGTCGAGGCAAGCGGCCTCGACTGGACCATCGTGCGACCGCCCGCCGTCTACGGCCCACGCGACGGTGATATGTTCGAGCTGTTCCGCTCCGCCAAAATGGGGATAGTGCCGCTGCCGCCCGGTGGGGCTACCTCCATCGTACATGTCAATGATCTTGCGGAATTGCTCGTCGCACTGGCAGCCCGCAAGAAGGCCAAGGCTATCTTTGAGCCCGATGATGGCCGCGAGGGCGGCTGGGCGCACAAGGAACTGGCGCAAGCGATTGGACATGCCGTGGGCAAGAGCGGCGTGTTCGCACCGCATCTTCCCCCCTGGATGCTCATTGCAGCAGCCGGGTTCGACCGATTGCTGCGCGGCGACCGGGCGAAGCTCACCGCAGATCGGGTAGGATACATGTGCCATCCAAATTGGGTGGCGCGGTTCGACAAGGCGGTGCCGCCAGATCTGTGGGCGCCCAAAATCGGCGGTGAAGAGGGACTGAAGCAGACTGCCGAATGGTACCGGGCAGAGGGGTGGCTCTGAGTCTTGCTCCACTGATGGACACACGCTTGAAATGATTCGAGCTTATCGGCAGCTGATGATAAATGCTTGAAGAACCACAAGGAGGACCACCGGCGTGCACGCATTGAATCAGGACTATTTTGACCGGCCTGAAAGTCTGAAGATCGCGCGTGGAGAAAACGCCAATCGCTCGCCCGAACCGCAACGTGGCGATGTCCTTGGCCTTGATGGCAACATCCTCTCACCTGCTACCAATGGTGGCATCAAGAACCCTGGCAAGGCGATGATCCCACCGGGCACGACACTGGTTAGGTTCGCAAATGCGCCATTTGTCCATCATGCGGCAGCCGGTGGCTGGTGGCTCGATTTTCCCAACTACAAGCTCGTCGAACGGTATGCCGATGCCGAAGGTAAGCCGGTCGCGACTGCCATGCGGGAACTGTGCGCGGTGCCTGCCGAATGGAGTGGGATGACGCTGATGATCCAGGCGCGCACGCGCTCCCCGTTGCTGGCCTATTCCGGCCTCGGAAAGCCTGCTTTTGTGCATACCAAGTTCAGCGTTACCAAATCGATCAACCCGCGTGCCTACAGCAAGACCGATGTGACACAGCTCTACATACCGGGTCTGCAATCGCCCGATCTGCTCAAGAAAGCGCTGATCGTGCGCGGCTACCAGATGCTTGATCCGGGTGTGTCGAAAAAGGGATATCGACCGGAGATGGGGCTGACACGGTAGGCGCTCGCCGCCTGAGTTACAGAAACGGTTCCTCGCCTGGCTTGTGAATGCCGCACTCGGTCTTGTCCCAGCCTTTCCAACGGCCTGAGCGCGGGTCGTCTCCATCGGCGACCTTGTGAGTGCAAGGCTCGCAGCCGATCGACGGGAAACCCTGCGCGACCAGAGGATGACGCGGCAGATTGTGCTCTTCGAAATAGGCCTGAATGTCGTCTGCTGACCAGTCGATGAGTGGATTAATCTTGAGGCGGCCCTGTTCATCGGACGTGTCGATTTCAAAGCGCGGCAGATTTGCTCGGGTCGAGGATTGAAACGCTTTTCGCCCGGTAAAGCTTGCATCGTAATCTGCGAGCGCCTTGGCCAGCGGCTTCACCTTGCGGATCTCGCAGCAGCCATCGGGATCGTAGGACCAGCGCAGGCCGGTTCCGTCTTTCTTCGCAAGCTCGTCGTGGTCCGGTGTGAGGATCACGAGATTGGTCAGGCCAAGACGCTCGACCAGCTGATCGCGATATTCGATCGTCTCTGCAAAGTGCTTGCCGGTTTCAAGGAACAGCACCGGGATCGACGGATCGATCTGCGCGATCAGGTGCAGCTGCACGGCGCTTTCCGCACCAAAGCTGGAGACGACTGCAATGTCGCCCGCGAGATCGCCCTTGATCACGCCTTCAAGCATTTCGAGTGTCGAGCTGCCGCGGAACATACGGTTAAGACGCACTGCGTCATGCTCTGTGAAACGCGGACCCGTGTCGATTCGGTCGATCGCCCGGTCGATCGCCTTGTTCTCATTTAGCGTGGCGCGGTTTTCGGGCTTATTCATGGCGAAGCTCCTGAATGGTGCGACGCCGATTGTGGAGGACATCTGTGGCGCTCTGATAGACGTTTTCCCAGGTCTCGAAGGCGTGTTGGGCGTCCTTTTCATCAAGCGGCGTGTCTGGCGCGAACGCGTCAAACCCGCACCTGCGCATATGCGAGAGCTGATCGATCAGCACGTCGCCAACCGCGCGCAATTCGCCCTCGTACCCTGCTTCGCGCAAGATCCGCGCGGCAGAGTAGCCGCGGCCGTCGGCAAAACTCGGAAAGTTGACTTCGATCAGCGCCAGGCGGTCCAGGAACGGCAGCAGAACGCGGGCATCGTCGCCTGGCTCAATCCGTACGGCAGTGGCGTTCGTCTGATCGCAGCAGGAATCGACGGTCACAGCTGCGTGATCGACAACTTCGTCATCGCGAAAGCGGAACTGTACCTCGTCAGGACTGGTGCCGAGACTGTCGGTCATTCGGAGCCCTCCGGCAGCTTGGCAGTGACCTTCAGTTCGAGTGAGAAGCCCGAAAGCCAGGTTACACCAACGCCCGTAAGTGTGGGATAGGGTGCGTCTCCCCACCACTTTTCGCGCGCAGCGAGGAAGTGAGGAAGCATCGTGTCTGGATCGACGACATAGACTGTCAGATCAACGATATCCTCAAACGTGCATCCCGCTGCGGAAAGCACTTTGTTGAGGTTCTTAAAGGCCAGTTCGGCCTGCTTGGCGAGATCCGGTTCCGGCGAGCCGTCTTCCAGGCTACCGACCTGACCTGATACGAAGAGAAAACCGCCTGACCTGAGGGCCGGGGAGTATTTGAAATTCTCATAGAGGTCCTGACGACCTTCAGGAAACACAGCGTCACAACTAGCCATAGAGCGCCTCCTTGAAAGGAGCCATGCCGATGCGACGATAGGTATCGAGGAAGCGCTCTCCGTCTTCGCGGTGTTCGAGGTAGACGTCGGTCACTGTCTCGACTGCGCCAACCACGCCGTCTTCGTCGAAGCCGGGGCCAGTGATTTTGGCGAGGCTCACATCTTCGGCTTCGCTGCCGCCGAGCGAGAGTTGGTAGTTTTCCTTGCCCTTCTTATCGACGCCGAGAATACCGATGTGCCCGGCATGATGGTGTCCGCAAGCGTTGATGCAGCCGGAGATTTTGAGCTTCAATTCGCCCAGTTCGTCGGTGCGGCCCTTGTCGGCGAAGTTTTGCGAAATGCGCTGCGCGACGGTGATCGAGCGGGCATTGGCCAGCGCGCAATAATCAAGGCCGGGGCATGCGATGATGTCCTCGACTGTGTCGAGATTTGGCTCGCCAAGGTCTGCAGCGTCCAGTTCCGTCCAGAGCGCGTGGAGATCAGCGATCTTCACATGCGGCAGGACGATATTCTGCGTGTGCATCACGCGCAGCTCATCGAAGCTATATTGCTTGGCGAGGCGGGCCATGATGCGGATTTGCTCACCCGTAGCGTCACCTGGAATGCCGCCGACAGGCTTCAAAGAGATCACCGCGCTCACATAGCTGTCATGCTTGTGGCGGACCGTGTTGCGATCGACCCAGAGTGCGAAGTCGGGGTCAGAACGATCGACCGTCTTGGGGCCATCCTCAAACGGTGGATCAGCGAAGAACTGCTTGATCCGCTCCAATTCCTCGTACGGCGGTTCGACACCTTGCTTGAGCAGATGCGCAAATTCCTCTTCGACCTGGCGGGTGTACTCCTCGGCCCCCAGCTCATGGACGAGGATCTTGATCCGGGCCTTGTACTTATTATCGCGCCGCCCATAGCGGTTGTAGACGCGTAGGCAGGCCTCGGCATAGGTGACCAGCTGATCGAGCGGCACAAAATCACGGATCATGGGTGCGATCATCGGGGTGCGACCCATGCCGCCGCCGACGAAGAAGCGCGCGCCAATCTCGCCTGCATCGCTTTTTACGATCTGGATACCGATATCGTGCAGCCGCATCGCCGCACGGTCCTTTTCCGCCGCGATCACCGCGATCTTGAATTTGCGTGGTAGATAAGTGAACTCCGGGTGGAAGCTCGACCACTGCCGTAGCAGCTCCGCGTAGGGGCGCGGATCGACCAGCTCATCATGAGTGGCGCCTGCAAAATGATCCGATGAGATGTTGCGAATGCAGTTCCCGCTGGTCTGGATCGCGTGCATTTCGACCTTGGACAGGTCTTCGAGGATGTCGGCGGCGTCCTCAAGCTTGATCCAGTTGTATTGAATATTCTGGCGCGTGGTAAAGTGGCCGTATCCCCGATCGTACTTGTCGGCGATGTCTCCCAAAGCGGCCATCTGCTCGCTGTTAAGCGTTCCATAGGGAATCGCGACGCGCAGCATGTAGGCATGCAGCTGGAGGTACAGCCCGTTCATCAGGCGCAGCGGCTTGAACTGGTCTTCGGTCAACTTCCCTTCGAGGCGGCGGTTGGCCTGATCGCGGAATTCGGCGACGCGCGCGTCGACCATCGCTTGGTCGTAGGAATCGTACTGGTACATCAGATAATCCAGTCCAGAGCTTCGGGGTCTTTCGGTTTGAGTGTAAGATCAGGCCTTACTGTCGGGCCGAGCGCACGCACGCGGTCTTTGATATGGGCTGGGCGCACGCCGTCTTCGGTCCGCTCGGCTTTGAGCGAGTAGGGCACATTGATGCGTCGTGCGGCTTCTTCGCGGGCGAGGATTTCTTCGGCATCGTCGCCGACATCAACGGCATCATTGACGTGAATCGACCAGCCCTGACCGTCCCACCAGGTGACTTCGCCGGTCTTGAGGTCGTTTCCCGTGAGTATAATCATCGGACGGCCTCCGTTGCCACTTGAGCAACTTCGATATTCTCCCGCGCGGTCACATCGCCAATAACGATCAGCGCGGGGCTCTTGATTCGCTCACGCGCGACCAGATCAGGCAGGCCTGCGAGCAGTCCGCGCGCCACACGCATTTCAGGGCGCGCTGCATTTTCGATCACGGCAATCGGTACATCGGGGGCGAGGCCATCGGCCATCAGCTTCTCGGCGATCTGCGGTGCGGTTTTCACGCCCATGTAGATCACAAGAGTGCGGCCTTTCCCTGCAAGGCCCGACCAATCCTGATCCGATAGGCCCTTGCACTGACCGGCGACGAAGCTGACGATGCTGGATGCGTCGCGGTGGGTGAGGGCGATCTGAGAAGCGGCGGCGGCTCCATTCGCCGCACTGATGCCGGGCACGATCTCGACCGGAACACCGGAGGCTTTGGCAAGTTCTGCCTCCTCGCCGCCTCGTCCGAAGATCAGTGGATCGCCACCCTTCAGGCGCACGACATCGCGGCCTTTCCGGGCCTCGCGAACCAGCAATGTGTTGATGTCTTCCTGCGGCAGAGTGTGTTTGGAGCGTCGTTTGGCGACCGAGATGAACTCGGCGCTTGCCGGAGCCATGCCGAGGATCTCGCTGGACACCAGCCCGTCATGCACCACCAGCTCAGCGTTTTCGAGCAAGCGCGCGGCGCGCAGGGTCAGCAGGTCAGGGTCACCCGGACCTGCACCAACAAGATAGATTGTGCCTGTATTCGTCATGCCCAGCGAAATGGGCCAGACCGAGCCAAGTCGCCAGTGAGAATGGATTTGTGCCGACTAAGGAAAGCTTTCGTCGGGACGTTCAGCCCGCTGGCGGCGCTTTGCCGGCAGACATCAGCTCGACCAGCTGATCGAGCTGCTTGCTCGATCGCAGGTGCAAATCGCTCTGCGGGAACGGGATTTCGATGTCGTTCTCTTTAAACAGCTGCCAGATGCGCATGTAAACGTCAGACCGGATATTCGCGAGCCCGCCTTCGGGGTCCTGAATCCAGAACCGGAGTTCGAAATTCACGGAGTTATCGCCGAACTCCATGATGTTCACCCGCGGCTTGGGGTGGGCGAGGATCCGGTCGGTTTCGTCGACGGCCTGATACAGCAGCTTGGTAACCAGCTCGAGGTCGCTGTCATACGACACGCCGACAGGGGCTTTTACCCGCACATCCCTGGAACTGTAAGACCAGTTTACCACTTGATTTATCATCAGGTTTTCGTTCGGGATCAGATGCTCGGTCTGATCGCGGGTAATCACCGAGATGGCCCGGATACCGATCTTGCGGATTTGCCCGACGGCCTCGTTCCCCGCTGCATCTGTGACCGAAATGACGTCACCGGGCTTGATCGATTTGTCGAGCAGCAGCAGGATTCCCGAGATCAGGTTACCGAAGGTCTTCTGAAGGCCGAAACCGATGGCTAGGCCGAAAGCGCCGCCGAAAAACGCCAGCGCGGTGAGGTCGATGCCGAGCAGGTCGATCCCGATGAAGAACGCTGCGGCCCAGATTACGATCGTGCTGAGCTTTTCGGCCAGCACCCGCTGGCTGCTGTCGAGGCGTTTGACCTTGCCCAGCGCCGATCGCGAAAACCGCGTCGCCAGCCAGGCAAAAGTAATGACCAGCAGGATCACACCGACGAACAGCAGCGCATCGAGCATCGAAAAGCGCAGATTGCCGATTTCGAGCGCGAAGTAATCGAGGGATTCGAGCAGCCCGCCCGCAGTCTCGTTCTGAGCTGCTACCGCGTCTTTCAGCCCCTGGGAGGCCTCGAGTACTTCAAAGGTCTCTTCAGGCTCGGCCTCGGCGGCGGTCGTATCGCCCGCCGCTTGACCATCATCTTCGCCTTCAGCATCACCCTCCGCCGGAACTTCACCTTCTGTGCTGGCTTCGGCGTTCTCCGCTTCAGCTGCGGGATCGGTTGTATCGGTCGAGCTGGCAGGCAAGGCGGCGGTCGCGGTCATTCGGTATCCAATTTGGCAAGGGCTTGTGCAAGATCGGCGATCAGGTCCTGTGTGTCTTCAAGTCCGATCGATAGGCGAATGGCAGCGCGCGCGCCAGCCTCGCCAACATTGGGCGGTGGCATAGCCTCGCGATGCTGCTGCGGGAAGATGGGCAGGGCGAGGCTCTCAAACCCGCCCCAACTATACCCGATGCCAAACAGGCTGAGCGCGTCGACCACTCGCCCGCAGGCTCCAGCGTCAGTCGTATCGAGCACGAAGCTAAACAGCCCGCATCCTCCGGTGAAATCACGGCTCCAGATTGCGTGGCCCGCATCAGCGGGCAGCATCGGGCACATGACCTGTGCAACTTGGGGCTGGCCGGCAAGCCAGGATGCGATCTGAACCGCGCTGGCAGTCGATTGCTCAAGGCGGATGGCCATGGTCCGCAAGCCACGCGATGCCAGCGCGGCGTCGTCTGGAGAGACCACATGGCCGAGATCCTGTGAGGTGCGGCGCAAGGCGCGATACCAACGCTCGCCAGCGCTTGCCGAGCCCATCATCAGGTCTGAATGACCGCCGACGTGCTTCGAAAGACTCATCATCACGATGTCGCAGCCATGTTCGAGACCGGCAAAGCCAAGCGCACTTGCCCAGGTGTTGTCGAGCAAGCTGACTGCGCCATGTTCGCGAGCGATCGCGGTGAGTGCCGGTATGTCGCAGACCTCCATTGTCAGACTGCCCGGACTCTCTAACCAGACTGCGCGGACCTTTTCATTGAAGAGTGTCTGATAAGCGGCGAGGTCCATCGGATCGAAGAACTTGCTTTCGATCCCCATCCGCCTAAGCAGCCCCGTCGTCATTGAGCGCGAAGGATCGTATGAATTGTCACTCATCAACAGACGATCGCCAGGCTTGAGCACCGCGAGCAGGCTTCCAGCAATCGCCGCGACGCCGCTGGGGTAGAGCACAGTGCCATATGCGCCCGGCTCGATTACCGTAAGCGCATCGGCGAGTGCCCACTGCGTCGGCGCTCCGCGTCGTCCATAAAAGAAACCACCGTCAGCGTTGCTCTTGCCCGCTGCCCGTCGTGCGGCCTCGTTCTCGTATAGGTGCGTCGAGCCGCGCCAGACTGGCGGATTGACCACAGGCCCAGTCCATTCCGCGCGCCTTCCAGCGTGTGTAATGCGGGTGGCCGGTCCCAGTTTTTTGTCATCGCCTGTCATGCCGGTCCTTGCTCTTTCGGAGTATCGGGATCGGCGCTCCATTCCATCCAACTGCCATCATAGAGCGCGGAGTTGTCATGGCCGATCAGGTGCAGAGCGAACAACAGCACGCTTGCAGTTAGGCCGCTGCCACAAGTGGTTACGACGGGGCGCGAAAGATCGACGCCTGCATTTGCGAAGGCCTGCCGCAACTCGTCAGCATCTTTGTATGTTCCATCAGGTTTGAAGACTGCGCCGAATGGCAGGTTGAGCGTGCCCGGTATCCGGCCGTTATCGCCGCCATGTACTGGATCAGTGCCCGTGCCAAACACGCGATCTGCACTGCGCGCATCGAGGATTTGCTCTGTCGGTGCGCCGAGTTGGGCAAGCAAGTCGGCCTTGGTTCGAACGCGGTCTGCAACCGGGAGGGTACAGCACTCTACAGTGGTTGGCTCGGTCGCCCCGCCTTCAAGAGGGCGTTCTTCTTCGCGCCATTTCGCCAGTCCGCCATCGAGGATCGCGACTGCCTCAATCCCGTGCGCGACCAGAGTGAACCATGCCCGCGCCGAACTCTTGACCGCGCTATCGTCGTAAAGGACGATCCGATCATTCGGATCTACGCCAAGCTCGGCGAGCCGCTGCGCCAATTGTGTGGGGCTGGGAAGCGCCTGCGGCACATCCGATGTCGTATCAACCAGACTTTCCAGATCGAGAAAAAGTGCCCCGGGAACGTGCGAGGACTTATACTCTGCGCTCGGATCGCGGCCTGTTTGCGGCAAATGCCGTGATGCATCGAGAACCAACAGGCCGGGTGTGCCGAGATGATCTTCCAACCATTGGGTGCTGACAAGGCTGTGGAAAGTGTCGCTCATGACGCGACCGGTAGCGTGGCCTTATCGTCTCGCCAAGGGCCGGAGCCCTAAGCTGCGTCGACCTTGACTTCGCGCACTTGCAGGTCGGGCAGTCCGCCAGGAGGAGTGTCGAGCCGGATCGGGTGAAGTCGCCCTTGGCTAGTAGAGCTCGGGTTGCCGACGATAAACCTGCGGGTAAGCGTTTCCTGTCCTGCGCTTTCGACGCGGATATACAGCAGGGGAACGAACAAGGGCTTTCCACCCTGTTGGATTGCATGGACTTCCGTTAGCGGCATCTGCGTCTGGCCGGTTATCGCACTGCTTTGCTGCGGCCCGATGCGGTTGATCCCACCTAGTGGATGACTGCCTGCGGTAGGTGCCGCGTTGGGCATTCCGCGCTGAGCGCAGACGAGTTGCGATGCGATGGTGATATCGCGCACTGCTCGGTCTGAGCGGTTCGCGAGGTTCACGCGGTATTCGAGGCTAAACATCATCACACTGCGAGAGGCGCTGACGACCTCCAGAGTAACGTCGAGGTTCCACGGTTCCTCAGGTTCGGGCGACGGCACCGCCGCTGCCGGCGCAGTTGGAGGTGGCGGGGCGGATACAGGTTCGTCCGGCACCTGATTTGTCAAATCGAGAGGTTCCGGGGGAACTTGCGTGTTCGGCGATCCATGCGTTGCAGCGATCGATCTGCGCACGCCTGCAGTCAGGGTTGGGGCGGGTAGTTCAAGAGGATCGTCCGCAATACGTCGTTTGCGCCATTGCCAGAAGGCAAGGCCTGCGAGCAATGCCAGCACAGCGGCGATGGCGGCCCATATCTGGCTTTGCGACAGGCCGATCCCGCCGAAATCGGTCGCACCCTCAGACGGACCCGCGCTGCTGCTATCGGTGGTCGCGGTCGCACCGTCGCTAGACTCTGCACCGATATTGTCGACTGAATACCATTCCTCATCAGGCGCTGCCGGGCCGGTATCATTCGGCAGCTCGGGTAGCTCTTCGACCAGCGTTTCGGGGTCAGGCTGGGCCTCTGGCGGCGATGTCGGTGCCGCAGCGGGCTGTCGCTCGGGAGTACGCGACGTTGCTGTTGGCGCCGGTGTCCGGGCGGCTGGCGGTGCCGAGTTCGCAGCCGGGCTCTGTGAACTGCTTGGTGGCTGTGCCTGAGTCCGCGTTTGTCCCAAAGCAGGTGTTGGCGTTGGCGTTGGTTCGGCGCTTGTGGGTTGTGGTGCGGGTGTGGGCGTCGGAGCAGGCGTGGGCCGGTTTTGCGGGATGACTCGCGGTGCGATGGGCACGCCTGCGCGCTCGTCAACCGGACCTTGCGGTGCCCGTGTGGGCGTTGGTGTTGGCGTTGGCAGCGAGAAGCTGCCAGGCGAGCCTTGAGCCAAGGCCGAGCTGCCCAGCAAAGCACCACTCGCAAGGGCAAGTGTCAGGAGTGGGCGCGAGACGCGGAAAGAGTTAGGGGTTTTGGGCACGCAGTTCTGGCGAAGTTCAATATTACATGGGCAACGTAGTCTCACATAATTATCATACGGGCCGCGTCCAGTTCCTCGCTTGCATGGCGCACCCTTTCACGGCAACAGCGCGGCATGGAAAGCACACCCGAAAAGCCACTCAATCCTGCATATCTCGGCAAGGACAGTCCTCTGCCAGCTTCGCCCGAGGACGCAAAGCTCGACTACGTCCCTAATCCACGAGCCGATACGCTGTATCTCGTACGCTTTGTCTCTCCCGAGTTTACGTCTCTTTGTCCAGTGACCAACCAACCAGACTTTGCGCATCTAGTAATCGACTATGCTCCGGGCGAAACAATAGTCGAATCAAAGAGCCTTAAGTTGTTTCTTGGCAGTTTTCGCAACCACAACGGCTTTCATGAAGATGTCACTGTGGGAATTGGGCAACGCCTGGCTGAAGAAATGCAGTCGAAATGGCTTCGAATTGGTGGGTACTGGTATCCTAGAGGTGGTATTCCGATCGATGTCTTCTGGCAGTCTGGGCCGCCACCTGAGGGATTGTGGCTCCCCGATCAGGGTGTCTTGCCCTATCGAGGTCGCGGCTAAAATGCATCAATGGTAAGAATTCAGTCGATTAGTCGGAAAAATCTTGGTCGCAATTCGTCGCAACCTCTTTTCATCTCGTCGTAATACTGTATCACCACAACCGGAGAGCCGGAGGGGGTGCGTGCTCGCGCGCGCTTTAAAGAAACCCTCGAAAATGTAATTCTTTTGTAACGCCACTAAGGGGCAAAACATGACTACTACCTCGTCCAATAAGATCCGCGCTGTTGGCAGCGCCTCGGTCCTTGCGATTACCGCGGGCCTTGCGATGCCGGCCTCCGCGCAAATGGCCGCAGAGCCGGTGCTAGCTGCGCCGACACCGATGCCTTCTCCTGCGCCTGTCAATGTCGAAGAATGCGTTGTCGTTGCATTCACTGATCTCGTTTGCGCTCCGGGCACCGATCCCGATGGTTTTGCCGGTGCTCTGAATGGCCTTGGCGTCGATGTGCAAGCTGGCTCGCAGGTTCAGGGCACGATAGAACTGCTCGCGAACACAAACGCTGTTATCGACGGTGAAGTCGTCACTTTCGGCGATGGCGAGATTGGGCTCGATTTTGGTGGTGCCTCGACGATCGTCAATAACGGGCTGATCCAGACTAATGGCGACAACTCGGCGATCGCAGTTAATGTTGATTTCAGCATGACGCTGACAAACAACGGTACAATCAGTACTACTGGCGATGACATTGCAGACGCTATCTCTGCAGGCGGTAACAGCTTCGTCACCAACAATGGCCTGATCGTTACAAATGGCTTCGATGCTTTCGGCGTGCTGCTCGGTGACGATTCAGGCGTGACCAACACTCTCGAGGCATCGATCATTACCGGCGGTGACCTCGCTCTGGCCATAACCGCTGGCGACAATTTTGTATTGGACAACGCTGGTCTTGTTCAGACCTTTGGCGATTTTGCTTCGGGCGTCGACGTTGGTGACAATGCGACTATCACAAACTCCGGCTTCATCTTCACTATCGGAGAAGGCTCGACCGGCGTCGGCACTGGCGACAACTCAACCGTAACGAATGTCGAAGGTGGATCCATCTTTACCTTCGGTGACGGTCTCGCTTCGGTCATCGTTGGCGAAGATTCGACGATTACCAATGATGGTGACATCATCACGCGCGGCGATGAGGCTGTTGCCATTGGGTTCGGCAACAATGGTGTGTTCACCAACGGCGCGACCGGAAGAGTTACCACTACCGGCACGGACGCTGCTGCAGTTGTCATCAACGGCGACGGCACGATCACCAACGCTGGTCTGATCCAGACCACCGGTGCTGATGCGGCCGGTATCGTCGTTATCGGCGAAGCGACCATCATCAATGATGGTGTGGTTGTCACCGACGGCGATCGCGCAATTGATATGGCTGGCACCTCGACTGTGACCAATACAGGCACCATTCTCGCCCGCGGCTCCGATACGATCCGTTTTGCAGAGAATGATTCGGTGCTCGACAACACCGGCGTCATTGCGAGCGATTTCGCGACCGGCACAGCTGTCGACTCAGAAGGTCGTAGCGGGTTGACGGTCAACAACACCGGCCTGATCCGCGGGAACACCGGTATCATCACCGGATCGACCGCGACCGTAAACAACAACGGTATGATCGAAAGCGACGGGACCGCCATTGTCGGCGGCGAAGGCACAACGGTTCGTAACGCTGTTGGCGCCACCATCGAAGGCGACATCGGTATCGGTTCGACCGGCGGCACATTCGTTATCAACGAAGGTACGATCAACGCTACGACTTCGGCTGCGGCATTTGGTGCGGGCGACGACACTTTCCTCGCACTTAACGATGCGACGCAAACCGGCGGGTTCGACGGCGGCGACGGGACCGACCTTTTCGCGTTCATCGTCAATGACGAAACCGATCGCGAATTTACGCTCGATACGCTCGATACCGTGGTAAACTTCGAGGACATTCGCATAGGTTCGCAAACGTTCGATTTCGCGACGAACTCGCTGATGTCACCGATTGCATCTGGTGTGATCACTCTTACCGGTACCACCGGCACGGGCTTCACCGTTGTCAACACCGCGATCCTCGACGGCACTTCAAACGGCACCGTAAATCTGATCGCCGGTGCAGACGAAGGTATCGCACGTGAGTTCACGATCACCGAAAACGGCTCGATCGATACTGCGGCAGGTGACGGCCTCGTAATCGATATCGAAGGCTTCACTGTCACCAATGACGGCGCGATCGCTACCTCTGGCGACGGCACCATCGCGGTGAATGATGTGGCTGGCGGCTCGACCATTGTCAGCAACGGGACAATCGACACCGCCGGTGAGAACACCGCTGCAGTGTTCCTGGGTGACGGCTCGTCCTTCACCACGAACGGGGCTATCACCACTGCTGGCGATGCCGGCGTTGGTGTGGTTTCCGGCGATGGCGGGACCGTGACGGTTGGTGCGGATGGCTCGATTACCACCGTCGGCACGACCGCTGCTGCGGTTGTCTTCTCTGGCGATTCGACACTCGTGAACGAAGGTACGATCGAAGCTGCTGGTACCGACGCCACCATATTCCTGCTGAACGGTGGGACAATCAACAATGGCGGTACGATTTCGGCTGTCGATGGTGTCGCAATTGACATTGCGTTTGCTGCGACAGTTGAAAACCTCGAAGGCGGCTCGATCACATCGACGAACAGCGGCGCTGTTCGCTTCAACTCTGGTGGCAGTGAGCTGACCAACCGTGGCGCCATTGAAGGCGATACCGGCGTTGTGGGCAGCGATGGGGGCGATTTTGTCGCTAACTTCGGTTCGATCACCGGAGCCACCAATGCAGCAGCGCTCGGGGCAGGTGCGGACACGTTCCAGCAGTGGACCGGCGCGACGGTAACGGGCGATGTCGATCTAGGTGACGGCGACGACACCTTCGTTCTCGAAGGCAACCTTGCCTCGATCGACGGCATGGTGTTCGGCGGAGCAGGAGCAAACACTGCCATTCTCGGCGGCGTTCTGGATGCCGATGGCGCAGACGTGCTTGACGGGTTCCAGACCACAACGCTCGGCACACTGTTCGATCTGCAGATCAGCGGCGACCGTACGCTTGAGGGCGACATTATCATCGACGGTAATGTGACTCTCGGCCTTGGCGTCGATACGCTAACCAATGATGGTATGATGACGCTTGAATCGACCGGTATGGTAAACATCACGACACCGCTCGACCTCGCTCTGCTCGGCCAGACGGTTCTTGTTCTTGAAGACGGAACCGGATTTGTCGATAACGGTGGCACGATTAACGTCATCGATGATGACCTGTTTATCGACTATACATCGATCGTCGGTTCGCTTTCGGTTCAGGTCAGCTCAGTCAACCCGCTGGCGTCCTCCACCGACACCAACCTGTTCAACTTTGGTAACGTGCTGCTTGACGCTGCGGTTCAGGGCGATCTGGACCCTGCAACGTTTGCTGCGATCAATGCCCTCCCGACCGAGGCTGCGTTCGAAGCGGTCGCTGGTGATGCTCTGCCGTCGCTCAGTGGCGGTGTCGCTCGCGAGATTTTCGAAGCATCGAACCTCGCCAGCCATGCTCTTGATCGTCATCTCACGACCGGCGAAAAGGGTGTCTGGGGCCAGATTGCGTATCGCGGTGCGAGCCAGGATGTGCAGTCGCTTAGCGCGGATGGCTACGACGCTGACACCACCTCGTTCACCATCGGTGCGGACATACCGATCATGGAGAGCGCAAACTTTGGTGTCCTGGTGAACTATTCGGACATCGACATTGATGACGAAGCCGGCAACATCGACCGCGAACAGCAGAATGTCGAAAGCTTCAAGTTCGGCGCCTATCTCGCATGGGCTCCGATCGAGCGTTCGTTCATCAACTTCGAACTCGCCTATCTGGTCGGTGATGTCGATGCGAACCGTGGTGGCTTCTTCGGCCCGATCTCGTCGAGCTACGACTTTGACGGTTTCCAGGGTCGTATCACCGCTGGTTACGACCTGCTGCCAAGCGATACCCTTGCACTGACGCCGACCATCGGCATCAATGCAGCACGCTTTGGTTTCGATGATGCGACCGAGACGGGCGGCTTCGGCTTCCTGGTCGACCGCGAAGACGCCGGGTTCACCGAACTGCGCGGTGGCCTTGAGTTCTCGGGTGATTTCAGCGAAACGATCAGCGGCTTCATCGGCGGCACGTATATTGAGGACGTCGATGGCGACCTTCGTAGCTTTGGTCTGAGTTCGACTGACCTGAACACGTTCTCGCTGCTTCTGCCGGAGCGTGATGATTCGCGGTTCGAAATCGCTGGTGCTCTTGATGCTGAGGTTTCGGAATCGTTCTCGATCGGCGTTGGCTATCTTGGCGATTTTGCCAGCGGTTACGACGCTCACGCAGCGCGGATAACGGGCCGACTGACCTTCTAATCTGACGACCGTACAAGCTGAAAAGAGGAAAAGCCGGCCACGAAAGTGGTCGGCTTTTCTTTTTGTGTAACCGGTTGACGCTCTTGGCGACCCAAGCCTCCGCTGAGTGAACGTGGTCTGAGCTGTCTGACCCGTGCACAGTGCTCGCTGTTCTAACCTGAGTTCTTTGAGCTTTGGCCTCCAGCTTTGGGCCTTCAGCTTTGGCCACGCCAGATGGCTTGGCCCTAGACGGAGCGCGCTTTCATAATCGCCTTGTTTCGCGCATCGACGATGCGAAACGCTTTGAACACCGGGAACACTTCGTCCTTGCGGCCTTCATGGCCGAGTAGCCAAATCTGCTGATAGAACCAGTAGATCGCGGCAAAGCCGTTGATCGCCTTCATCATCTGTAGGCCCTTCAAAAAACCCAGCCAGTCAGGGATCATGTCCAACCCATCTTCATAGCGTGGCAGGGCGTCGAGGCCGTCGATCAGTTGTCTGGGAGCATCGGTCAGGAGGCACATCGGTCGGCCAAGGCCAATCACATCTGCCGCACCCATGTCGAGCGCCTGCTCCATCGCGGCGCGCGTGCGAAACCCACCGGTCACCATCAGCGGTAGTTTGACGTATTCCTGCATAGCTTTGGCGAAGTCTACGAAATAGGCTTCACGCGCTGCAGTCGAAGGCGCTACGTTCTGGGCCTCTTCCGGTTCCATCCCCTCCGCACCCATCAGTTTGGGCTGTTCGTACGATCCACCGGAGATCTCTATCAGGTCGACGCTTGCCTCTTCGAGCCATTTGACCACGGCCAAGCTGTCTTCGAACGCGAAGCCGCCTTTCTGGAAATCGGCACTGTTGAGTTTGACCGATATCGGAAAATCCGGCCCGACCTTTTCGCGCACTGCCTTTACGATATCGAGCAAAAACCGTGCACGGTTTTCGAGGCTACCGCCATGTTCATCGGTTCGCAGGTTCACCCTTGGAGAGAGGAATTGCGAGATGAGATAGCCATGTGCGGCGTGAATCTGCACGCCCGTGAAACCAGCATCCTGACATGCCTTCGAGGCAATCGCCCAGCGCTCGACCAGATCGGTGATCTCTTCGACCGTAAGCGGCGTAGGCTTACCGAATTGTCCACCCGGCAGCGCTAACGCAACATCTGAAGACGACTTCGGATTGGGGTTGACCAGCTTCTGCGTCTGCCGCCCACCATGGCTGATCTGCGCCCATAGATGGTTGCCAGCGCGCGTGCCTGCAGCCGCCCAGCTTGCAAGCCGCTCGGTCATATCTGCGTCCGGCTCGCGGTCGACCACTACATTGCCTGGGCGCTCAAGGTGATCCTTGTCGATAATGATATTACCGGTCAGCAGCATGCCCGCGCCACCATCGGACCAAATGCCGTAGAGCCGCTCCAGCTCCGGCGTCGGTCTGCCATCGGGTGTGGCGAGCCCTTCAGTCATTGCAGCTTTGGATATCCGGTTGGGCAGCACCGCACCGCAGGGTAGTGTCAATGGCTCGGCCAGTCGGGTGTCGCTCATAGGGCATTCTCACTCAGTTGCACTGTGCAACTGAATTAGCAGGTATTGCCAAGCTGGCCAAGTCGGGTGCTGGTGGCCTGATCGAATGCAACGCGTCGTCGTTTGACCGACGAGTGTCCTCTCAGTTGCTGCTTGGGGCGTTCGAAAGAGTGGTGCCGGCTACAGGATTCGAACCCATGGCCCCCTGATTACAAATCAGGTGCTCTACCAACTGAGCTAAGCCGGCCCATTGGGTGGCCAATAGGACACCACAGCGCCCGCTAGCCGCAAAGTACATGCAAAGTCCAGACTTCGTCGAGCTTTCTTTGCAATCGATCGATCATGGCGAACCGCTGCTTGCCATGCACGCGTCCCTTGCGCAAAAGTGACGCTGCTAAAGGGACTCGCTATGGACGACACTCTACAACAACAATTGGTTTATGAGGCGAACCGAAAATCGGTAGGTGCCACCTATGTATTGTGGTTGTTCCTCGGGATGTTCGGCGCGCATCGCTTTTATGCCGGCAGCGCCAAAACCGGGGCCATGCAGCTATTGCTGTGTATCTCCATCATTGGTTGGCTCGTCCTGCTTCCATGGCTGCTGGCCGATCTGTTCCTGATCCCCGGCATCGTGCGCGATCACAACATGGGGATCATTCGCGAGATGGAGTATAACCCTGAGTGTGAGGCCGAAAAACGGCTATACAATCCGCAGACCCCAGAGGATCGCCGTCGGGCAGAAATGCTTGAGGATTTGCGCCGGACGGGCTTCAGTCGGCGCAATCTCGATACTTCGCGCGTAGATCGTTAACTCTAGGTTTGCGCCAATCCACCCGGATTGTGTCCCGGTAGGCTCCGGGTGGAAGAGCGTAGGTAGCGGGTGGCCGAGGCAACCGCCCGATCATAGCGCACCGAAGGTCCAGCCTTCGGTGTAGGCAATCTCCGCGGTCAGACAGCTCGGCTCCCATCGTTCCCACTCGGGCGCGACCTTTCGCAGCCATGCGGCGGTCAGCAGCGCGTCAGAAGAGTGGTCATCGACGTCGCCCACTTCATCAACCGGTGGGCAGTCCAGCTTCGCGAGCGCGGAGTTGAGGTCGGCATAGGTCAGGAGTTTCGTGCGCGCACCGAGATTGGCCGCTTCGCGGGAGGCCAGTCCAGTGTAGATCTCCACCAGCATCGATCCACCCTGCTTGATCCGCTTTTCGGGGATCGGGTCCATCGGCCAAACTGGCAGATGTCCCTGCAACTGATGCAGCATCCGCATGCCGGTGAGCGAGCTTTTGCCGACCTGCGCGGCGCCGACAAGATTGAAGTTGCTGACGGGCCTGCATTTCTGACGGCGCTGCGCGATCTCGGCCTCGCGGAACCGGCCTTCACGGCCGATTGCTCCGGGTAACAGGAAACGATCGCCGACATTGCCTTTGCCATGCCTGAAGTAGCGAGCGATCTCCGGGTGTTTCAGGAAGCTGTTGGCCCCCAGGTACGGATCATCTGAGCAGATATCGTCGATCAGCGCCCAAAGCCGTTTGGCGCTTTTCGGACTTTTCTCCCAACCGGGAAAAAACGCGCCGCAATCGTTGAACGGCAGGCTGATGCCAAGATCGACTCCTACCAGCGAGTTGGCGGGCAGTTCGTCGCGTAAGATGGCCATAACCTCAATGCGCGAGAAACCGCGATCGGGCGGGTCGACCAGAGCGGGCGGTCCGCCTTTGCAGTCCGCAATGGCCATCGCAATTCCCTTGTGTCGCTCGCCCTTGGCCCCCGACCAATCGATCGCAACGAAATGGTCAAAAATTCTCATTTCGAGCGCTCAGCCCTTAGCCTGTCCCAATGATCGATCCGTTCCCTCACCTTGCGCTCAAAACCGCGTTCTACCGGCTCGTAGAACGTCTTTGGCTCCATTTCGTCCGGCCAGTAATTGTCACCCGAAAAGCCTTCCTCCAAATTGTGATCATAGGAATAGCCTTCGCCATAGCCGATATCCTTCATCAGCTTTGTCGGGGCGTTGAGGATGTTGGCGGGCGGCATCAGGCTGCCCGTCTCCTTCGCAGCCTTGAACGCGGATTTCTGGGCGGCATAGGCAGCGTTTGATTTGGGCGCGGTGGCGCAGTAAAGGCAAGCTTGGACGATGGCGAGCTCGCCTTCCGGGCTGCCCAGAAACTGAAATGCGTCTTTTGCCGCGAGGCATTGGGTGAGCGCCTGGGGGTCCGCCAGCCCAATATCCTCACTTGCAAATCGCACCAGCCGCCGCAGCACATAGAGCGGCTCTTCGCCAGCCGTCAGCATTCGCGCCATATAGTAAAGCGCGGCTTGTGGATCGGAGCCGCGCAACGATTTATGCAACGCGCTGATGAGATTGTAGTGCCCGTCGCGATCCTTGTCGTAGACGGCCACGCGGCGTTGCAGGAACGCCCCGAGCGCCGAGGGATCGAGCGGCTCAGCAATGTCGGCGTTGTAGAGTGTCTCAGCTTGTCCCAGCAGAAAGCGGCCATCGCCATCGGCGCTTGCGACTAGCGTGGCGCGCGCGTCTTCAGTGAGGGGCAGCGGGCCTTTCAGGGTTTCGGCACGGACCAGCAACGCCTCAAGCGCGCGATGATCCAGCCGTTCGAGGATCAGCACTTGCGCACGGCTGAGCAAAGCGGCGTTGAGCGCAAAACTTGGGTTTTCGGTCGTCGCGCCGACAAGCGTTACCGTGCCGCGCTCGACGAACGGGAGGAAGCCGTCTTGCTGCGCACGGTTGAAGCGGTGAATCTCGTCAACGAAAAGCAGCGTTCGCTGGCCAGCATTCGCCATCTTGTCAGCTTCGGCAAAGGCCTTCTTGAGGTCGGCGACGCCTGAGAACACCGCGCTGATCGAGGTGAAGCGCATGCCCACCTCATCGGCGAGCAGTCGGGCGATGCTGGTCTTCCCTGTACCCGGCGGCCCCCACAGGATCATGCTTGAAAGCTTGCCGGCAGCGACCATCCGCCCGATCACGCCCTCGGGTCCGGTCAGGTGGTCCTGTCCAATCACTTCGGACAGGGCGCGTGGGCGCAGTCGGTCGGCGAGGGGAGCATCCTCGCTAACCTTATCCTTGCGCGCCCCAGATTCGGGTTGGGACGGCGGCGCATCATCTCCAAAAAGGTCTGCCATTCATCGCTGCTGATACGCCGCTTGTCGGAAAATGGAACGCACCTCTTGCAACGACCAATCTAAGATATATCTTAGTCCTATCAAAGATGCGACACTGTATTTCTAAAGGAGAATCAGGATGACCTGGAACAAAGGCCGCAAGTATCGGCGCGGCAACGCTGGTTGGCAGATGTACGGACCCTTGATGGCGATGATGGCTGCATCTGGGGGTAAATGGGGCTCCGATTGGGGCGACTGGGGTGGCGATTGGGGCGGGGGCCCGAGTGGCTCGGGGCGCAGACGCCGCCGGGGACGCATGTTCGGTGCGGGCGAGTTGCGGCTAGCTCTGCTGGCGCTGATCGACGAAGAATCGCGTCATGGATATGAGCTCATCAAGGCAATCGAAGACATGACCGGCGGCCAATATGCACCAAGCCCGGGCGCCGTATATCCGACGCTCCAGCTGCTTGAGGACGAAGGCAAGATCATACCGGCCAAGGCGAAGGCCAAGAGCAAAGCCAAGGATAGCGACAGCGGCGGCAAGAAGCCGTTCGAAGCGACCAAGGATGGCAAGGCCGAACTCGAAGAACGCAAGGACGAAGTCGAAGCGCTGATGGGCCGATTGTCCGAGCACGGCGAACGCGCGGAGAAGGTACGCTCACCCGATCTGTTTCGCGCAATGGGCAATCTCGCCAACGTGCTCAAGAACCGCGCAAGGGCGGGCAAGCTCGACAAGGAAACGATGGATGAGATCGTCGATATCATTGACGAGGTCGCCAAGCGGATCGAGCGGATCTAGGCTTGAAGCTAGTTGGAATTGATCAACTGCGCCCTTGCCTTTAGCAGAAATCTTGGCGCGGTTGATCGTTAACGGATTTGCCGCCTAAGCGTTGCGGGTCTAGTTTCCCTCCCATGGATCGGGTCGCGCCGATTTGGGGGGTGAAACCATGGACGCATTGAATCAGAAAACACCGTGGCACCTTTGGGTTGTCGGCGGCGTCTCTCTGCTGTGGAACGCCGGTGGGATAATGAGCTATCTCACCACCAAGCTCGGTGGGCTTGAGGATATGGATATTCCGCCTGAGCAACTTGTCTATTTCAACAGCTTTCCCGGCTGGGCATCGGCTTTCTGGGCACTCGGGGTATGGGGCTGCTTCCTCGGCTCGTTCTTGTTGCTATTCCGGAGCAAATGGGCGGTGACGCTGTTTGGTATCTCGATCGTCGGTCTGATCGGCACTACGGCTTATCAACAATTGAGCGGTGATTTGCCTGCGTCGATGCAGACCATTGGTCACAACCTGTTCGCGGCATCGATCTGGGTGATTACCATCGGGCTGTTCATTTACTCCAACCGAATGGCCCGCGCGGGGGTACTGCGCTGACGTAAGCCTGATGCCGATCTTCAGGCAGTGGCTCGTTTGGCTCTGGCTTCGTTTGCGCTTTCGCGCTCCTGAAGCGCGCGCCGATCTTCGACCAATCGTACATAGATATCGGCGACAACTCGGTTGATCGTTTCCCAGTCGTATTCTCTCGCTTTGGCACCGCCTGCTTCGCCATGTGCGATGCGAAGGGCCGGGTCTGTGCAATACGGTGCAAGAGCTTCTGCAAAGGCAGCGGTATCGCTCGGTGCGACGAGCCGCCCTGTCTCGTCATCTGTGACCAGGCTTGATGCACCCGTCGCACCCGCCGCCACAACGGGTAGCCCGCTGGCCATCGCTTCTAGGGTGACGTTGCCGAATGTTTCGGTGATCGATGGGTTGAAGAACACATCACCGCTGGCGAGCGCTTTGCCGAGGTCTGATCCGGTTTTGAATCCAGCGAAGATACCTCCGGGCAGCGCCTCTTCGAACCAGTAGCGTGCAGGGCCATCACCGATCACAAGCACCTTGTGCGGGACCTGACGCTTACGCAGTTGCACGATCGTTTCGGCAAAAACATCGAGACCCTTTTCCATTACCAATCGACCGAGGAACACGATCGCTACGTCATCATCTGCAAGGCCAAGCTCGCGTCGCCAGGCGAGATCGCGTTTTTCGGGAGAGAAGATCGTGCGATCGACCCCGCGCGTCCACAGGCCGATATCGTCGTGCATGTCCTGCGCCAGCAGTTCATCGATCATGCTCTGCGATGGTGCGACCAGCGCATCGCAGCGATTGTAGAACCGCCTCAGCAAACGAATTATCAGCGGTTCGAGGAAGCCTAGTTTGTAATAGCGCGGATAGGTTTCGAAACGAGTGTGTACCGATGATAGCACCGGAACATCATGGTCCTGCGCCCAGCGCAGTGCCGTGTGCCCAGACGGATCAGGCGATGAAAGGTGCACAATATTGGGTTTGAACTTGGCCAGGTCGCGTTTGACAGCTGAACCTAGCCCGGTCGGCAGGCGATATTCGCCACGCCCCTTCACCGGCATCGGTACGTTGGGCAAGCCGATAAGATCTCCGGTCGGTTCGAAGTCCGGTTTCTCCACCGTCGGCGAGTACACTCGCACCGCAGCTCCAAGTGCCAGCAAAGACGCAACCAGCCGGTTGAGCGCTTGATTGGCCCCATCCCGGGTGTAATTGTAGTTGCCGCTGAACAGCGCAATTCGCAGATCGGAAATTTCCATGAGACTGCCCGTTTAGGCGACGGTGCCCGCGCGCTCAAGGAAAGCATTATGGATTTGAATTGGTGTCTGGGTGAAGAAAGCGTCTGCGATCTTCATTGACTCGTCACCGATGATCTTTAGAGCGGCCGACGGGCCACGCGGTCCCAACGCCGCGCGTGCTCTCTGTAAGGAGAGAATACATGACTGACTACGCACGTGGGCTCTTGCACGAGCCCCCGCTCAAACCTGAGCGCCCCCAGTTTTCTTCCGGTCCGACGGTAAAGTTCCCCGGCTGGTCCCTGGACAAACTGAAAACCGATTCGCTCGGACGCTCGCACCGTTCGGCGTTGGCGAAAGGTCGTCTGAAATATGCGATCGACCTGACGCGCGAACTGCTGGGCATTCCGGACAATTACCTCGTCGGCATCATGCCGGCATCCGACACTGGCGCTCTCGAAGCGGCAATGTGGACCATGCTCGATCCCGCGCGCCCGGCAACGGTCGCAGCGTGGGAGAGCTTTGGCAATGTTTGGATTCAGGATGCGGTGAAGCAGCTGAAACTGCCCAACCTGCAAACGCTTTCTGCTGATTACGGCGAAATCCCGGACCTCACAACCATTCCGCAGCGCAACGATGTCGTCTTTACTTGGAATGGCACGACGTCGGGCGCGATGATCCCTAACACGGACTGGCTGGAACCGGGACGTGAGGGCATCACGATAAACGACGCGACCAGCGCCATCTTTGCTCAGGAGATGGACTGGCCCAAGCTCGATGCCACCACCTTCAGCTGGCAAAAGGTGATGGGCAGTGAGGCGCAACACGGCATGCTGATCCTCTCGCCCAAAGCCGTGGAACGAATCGAGAGCTACGATCCGCCGTGGCCTCTGCCCAAGCTGTTTCGCATGAAGAAGGGCGATAAGCTCAATCGCGGAATCTTCGAAGGTGCGACGATCAACACCCCTTCGCTCCTCGCGACTGAAGACTACATCGCCGCGCTCGAATGGGCGAAGTCGATCGGTGGTCGCAAGACCATGTTCGAGCGAGCCGATGCAAACGCGAAAATCGTCAAGGACTGGATCGAAGCCAAGCCGTGGCTGCGCAATATGGTCGCCGACCCGGCACAGCGCACCAATACGGGCGTTTGTATGGTGTTTCAGGGCGAATGGTACGAAGGCCTCTCGGCTGAAGATCAGGCTGCAGTGCCGAAGAAGATCGTCAAGCTGCTCGAAGAGCGCAATGTGGGCTACGATTTCAACGGCTATCGCGATGCCCCACCGAGCCTTCGCATCTGGTGCGGCGGCACACTCGAAGAAGACGACATCCAGCGCCTCCTGCCATGGATCGAGTGGGCTTACGAGGCTGTCAAGAACGGCTGATTGGCGTGCGGCCCGCGTGTCGGGCCGCCGCTTGCTACTCCCAAGATTTAGGGCTCACGTGCATTTGCGCGCAGGGCCGACTCAAGGAATATCTCATGAGCAAACCCAAAGTACTCATCTCTGACAAAATGGACCCGAACGCTGCGCGTATTTTTGAAGAGCGCGGCTGCGATGTGGACGTCATAACCGGCGAAAGCCCCGAGGAATTGAAAGCTCGGATCGGCGAATATCACGGCCTTGCGATCCGCAGTTCGACTAAAGTAACACCTGAGATTCTCGATGCGGCGACCAACCTTAAGGTCATTGGGCGCGCGGGGATTGGTGTCGACAATGTCGATATTCCCTATGCCTCGGGTCAAGGCGTGGTCGTGATGAACACCCCTTTCGGCAACTCTATCACCACTGCCGAACACGCGATTGCTATGACCATGGCGCTGGCGCGGATGATCCCGGCGGCAAACACACGCACGCAGCAAGGCGAATGGCCCAAGAAGGATTTCATGGGCGTCGAGGTCACCGGCAAGACCATAGGCCTGATCGGCGCGGGCAACATCGGCTCGATCGTCGCCAGCCGCGCGCTGGGCCTTAAGATGAAGGTCATCGCCTATGATCCCTTCCTGACTGAAGACCGTGCAGTGGAAATGGGTGTTGAGAAAGTCGATCTCGACACGCTGCTGTCGCGAGCCGACTTTGTAACGCTGCATACGCCGCTGACCGATGAAACGCGCAATATCCTGAGTCGCGAGCGGCTGGAGAATGCCAAGCCCGGTATCCGCATTGTGAACTGCGCGCGCGGCGGTCTAATCGACGAAGCGGCGCTGAAAGACTGCCTTGAAAGCGGTCAGGTTGCAGGCGCGGCGCTGGACGTGTTTGCAGAAGAGCCGGCTAAGGAGAACCCGCTGTTCGGAGCGCCCAACTTCATCTGCACGCCGCACCTTGGCGCATCGACCACCGAAGCGCAGGTCAATGTTGCGTTACAGGTTGCCGAGCAGATGGCCGACTATCTCGTCAATGGTGGCGTAACGAACGCGCTTAACATGCCCTCGCTCTCAGCAGAGGAAGCGCCCAAGCTGCGCCCCTACATGGCGCTTGCCGAAAAGCTCGGCAGCCTCGTCGGTCAGCTGGCGCACGGCAACCTAACCAAGATCAGCATCGAGCGCGAGGGCGCGGCAGCGGAGCTCAACGGCAAGCCGATCACCGGTGCGGTATTGTCTGGCTTCATGCGGCGCTATTCCGACACGGTAAACATGGTCAACGCACCATACCTCGCCAAGGAACGGGGCCTCGACGTCAGCGAAATTCGTCACGAACGCGAAGGCGCATTTAACACACTTATCCGCGTGACGGTCGAGACCTCGCAAGGGCCGCGATCGGTTGCGGGTACCTTGTTTGGCAACGAAGCGCCCCGGCTGGTAGAGATTTTCGGCATCGGGATCGAGGCCGATCTGGATGGCGACATGCTATACGTGGTGAACGACGACAAGCCGGGCTTTATCGGTCGCATCGGGACGCTGCTGGGCGATCATGGCATCAATATCGGTACCTTCAACCTCGGTCGCCGTGATGCGGGCGGGGAAGCGGTGCTGCTGCTGAGCCTTGATGAAGCGCTTAAGGCAGAGACCATTGCGGAGGTAGAGGGGGTCAAAGGCGTGAACATGGCAAAAGCTTTGGCGTTCTAGAGCCTGTTCCTCCAATTCCGTTCGTACTGAGCTTGTCGAAGCACTGCATTTTCTTCTAGCGCGGCGCTACGAGTGAAGGACAGCTGTTGGCCTGCCGACCATCTCACGAATCGGACAGGCTCAGGGCGAACGGAGTAGGGGCATCAAACCTGCAATTATGACCAACCCAACCGACCTCCTGCCCGAAGGGCTCGAAGACCGCCTTCCGCAATCTGCGGCGCGCATCACTCAGGCCATGCGCGCATGTCTCGATGTGCTGGGCGCACATGGATATGATCGCGTGCGCCCGCCAATGCTCGAGTTTGAGCGTTCACTGTCGAGCCGGATGGAAGGTATCTATTCCCGAAAGATGTTCCGCTTCGTCGATCCTGCCAGCTTGCGGACACTGGCCTTGCGCAGCGATATTACGCCGCAGGTCGGGCGGATCGCGGCGACAAGCATGAAGGACGCAGCGCGCCCACTGCGGCTCGCCTATTGCGGCGATACCGTGCTGATCAGGGCGAGCCAGCTCGACCCGGCGCGCGAGCGGCTGCAACTGGGCGCAGAGCTGGTCGGCGCAGACACTGTTGCAGCGGCAAGCGAGATCGTAATGGTCGCCGTCGAGGCTCTGCATGCGGCGGGCCTTACCGGGATTTCGGTCGATTTCACTCTGCCCGATCTGGTTGATACACTGGCGGTGCAAAACCTCTCGATGAAGCCAGAGACCGTAGAAGCGATCCGGCGTGAGCTTGATACAAAGGATGCAGGCGGGCTGAAGGCAGTCGGCGGTGAGGCATACCTGCCGCTGCTCTATGCGACCGGGCCGTTCGCTGACGCCATGGCGAAGCTGCGTGAACTCGATGCTGGCGGTGCACTGGCAACCCGGCTCGACGGGCTGGAGGCTATCGCTACCCGCATTGGCGATAACGCGCGCATCACGCTCGACCCGACAGAGCGCCACGGTTTCGAATATCAAAGCTGGTTCGGCTTCACCCTATACGCAGAGGGGGTTCGCGGAGCGGCCGGGCGAGGTGGGACGTACAAAATCGCCGGCAGCGACGAGCCGGCAACTGGCTTCACGCTCTATGTAGACAAGCTAGCAGAAGCCGCGCCGCAACCCCAAAAGCCGCGCACTGTATTCCTGCCGCTCGGCCATGATCCGAAGGTCGCCGCGCATGTCCGCAGTGACGGTGCACGCACAGTCGCACAGCTAGCAGACAGTGACGATCCGGTGGCCCTGGGTTGTTCCCACAGGCTAGAAGGCAATTCGATCCAGCCCCTCTGACTAACGGAACTTCGAAATGAGCGAAAAGGTCGAAGTGATTTCTATCGAGCCTGATCCGCTCGCCCCCTATGCCATTGCCCCGGCCTGGCGTGTCGGCGATCTGGTCTTCCTGTCGGGTCAGGCGGCGATAGCCGAGGATGGTTCGATCGTCGGGCTTGACGATTTCGACCTGCAACTGGGCCAGACCTTTGCGAATATCGAACGGGTCCTTGATGCGGCGGGAAGCGACCTGTCGAAGATCGTGAAGGTCACGATCTACCTCACCGACATGGCTAATTTCCCAAAAATCGTGGAGGCGCGCAAACGCTACTTCACGGCGCCCTATCCTGCCGACACCACGGTCGAGGTAACCTCTTTGGCGCTTCCCGAATTGATGGTCGAGATCGACGTAATCGCAGCTTTCTGATCAACCGAAAATCCCGGCCAGAAACGCATCGACTGCCAGCGTCTGTTCCGCGCCCACTTCGGTTCCGAGCTCGCGGTTCAAACGCCCGTGATCCGTGTTGGGAATCGAGACGGCCTCCGCGCTCGCGCCTGCTGCCTGCAGGCCGCTTACCAGCAATTCCGCTTGCGTCTTGGCACGGTCCCGCTCGGCAACGTAAAGCGCGAGCCAGTTTGGTGCGTCGGGTCCGCCGACATGGGCAACGGGTGAAAGTCTGTCATGCCGCGCCGCATCGTCGCCAAACACATCGCGATAGAGGTTCCTTGCCCTGAAATCGGCGGCCTCTATGCTGCTGGCGATTTCGTAGCCTGCGCCGTCGAGCAGGATTACGCCCTTGATCGCTCCAAACGCATCACCTGCATATTGCGGGTCGGTCGCGACCAGAGCTGCGAGATGCGCGCCTGCGCTGTGGCCCATTACCACGATCTGATCGCGGTCAAAGCCGATGGCACTGGCCTGACCGCGCAGCGCCTGAATGGCTGCACCGATATCCTTGGCCTGATCCTCAACTGGAGCATCCGGCACCACCCGATATCCGGTCGATGCGAAGTAGTAATTCGCCTGATTGAAATGCCGGGGTTTCGACTGGACCAGCTTGTGATTACCGAACGACCAGCCTCCACCATGGATGTGCAGGATTAGTGGGAGATCATCGACCGCATCGTCGGGTTCGTAGACATCGATCTGCTGGCGCTGGTGCGAGCCATAGATGATCGTGCGGTCGGGCTGTGCCGTACGCTGGAACTGCGCTTGCCCTTCCTCGCGATTGCCGCGTTGTCCTTGCCCGCTTCGCTGCTGCATCCGCTGCTGCAATTCAGCCGAGCACTTTTCGGAAAGCTCGCCCGTCTTTTCTTGCAGGCAGCTGCGTATTTGCGAACGATCGCGGCCACATAGCTCGACAATCTCCCGCACGCATTCCCGCGAAGGGCGATCACCACGCTGAGCGAAAGTGGGGGTGGCAATCAGCGTGGTCGCAAGTCCCACCGCAAGCGCTTTTGCATAGTGATTCATTACAAGTCTCCAATGGCTACCCCCGCTTGACGAACATGTCGCGTATACCCTTTGCCCAAACACGCATGAGGCCAAGCTGAAATATGTCACGGCTTGTATCGTGCTTGCTTGGGAAATGGCTCCCTTATCGCCTTGCCCTGCCATCCCTAACCGCCTAGGCCCGCGCGGTTTGCGCTTGAGTGAAGGCGCTTGAATGAAGGAAAGACATGGCCAACGTCACCGTGATCGGCGCCCAGTGGGGCGATGAGGGCAAGGGCAAGATCGTTGATTGGCTCGCAAGCCGTGCCGATGCCGTGGTCCGCTTTCAGGGCGGTCACAATGCTGGCCATACGCTCGTGATCGACGGGACGACTTATAAGCTCTCGCTGCTGCCATCAGGCATCGTATCTGGCACAATGAGTATGATAGGCAACGGCGTGGTGCTTGACCCATGGGCCTTGCGTGAGGAGGTTGAAAAGCTCGAAGAGCAAGGCGTCACAATCACAGACGACAACCTTGCAATTGCAGACAATTGCCCTCTTATCCTGCCGATGCATCGTGACCTGGATGGTCTGCGCGAAGGCGCAGCCGGCAAGGGCAAGATCGGCACGACCGGGCGCGGTATTGGACCAGCTTATGAAGACAAGGTCGGACGCCGCGCGATCCGGGTATGCGACCTTGCGCACCTCGACGATCTCGACCCACAGCTCGATCGCTTGTGTGCGCATCACGACGCGCTGCGCGCTGGCTTCGATCAGCCGCCGGTGGACCGCGAAGCGCTATTGAGTGAACTGCGTGATGTTGCCGATTTCGTTCTGCGATTTGCCCAGCCGGTGTGGAAGCGGCTTAAGAAAGTCCGCAAGGCGGGCGCGAAGATCCTGTTTGAAGGCGCGCAGGGCGTGCTGCTCGATGTCGATCACGGCACCTATCCCTTCGTCACCAGCTCCAATACCGTGAGCGGCACTGCAGCGAGCGGCAGCGGGCTTGGCCCTGGCTCGACCGGCTTCGTTCTCGGCATCGTCAAGGCATATACAACGCGGGTCGGCAGCGGCCCGTTCCCGACCGAACTCGGTGACGAGGTCGGGCGGCGGCTGGGCGAGCGCGGTCACGAATTCGGTACTGTCACTGGACGCCAGCGCCGGGTAGGCTGGTTTGATGCTGTGCTGGTCCGCCAGACTTGCGCAGTGTCCGGAGTTACGGGCATTGCTCTGACCAAGATCGACGTGCTCGACGGACTGGAGACGGTGAAAATCTGCACCGGCTATCGCCTGAACGGCAATGTCTATGACTACCTGCCGAGCCACGCCGCCGAGCAGGCCGCAGTCGAACCGATCTACGAAGAAATGGAGGGTTGGTCGCAATCGACCGTCGGTGCACGCAGCTATGCCGACCTGCCCGCCAATGCGATCAAGTACATTCAGCGCGTGCAGGAGCTGATCGAATGCCCGGTGGCGTTGGTTTCCACCAGTCCAGAGCGCGATGACACCATCCTGATGCGCGATCCGTTCGTCGATTGATCGATCGCCGTAAGCACCTGATTCCTCGTACGGGACATAGGCGATAAGGCGGAATTGCGCGGCGAGCCCTCTCGCGGTAATTTGCTTTGCAATGAACCGGCTACTCGCCCTGATGCTACTGGCCTTTGCCGCCGCATGCGCTGGTCCGCCCAGCCAGAGCTCCGTGGAACCAACGGTGGCCCGCCAGCCTGCTGTGCGGACCGCTCCGACAAGGATGCTGCAGATCGCCGACTACCTGCTGGTCGACAAGTCCGAGCGTCTGCTGGTCGCGTATCGCTCCGGCCAGCCGATCCGTGTCTATCGAGATATTCAGTTTGGCGATGCACCTATGGGGCACAAGCGTTTCGAAGGCGACGAGCGCACGCCTGAAGGCATTTATACGATCGACACCCGCAACCCGCGCAGCAGCTATCACCTGAGCTTGCGCATCTCCTATCCCAACCAAGACGACCGCGCCTTTGCCGCGAAATATGGTCGATCACCGGGTGGGCAGATATTCATTCACGGCCAGCCGAATGGCCTACGCAGTGGCAGGATGCGCGGAGACTGGACCGATGGCTGCATCGCGCTGACCAATGCCGAGATCGAGGATCTGTGGCAGATTGTGCCCAACGGCACGCCAATCGAAATTCGGCAATAGCCTCACTTCTCGCTGAGCAGTGCGACTTGCACCTGTAGCCGCTTCACTTCGCGAAGGATGTTCAGCATGTTCATCCGGTTGAAAAACCAGTCTTTGGTGAAGCCTGTGGCCATAAAGCCCACCAGCGCGCCTGCGCTCCAAAGGATCAGCTCGCGCGTAGCCTGTGCATGGAATGCCTCCCAGATCGCGTAAAATGTACCTGCGGCAAGAGCAGCGGTAACTACGAAGATCAACTTGGCCCATCCACCCAACGGTCCGGTGAGTACGTCGCCCACTTGAGTGAACATTCCGCGTCCGTCATCCAGGCGTTCAAGAAAAGCGCGGTCGTCATCATCAAGCGCGGCGGCAATCCTTTCGTCATGGGTGTTCATACCAGTTCTCCTTCGGTTGGTTCGGTTGTGCGGTCACTCAGCGCTGCCTTAAGCTTGCGCCGGGCGTGAAACAGGCGGCTCTTGGCTGTTCCTTCAGCGATGTCCTGTACTTCGGCGATTTCGCGCAGCGTCAGCCCTTCGACAAAGTGCAGGTGCGCGGCTAGCCGCTGATCAGGGGGCAGGTTGGCAAAGGCCTGACGGATTGCGATCGTTTCATCCTGCGTCGCATCGGCGGTGTGATTCTGTTCGTCGCCCTGCGCAATCGGGCGGGTCATTGCACGATGGTTGATCGCGCCGCGCATATAATCCGCACCACGTCGATGCAGCACAGCAAAGGCGTAGGAGCGAAAACGCGCCGGATTGCGTAGCCGAGCAATCCCTTTCAAGATGCCCACCCAGCAATCCTGCACCAGATCGCGCGCGATCTCGGAATCGCCGGTATAGCGAAGGGCGGCGCGAGCCAGCCTTCCGTTCCACCGCGAATGGAGCCGTTCCAGCGCGCGTTTATCACCCTGCTGTACAAGCACGACCAGTAACTCATCGAACATCTCGCCTGTTGGCGGTGGAGCAGAAGGGCGAGCCGATTGTGTCATTACAGGGGTAGTCTGGCACGTCGTTCAAAAGGTTCAATTGGGGCACTGGGAAACCGTATTTCCGCAAGAAATTCTTGACCTGATCCTTCTTTGTTCTACTTTCGTTTCAAACCAAGATGGAGGCGATTCGATGGCTCAGGCAGACTTTACCTATGACATACCCACGAACGGGGCGCAGGATTCGGCCGGGCTGCCAGCGAGGATCGCTATCTTTGCCGACCGATCGCGAATGCGCGAACAGATCGCCGAGGATTTGTCTGGCGCGGGTTTTCGCACGCTTGATGGCGGTGCCATTACCACGCTGCTGGACGGGCCGATCACCTTGCTGGGCGATGTTGTGATGCTCGATTGCCCGCAGGTCGATGCTGGGACACTGGCGGCACTGGCACGAGTCGACATGCGCGTGGCACGAGCTGGGGCTCAGCTGATCGTATCAACCTCGCTGGAAGCGCTCGACGATGTCTTTTCCGTGCTCGACCAATCGGGCGCGCAAATCTTGGTTCAGCCGAGCAGGGCGGACCGGATCGTTGCCGTCGGCCGGGTCCTTGCCGACGTGTCGAACAGGCGCGTTCGCGAGATGACGGAGGAAGACCGGATGGCTTTGCTGCGCCTTTCGCAGCAAGTGGATTCAATCGCGCAACAACTCGACCGGATTTCTGGCCAGGAAGAACCTAAAACGCAGCGTCTTAGTGACTTCAAGCACGACTGGCGTGGACCGGAGAATGACGCGGTTGCGCTGCACAAACCCAATGGTCGTGCAGCCAATCCGCCCCTGCCCGATCCTCGTGCAGTGCGGCAGATCATCGCCAATCGTCAGGCGCGCGCGAAGTTCTTCGATGCCGATCTATTCTCCGATCCGGCGTGGGACATGCTGCTCGACCTCACAGCCGCGCATGCCGAACATCAAAGAGTGTCGGTCACGTCGCTCTGCATCGCAGCAGGGGTTCCGGCGACGACTGCGCTGCGTTGGATTAAGCAGTTGGTCGAAAGTGGGATTTTCGAGCGGATTGCTGATTCAAGCGATAAGCGTAGGGCCTTTATTGCGCTGAGCGACAGCACGGTCGAGGCGATGGCGCGTTATTTTGCGGAGGTAGATGCGCCACTCGCTCACGCGGCGTAACGAGTCAGTCTGCGGGCTGCCATTCCAGGATGACGGTTAAGCGGCGATCCGATGAACGGGTACAGGCGGGCCTCGCATCAGGACGAGTTGACGTGCGAGTACGGTCGCAATTTGCGACGTTACAAGTCATACGCTCTGCGTCAGCGCGCGCTCGTGCAAGGATCGCCCGAGGAATGTCTCCGCGCATGCAGACAATATCGGCTTCGCCCAGCATACGCGTCTGACGGATAGTTAAGTCTTCGGGATCAGCGCTGGTAATCACGAAGTGGTGATGTTCGCCAGAACCTTGGACGGAAGCACCACGCGACCAATCCTCGACACGCTCATGAGAGGTAGGATCCAGAGGATCTAATGCCCCGCCTTCTTGAAGCGCCTCGTCAATAACTCGCCGCCGCTCTGCCCCATCGGGAAACCGCTCGCGCAGGTTTGGACGCACAGCCCTCAGAGCACCGGCCAACTTCCCGAGAGTTGCGGGCAGCAACCGCTCCAATCGCAACCGCACGTGCTTGGCCAGCCCTGCGGAAGCGCCTCCGGTCCCGACCGCGATCAGCAACGGATTTCGGTCAAGGATGCTCGGTGTGGTGAAGTCGCACAGCTCCGGGCGGTCGACTACGTTCACCAGCATTCCGGCACAGCGCAGATTGATCGCCGCTGCCTCGCAAGCCTTAGCATCGTCATAGGCGACGAAGGCGATGCGTATGCCCTCATCGACCGCCTGAGTCATATCGTCGATTACTTCGCCTCCCGCGCGCTCGACCAACCGGCGCTTGGGTTCGGCGGCGTCGCCTTCGCCGAGCACCAGTACGCGTTGACCCGCGATCTGATGAAACAGCGGAAGGCTTTGCAATTCAGCCATCGCAGCGGGTCATGCCAGCCATTCGGGCACGCGCTCGGCATCCATGATCGCACCTGCTTCGATCCGGTCTGCAACCACGGCATAGCGATCTCGATCAACCAATACCTCGGCCACAAAGCCCCGCGAGTTGTAGCTCGACGCCATTGTCGCGCCATAGGCGCCCGCAGTGCGGAACACGGCTATGTCGCCGCTTTCAAGGTGGTCGCATTCGCGTCCCATCGCGAAGGTGTCTCCTGTCTCGCAGATCGGGCCAACGATGTTCGCGGTCATCTGGGCGCCGTTCGGCTCGACTGCCGCGAAATCATGATAGGCACCGTAGAGAGCTGGCCGCGCAAGATCGTTCATCGCCGCATCGACGATTACGAACGGGTTGTTGAGCCCGCGCTTTACCCGCACCACGCGGGTCAGCAAGACCCCGGCATTGCCAGCAATTACGCGTCCCGGTTCAAAGATCAGCGTGACGCCCCAGTCCTTCGTCACCTCCGCGACCATCGCGCCATATTCGGCCGGACTTGGGAGTTGTTCGCCCTTGCGATAGGGCACGCCAAGCCCGCCGCCGAGGTCTACATGTGTCACCTCATGCCCAGCTCCGCGCAATGCGGCGACCAAGTCACCCAGTTTACGGAATGCGTTTTCGAGCGGCGCGAGTTCGTCTAGTTGGCTTCCGATATGCACCGCGACACCGCGCAGTTTTACGCTTGGTTGCCCGGCGAGCTTGCCAAATATCTGACCAGCCTGATCGATCGGAACACCGAACTTGTTGTCGGCTTTACCGGTCGAAATCTTGTCATGCGTACCGGCATCGACATCCGGATTGATCCGCAGTGCGCATTCGGCAGTGATACCCATCTCGGTGGCAAGTTCGGCGAGCTCAAGGCCCTCCTCCTCGCTCTCGATATTGAACTGACCAATCCCCGCTTCAAGAGCGGCGGCGATCTCGGCACGGGTCTTGCCTACGCCGGAGAACACGATCTTTTTCGGTGCGATCCCCGCAGCGAGCGCACGGCGCATTTCGCCCGCAGACACCACATCAGCACCATAGCCCTGCTGTTGCAGAACCCTGAGCACAGCCAGATTGGGGTTCGATTTGACGGCGAAGGCGATTAATTTGTCTGGAACCGCATCCAGCGCTTCGCGAAATACCCGCGCATGCCGTTCCAGCGTAGCGCGCGAGTAGACGTAAACTGGCGTGCCTACCTCTTCTGCGATGCGCGGCAGCGGGACGTCTTCGGCGTGCATAACGCCGTGCTTCAATGCGAAATGGTCCATAAATCCGTCAGTCTATCAGTGGTTTGGTGCGTGCACTTACTCGGGCGGCAGATCGAACGGGTCGTCTTGCCGTTCCTCGGAGCGACGCCTTAGTTCCACACTACGCTCAGGCGCGGCGAGGGTTTCCAGCTCGAGCAACTCTTCTGCATCAGGTTGAGCAGCGGCGCCGACCGGCGCGACCGGCAGGCTCGCGCCTTCCGGCGGAGTAAGCTGCGCGCGCGATCCGCATGCGGAGAGAGCGAGGGCGCAGCCGAGAAAAAGAAAAGTCCGCATCATCCATCCATCCCGAGCTCACCGCGAGCCCGCTTTACCTGAAGCTTTACCTGCTCGGGCGCGGTTCCGCCATAGGAAGCACGTGCCGCGACTGAGACATCTACCGACAGTGCTGTGAACACGCGATCGTCGATCCGCGCATCGATAGCCTTGAGGTCGGAAAACGGCAGTTCGTCGAGAGCCACACCACGCTGCTCCGCCAGCTTTACCGCCGCCCCGGTAATATGGTGTGCCTCGCGGAAAGGAATGTCGGCCTCCACCACCAGCCAATCGGCCAGATCTGTTGCGGTGGCATAGCCGAGTTCGGCCGCCTCGCGCATGCGATCGGTGTCGAAGGTGGCATCGGCGATCATTCCTGTCATCGCGGCGATGCTGAGCTCCATCAGCCCGGCGGCTTCGAACACTGGCGGTTTGTCGTCCTGCATGTCCTTCGAATAGGCGAGGGGGAGACCCTTCATCGTGATTATCAGCGCGGTGGCACAGCCGATCACCCGACCGGCATGGCCACGCACCAATTCGGCAGCATCAGGGTTTTTCTTTTGCGGCATAATCGATGAGCCGGTCGAGAGCGAGTCGGGCATTCGGACAAAGCCAAAGGGCTGGCTCGCCCAAAGGATCAGCTCTTCGGCGAGACGCGAGAGGTGCAGTGCGCACTGGCTCGCGGCGAAGAGGTAGTCCATCGCGAAATCGCGGTCGGACACCGCGTCGAGTGAGTTGGCGATTGGTCGGTCGAAGTCGAGAGCACTTGCGGTCATGTCGCGGTCGATCGGGAAGCCCGTACCTGCCAGTGCCGCCGACCCGAGCGGGCTTTCGTTTAGCCGCACCCGCGCATCCGTCAGCCGCGAACGGTCCCGCCGCAACATCTCGTAATAGGCCATGAGATGGTGGCCGAGCGTCACTGGTTGTGCGGTCTGCAGATGGGTGAAGCCGGGCATGATACTGTCCGCGTGCTTATCGGCGCGCCTCACCAGTGCACGTTGCAGCTCCGCAAGCCCCGCATCCATTTGGTCGATCGCCTGGCGCACCCACAGCCGAAAATCAGTTGCCACCTGGTCGTTACGGCTGCGCGCTGTATGCAGTCGACCAGCCGCCGAACCGATCAGCTCGGCAAGCCGGCTTTCGGTGGTCATGTGGATGTCTTCGAGGTCCCAGTCTTCCGGTACGCCATTCTTTTCGTATTCAATCGCAACTGTGTCGAGTCCACTAAGGATTGCCTCACAATCCTCTTTGCTGATGATGCCGGTCTTGCCCAGCATCTGCGCATGCGCCTTGGATGCTCTGATATCCTGCCGCCATAGCGCTTTGTCGAATGGAATCGAGGCGTTGATTTCGCGCATGATCGCGCTAGGTCCGTCTGCGAACCTGCCACCCCACATCTGGTTTGAGCTGTCTCCGGAGTCTGTCATGTCCCGCTTTTCGTGTATCCTTGCTCTGTCGATCCTGTCGCCGACCCTGCTGCTGGCGGGCTGCGATACGGCGAGCGACGAGACTACGCAACGCACAAGCGAAGCCACAGCTGATAATGGAGCAGAGGCTCCACCACCGCTGCCCGGCCAGATCGTGCGCTTCAAGGCCGGGACCGAAATGCCCGAGCTGACTTTCGAGGACACGCAGGGGCAGACACTCGCGCTGGCGGACCTGAAGGGCAAGCCGGTTCTGTTGAACCTGTGGGCGACCTGGTGTGCGCCGTGTGTGGTGGAGATGCCTTTGCTCGACGATTTGGCGAATGAGCTAGGCGACGAGGTGAAAGTGCTGACGATCAGTCAGGACGTGCGCGGAGCCGAAGTGGTCGAGCCGTTCTTTGCCGAGCGGAGCTTCGAAAACCTGGAACCGTGGCTCGATCCTGATGCCGAGCTGGCGTCGCGCTTCACTGAAGGCGGGTTGATGCCGACGACGATCCTGTTCGATGCCGAAGGGCGCGAGCTGTTTCGGGTCGCGGGCGACTACGAATGGAATGGCGAAGGGGCTGTAGCCGCCATCTCAGAGGCGATCGCGGAGTAATCAGGCGGGGTCAGGCCCAGCGGTGCGAGCGGAAACCCGAACAAACCGCTCATCAATTGGGCCTGAATTCTCGATGCGGGCCAGATACGGGAAGCCGGCGCCAGCAGCCTGTCCCGGATCGCAGGGTGCCATGCTGTGTCCGACTGGTAGAGCGGCGTGAACAGAGCGGTTACCCATTGATACAGCCAGATATGATCGCGTCGCCAGGACACGGCTAGCCGCAGCTTTTCGTCGAGTGTGCGACCTTCGGCCAGACCGCGCGCAAGGCTCCATGAATCGAGCAGTGCCATATTGGCACCTTGCCCCAATTGTGGGCTCGCCGAGTGCCATGCATCGCCAATCGCAATCATCCGCTCGTTGATGGGGCTCTTGATAGTGCGATGAGCGTAGCGGGCAAACGTGAGTTGATCACGGCTTTTGATACGGTTGAGCAGTACAGCGGTTTCGGGCCACAGCGAGCGGACTTGCGTCTTCCACTCATCGAGCGAGGTCTCCTGCCAAGCCGGATAATCCTTGCGCTTCAGCGACCAGAAGAATGCGACTTCGGGGATTGTTTCACCGGCCCGAGTGCCAATTGGCAGCACGCCCACCATCTGCGCGGCTCGGCGATAGCGCTGTTCGAGCAGGTTGCTCGCAAATGGGTCGCCTTCCTCAATCGGTAAGCTCGCCCAAAGCGCGCCGAATTGCAGCACGCCCTTGGGCGCATCGTCGAACACAGTCTGCCAGCCGCTTGCATCGACAACGAGGTCGAATTCGCGCGAGGATGTGCCGTCTGAAAACACTAGCTTGCGTCCGCCAGAGCTTAGTTCACTGCTGCTGACTGTGCGCCCTGTTTCGATGGCGATCGGGCGCTCCTTTGCTGCTTTATAAAGCACGTCAAACAGGCTGGCACGGTGGATGCCGATCCCGAATGCGTCTTTGAGGCCAAGCTTCGAATACGGCGCATCGAGCACGACCTTCCCATGCTCCTCCAGCCCGCGCAACGCATCCACACGCGCGCCGCGCTTGGCAACCGCGCCTGCAAGACCCAGTCGTTCGAGCACCGCCATGCCGCTTGGCTGGATCATCAGACCCGATCCAACTGGACCCGGTTCGATGAACTGATCGAAGATGGTGACGTTGTGTCCCTGCTCTTCAAGCAAGAGTGCTGCGCACAGCCCCGCTGGGCCGCAGCCTGCTATCGCGATATTGTGATGCCCCATGAGTGGTGTGCTACCACTCTGCGTTGCCGCTTGGGAGTTTCGATCCAAAATGATCCCCCGGATCATCTTAGGCAGCTAAACCTGTTGTGTTTGTTCTATAGCTTTCCGGCCATGCACGTCTATCGGACATTCGCGCGTCCCAGAAAACTGCTGGTGGATGCAGTCATTAGCGAAAGCGTCTTGCTTTATCGACCAGCCTCTAGAGACAACGATGCGCTCTGGTTTGCGATGATCCGGCTGACGAAGCAATACGGCCGATATGACTAGCGTTCCTCGACATAATACAAACCACACGCCCCGCGCCTTACTCATTGGGCCCTTCGACATGCTTGCAATGTATCGTGACCAACTCAAAGCAACGACATCCTGTGTCGTATGCGTCCCGCCGACAAGCCTTGAGCAGATACAGTATGCAGATGCCTTTCGCCGGGTATGAACCCACATGATCAATGGCGATCTGGTCCGACCTCGGCAGTCCTTTCTTCCGAAATCGATGTCACGAATATCGACTTGATGGTAGCCCTTGATCTAAGACCTAGCTAATGGCCATATGTATTCAGTCGCAAAGAGAATGTCAGCATAGGGCGGCGCTTTTGAGCGCACTGCCAAGTCTACTGATTGATCAAAGCCGGAGTTTATCCAAGTGCATATTGAGCCCGAAGTCGTTACAGGAGCGAAGCTTGTCTTTAGCTATGCCACCGCAGCTGGCGCTCTTGGACTAGCGGTGCGCATGGGTTTGGAAAGCGTCAGGAAGGATGGCGGTGCGCCAGTTCTAGCCATCCGCGGTTTGATTTGCACAGCGCTAGTTTTCTGCTTCTTCGAGGTCTTTCCGCATTACCCGGTTGGTGTTTCGGAAGTCCATATTATCCTTGGATCGACGCTGCTCCTGCTCTTTGGTGGTGGCGCTACGGCGATTGGTCTCGCCGCTGGCCTTCTGCTGCAGGGAGTCTTGTTCGCGCCCTCCGATTTGCCGCAATACGGGATGAACGTAACCACGCTTCTGGTACCACTTTGGGCGATCAACGCTCTATCGAATAGGGTGATTCCTGCACATACCGCTTATGTGAATCTGAGATATGGTCAGGTTCTCGCACTTTCGGCGACCTATCAAGGTGGTATTGTTGCTTGGGTCGCGTTCTGGGCGCTTTATGGGCAAGGCTTCGAGGCTCAGAACCTGTCAGCGATCGGTTCATTTGGGGTTGCCTATATGAGCGTTGTGTTGCTGGAGCCGATCATTGCTCTCGGTATTCTTGCCGGTGCCAAAGCATACCGCCGACTAAGCCATCGTCCTGTCTTTAGTGCCAGATTGCACAACGCCGCGTAACGCGGGCCATCTGGCCCAAAGCGCAGAACCTGTTTCATTCATCGGCGGATAACTGCGCGCTCAAACTCTCCAGAGCTCTAACATAAGCCGGGCCGCCGCACACGGTCCACGCCTGAGGCACTTCCAGGCGTGGTATTGATCGTATCAAGGGGTGGCTCAGCATTTCGGTGCCGCGGTCTTCTATACGCGTACTCCCCTTTTCCACGATAAGGTAGTCGGGTCGCGCGAGCGCGATTTCTTCCAGCGACACACGCGCCAGCGATGGCTTGCCCAATTGGCTCGCAAGATTAGTCAAACCTAGGCGCCTCATCATGTCATCAACAAGCGTGCCGGTTCCGGTAAGAAACCCCCTACGCTGATAGTAGGCTGCAACCTTGTTTCGACCCGGACGAGAAGGCAGCCGAGCGAGTCGCTCGTCCATCTCGTCAATCAGACGTTTTCCGCGTTCCTCATGGCCCGTAGCTTTCGCGACCAGTCTGATCTGATCGAGGATATCTCCGTAGCTTTTCGCGCTCGGTAGCTTGATGATCGGAATGTTCCGATCGCGCAGACGAGCCAATGTCTCGCGCCGACGGGTGGAGCTCGCAAAAACCAGATCCGGGCGCAGTGCGAGAACTTGCTCGGCCGAGCCGGCTGAAGTTGGGAGATTGGTCGCCTTTTCGGCTGCGGCAGACATCTGTGGGTCACGAGCAAACTTCGTCAAGGCGCCGATCTGATCGGGGTCCGCCAACGCGAGAAGATATTGATCGGCGCACAGATTGAGCGAGATGATGCGCTCTGGCCCGGGCGGTGCGCTTGCACCGAGCAGAAACAGGCAAAAAAGCACGAAGAGTTTTCTCATACTTACCCTTTGCCAAAGGCCTGATGCGCGCGCTAGTGGAGCGTCACCCGGGACGCAGATCGCGACGGGCACGCTGATCGTGAAGGCGAAGCTTTTGACCGTATCGAGACCCTGGCTGCTACCCACTTTGGGCGCAGGCATTGTGTTCGCAGCCGTTTCTTCGGTTGCGGTCGGAAATGCCGCCCTGCCGGTGGATCAAATGGTCCAGGCGCTGAGCGAGCAAGGCGATCCAGTCATCCGCGCTATCTTGTTCGAGCTCCGGATGCCGCGCGCGATCCTGGCCATATCAATCGGAGCGATTCTCGGTCTCGCGGGCGCAGCCATGCAGGGTTATCTGCGCAATCCGCTCGCCGAACCCGCGGTTCTCGGCACATCGAATGGCGCAGCGTTGGGGGCTGTCATTGCCTTCTATTTTGGTTTTGCGGACAGTTGGCCTGTAGCCCTTCCGATCATGGCCATTTGTGGAGCTGGAGCAAGCTTGGCACTGTTGTTCTTGCTCGCGGGACGCTCCGAAAGTCCGCTCACTCTCATCCTTGCCGGTATAGCGATCGCAACGCTTGCCGGCGCCGGGATCAGTCTCGCTCTCAATCTCTCACCCAATCCCTTCGCCGCGATGGAAATCACCATCTGGTTGCTTGGAAGTCTGGAGGATCGATCGTTTCAGCATGTGGTAGTTGCTCTGCCCTGCATCATGATCGGTGCGGCTTTGCTGGCATGGGATGGCCGCGCCCTCGATGCCCTCACTTTGGGGGAAGATGCGGCGGCGGCGCTAGGGACTGATCTTCAGCGCACGCGCGCTCGGATCCTGATCGGTGTGGCCATCGGTGTCGGAGGCGCGGTTGCGGTAGCGGGAGCCATTGGCTTTGTGGGGTTGATTGTGCCGCACCTGATCAGGCCGCTGACCGATCGTGCGCCGTCCTCGCTGCTCTTGCCGAGTGCACTCGCCGGCGCAGTGCTTCTCACGCTTTCCGACGTGGCCGTGCGCATCATTCCCGCAACCACCGAATTGCGGCTTGGCGTTGTGACGGCATTTCTTGGTGTGCCGTTCTTTGTTTTCCATCTGATGCGAGAGCGGCGCCTATGGTGACGATCACCGCGGAAAAGGTAACGGTTCGTCTTAGTGGTCGAACGGTTGTCCAAGGGATATCGGCCTCGCTTGAAGCGAGAAGTCTGATCGGGATTCTTGGTCCGAACGGCGCTGGCAAATCCACCTTTGTGCGCGCTCTGCTCGGGCTGGTTGCAAGCGAGGGTCATGTGCGGATCGGGAAGCACTTGATCGGACAGATGAACCGGCAGCAGATCGCACAGCAGGTCGCCTATCTGCCACAAGGGCAATCAGTCCATTGGCCGCTATCGGTAGAACGGTTGGTTGCTTTGGGGCGCCTGCCGCATCTGGCTCCCTACTCGCGGCTTTCGCAAGCGGATCAGTCTGCAATTCAGCAAGCGATGGAGTTATCTGAAATCACTGAGCTTTCAGACCGCATTGCGACCGAGCTATCAGGCGGCGAGCGCTCGCGCGTACTACTGGCCCGCGCATTGGCAGTCGATGCACCTGCCCTCATTGCTGACGAGCCGCTTGCCAGCCTCGATCCGGCTCATCAATTGCACGGCATGGAGATCCTTCGCAGCCTTGCAGATGCGGGCAGGACGGTGATCACGGTGATGCACGATCTGGAGCTAGCCGCGCGTTTCTGTGATCGGGTTCTGGTGCTGGACAAAGGCAGGCTCGTCGCCAAAGGCCCACCCAAAGAGGTCCTTTCGGCAGACTTGCTCGCGCAAGTCTATCGGATCATCGCCATGTCCGATGGGACTGACGGGCTTTCCTTGACACCGTTGCAGCGTATTCGTTGACGGTATCCCAAGACCCAACTAACTCCACTTTAGCGACAGGTTGCCCGAGAGGGCATGAAAATGGGAACGAGGTGTAAAACCTTGGCTGCCCCTGCAACTGTTAGCGGTTAGCCATCGCGCCATATGCCATTGGGATTTCCATCCTGAGAAGGCGGCGGGAAACCGGCATCGATCCGCAAGCCAGGAGACCTGCCCGTCGCCGTCGTCCTTCGACCGAACAGGGTGGTTTCGGTCGGGCGGGGTCTACCCGAGCGGCGACGCATTCGACCCTGACGCGCCAGGCGGCAGGGCGTTAGCTGCTGCCAAGAGGGTTAGATGGAAGAACTGTACATTTTTGGAACGCAGGCGGCGACCATGTCGCTGGCAGATCGGCGGAAGCCATCATCCGTGGGACCGGAGAGCCGCAATCGCGATAATCATGATCCAGCGATCTGCTTGAGTCACCGCATAGTGGAGCTTGGGCAGGAAGACGAGCGGCTCGGCGAGCTGCCTGCTGAAGAACGGATGCAATGCCTGATGATGAATTGCGAAATGACGGAGGTCCTCCGAAAATGCTGAAGTCAGTCGAGAATGGGACGGCCATTGTCGCGTGTAACACCTGCCGACATTCAAAAGAGGCTCGCGAGGATGAGGAAGGCCGTCGCGGAGGAAGCAAGATGGTCCAGGCCCTGCGCGAAGCCAAAGCCAGCGATTCCGGCTATGATCGTGTTGAAATTCAGGAAATGCCTTGCCTGTTTGCCTGCTCAGATTTCTGTACAATCCACCTGCGCGCTCCCGGCAAAGTCGGCTATGTCCTCGGTCGCTTTGAACCCGGCGAGGAAGCTGCTCGAGCTCTTCTCGACTATGCGGTTGCGTACGATGCAAGCGAATGGGGGCGCGTTCCCTTTGGGGACTGGCCAGAGGGCGTCAAAGGCCACTTCATCACGCGGACGCCTCCTCAAGGTTTTGTGGTCGAGTAGTTTTCTAAAAAGCGCCGGAGGAATTCGAAGAAGCCCTTCATGCGCTGCTAAGACCCGGCGAAAGAGCAGTCCAAGCCCCCCGTACAAGATAAGATCAGCTAACCAAACCGCCTGGATCGCTTTCGCTGTCTCGAAGAAATCGCCACTTTTACGGCAGGTTGGCATGGCCATGAAGGCCCAGCCGTTGAACGCATCCACGCCATAGTCTTCGCTGTAAGTTACTCCAGACGTGCGCCCAATGCCCACCTTCGTTGTCATTTATCGCGGGGGGATGCGTGCAGTGATGTATATTCCGTGCGGCTTTGCGATGGGTTCGATCTGCGCTCTGTAAGCGTTTTGGGAATGAGGGTTTGGGATGGGGCCCTGCGCTCGGCTCAGACTACCGGACCGTGGTCGTAGCGCTGCGATGAGACAACTCTTTGTAACGATTCCCTTTCTGACCAAGCCTTCGATGCCGCGTATCGCATTTTCGGGTGGTGATTTCGCAGCCGTGATCCGGCTCCAACCATTGGTCGAACTGCGCATCGGTGCTTTTCGCTCTCATACGATGGATCCGGGTGAGATTTAGTGGAATGACGGGCGACGTGCACGGCATAGGCATGGGCATCGAAGTGATTGAGACCCGGATTGCGTGTATGCGTCGTGGTCTATGCATCAACATTTGCCAGTTGGAGCATGGCGTCCACGTTGCAGTGATGTTCGATCGCATCGGCAATTTCATCAAGTGCCGCGTCGACATCAGCGGAATGGTCGGGGCCGGAGGATCGAGCGCCGATCTTTTCAAGCCAAACCCGGCGTTGCTCCGCGAGGCCCAGAAGGCCGTGAACGTAGCTTCCCGCCACGAGGCCATCGGCACTCATCGCGCCATTTGCTCGGCCATCCGCGAAGTGTCCGAGCGGCCGTGCGGTGTCAGGACCGCTTGTTTCGCCTAAGTGGATTTCATAGCCTGCGAAAACCGCGCCCAGCGCAGTTCCCGTCACATCGCGCAACGTTTTGTCGCGGGTCAATTCAGTCTCGATATCGAGCAGGCCCAGCCCTTGGATTTCCTTTGTCGAACCCTCAATACTCTGTGGGTCGGTGATGCGCCGACCCAGCATCTGATAACCCCCACACAGGCCCAGAACCGGTCGCCCCTTTCGGACATGGGCAAGGATATCGGTCGCCCATCCTTCAGTCCGCAAGAACGCCATATCGGCGATGGTTGCTTTCGATCCCGGTAGAACGATAAGCGCTGCATCGGGGATTGGCTTACCCGGCGGGACCATAACAAGCTCGACCTCAGGTTCCAGACGCAATGGATCGAGATCGTCGAAGTTCGAAATGCGCGGCAGGATCGGGCAAGCAACGACAAGACGATCGCTGCCCGCAATTTCAGGGCGTTCGAGAACAACCGCATCCTCGCTAGGCAAACGCCGAGCAGCCGCCTGCCAAGGCAGAATGCCCAAGGCGGCCCAGCCCGTGCGTTCAGCAATGGTTGTCATGCCTTCTGCAAAAAGCGCAGGATCGCCCCGAAACTTGTTGATCAGGAAGCCGCGAATCATACGCTGGTCTTCAGGATCGATGACTGTGTGCGTCCCAACCAGAGAAGCGATCACACCGCCCCGATCAATATCCCCGATCAGCACGACGGGCACGTTCACCGCTCGGGCGAAGCCCATATTGGCGATGTCGCCTGCGCGCAGATTAGTCTCCGCCGGCGAGCCTGCACCCTCGACCACTACCACATCCGCTTCGCGAGCCAGATGCCCATAGCTCTCCAAAGCCTCTTCAAGCAGCCCTGCACGCCCTTCGCGCCAGTTGGAGGAGCTGAGCGTGCCGCGAACCCTCCCGCGCACCACAAGCTGGGAGGTGCGATCACCTTGCGGCTTCAGCAAAACCGGGTTCATATCGACACGGGGAGAGACCCGGCAGGCGATGGCCTGGGTCGCCTGCGCGCGGCCGATCTCTCCGCCATCGGCCGTGACAGCGGCGTTATTGCTCATGTTTTGCGGTTTGAAAGGACGAACGGTCAGTCCGCGATTTGCGAAGGCCCGGCAGACACCGGCAACCAGCACCGATTTGCCTACATCGGACCCGGTGCCCTGGAACATCAGAGCGCCCAAACGACCAACCCCGCAAAAATCCAAAGCAAGGCGCAAGCGCGCAGATAGATGGACAGCGCATTTCGGATATCTTGCGCGCCCGCTTTGCCTCCTTCCCGGCCGATCCACGCCTTGTCGTTCATTTCGCCATCGTACGATACAGGCCCTGCCAAAGCCACGCGAAGCGCACCGGCCATGGCCGCTTCCGGCCAGCCAGCATTGGGTGAGGCGTGACGCGCATGGTCTCGCCATAGGACGGCCCATCCGCCGGGCGCGGCGAAGCAGAGCGTCAGCCCTGATATCCGCGCAGGCAGGTAGTTTGCAAAGTCATCGGTCCGCGCCGATGCCCATCCGAAATCACGCCATGGTTCTTCGACATGTCCGACAAGGCTGTCTGCGGTATTGATCGCCTTGTACGCCCAGATCCCCGGTAGGCCCGCCACCAGCAGCCAGAACAGGGGTGCTGCAATGCCGTCGCAAAAGCTCTCAGCAAGGCTCTCGATCGCTGCGCGGGCGATGCCCGCCTCGTCAAGCTCCGCGGTGTCGCGTCCGACAATCCTCGAAACGGCAGAACGCGCCGCTTCCACATCGCCCTTGGCAAGTGCTTCAGCTACTGGCCGGACATGGACATAAAGGCTGCGCTGCGCGAGGGCTGGCCACGCGAAAATCCCGACGGCGATCCAGCCCCATTGCTTAAGAAGCGCATAGCTTAAGGTTTCGAGCGCCAGCCCCGCGATCAGAGCTAGAGAAACCAAAATCAGCAGGGTCACTACACCAAAAAAACGCTTGCGGATTGCGGAATGTTCGAGCCGGTTCCAATTTGTCTCGCACCAGCCAATGACGCGCGCGAAGCCGCCGACCGGATGCCCGATAAGACGATAGAGCCATTGGGGCCATCCGATGGCAGCGTCGATCAGCAGCGCCACTGGCGCGATGGGATTAATCATTGCCAAGCGCCGCATCTAGGCGGGCAAGGTCAGTGGCACCTTGCGGCAAACCGAAGCGCAACCGGCGCGGATGATCGGCAAACGGGCGAACGAGAATGCCGCGCCGCGCCAGTCGGCGAAACATCGCATTCGCGTCCTGAAGCCCGGCAAGCCGGAAAAGCGGGCAATCACCGTGAACCTTCAAGCCATGTCGGGTCAGGCACTCATCCAAATCGGTGGCTCGCATTGCCAAAGAAGTGCGCGTGGCCGCGATCCACTTCCAGTCAGAGTAGGCATGCAATCCGTAAGATATTGCCTGCGCGGAAACTGGCCAGTCGCCAAGCAGGGCATGAAGACGACTAATCACTAGGGGTGGCGCGATAACAAAGCCCAGCCTTAGCCCTGCCAATCCGAAGAACTTGCCGAACGATCGAAACACGATGATTGGCTCGTCGCCGGTGAGGTGCGGGACGACACTGGCTTCGGGGTTGGCGTCGCTGAAAGCTTCGTCGATCACCAGCCATCCTCCTTTGGCCGAGCGTGTCCGGGCCAACTCCAGCAATTTTTGCGGTTGGTGAATCCTTCCGTCCGGATTGTTTGGGTTGGCCAGCAAAAGGGTGCCGGAACGGGAAGCGTCACAAAGGTCGTCACAAGGGATATGATGCTCTGCTATTTCAGTATGCGTTCCATAGCTAGGAACCGCCGACATAATCGGAGCCGGAACATCCAGTGATGCAAGCAGACGCAGCGCCACTTCGCTTCCTGGCACAGCCGCAACGCATTCCGGCACTGCGCTGAAGTATCTGGCGGCTGTCTCTTCCAGAGCGGCAAGGTCTTGACGCAGCGGCAAGGACGCCAAATCAATTTCAAGGCCTTCGGGTGGCCGCCAAGCGAGCGGGTTGATACCCGTGGAAAGGTCGATCCACGGCCTTGGAGCATCAGGAAACTCTTGCCGGGCTTGGTCGATCCTGCCGCCGTGATAGGTAAAGTCTGTCCTTTGGACTTGCATCATGCCCGCGTTCATCGCCATTCACCGCTCAGGAGGCAAGAAAAGACCTGTATGACAGTCGAAGCGAGATCCTTTTTTGTACTTGGGGGCGCGCGCTCAGGCAAAAGCCGTTATGCGCAAAAGCTCGCTGAAGGCTTCGATGGTAGCAGGACTTACATCGCTACCGCACAAGCATTCGATGACGAAATGCGCGAACGCATTGCTCGGCATCAGGCAGACCGTGACACAAGCTGGGAAACTGTGGAAGCGCCGATCGGACTCGCGGACGCTATCCTAGAGCAAGACTCTCCCGAAAATGTCATTCTCGTGGATTGCCTAACTCTTTGGCTCTCCAACCTGCTCCTCGCAGAGCACGATCTTGAAGTCGAATGTGCAGCGCTCACCTCAATGGTTCCCGATTTGCGCGCACGGATCGTCTTCGTGAGCAATGAGGTCGGGCTGAGCGTTGTACCCGACAATGCCCTTGCGCGGCGTTTTCGCGACGCGGCTGGCTTGCTCAATCAGGACCTCGCGCGCATCTGCGACCAGTCGGAATTCATGGTGGCAGGATATCCTATCAGGCTTGGCGCAGTTCGTTGACGAGTTGCTGGAGCGGCCCAGTCAAAATAGCGATAGCGCCGGTGAGCCTGCGGGCGGTCGAGAGATTGCTGGGCATCACGCCTCGCGAGCGCTCGCAGTGGACCAAGGACGGTCTGCCCCCGTTGAGAGGCTCGGCTCAGATCATGAAAGACTCTCAACCGATGATCCTGCCCAATTGCTGCTATCCGGAGTTTAGCGGCTGCTCGAAGAGCTGGGCATCATCGCCGGATGGCGTGCAGCGGCCATAACACAATTCTGTTTCCTTGGCATGCCACCCTCGCTACTGCTCATCTTCGACCGAGTTTGCTCGGTCAACATGATCGTGTCGGTGCCTCGTGAAGAGGCTGAAAACGGGAATGCGGTGCGAGGGGTGTACTCCTCAAATCCGCAGCTGTCCCTGCAACTGTAAGCGGCGAGCACGATGCACACGCTTCGGGTCATTCCCGAGGCAGCCACTGGAAAGCGATCTTTTCCGGGAAGGCGTGCATCAAGTCATGACCCGTGAGCCAGGAGACCTGCCGGCGTGGGTCGCTCAATGCCTGGGTCCAGGGAAAGGCCGGGGCACGGCAGAAAGTCCGTTCGAGCGACAGCAAGTTGTGCGGCTTGGGGCCGCAACGGTGACGAGCCTTTTCCGTCGGCGTCCGGCGAGGCGCGCCGCCCCTTTCGGTTTTCACGCCGAACGCCCCATGCCCGCATTGTTGCAACGACGCGAAGGAAAGGCTTTTGAAAATGATGAGACATCTTTTTTCGATAATCGCTTGTCAGCGCGACGCCCACGCTTGCGCAAACCGATAGCAATGCTCCTGCAGACGAGGGGGGAATAACAACCTCGCAAACACGTAATGACGTCGTGGAGATTATCGTTTCTGCTAGCCGTGTCCCGCTCGAACCGAGGGAAATCGGCGGCGCCCATTATGGCGAACAGAACGCGGAGCCGTTCGTCGTGCCGTGGCGAGCGCTTCCCTAAACCGGTTCATGAAAAGGACGTTCCGAATGAGCAAAACCCCAACGACAGTGATCACCGGTTTCCTGGGTGCCGGAAAGACGACGCTTGTGCGCCACGTTCTCCAGAATGCCGGAGGCAAGCGCATCGCGCTGATCGTCAACGAGTTTGGCGACGTTGGCGTCGATGGTGAACTGATCAAAGGGTGCAACGATGAGTCTTGCCCTGAGGATGATGTTCTTGAGCTCGCCAATGGCTGCATCTGCTGCACCGTGGCCGATGATTTTCTGCCCACCATGCAAAAGCTGCTCGACCGTCCCAATCCGCCCGACCACATTATCATCGAGACATCAGGTCTTGCCCTTCCCAAGCCGCTGGTGAAAGCGTTCCAGTGGCCCGACGTAAGAACCCGCGCGACAGTGGATGGTGTAATCGCGCTGATTGACGCGGACGCGGTAGCCAACGGTCGCTTCGCTCATGACGAGGACGCGCTGGCAGCGGCGCGTGCTGCTGATGAGAATCTCGATCACGATTCGCCGCTTGAGGAGCTCTTCACGGAACAGCTGGGCTGTGCTGATATGGTCGTGCTCAACAAGGCCGATCTTGTGCAGGCCGAAACCCTCGAACAGGTCGAAGCGCAGCTACGCGGCGATGCGCGACCGGGGGTCAGCTTTGTACGCACCGATCATGGGCAGGTCGATGTGGCTGCGTTGCTGGGTATCGTTGCGGGCGCTGAAGACGATCTCGACACTCGGCCGTCGCATCACGATGACCATCACCACGATCACCAGCACGACGAATTCGCCAGTTTCGTTACCTATGGCGCGGAAGTCGGCGACGTCCCGAGCCTGATCGAAGCACTTGAGAAGGTCATTCGCGAACATGACGTTCTGCGTCTGAAAGGGATGGTCGCAGTCAATGGCAAGCCAAGCCGCCTTGTTATTCAAGCGGTGGGACCGCGCATCCAGCACTATTATGATCGCACATGGAAGCAGGGTGAAGCGCGGCGCACCGGTCTGGTAGTCATCGGGCAGAATGATCTAGACCGACAGGCGATAGAGGCCGCGCTTTCGCCGGTGCTAGGAACGGTGCAAACTGCCTGATGCATCTGTTGGCCGCGACACCGGGAAGCGTCACGGACGAGGACGAGGCGGTCGATCTCGACCAGTCTCCGGGCGATATCGTTCTCCTGACCGTCGCTGACAGCGATCTGGCTTGCTTTGCGCGCGCCGCTGAAATGCTTCGCACCGGGGAGGGTGGTCGGCCCAGTGTAAGGCTTGTCAATCTGCTCCAGCTCAAGCACCCCTATTCGGTTGATCTCTATGTCGAAAAAGTCATCGCGAAGGCGCGTTTCGTTGCGGTGGCTCTTATTGGTGACAAGAGTTACTGGCCCTATGGTATCGATGAGATCGAGAAGGTGGCGCGTGAAAGGGATATCGCCTTTGCCGCGCTGTCTATCGGACGCGAGACAGACGCAGCGCTGACGACCGCATCGACCCTGAAGCCCGAATTCGTTGAACAACTGGCCCAGTATCTGCGGCAGGGCGGTATCGCCAATGCCGTTGGCTTCCTTTGCGCCGCTGCGCGCTCAGTAGACTGCGATCTAGGTCGGCCTGATTCCCCGGTACCGCTTGCCGATGCCGGACTCTACTCTTCGAACATAGACCGGCCCACGCTTGCCGAGGTGAGGGCGCAATGGAAGCCAGATAGGCCGGTGGCGCTGTTCGCCTTCTATCGCGCACTTTTTGCTGCGGGCACGATGGAGGCGGTCGATGCCGTGATTGAACGCTTGCAATCGCAAGGACTGAACGTTCTTCCAGTTCACGTGCGATCGCTGCGAGCGCCATTCGCTGTCGATTTACTAAGCGAACTGATCGAGAGCGTATCACCCGACGTAGTTCTCAACGCGACCTCCTTCGCAGCCTCCCAGCCTGGAAACGATCGTACCCCTGCCGTGCTGGAGAGCGCCAATTGCCCGATCCTGCAGTTGTCATTTGCCTCAATGCGCGAGGAGCAATGGGCGGCTTCGGCACAAGGTCTTGGCGCGCGGGATCTGGCGATGAGCGTCGCTCTTCCGGAAATTGACGGGCGTGTGTTCACTCGGGCGGTCGCCTTCAAAACCTCGGCGCGATTCGACCCCCGCACAGAATGCGGCGTCGTCGTTCCCAAGGTGGTGCAAGACCGGGTCGCGTATGTGGCGAGGCTGGCGGCAAACTGGGCAAAGCTGCGACAAACGCCGGCGTTAAAGCGCAAGGTGGCTTTGGTCCTTGCCAATTACCCCAATCGAGATGGCCGGATCGGCAATGGCGTGGGTCTCGATACGCCCTCGAGTGCAGCGACCATCCTCACAGCGTTGGGGGAAGCTGGGTACGAGATCGCCGATGCGCCAAGGAGCGGCAAGGCGCTGATGGACACTTTGCTGTCCGGTGTCACCAACGATCTGAGTTCGCTTGATTCAGATGCCGAGACGCTGCCACTTCCGACCTATCATGAGGCGTTCGATCTATTGCCTATGGAGGTTCGCGACGCGGTGCGCGAACGCTGGGGCGAAGCGGAGGATGACCCCTTCGTCGAGGGCGGTGCCTTCCGTCTTGCAGTCCATCACTTCGGGAACGTCGCCATCGGTGTGCAGCCCGCGCGTGGCTACAATGTCGATCCCAAGGAAACTTATCACGATCCTGCGCTTGTTCCCCCGCACGCCTATCTCGCGTTCCATTTCTGGCTGGAGCAAGCATTCGGCGCGCAGGCCGTCATCCACACAGGTAAGCACGGCAATCTCGAATGGCTTCCGGGCAAGGCGCTTGCGCTCTCGGAAACCTGCTTGCCTGAAGTCTGCTCTGGGCCCATCCCACAGCTTTACCCCTTCATCGTCAACGATCCCGGCGAAGGCACGCAGGCCAAGCGCCGCATCGGCGCTGTCATCGTCGATCACCTTACACCGCCGCTGACGCGCGCCGAAAGCTACGGACCGCTGAAGCAGCTCGAAGCACTTGTCGATGAGTACTATCTCGCCGCTGGTATGGACCCACGCCGGATTGAACGCCTTCGCCGCGAGATCATTGATGTGGCGCGTGGGCAAGGCTTGGATGTTGATGCAGGAATGGTCGGCGATGGCGAAGACGCGCTTGCCGCGCTCGACAATTACCTTTGTGAACTCAAGGAATTGCAGATCAGGGACGGGCTGCACGTTTTCGGGCATTCCCCGGAAGGCTCGCTCCGCCGCGATCTTCTGATAGCCTTGGCCCGTGTGCCGCGCGGGTTCGACGATCCGGGCGACGCGTCGCTTCTTAGGGCCCTGGCGGACGATCTGAAACTGAGCTTCGATCCTCTTGACTGCATCATGGGAGAGGAATGGACGAGCGCCAGACCGGGGCAACTTGCTGATTTGACCAAGCAGGCGTGGCGGACCATCGGCGATACGGTCGAGCGATTGGAACTGCTCGCGATCGCGCTTCTGGACGGTCATGCTTCGCCGCCGGGCGAGAGATCGGCTGCCGTGCTGCAAACCATTCAGGCATCGCTTGCGCCTCGGGTCGATGATTGCGGAGCCTCGGAGCTCGCAGCCTTGCTACGAGGTCTTGATGGTCGGTTCGTCGTCCCCGGCCCATCCGGAGCTCCGACGCGGGGCCGGCCCGACGTTCTTCCAACCGGTCGCAATTTCTATTCCGTCGATACACGCGCTGTTCCGACAGCCGTCGCATGGGATCTCGGCCAGCGTTCGGCTGCACTGCTTGTCGAGGACTATCTTCAGCGCGAAGGCGAGTATCCCAAGGCGATGGCAGTCTCGGCATGGGGCACGGCGAATATGCGCACCGGGGGTGACGATATTGCTCAAGCGCTCGCACTGATGGGAGTGAGGCCGAAGTGGGAATGGTCTTCCGGACGCGTCGTTGGCTTCGAGGTAATTCCCCTAGCCGAACTTGGCAGGCCCCGTATTGACGTTACCTTCCGTGTATCCGGTTTTTTTCGCGATGCCTTTCCCGACCAGATCGAACTGATCGACCGCGCTGCGCGGGCCATTCAGGCGCTTGAGGAAGATGAAACCGACAATCCTGCCGCAGCACAAACGCGGCGCGACGAAGCCTCGCAAATCGAGGCCGGGATTGACGCCAAGCGCGCAGCGCTTAGAGCGGGCGCCCGGGTGTTTGGCTCGAAGCCCGGTGCCTATGGCGCTGGCCTCCAGGCCATGATCGACGAGCGGCTTTGGGGATCGCGCGAAGACTTGGCAGACGCCTATCTTGAATGGGGCGGCTATACCTATGGCGGCGGTGCGGATGGCACGCCCGAGCGCGAACTCTTCGCCGAGCGTCTGGGTGCAGTCGATGCGGTCGTACAAAATCAGGACAATCGCGAACACGATCTGCTCGACAGTGACGACTATTATCAGTTCGAAGGTGGCATTGCCGCAGCAGCCGAAGCTATCTCCGGCAAAGCGCCCATAAGTTATCACAACGATCACAGCCGACCCGAACGTCCCGTGGTGCGCACGCTTTCCGATGAGATCGCCCGAATAGTCCGAGCGCGCGTTACCAATCCCAAATGGATCGCAGGAGTGATGCGTCACGGCTATAAGGGTGCCTTCGAGATCGCGGCCTCGGTCGACTACCTCTTCGCCTTCGCCGCCACAACCGATGCTGTGAAAGACCATCATTTCGATGCGGTACACACGGCCTTCATCGAAGACGAAACAGTGCGCGACTTCATGGTCGAGGCCAATCCCGCCGCCTTTCGGGAAACCGCCGGAAGGTTGGCTGAAGCGCTTGAACGCGGACTATGGAAACCGAAATCGAACAGCGCGAGAGATTTGCTCGCTGAAATCGCAGGAGGACACAATGGCAAAGCGGACCGATGAACAGCACAATGCCAAGATGGCAAAGAAGAAGGCTGCGCATGACCGCATCGTTGCCTCCAAAACAGTCGAGAAGGGCTTGTTGATCGTCCACACCGGCAAGGGAAAGGGTAAGACGAGTGCGGCCCTGGGAATGGTCGTGCGGGCGATCGGCCACGGGATGAAGGTCGGCGTCGTCCAGTTCGTCAAAGGGGCTATGGAAACCGGGGAAGCAGCAGTCTTCGAGCAATTCGACAATGTCGAGTTCAAGCCCATGGGCGAAGGTTTTACCTGGGATACGCAAGACCGCGCGCGCGACATCGAGGTCGCCCGCGCGGCTTGGAATGAGGTCAAGCGGATGGTCGCCGATCCGAGCTACGACATGATCCTTGCTGACGAACTCAACATCGTCCTGCGGTACGACTATCTCCCGGTCGACGAGGTGCTAGAAGCGTTGGCCAAGAAGGCCGAGCGCGCGCATGTCATCGTGACAGGGCGCAACGCTCCGGACGAGATTATTGAGGTTGCAGACTTGGTGACGGAGATGACCCTCGTGAAGCATCCCTTCCGTGAACAAGGCGTCAAAGCCCAGCGCGGGATCGAGTTCTAGGCTCAAGCTCCAAACGTTGCGCCTTTGCTCGAGCGGCTTAGTATCAATCAGCTCTATGTCTGCATTTAATAGATAGAAGGCGTGCCTTCATTGACTGATATTGGGGCGCAAAGCAGACCGTTGCTGAATTCACATCAAACCTGCAATATTTCTGCATCAGTTCCGCAATGCATCCTCCGACCTCGAATATAGCTCTCAGAGAAGCTGCTCCGAAAAGTGCTTCTGATTCGAGGACCTAACGGGTCTCTCGCATGGCCGACGATCTTTGTGGCTCACAGGGAAGTACCGGAAATGTCGGGGTAAAACGCCAGTCC
>JBCCVO010000006.1:0-81929 GCA_039195235.1 Pseudomonadota bacterium
CGCGAATGTCAGTAACTGCTGCTGAGATCTGATCAGCTGAAGCCGCAGTCTCGTCGACGGTCTGCGTAATCTGAGATACGTATTTCTCTTGATCACTAAGCGCTCCGGAGATGTCCGTTGCAAGCTCTTGAACCTGATCAACCTTGTCGCAAATCGAGGCGTTTGAGGCGACTGATAGCTCAGCGGCTTCCCTGATGCTCTGCACGCTGGCCGAAACTTCTTTTGTGGCGTTGGCTGTCTGATCTGCGAGGCTTTTCACCTCCTTAGCAACCACCGCGAAACCGAGGCCTGCGTCGCCTGCACGGGCAGCTTCGATCGTCGCGTTCAATGCTAAGATATTGGTTTGCTCAGCAATTTCGCCAATGAGTTTTAGCACCGATCCGATCGATTTCGACTGCTCTTCAAGCGCCTTCATCGAACCAGCACTTTCTTTTGCCTGTTGAGAAGCGCGTTTGGCCGACTCCGCTGCCACAGCTATCTCTTCGCTTGCTTTCTGGACGCCGCGCAATAGCGAATTCGTGGTTTTTGCTGCTTCGCGCATCGCACTCGCCGACTGTTCCGAAGCACCGGACACTTCTGCGGTCTTCTCAAGTACGTTGTCTACCAGGTTTGCACCGATCTCCATTTCTTCGGCAAGAATAGCGGTCTGGTCCGCCACGATGTGAGCGGTGCTGCTAATATCCATTTCGAACATGTCTGCATTCTCGCGCTGGCTGCTATGGGCATCGCTGATTTCGCTTTTCGCGGCAGCGTCGGAGATGACAGAAGAGTGAATGACAGAGAGGCATGCTACGAATTCGCATAGCTTGTTTACCAGTTCGGCATCGAGTGTCTCTGTCGATCGGATGATCTGGGTGATTTCTTGCCAGGCCATCGCATTGGCCGTGGCTAGCGTGGCGATACCAGCGCCTGCTCGCGCAGCCATTTGCGCCCATCGCGCTGCCAATGAGAGCCACTCAGGTTGTTCGGCGTTGCGAAGCAGTTCGGCAAGAGTGGATCCCGCCAGCGCGGCCGCATCATGAGGGACTGCTGTTTGCGCGCCCTGCTCGATCCGTGCGATCAAGTGCTCTGCCACTTCCGGCAAACTGGCTTCTACCAAGGCGAAGACCGTTTCTCCCAGTTCGTCAGTCTGGCCATGCGCAAACCCGCTCAGGTCGACAAACTGGGCAAGATCGAAACTGGAACCTGGCGATACGTTGGACAAAAACACACCTTTAGAAAACCTGTAGAGTGCTGTGCATAGTCCCGGTAAATTATGCGTTAAGTATGTTGAGCGTCCGGTCGGTTTGGACCATCCCTGAAATCAGGCTCAGCCCGCAATTCGAGGTGCAAAGGCGTTAGATATCGGACCAGCTCGTTCCTGCAATGATTGGTTTCCGACTTGTTAGGCAATTTCTCTTATCTCCGAAATTCCATTGAATTCGAAAGTTCCGATGACTGTGCAACACATCCTCGATGACCTCTTGATCGACGGTCCCATGAGCAATTTTGCCGAGCTGGAGCAGCAGTCCACTGCGCTTGGCATTACGGTTGCCAATATCAGCGATCCCGCACAGCCACTTATCTTCGTCAACGACAACTTCCTTCGCATCACCGAATACGAACGCGATGAGGTCATCGGGCGAAACTGCCGTTTTCTACAAGGAGCCGGTACGGATCAGGGCGCCAGACATCGTATCGCGAACGCCATCAGCGAGCGTCGTGCACTAAACCTTACCATTATGAACTATCGCCGTAACGGTCAGGAGTTTTGGAATTCGCTTTCGCTGCTTCCGGCAAGATCCCGCATGGATGAAGCGGAGTACTATGTCGGGCTTCAGTTTGATGCGAGTGCTATGCTGGCCGAACATCGCCTGCTGGCATTCTTGAAAGATGCGACCCTGCAGCCCGATGCGGAGGAATTGCACCGGCTGTCTTTCACCGACCATGTAACCGGGTTGCTCAACCGGCACACCTTTTTCGAGCGGCTTGCACTTCGCAGCACCGAGGCACCGGGAGCCATCCTGTTGATCGATGTTGACGGTTTCAGCGACATCAATGACAATCTAGGTCATGAGTTCGGCGATCGGGTCCTAAAGGTCGCAGGGCAGCGCGTTTCCCATTCCCTGCGCAATGGTGATATGGTCGCTCGCATCGCGGCTGATCAGTTCGGCGTTCTGCTGAAGCCTGACACCAACGTAATAGATGAAGCTGAGGCGATTGCCGAGCGGGTGGCGCGTAGCATTACACCGCCGATTACGCTGGGCGACGCGCAAACCCGCATCACCGCAAGTGTGGGGATTGCACGCTTCCCGGAAGATGGCGTGGGGGCTTCGGGAATTGTTCGCAACGCTGAGATGGCTTTGCAGCGCGCAAAGAACTGGGGCGGCGGATCTGTAGTGATGTACGAGCCGATTTTTCGGCGGCAGCAGACCGAACGGCATCGGATCGCTCTGGACCTTCGTGAGGCGCTTAAAGAGAAGCGTATTGAAGTGCACATGCAGCCACAGATCAACCTGCAGACTGGCGAGCTCTATGGCTTCGAAGCGCTCGCACGCTGGCCTCTCCCCGATGGGACCTGGCGTTCGCCCGGCGAGTTTGTCCCTATCGCCGAGGATATGGGGCTTATCGATATGCTCGGTTCTTACGTTGCTATTCGCTCTTTTGAATTTATAAGTAATTACAATAGTATATCGGAAAAACCCGTGTCAGTGGCGATCAACGTTTCAGCCGACCAGATGCGGGATATGGCCTTTGCGAATTGGATCATTGCCGAGTTAGGGCGGTTCGATATCAAACCAGAATTCGTGACGATCGAGCTTACCGAGAATATCCTTATCGACCGATTGCTGGGCGACATTATGGAGAACATACAGGAGCTTAATCGCTTCGGTGTACGCGTGGCGCTAGATGACTTTGGCACGGGTTGGGCTTCGCTTTCGCACCTACAGCGCTTTCCTATCGACTACATCAAGATTGACCGTTCGTTTGTGACCCAGCTTGAGAACGACCAGAGCGCCATTTGCAGAGCGGTGATCGACATTGCGGGCACGATGGGGAAGGGTGTCATTGCAGAAGGCGTAGAGACTAAGAAGCAGCTCAAGGTACTCCAGGATATGGGCTGCACATACGTCCAGGGTTTTCTGTTCGGAAAACCGATGCCTTGCGATGACGTGTTCGACTGGATGGCGAACTACGAAGCCGAACGAGCGCAGCTGTTCGCGTGATGCCGCAGACCGAAAGTGCTTGTCGCGCTATGGTATTAAAAGGTTGGTGGCTTATTCAGCCTCAACGGCTTCGTCGGTTTTAGCGACGCCCGCTTCTTGTCTGAAGCGATTGGTTGCAAACAGAAAATCACCGACCATGGCTTCGTAGTGCCGTCGAATTTGCTTGAGCTGGTGATCTATCACTACCGAATGCAGGTCAGTTTCGGCGTCATCCTCATCGGCGTCATCCTCATCGTCGGCATCCGGCTTAGGCATCAGGCTCTCGCAAGTGATGCTGTCACTATATCGCTCGACGATCTCCATGACCGCCTCGAACGTCTGGGCATTGAATACGTGCAGCGCGCCTTCGAATCTGTCGTCTTTGTGGCACATACGGACTGTCACGACGAACGCACCGTCCGCTTTCCGGTACAAGGCAAGCTCGTGCCAGACGGCGATGTGATCGGTGCGATTTTGCGCATCAGCGAGCAGCACGCCTTCGAAACGCACGCTGCTGCCACTTGGCCGGACGAGCACAATCGCTTCGTAACCGCCATCCGACGTATTTGCCTGGCTTGTTTCGTCGACTCTTTCCGCGGGATGCATCGCTTGCAAAAACCTTGTCCTCGCCTCACTAATCCATGTGCATAGCGATCTTGCGTAAACGACAAATTAAGTCTGTTCGGCGAAGCGCTCAAGCATGCAATTGAATACCCATTTTCAGGAACTCGACGACATATGGGCCAGCCAACCGTTATTCCGAAAACATCGATCATTCGCTTGACGATCGATATGCTAGCATCGGAGCTTTCCGAAACACGTGGACGTTCCGCGGCAGAGCTGGGTGCGGACACGTGGGACGCGCAAACACGGCTCGACGACGAAGGTTTGGACCTCGATAGCCTCGAGAGATTGAACGCGACGTCGGCGCTCAACGCATATTTTCACCTCCACGAATACGGGGCTGAAGACTATCTGCTCGCCATGCCCACGATCGGCGACTGGGCCGATCTCATCGAGCAATCGTTGGCGGAAACGGGCCAGCACCTGACGTTCCAGACGTCAGGTTCGACCGGGCAATCTAAGTCCTGTCAGCATACAATCTCAGATCTGGAGCTGGAGGCGGCCTATTGGGGCGATCTTTTCAGCGCCACCAAGCAGATCGTCAGCCTGGTTCCGAGCCAACACATCTATGGTACGATCTGGACTATCCTGCTTCCGAAGAAGCTTGACGTCCCATGCAAATACGGCAGGCTCAAGCCCTCATCAACGCTTTCACAAGCCATGGGCAGCGAGCCAACACTGGTTGTCGCCACGCCGACGATCTGGCAATTCCTTGCCAAATCGCTCCCTACCTTTCCCCCCAATTTGCTTGGTATTTCTTCAACCGGGCCTATGCCTGCCGGGCTTGGCGATCTGCTTCTTGAAAAAGGACTTGGTAGGCTGATCGAGGTTTACGGCTCTAGCGAAACCGGAGCAATTGGCTGGCGCGATCATGGCGACGAGCGTTACACTCTGATCGATTATTGGCGTCGCTTGAGTTCACGTGAGCTTGCGCGCAAGGGAGCCGATGGCGCTGAAAAGACTGTCGCGCCGATGGATAAGCTTGGCTTCTCTGGTGACAGGCATTTTGCTGTCGATGGCCGCCTGGATGGTGCACTGCAGATCGGCGGATACAATGTCTTTCCTGATCGCATACGCAATACGCTCATCAAGCGCCCTGAGGTCCGAGAGGCAGCGGTGCGGCTGGATAGCGAAACCGGGCGTCTGAAGGCGTTCCTGGTGCCGCAGGAACGTGGGCACGACCCAGCGACACTGATCGAGGCGGTCGACACGTGGTGTGCCGAGGCGTTGTCGAGCCATGAACGGCCCCGCAGCTTTGCGGTAGGCGATTCAATTCCACGCAACGACATCGGCAAGCTTGCCGACTGGTGAGCGGACGCCGATCAAGTCGGGCAGGGCGTACACTGTGTACCCTTATGATTGATCCATCTACAAACGAAAGGGCCCGGCTTGCACTATGCGAGCCGGGCCCTTTTTTGTGCAGCTTGATTTAGCTGAACTGTCGTTGCAGCGCCTGCAGGATCTCACCAACGACACTTTCATAGTGCCGCTTGAGCTGGTTGACCCGCAGTTGCAGACGGGCTGCATTGAGGGCCAGCGTGGCGCTTGAAGCCGAATTCTCGGCCACATCGGCTCCCGGATCGAGGTCGTCGGAAGGATCGTACCGCTCCAGATAGGAGAATACCGATTCCATGTCCCCGTGTTCGGTCACGCGAAAGATGTCCGCCGAATCCGCATCCTTGTTGAACAGTTTGATCTCGCAGATCAAACGCTCATCGCCCTGGTAGATGTTGATTTCATACCAGAAGGGCAGGTGGGACGAGATACCGGAGAGCATCGCCAGCAGCCTACCGGTGAATTCGAACGGACGTTCGCCCGTACGCTTCAGGGTAAACGGCATTGCCGGGATCGATGGTTCAGCCGCCTGTTCGACGCCGGTTGCCTCGCCTTCCCCGCCCTGGGCCTTATCGACCTCGGTCAGGTGACGAAGTTCCGGTGAAATGGCGTCGGCCACCTGTTGATAGAGGTTTACGCTGGGCATGTCGCGTTCTCCCTATCAATGGCCTCGGCCGTTGCGGTCGGAAACATCTGCCGGAGCAAACCCTTGTACGAACTGGTTGCCTGCTCGACCTCGGTGTCGACATTCGCCAGTTCGGCAAAGCTCGCATCGGGGTTAAGAGGAACGTCGTCCGCCGGGCAGTAGTCCGCAAAGAAGCGGATCGCTTGATCCACGTCTTCGAAGGTGTCCGCGTAGTAGCGGGGCTGTTCGACGTCTGGTTCATAGCTGCATGCAAGACTGGCTGCGAAACCAGAGTTCTCGAGCTCGAAGACGGCCAGATCATATTGGATCCGATCATCCTCGGTCGCACTAGAACCCTCGACCAGCAGCTCGCCGTGAAATGCCAGTGGACGCTTTCCACTGCGCGGCAGAACCATCTGCTTATCAGTGTGTTGCTCCATGCTCATGACGTCCGGTCCTCCGCGTCACGTGCACGTTTCAAAACGGCCTCTTTTAGTTCTTCGAGACCTTTCTGGATTTCTGCCTCGCGCTCGCTGCTTGCCAGGACGATTTTGGCCAGACTCTGGTTCTGTTGCTGGAGCGACGCCGCCTGTTCACTAGCCTTGAGCAAGGCTGTGAGGTCGGCAATAGCTGCGCGCAATTGGCGTTCACGTTCGCCGCCTTCCGCCACCAAGCGGGCAACGGCAGCGTACTGATCCTGCAGTTCCTTGTTGCTGGGCTGATGCGAGAACTCGTCGGTGACACCGTCGGCTCCTTGCATCATCTCCAGCTCTTCTTCGGTAAACAGGTCGGGATCGAAGTCCCCGTGCCTGTTGATATTACCTTCCATCATGTCGGATCTCCGATTGAGCGTCTCATCAGACGCGCTTGATGAAGATCCAGATGCCCTGCGAGGCATCGGCAGACTTCATATGGATGCGGACGTTCGCCTGCTCCATCTTGTAGTCAAACTTGTAGTCGAACAGTGCGTTGACATGACCGTCAGCCACTGCGCGATAAAAGTGATTGTAGAAGCTCTGGCCCTTGGCGCACGGAGCGATCTCGTTGAAGAAATTCTTCCCGATCACGTCGGCACTGGTGCGGCCACTGATGCCGGATTCGGCATGGTTGTAGCGCAGAACGTTGCCTTGCTGATCCAACAGAATCGCACCGAAGGGCAGCAGTTCTGCCCGGGTAGGATCGTTCGCCAGCCTATTTTCAAGATCGTTCGATCCGAACTTGATGACTTCCATTTCAATTCCCCAACTTCATTGTCCGGTTTTATGTTCCAGACATAGGTACAATGTTGACTAAGAACCGATCGTCACCAGTCACACCAATGGAGTGCGGCCTTCCTGATCACGTTGGCTATCTTGGGGAATAGGGGGAAATGTTTAATGGCCCCCTAACTAACTCTTTTGTCCAGACTTCGCAGTTTTACTGGTCGAAATAAGGGGTCAGTTAGTACTTCGTTTACCATAGTCGACCTAGTCCACGCTGGCGCGCAGGCATATTGCCGCGCAGAGAGGTTGGGACAGACCGTCAGATGAGTGCTCCAGAGGTTAATTTCCACAATACGGCGGTCCTCGGCGAAAGGGGTCTCCCGTTAACGTTGGGCGATGTCGAGGCAATTGCCGTTGGGACCAAGCGTCTGGCATTGGCCTCGGCAGCGAAAGACGCCGCCAGCCAATCCGATGCGTTTCTTCAGCGTCTGATCGCGGAAAACCGAATTATATACGGTGTGACGACTGGCTACGGGCCGCTCGCGGACAATCAGGTTGACGCTGAAAGAGGAAGCGAGCTGCAAAAGCGGCTTGTCTATCACCTTTCCTCAGGTGTTGGCGAACCCTTTGCCCCCTATGAAGCCCGCGCAATCGTGGTCGCGCGGCTTTCGACTCTCGCGCGTGGGCTTTCAGCAGTTCGCCCGGAACTGCTCGAGTGGATGGCAAATTGCCTGAATGCAGGTCTCGCTCCCGTCATTCCTGAAAAAGGGACGGTTGGTGCAAGCGGAGATCTCACCCCATTGGCTCATATGGCACTCGCGTTTATGGGCGAGGGCGAGTTTTTCGAAAGCGGCAAGCCTGCAAGTTCTAAAGATGTACTTGAACGCGCGGGGCTCCCGCCCATCACGCTTGGGCATAAGGAAGGCATCGCGCTGGTCAATGGCACATCCGCGATGACCGGCATCGCTGCGCTCAATGGGGTCCGCGCGCGCAGATTGCTGCGTTTCGCGGCATTGCTCTCGGTCACCTATGCAGAAGTGCTTGGCGGACATCGCGCGGCCTGGCATCCCGCCTCTGCCGTCGCGCGCCCTCAACCGGGCCAGAAACGCGCCGCTCAAGTCCTTTGGCAACTAAGCGAAGGGTGTGAGCGGTTGATCCCTTTTGAGCCGATTCCACCGAAGATCGAGGCGCAATTCGGCGAAGATGGTGTACTGCATGATCAACTGATGCCTCAGGACGCCTATAGTATAAGGTGCGCGCCGCAACTGCTCGGCGCGGTTGACGATATGCTGTTGCATCACGATGGCGTGGTCGAGGCGGAGCTTTCGTCGGTCACTGACAATCCGATTGTATTCGCGGAAGAGGAAATGCTGTTGCATGGCGGCAATTTCTTCGGACAGCATGTTGCGTTCGCATCAGATAGCCTTGCAAATGCGGTCGCAATGCTGGGCGTTTGGGGCGAGCGCCAGATCGCTCGCGTCACCGATGTTAACCTGAACAAGGGCTTGCCGCCGTTCCTTCAGGGAAATGCCACCGGACTGAACAGCGGCTTCATGGGCGCTCAGGTCACCGCCTCTGCACTGGTTGCGGAAATACGGGCGAAGTCTGCTCCGGCGTCAATACAGTCTGTGCCCACGAACGGGAACAATCAGGACGTCGTTACTATGGGAACCATTGCGGCACGGCGCGCCCGCGATGTCGTGAAGGACGTTAGCCGCATCCTCGCGATCGAGGCGATGTGTTTGGCACAGGCCATCGAACTTCGGGAAGCGGAGGGCAACGGCCCAAGCTTTGGCGCGGCGGCAAAAGCAGTCCATGGACTGGTGCGCGAGCAATCAGCATTTCTGGACGAAGACCGCCCCTTGTCGACAGAGATCGAGCGGGTCGCAGATTGTCTGACTAATCAAAAGGGTGAACGCATTCTCAATCTACGCCTACGCGAAGGCACTGTGTCATTAGCGGAATTTTAAAGCGACATCGTTAACTGTCGAGGTTGCGCAAAGCCATTCTGGCCAAAGCGCGGTCAAAAAACGATGAGCATTGGCCCGTTTTTAGTGGCTTGTGTTTGAATGAAGTACGATTTGAGAATGGAGACCACACACTATGTCTATTGAGAAAAGCGTCGCTTCGTCGAGCCTCGCCGAAGTCGTCGACCGCATCCTTGATAAGGGTGTTGTGATTGACGCCTTCGTGCGCGTGTCGCTCGTTGGTATCGAACTGATCACTGTCGAAGCCCGCGTCGTTGTCGCGAGCGTCGAAACCTACCTGAAGTATGCTGAGGCTGTTGGCCTCCTTGCTGATCCGGTCGCTGTTGCGGCCTGATGCAAGTCAGCTTGTGACCGGGGGCTAGCGCCAGCTTAGGCGCAGCTCCCGGCCACTTTCCAATTCATCTGTTGCGGGGGCTGTCACAATGTCGCGGGCAAAAAATGGATCGAGAAGCGCGGCCGAGATGCGCGCTAACGCCAGGTCCTACCTGACCGAGCTGCGCAGCCGACGGCTTGACCCCAATGGCGCAAAGGCAGCGGACGACGCGGCCAAGCCGGGCAGGATAACCGCGACGAAGAGCCTTGCAGGAAAGCAGCGCAAACCGGCCTCGACTGTTACTGCGAAGGTGACACGGAAGGTCAAAGAGCGTGCACCTCGAATGGAGCTTGTTGAAACCAAATTGGCCGAGGTGAAAGCCGCCGTTCAGAGCTCTGAGCGGAGCGCAGCGCTGTCACGTCTCAATAAGATTTCGAGAAAGCCGGCGGCGTCGCCTGCTCAGGTGCCGCTCCCTAAACCTTCAGCCAAACGGCGCGCGATGCCTGGCAAAGCAGGCGGAGAAAGCGGTGAAGAGAATACGGCTCGCAGCCAGCAGCCCGAGGCGAAATCCACGAAACGCAAGACAGCCAAACGACTGAACAAGACGACAACAAGCGCAGCCACCAAGCCGGTGCAGCGTGAACGCAGCGCAGCATTGGAGGGTGAAGATCGCACCCCGATCAATTGCGACGCACAAATTGCGTCGCTGGATACGCCCTGCGAAACCAATGACATTGCCATACCTGGCGAAGAGACAGGATCAGACGAAACCATGGCACACGTTTCTGATAAGAACCCCACGGCAGACGGCAGTGATGCCGAATATTCCGAATGGTTGGACACGCGCATGGCGGCACGTGATTCGGCTCGTACGATGCGAGCTGAGCAGACTGCGGCACGCCTTGCTGCGCGCGCTGAAGCAGCGAAGGATCGCGCTGCTGAAGCAGCTGAGCGCCGTGCCAAGCGTGCGGAAGAGCGCATGGAGCTGCGGGCGGAGACGATGTCAGAGCGTGGCAAGCGTCCTTCATCCTATCCGAGCGTTTCCGAAGCTCGAATGAAGCGACGCGAGCGCAAGATTGAAGCCTTGAGGGAAGCTGCGGCGGCTAAAGCTGCCCAAGAGGCAGCCGAGGCAGAGCGCAAAGTCAAGGCGGCAGAGAAAGCTCGCAAAGCTGAAGAACAACGCAGGGCAGAGGAAGCGCGCAAGGCTGCTGCGGCAGAAAAGAAAGCAAAGGCCGCAGCCAAAGCCAAGGCAACCCGCGAAGCCAAAAAGAAGGCTGCAGAAGAGGCCGCTCGCAAGAAGGAAGCCGCCGCCGCCAAACGCAAGGCGGAGCGCGAAGCAAAGAAGAAGGCCGAGGCTGAGGAAAAAGCCAAGCAGGAAGCCGAGGCCAAGCGCATCGAAGAGGAAAAAGAGCACAAAAAGGCAGCGGCTGCTGCTAAGCGCAAAGCTACTATCAAGGCCAAGAAACTGGCCAAGGAAAAAGCGGAAGCTGAAAAGAAGGCGGAAGCTGAAGCGAAGGCGAAAGCAGAGGCTGACAAAAAGGCTGAGGCGGCGAAAAGGCGGAAAGCTGCTGATCGCAAGAAGGCGGCAGACGCCAAGCGCAAGTCGAGTGCGAAGAAACCAACGCCCACAAAGACCACAGCCAAGCAGCCTGTGGAGCAGAAGCAGGCAAAAAAAGCAGCCAAGGTCGTTTCTGCCGAGCCGGCGGAGCAGAAAGACAACCCCGCAAAGCCTCAGGCATCAGTAGAACCAGTCAACGCTTCCGAACATCCGCCCAAGAAACAGATACAGTCTGATCTCGACCTTTCAGCGCTGCCAAACATTGGCCCGGCCATGCGTTCACGCCTCAATCAGCTGGACATTCACACGGTTGCAGACCTTGCTGGGCTTAGCCCGGAAGTCCTGCGCGAAAAGCTCGGCGCGATCAGTATGCTGGCGAATGTGGAGCAGTGGATTTCAGAGGCAAATGCCCTGACTGAGCAGCAGCAGAAGTTAGCAGCCTGATAAGGGTGTTTACCTATTATTTACCATCCTCGTTCATCTCGTGAGGCACAGGGGACGAAGCCACTTGCTCGCGCCTCACAGTTGAGGAATTGACGATGGGCCAGACGGCAACAGCGACTAAGATGAAAGGTGGCAGTGCTGCCGCAAAAAAATCGCGCAATGCGAGCGCCAACGTCTTCATTGAAACCGAAGCTGTTCGCAACATCACCAAGCGCAGCCTTGCCTATCTCGGCAGCGGCTATCCGGTTCATTTCCGTGGATGCGCGGGCAGTGGCAAGACTGCGCTTGCCTTGCGACTTGCAGAGATGCTGGAACGTCCGACCCTGTTCATTACGGGGGATGCAAACTTCACCTCGGCCAACCTGATCGGCCGCGAAACGGGTTCACGCACCAAGCAGACCGTTGATCGCTATATTCACCGCGTCGCAAAGTACGAAAAAGAGACGTCGATCGCGTGGAACGACGAAGCGCTAACGCAGGCGTGCACGCACGGATACACGCTGGTGTATGATGAATTTACGCGATCGCGTGCTGAGGCGAATAATGCGCTGTTACCGGTGCTCGAAGAACGTGTTTTGATCCTTCCGGCATCTTCGAACCACGAACCCTTCATCAATGTTCATCCGGAGTTTCGCGCGATCTTCACCTCGAACAGCACCGACTATGTCGGTGTTCAGACGGCGCAAGACGCGTTGTTGGACCGCATGATCACGATCGACATGGACGGTATCGACCGCGAAACGGAAATCACTATCGTTTCGGGCCGCACCGGGATGGACTCAGACATCGCGGCAGCAATTGTCGATGTTGTGCGCGACTTCAGGGAATCAGGCGCTTACGAACAAATGCCGACCATGCGCGCCAGCATAATGATCGCGCAAATCGCGAAGGCTCAGGAGATAAGCGTTTCTGCCAGCGATCCTGTTTTTATCGATCTGTGCCTTGATGTTCTTGCGTCCAAAGGCACTCCGGGAGCGGACAGCGAGCAGCGGTTTATGCTGAACGAAGCGCTCCTCGATCTGATTGCCGCTCACTGCCCAAGTTAACGCACGCCCGCACTGCGGTGCCTGGAGAACACAATGTCTGAAGTCATCCATAACAGTAACGCCTCATCGCTTGCCGATGTGCTCGACCGAGTGCTGGAGAAGGGCGTGGTGATAGCCGGTGACATCTCGATCGCGCTGGTTGGTGTTGAACTGCTGACCATCCGCCTTCGCCTGCTCGTAGCATCGGTCGACAAGGCCAAGGAAATGGGCATTTGCTGGTGGGAGACTGATCCGTTTCTCAACGGTGCAGGGTCAAACGCAAAGCTTGAAAATGAGCGTCTGGCCAGTCGGGTGGCCGAGTTGGAAGCGCAACTGGCCGTTGCCGATGAAACGCAAGCCAATAAGCCGACCTTGAAAAAGCCAGCAGCGCGTCGTCCTGCTCGAAAGGCGGCCCGTGGCTAAACGCAGGACGCCTCATCGCAGCGCACCGAGCAAATCTGGTCAGGTGAGCCTGGCCGATGCACAAGAGAAGCTCAAGTCGCTGGGAACCTTGGGAGAGGGGCTCGGCAAACTGCTGGATGGCGTGGCCGACCTAGGCGAAGCAGGATCGTCCTCGAAGACCGGCGAGTTCTCGATCGGTGGACCCGAGCGTCAAACCAAGGGCATCTACCATATGCAGTTTGGCACGCTCGAAGACGCGATTGCTAAACGCCAGAGCGCTCCTCCACGTCCAAAGAAGCCAGTGAAGCCATTCGCTCCCGAACGCGAAGTCGACGCCGATGACTTCTTGCCTAACGTATTCGAGACCGCTCAGGGTGTTATGATTGTTGCCGAAGCCGATACGTCCAGTCAGGACGACGTATCTGTAAGCGTGAGCGAGGATGGCCGAGGTGTCACTGTCTCCGTGGCCGAAAGCAGCGCCGTCATTGAACTCGGCAGGGTCGTGGATCCGCAAAGCCTTTCGGTATCGCTGGTCAATGGGATTATGACCGCAAACCTCGCATGGAAGGAATAGCAAAGTGCGCTACGTCTATGGCATCGTTCGCGAGAACGCTCAAAAAACCTATGACATTGACCCCATTTCAGGCGGGGGCAAGGTACAGACGGGTCCGGCGAAATCAGGTCTTGCGTTCATTTCGAGCGAAGTCGGCGACAAGCGCCTGCGCCCCAGCCGAGCCAACATCAAAGCGCATACCCGCGTCCTTGAAGAGATCATGACGCATTGCGATATCCTGCCCGTACGTTTCGGGACTATGATCGACTCCGACACCGTTGGAGAGCAGGTGCTCGAAGCGAACAAAGATGAGTTTGCTCGCGCCTTCAGCCGGATCGAGGATCGCTGCGAAATCACGCTTAAGGTGAATTGGGCATCGGAATCCATTTTCGACGAAGTTATGGAAACTTTCCCGGCGCTCAAGCGCGAGCGCGATATGCTTAATGTGCAGGCCCAAAGCCAGACTGCCAAGATCGACTTCGGCAAAAAGGTTGAAAATGCGATCACTCAGATCCGCCAGCAGGACAGTAAGGCGGTGATCGAAGCGCTGCGCGAGCATGCTGATGATGTTCTGGAAGGGACGATTACCGGGGACACGATGGTTGCGAACCTCTCTTTCCTGGTCGCTAAGGAGAACGTTGGCTGGTTCGATGCTGCGCTGGAAAAGCTTGACCTCGTGCATCGCGGTCGCTGGCAGTTCAGCTATATTGGGCCGATGCCAGCATTCTCGTTTGCCGATATGAAAATCGATTTCAATCCGGCACAAATGGCGGACTGATCCGACATGGGGCTGCTCTCATCGATCCTGACCGCGCCGGTTTCGCTCCCCGTGGCGGGCGTGACCGGTGTCTTCAAGAAGATCCATGAGGCGGTGGAACAGGAATACTACAACCCCGAAGCGATCCGCGCGGAGCTCATGACGCTTGGCGATATGCTCGACCGGGGCGAGATTGACGAAGAGACGTTCGAAGAAGCGGAAGAGCGGTTGCTGGACCGGTTGGACGAAGTCGAGGAATATCTCGCGGCAAAAAATGGCTGACATCGATCCTCAATTACCTCGTGTTCGAGACATCTCGGCGAGCGTCCGATCCTGCCCACCCGAAATGGCAAATCGCGGCATCGTCTGGCTCGCCGCAGAGGACTTGGTGGCTCTCAGCCTCGTGCCGGGGCAAACTGTTTGTATTGCGGCAGAGGATGGCGGGCAGGCCTTCGCTCGCGCAGTACCGTCGCCCCTGACGGCCCCTGGCAGCATATTGCTGGATGCCATCGGACGCGCCAATTCCGGCCTCGATATCGGTGCAAGCGCGATCGTGTCTGGTATCGAAGCGCGACCAGCCAAGGCGGTTACTCTTTCCGCGCGGGATGCATCGATGGCCCATCATGCCGTCGATGCACTTATTGGATGCGTCCTTGCGGAAGACCAGAAAGTCTGGCTGGCGCGCACGGGTGGCAACGTCGAACTGGCCGTGAAGCGGTGTAGTCCGGATGGCCCTGTGCTGGTCGACGACGTCACAGAGTTCTCGTTTGAAGTTGACGAGACCCTTGATACGCCAAGTGCTATTGCCTTTGAGGACATTGGCGGTCTTGGCCCCGAGCTTGAGCGGGTACGCGAGCTTGTCGAACTTCCAATTACCAGGCCCGAGCTGTTTGAGCAGTACGGCATTTCACCGCCTCGCGGCATCCTGCTCAGCGGTCCTCCGGGATGCGGCAAGACCCTGATCGCAAGAGCGGTTGCGCGCGAATCCAACGCGACGTTCTTCTCGATCGCGGGACCGGAAGTGGCCGACAAGCATTTCGGCGAATCCGAGGCCCGCATTCGCGAGATTTTCGAAGCTGCCGAAGCTGCAGCGCCAGCGATCATCTTTATAGATGAGATCGAATCCATCGCACCTCACCGAGAAAACCTGAGCGGCGAAAAGCAGGTCGAACGGCGCATGGTCGCCACCCTGCTTACGTTGATGGATGGGCTTGCCGGACGCGGAAGTGTGGTTGTGCTGGCCGCAACCAATTTACCCGATCTGGTCGATCCAGCGCTTCGTCGCCCCGGTCGATTCGACCGGGAACTGCAAATTCGCCCGCCGGACGAAAGCGGGAGACGCGAAATTCTCGGCGTTCATACTCGTAGCGTACCGCTCGCAGCCGATGTCGATCTGGCCGAAATTGCGCGGCGCACGCACGGCTTCGTCGGTGCTGATCTTGCCTCGCTCGTGCGCGAAGCGGGTATGTCCGCTATCCGTCGCCGAGCGGTCTTGGGTGACAAAACCAAGCAGGTGGCGGCGAGCGATTTCGATCAGGCCCTGCTCGACGTATCGCCTTCGATCCTGCGCAGTGTCAGCGTCGATGTTCCACAGGTTGGCTGGGACGAGGTTGCGGGGCTTGCTGATGCAAAATGGCGATTGCGGCAGGCCGTCGAGTGGCCGATGAAGTATCCCGATCATTTCGCCGCGATGCAGCTGACTGCGCCGCGCGGCGTGCTGATGTACGGACCTCCTGGTACCGGTAAGACCTTGCTCGCCCGCGCCGTAGCCAGTGCGGCCAACGCCAATTTCATTTCGGTGAAAGGCAGCGAGCTGGTCTCGCAGTATCTTGGCGAATCCGAGCGTGCGGTTCGTGAAGTGTTCAAGCAGGCGCGCCAGTCAGCGCCAATTGTGCTCTTCTTCGATGAACTGGACGCTCTGGCCCCGGCTCGCTCTGACCGGGTCAGTGAAACCTCGGATCGGGTTGTCGCCCAACTCTTGACCGAGCTTGACGGGATCGAACCTTTAAGAGGTGTGCTCGTGTTGGCGGCGACAAACCGCCCTGAACGTATTGATCCGGCGCTTATGAGATCGGGTCGCTTTGATGTTCAGGTGGAGATCGGATTGCCGACAGAGATCGAGTTGACAGAGATGTTTGCGGTGAAACTGAACAATGTGCCGCATGGAAGCGATCTTGACCTGACCCGGCTGGCAGTTCAAGCATCCGGCATGTCTGGCGCCGATATAGAAGCGATCGTTCGGCAAGCATCGATGACTTGTCTTGAGACTGCGCTTGCAGACGGAGTGGCTCCGGACCCGAACAAGCTGCGCCTCTCGCAATCTGCTTTGGAAAGCGCAATCAACGACCATCGGAACCGCCCGCGATGATCTATCTCTATGGCGTTGCACATAAGGCCAATGCCGATCAATTGCCGAATGCCGGCGTTTTTGGAGGGGTCGCCGAATGCCTGCCGGTTAGCGGGCTTACAATCGTAGCCGAACGGGTCGAGGCGGTCATTCTCGATAAGATGCTGGGCGAGGGCGCCCGCGAAGACGATACGATCATGCACAATGCGGTGATGGCGCATCAAGGCTTCCTTAATCAGGTGGCAGGCAAAGTTGATGTCTTGCCTTTCCGGTTCGGGACAGCAGTGGAAAGCGAAGCTGCGCTGGAGCAGTTTCTGGCGGATCAGAGGGCGGCCCTCGATGCTGCTCTCGATACAATTTCGGGGCACCTGGAATGGGGCGTCAAGATTGTCCGTAGCGAGGCAGCGCGCAAACCGGTCGCACCCGCTGGGCCTGCCAGCGGTGCGGATTATCTACGTCAGCTGTCGGCCAAGAAGCAAACAGAAGACCGTTCGCGCGAGAGCATGTCTGCATTGTGCAAGGCGGTGGCAAATGATCTCGCCGTGATTGCAACCAAGGTTCAGCCACTGTCACTGCGCAGCAGCGACAACAGCGAGGCGCGCTTGCTCAACATTGCTTGCCTGCTTCCACGTGGGAACGACGCGCTGGTCAGCGACACGATCAACCAGGCTGTCGAGCGGTTCGAGGATTTGCCACTCAGGATCGAGATTTCCGGCCCATGGCCCCCATTCAGTTTCGTATCGATTACCGAGGATGGTGAGGTATGAGCGAACTCGATCAGTTCGAGCCGGGGATTTACGGGTTGGAGGCCGAAACCGGCATGGGCGAAACATCGCTTGCTGAAGTGGTTTCCCGGCTTCTGGATACCGGGGTCGTTTTGAAGGCTGACCTTACGTTGACGCTCGCAGACGTCGATCTGGTATTTATCGGTCTAAATGCCGTGATCTGCTCACCTGATCGCATGCAAGAGCAGAAGCACCAGGCTAGCTGATGTCGTCCCCAGTGCTTCTGGGTTTCGTCGAGGATCCGTTTCCTGCTTCAGTGCCTGATGGGCTGGCGATCGTCGCGTCCGATACTTACGGAGCAGTGGTTTCCGATACCCTTGAGCCGACCGACCTTCCGACGATTTCGAAGCACCTGTTGATGTTGCAGCGCGAAACCGCGCTCGTGCCGCTGCGACCTAGCCCGGTTCCGGCCGATCTGCCGGATCGGATAGCGCAGATAGGGTCACGCCTGCCAGAGAACTTCGAGCGGCTAGGACGGGCGGTCGAGTTCATAGTTCAAATCCCGATTTCAGACCTGCCGCCGGAGCCTTCGGATGTTGATCCGAAAGACTATCTAAGATCCGAACTGGATCGAAAAAGGGCGTGGCACAGCGCTGTTAGCGCGAAGATCTGCAAGCTGGAAGACGCGCTTTCGCTGCTCGAAAGCAATGCAATGGAAACCAGATATAGTGAACCCAATGTTAAGGAAATGGCGTCATTACACTATCTTATGACCGTAGAGCTATCTTCGGAAGTCGTTAAGCGTTGGCAGCAAAACCTCGCCCTGACTAGCGCCAGCAAGGCTGTGCTTGCTGGCCCGTGGGCGCCGTATTCGTTTGTCGATTTGGGGACCTGATAATGTCGGTAGCTCTTGATGATCTTGATGCGGCAGGCGTCCTGTCGGTTGGTGCCGAGGATGTGAATGCAATGCTCAACCGCGCAGTGACCGACCCGGCTAACGGGTTGGGGCAGGGCGACGGTCGGCTCGCCATCGATCCCGACAATGTTGAACGCGACCTAGCGAAACTTGTGCTCGTCATCGTCGAGCTGCTGCGCAGGTTGATGGAGGCCCAGGCGCTTAGCCGCATGGAGCGTGGGACCTTGCAGAACGAAGAGATCGAACGACTTGGCGAAGCGCTGTTCAAGGCAAAGGCAAAGGTCGAAGAGATGCGTGAGCACTTCGGAATCCCTGAAGACGAGTTCAATATCGACCTAGGGCCGATTGGGCGGGTGCTATGAGCTACAGGAACAGCACGATCGAGGCCGAATGGCGTGACGGTATGCCGCGCCATCGTTGGTTCGGTTTCTTGAGAGCCACTTCATCCATTGGGGTTCTCGCTGGCGTAGCCACCAGCGCGAGCGCAGCGCTTCCCTATGCCACCATCCCCTTCGACCCACGTATCCCGGTTGTGACCGGATCAGGCGCGCCCATCGTCTTTGGCGCGGGCGTCGCGATGATCGTAGCTAGCATAGCCAGCCTCTGGTGGGCGAATGCAAGGGTCAGAAAGCCGCTGGACCAACTGCATCTGGCGGTCGACAACGCTGTTGCTGATGGATTTCACAAACGGCTTGACCTTCCCGGTCACGGCATCGGTCCGATCCTGACAAACGTGGCGGACCGACTTCAGGACATAACTGTATCGATCACCGATGTCGGTTTTGAAGATGGAGAGCGGCGTCTGCGAATGGTGTTTCGGGACGATGCTGCCGCCAAGTTTCAGGGCATCCTTTCTTCGCTAAGCAGTCTGCACGACGGAATAGTCGCGCGCGAAGCCGAACGCGACGAGCAGCAACGCGCTGTTCTGGAACGGACTGCAAGGGCTGCGCTCACGCTGGAAGAGGTTGCTTTGCAACACAATACCGAACAGCTGAAGCTTTCAGCGGCCGTGCAGAATTCGAGAGACGCGCTCTCAGCGATTCAAGACCATCTCACAAGGCTACAGCAAATTGATCCTTCTTCGGTCAACGCGGTAATTGAGAGGCTCGGCGAACAGACCCGCTCCATCGTTTCGATTATCGAGACAAATTCGTCAGTGAGAGGCGAGGTCGGTGAAGCGTCCCAGAGTCTGCAAGAGACCAGCAATGAGCTGCGGAATTCGTTCAGACGTCTGAAGCGCGAGCTTGAGGAGACTGCCGATAATGCGCGTGGGGTTACCCAAAAGCGCGAGGCCATGCTGGTTGCGGCGGTAAGCAGCATGGAAGCCAAGCTACGTGGTATCGAGGAAAGCCTTGAGGGAGCGAGCGAGGATGTCTCGCTGACTGGAGAGAAACTCCGCGCAGCAAGCGACGCGCTTAAGAACGATCAGGCCCGTAACCAAGAGGTCTTTGCTCATGCGTTGGGAACCTTCTCTTCAAATTGTGATGGTTTGCTCGAGTCTGTACAGGCTGACTTGAAACACTCGATCACGAATGCCCATGTGGAAGTGGCGAAGTCTGTTCGGGATAACAGCTATGCGATCAATGAAACGCTGGAAAACGTAGACCGTTCAGTCAGTCGCCGTCTCCAGGATATAGAAGAGGCGACGTCCCAATTCGATAGAGCAATTACGACTGCCTTCCGCGACAACCAGACCGCTATTGAAGCCTCTCTGTCATGGCTGGACCGCTCGGTCACCGACATCATTGGCCACAATCAAAGCGCTGTCGAGGACTCTGTCAGCAGGCTGGATAGCTCGATTTCGAAATCGTTGCAGTACAACAGCGAGGCGATTGACGGAGCTGTCGTTACAATCACAGATGAGGTACGAAGAGACCTTTCAACGCAGCGCGCAGAATCGACCGCGGCGATTGAAAAGTTGATCAATCAGATGCGCGATCAGGTTGCTGATGGGCAAAGCTCACTTGCTGAGGCAGTGTTCAACACTGAGTGCTTGTCGGACGCGCTAGGCGCTGCCGAGGCACGGCTCGAAGCATCGGTGGCTGCAGCGTCCAATGTGTTTGAACAATCCGCCCTTGAAGCCCGGACGAGTTTGAGCGAACTCGCGCGCAAGACGGCCGACAGTCTTGAAGCATCTGTCGCGGGTGCTTCCGAAAAAATGACCGCTGCTGCCGATGGCATCGGTACCGTCGCTGCGAGCGCTTTGCGGGAAGAGCTCGTTTCCGTTCGCACAGCAGCTGATGAGCATGCTGAATTCCTGCGGGAAGCAACGTTGCAAATGCGTGCAGAGGCCGATCGCCTTGGCGAAGCCCAACAGGCTTCCGAGATTGTCCGTTCCATGGCGAGGACGGCTGAAGAGCAGCTCCGCGAAGTGTCCAAATCATTCGAAGACAAATCCGAAGCTGCGATCCAGTCGGTCGAGCGTGCAGCGCATGACGTTGAGTACCGGTCGAAAGACACCGCCCAGCGCATCGACAAGGTCCATCATCAAGCAGAGAAGTCCAACGAACTCTTGTTGTCGTCGATCGAACCGCTTGCAGGCTTGCTCGGACGCACTCGTACAATGCTCGAGAACATTTCGGAGATTGAAGAAAGCCAACTCGGCCCGTCTCTGCGGCGAATTCAGTCGAGCTTGCGCGGCATTTCGAATTACATCGAAGAAAGCGGTGATGAGCAACTATCGCGCATGACGACTGCTGTGCGCGAGGAAATGCGCCGCACGGCTTCGGGAATCACTAACCCGATTGAGGAGCTCTTGCCTGCTGTCAGCGAGCAAAGGGACAAGATTGCTGAGATGGAAGCCGGCTTACGCAAGCTTGCGGAGAGCGGGTCAGGAGTGTCCGTCGACCTTGCGCGAGAGGTCGCCGATCTCTGTGCCGATCAGATCGCAGCCGCGAACATGCGCCTGCACGAGATCGAAAACGGCATCGAAACCCGCTTGGACGTCCTTGGTACTGCGATAGAGCAGGTTCGGGTTCAGACACCGCAGCAAATCGAACAGGCAGTCGACACACTCACTGCTAGGTTCGAAGAACGTGCAAGTGCCCGTCAAGCCGGACTCGAAGCAGCCTTTACAATGCTGCAATCGAGTGTCGAGAAACAGCTCTCCCTGCTCTCGGACGCAAGAGACAGCGTCGAGGCGAAAGAAGTAGTGGTCGACAAGGCATCAATCGAAACCGCCGCAGCCAATGCGGTCGAGAGCGGTATCAGCAAGCTTGCCGAAGACCTTAAGACGCGGTTGGAAGCGATCTCAGCTCGTGTTTCTGACGCGAGTTCCAAGAACGTGACCTCCGAGAACGCCTCCGCCGCTGGGGCCGCACCGACAGAACCCGTGAAGCCCGTTGTGAATGCTCCTCTCGACCAACAGATCACCGCCATACAGGGCCTGGTCGAGGCGGTCGAACAGCAAGCAATCGAGCTGGCGCATGTGGCAACCGCGAGCCCTGAACTGCTGAGCGAGATGCCCGAGGCTCGTGATGCCTTAGCGTCGGCTGAGAATGCCCTTGCTGCCTGGACAAGGCAGCTCGATAACGTCTCCACAGCCGTTGCCATCGCCAAAGATGCTTCACATCAGGAAAAGCGAGCCGCTTAGTTGATATCGCAGATATACGTCTGCAAGCTTGTTGATGGCAGAATGCCTATCAATCAGGCACTTAGGAAAGCTCAAGAGATCGAGAGTAGGCGTTTGCAGCAAGTCTGACCTTGAAGTCTACAGCTGTTGAATCAGTCGTTCAGTCGATGGCATCTCGTTGCTGTGCGGGCCAGCATGCAACGAACTAACGGTGGAATGCAGGGCCATCCACCGTAACCTGAGCCGTTCGGGCTTCTTGCAGTCCTCCGCGTGGTCCACGCTACAGTTTAAGAGGACGTTTGACTGTCCAAGCTGTCGCGACAGCTGAATGCCCCCTTCATGGAGCATTCAGCGCGTCCCAAGAACAGCCGCCGCTGTAGTGTGGCTAAATTAGGGCGGCGTACTTTTCGAACACTGGACTCTGGGCCAACGATGGAGCTTCTGGATTGCTCCAACCATGGAGAGTCATATGAAACATCGCTATCCAGCAACACTCCTTGCCGCCGTCGGACTGTTTTCGCTTTCCGCATGCGAGCAACCGGTGGATGAAAATGAAGGCGAGAGCGCAGCTCCGATTGATTCGACGCAGCCGATGGTGGAAGAGCCATTGGTAATAGACGAAATGCCGGACTCTGGAACTGCTGATCCGACTCTCGAACTGGACGCTGCGCCGGATGGTGTGGAACCCGAAGCGTTGCAACCTCTGCCCGAGGCAGGTTCACAGGAAGCACCCTCAGAGGATAGCCCTGAGATCGATTCAACAGAGGCCGATGATCAGGAATGAAAGAACTCACATTCCTTTCTCGTCTTTAGTCGGCGCTCCTCAGTCTCGTTCTATCGCAGCCATAAGACAGCGACCCAGTTCATGCCACGCCTCGCCGCACGAATTAACCATCTTTCATTTGCGTCCCTAATTATGAAGCGAGCAGGGGTTGCAAAGAAGGATAATGACAATGAATCTGAGACTGATGATAGCGTCGGCACTAAGCGGCGGTCTGCTAATAACTGTTCCGACATCCGCCCAAGACACCGATCCGAATGCGGAGGCGCCACCGCCAGCCGAAGTGCCACCGGCTACGATCGACACCGATGGGGATGGCGTAATGGATGCCTGGGATCAACGCGGCGACGGTCAGCCTGACACGTGGGACACCGATGGTGACGGCATCCCCGACGCGGTTGATCAAGATGGGGATGGTCAGCCGGATGCGCCTGGCACTGCCCCCAGTGAGACTGGTCCGCCCGAAGACGAGCCAGCCACTGAGGCGACCGATCCGCCAACCAGCGAATAGCAACGGCGACGGCGTTTCCGATCCCGCCTAAGCAAGACTCTACCGCCTTGGCCACTTCGGGAGTGGCCAAGGCGATCTTTCCCGTGCCGGGCATTCACCGAATTGGGCACGCATCTGGTGGCGCTAGACGATGCCTTTGGGCAACCTAGACATGTGGGCTTTCCCGCTTCCGCGAAAGACTTGGTTTGGCCGTGGTGCAATCGACCAATTGACTATCTCAAAGTATATAATATCAATTTTTTCAGTAATTTATGAGGATTCCAACCGCCATCCCGTTTTGAGTTCCGTTCGACACGCAAGTTCCCCGCGCCAGACGGATTGTGAGTGCCGGTAACGCCGGGATCAAAACTCTCTGTTTGACAAATGTATTCACCCCCACTCGAAATGAGCTCTCAGCGCTATGGTGGAAGTTGATGCAACGATATCGGCGATATGATCCGGACACGTCTCAAAGGCCTCGCCGAGAACGAACGCCCAACAAACTAGCAGACCGGTTATTTGTTGTTCAAGCTGCGTATTCCTTGATCGGGGCGTCTGGGCGGGCGGGACCAACGGACAAGGCTGCACGCCTGATCACAAACCCTGCGGCTGTACCAACGGTCCGGATATTCGGTGTAGCCCGCTATCTTATTTGCCATCCGGCGAACAAGACCGAGTGCTATAGTTCCGCGACCATACAGCCAACAGCCAAGCCTGCCCCAACGCCAGCTCCAATTCGGCCGAGTTTGCCTCCAGGCGACGTCCATCTCGCCTTGGAAGGCCCTTGCCCGCTTATTGGGTCAATTTCGAACCGTGCTTGCTGAACCTGCATCAGCAACTCGTCGATCTGATGTTCTTCTAGTTCATCGGTGAAGTCTGCAACGTCTCTTGCCAGCAGCTCTGCATCATCCAACAACTCATGTGCGTAATCGAACTGCCCTTTTGCAACCGCTTCGGCCGCCCGTTGACGCAAGCGACTTGCATGGCTCATGAGCTGGTATATCGACCCTTTTGCGGAAGGTCCTAAACTTGGTCCCATGCTTGCTATTGTAGCACTCGTAAGGCCGTGAGTCCCAGAGAATTGCGAGTTGGGACTGCCTGTACATATCTTTGCGAAGTTGTAGGCGCCCGGCAGCACTGCTGACATCTCGCTCGCCGCGCCGTTCCGTGCGATTTTGCTTATTAGTTCCTGGGCCGGATACCGAATATTCGATCCCGATTTGGCTGAATACCCACTCAACTCTCGACCGTGTTCCTGACGCTGACCTCAGTCGATACTGATCGACAAAGGGGCTATGCACATCCGGCAACACTTATCGAGCTCGCTGCGGTTAGAATAATGGTGCTGAGCTTTGATACTCGAGCTTGATCCTGCGAGTGACGAAGTAGCCAATCTCTTTAGGGGGCCTCGTTTGTAGGTTGACCCAATTCCCTAGCTTCCGAACCCCTGGTCTTCGGACAGTTCGAGCAGCCCTGCTTGCACGGCGCGAGCCACCATATGGGTTCGATTTTTCGCTCGGAGCTTGAATCTCACAATCTCGACATATCGGTCAATCGTGCGTGGCGACTTGTCTAGTTTTCGCGCTGCCTCCTTGCTTGAGAATCCGAGTACCACACATCGTAGAACTTCAGTCTCTCGATGTGTGAGCATCATTGCTCTTAGGTAGTTGTCATTGGATGGCTGCATGTTTCGATCCTATGAAGAATTCTCAGAATCCCATTCTGAAAAAATAGGCTGCGCATTGCGCAGCCCAAGTGTAAAAAGGGCAGTCAGGGCTGACCTTTAACAAGGAATAAGTCGGGGGTCGTGTGAAGTTATGAACGTATCTGGCGCTTGCGGACATGCAATCGCCTTTCGTCGTGCTTTGACGGTTTGTACGTGCTCCTGTTTTAGCGACATCAAGTTACGTGTGATGTCGCGATATTAGGTGGCCGCGATCTTTATCTACGGTCCTTGGTGCGGTGCGACCCGGTTGATCGTTTTGTCGTCGCTTTCGGACGCGCGACCCGATACTGCTCAACTCAATGAGATGTTCGTCTGAAAGGAAACCATGCGCCCGATTGACTGAAGCCTTTGATCCACTTGCGTGTCACGCAACGTCTTCGTAAACATCTCGCGGTCGTGGTTTTTCGCATTTCTCAACCCAAACAGTCGGTATTTTCCTTGAAAGGAACGACGTGCGGTAGTTACCGGCCATGGACCAATCAACTCGCGGGGCAGGTGAGCAAATGAGAATTGGCAGAACTGACGATTGAAGTGCTTGGCGGACTATCGATCCGCCGCGATGGTACACCTCTGAAGCTTCCGACCTCGCGCAAGGCGCGGGCGATGCTCGTATTTCTCGTGCTTACGGGAAAACAACAGCATCGCGAGCATCTTTGCGATATGTTTTGGGAAGGTCCTGACGATCCGCGAGGAGCGTTGCGAACCGCGATCTGGAAGCTGCGGCGTTTGCTCAACGAGCCCGGATCGGAGCGGGTCGTGGCAGACCGCGAGTGGGTTTCCTTCAACCCGGTTGAGGTCGTTGTCGACTATCAGAGCCTGGAAGAATGGGCCGACTACGAAGAGGAACTTGCTGGAAAAGAGTTCGCTAGGATTCGTGCTGCTCTCGATCAGCCTTTGCTTGCTGGCCTCGATCTCCCTGAGAATCATCTTTATCAGAATTGGCTGATATCGATGCGCGAGGAAGCCGAGGCGCTGCGCGCGCGGCTGCTTCCCGACCTAGGCTCGAGAGTTGGATCGCCGCTCGAGAGATCCGGCCAACTGTATCTGGCAAGGCAAAAGATCGGATTCACACACACGAATGACGGGGTACGCATCGCTTGGGCGAGGATTGGATCGGGGCCACCTTTGCTGAAGGCCGCAAACTGGCTGAACCATCTTGAGTTGGACTGGGACAGCGATGTCTGGGCGCCGCTGTTCCAGGAGCTGGCGCGCGATCATACTCTGATCCGATATGACGGGCGCGGCAATGGAATGTCGGACTGGGACGTTGCCGATCTCACATTCGACTCCATGGTGAACGATCTCGAATGTGTGGTGGACGAAAGCGGCTCGGGGCGTTTCCCGCTTCTTGGTATCTCGCAGGGAGCGGCAGTGGCAATTGCCTATGCTGCGGCAAACCCGGATCGCGTCAGTCATCTAATCCTGTGCGGTGGTTATTCGGCAGGCTGGCGCGCCGATGAAGTGAGCCCAAAGACCAGAGCTGAACGCGAAGCTCTTATCACCCTAGTCGCCAATGGATGGGACCGCGACGATGCAAGCTATCGGAACCTCTTTTCCCGTGCTCTGATTCCAAACTCGACCGTTGAGGAAAGAGCTGCCTTCAATGAATTCCAGCGTAAAACGGTATCTTCTGCGAATGCCGCCCGGTTTCTTGAGACTTTCGCCGACATCGACGTGCGCGACCATTTCACAGCGATCGATTGCCCAACCTTGGTAATCCATGCGCGCGACGACCAGCGGGTTCCTGTTTCAAAGGGGGCTGAGCTTGCAAGCAGGATAAAGGGTGCCGAGTTTGTGACACTTCCGACCGAGAATCATCTCTTGCTTGGACGGGAGCACAGTTCAGAACTCTTCGTTGCACATGTCCGGCAGTTCTTGGCGGACGACAGCGCGAACTGAAACGAAGCGATAACACCCGCTGGTCTTCCCCTTATAACAGTCCTTCGATGATGGCACGGGCCACCATGTGTGTCCGATTCTTGGCTCCGAGCTTCAGCCGGGCATTTTCGATATGGCGGTCGACTGTTCTGGGTGCGATTTCGACCTGTTGTGCAACTTCCTTGGTCGATAGACCACGGGCCACAAGAACGAGAATTTCGCGCTCCCGTGTCGTAAGCTGTGGGCCATCACTCAAACTCTCTTGATCAAACATCTTCAGGATAGCTCTCAGAGGTATCGGTCAAGCGCTAAGCTTGCCGATCAAAAGATGCCCCCAAATCCGGTTGCCGACATGCAGTGACGAATGGACCAACCCCCATGAGCTACAGCTTTTCGTGCACTACCTGCGACGCATAGCGGCTTAATCTTTGATCGGATATTTCACAACATGTCTGTTCACATTCGCGTCCCGCTATTGCCGCGAGACGCAAGGACATGGGTGATTCTACGTAGTGATTCCAATGAGCAAGGCACTTTGGTGTTTCCGATAAGCAAGCCGCTGGATAGCTTGCCGTCGGGCAAGCGAGCTAAATAGTCGCTGGAAACGGAACAGTCGGATCTGTCGCTACGCTGAAACAACAGGCGGGTGATGGAACAAAGTCGTGCGAAGTATCATAAGGATACAGCACGAATGCACTCTCTACTTAGCACTCCCCCGCTACGGCAGGGGGAGACCTCGCACCTGCGCTCCACCACGTTACGATTTCGCGCAGGACAGTTGATTTTCGATGAGGGACAGCAGGCCAACCGCTGGTTCGAAGTGGTGCATGGCACCGTTCGGACAGGCCGCTTCCATTTGGATGGCAATCGTCACCTGACGGGCTTTTTCTTTAGCGGCGATGTGTTTGGGGCCGACCACGGAAACTACGGAACTGCGGCTGAGGCGGTGACCGATGTAGAGGTACGCAGCTTTCGCGTCGGAAACATCACCGAACAGCACACGCCAAGACCACACTTGGATGAAGCTGTCTTGATCTTGATCCGGGCAATGTCCACGGCTCAGCGCTATCAATTCATTATCGGCCGTCGCACTGCTGCGGAGAAGCTGGCAGCATTCCTTCTTTGCCTTCGACAGCAAGCAAATGCCGGAGGATTTCGGATCAAGGTTCCCATGTCGCGGAACGATATCGCCGACTTCCTCGGCCTTACAGTTCATACGGTTAGCCGGACGTTTTCCGACCTCGCACGTCGCGGGCTGATTGAGATCGACGGTCGAAGTTCGATCGTTGCGACCGATCCCGAAGGCCTCTGTCGTTTAGCTCAGGACTATCCGCATGACCTGGCGAGCGACGCAGGTGCCGAAACTCAACCGACAAAGCACCATCGTTTCGACGAACGCCTGTTCCAAGCATAGTCAGAGAAGTATAATGAGCACTAGTAACTTGAGACCCATCGCGGCTCTCATCACTGTCCCGATCGTGGCTTTCGGCTGCGAACCTGCCGCCGCCACTGTGCAAAATGGCGCGATGATCGATCCCCCGCCACTGCCGCAGTCGGCAGATTCAAAAAGTATTGCGGTCCAGGAGGAAGAGATCCGCTCCCCATCCGACAGCTTTCTTGCGGAAGCTCCTGACCCGGACCGACCGGCAGACATCGCAGGAGCGGACACCGCGCACATCGCAGTCTCGCTGGCGGCAATTCAAGCAGAGTTGCAAGAGCAGAAAGCTCTGATTGCGCGGCAGAATGAGATGATCCGAGCCCAAAGCGATCGTATCGCGGAGTTGGAGCTACAGGAACTGAGCGGATATTCTGCAGTGTCCGCGTATGACCCTATCGCATTGTCGCAACTGCGGGCCACTGGCAGTCCTGAGAACCGGACGAGAGCTGGCCAGATCGACAATAGCTCTGACGACGACCTGACGTTGCCAGAGCGACCGGTCGGGGAAGCTCCTCCTGAGTCTAGAAATATCGAGCGACAAGTCGAAGCGGTTCCCGAAGGGCAAGGCGTCCTGACGCCACCCGGCCGGTTCGTGCTTGATCCGTCGATCGAGTACACCGGCGCCTCTAGCAATCGATTGGTGTTTCGTGGGATCGAATTGATCCCGGGCATTCAAATCGGTGCCATTGAAGCCAGCGATGCCGACCGCGACACTATTATCGGCACGGTAGCGGGGCGCTACGGTCTAACCAACAGGCTCGAAATCGAAGGTCGGCTGCCGCTGCTTTTCCGCAAGGACCGAGTACAGGTGGTCCAGCAACGCGAGGAGCAGATTACGCGCGAAATCGACCTTGACGAAACAGGGGTCGGTGACGCTGAGTTGTCAGTGCGCTACCAGCTCAACCAGCCCAAGCCGCAAAGCCCGATCTGGGTGGCAGGTTTGCGCGTAAAGAGCGATACTGGCACCAGTCCGTTTGAAGTGCCGTTCGATGAGTTCGGTGTGGCGACCGGCCTTGCCACCGGGTCGGGTTTCTGGGGGGTGCAACCTAGTATCAGTTTCCTGCTCCCCTCCGATCCCGTCGTGATCTATGGGGGCACTAGCTACCTCTGGAATATCGACCGGGATATCGATCGTCTTGTCGGCGATACCTTCGTTGGCAACGTCGATCCCGGGGACGCTGTAAGTGCCAATGTCGGCTTTGGCTTTGCCCTCAATCCTCGGTTTTCGTTTTCTCTCGGCTATAGTCACAACTACCTTTTCTCGACTAAGACGGAACTCGGCGACACCGTCCAGCAAGGCGACGACGTCCAGGTTGGATCACTCAATTTCGGGATGTCTTATCGCACGTCTGAGCGTCAGTCGCTCAATCTCGGATTCCGGTTCGGCGTTACCGAGGAAGCTCCCGACGTTAGCATCGTGGCACGAATACCCACGAGGTTCTGAACCTCGCCACCAACTCTATCGCAAGATAAAAAGGCGTGATCCGGACTGATCCGGATCGCGCCTTTTTGCATTGGTAACGGCCTCGAGCGATCTGCAAAAACGTCAGTCAGTTACCCAGTGCACCGATCCCTGCCAGACCAGCAAGATCATTCAGCGAGCTGCCCAGTCGGTCCATAAACAGATCGCTGTTGAACTCCTCATAACCTGAGAGTGTTAGGTTAGCATCAACCTCTTGTACGGCGTCGAGTCCGATCGCGGTGTTGACCAACATGTTCTGGACCCCATTAGCGGTCTCGTGCGCGATCGCTGTCTGGCCATCGTTGATCAGGTACACTGGCGTATCGCCAACCTGCATCCGAATGTTGCCGTTGGACAGGATCCCGCCCTCCAAGGATGCAACGTCTACCGGGGTCAGGCCTGGTGCCGCATTCTGCACGGTCTCTGCGCCATCCGGCCCCCAGTTGAGGACGGTATGCAACAGCAATTCTCCATCCACATAGGTTCGGATGTCTGCGCCGAAATTGACTGTCATTCCTGAAACTACAAACCCACCGCGCAATTGATCCAGATCTTCGGCCGGCAGAAGGATTGCGACATCCCGGGCCTCTTGGTTCTCCGCATGGGCGGGGTGCCCAACCAGCAATCCGGCAGCGAATGTGAAACTTGCGAAGCTTGCAATAGGATGAGGTCTGCGTCTCATGATGGCTCTCTTAGTTGACTGTGCCAACCTGCACGCCAATGAGAAACTCTGGCGAGAGTTGGTAAAGGGGAGGAAGATGAGTTGTCAGATCGCCGATCGCCTGATCTGCGACCTGATCCGTTGGCGCGACTGACCAAGGGTTCCAGTCTCTGGCGAGATTGTAGGCGGGTCGTCGCTTGATCGGCCCATCGACGATCGCGAGTGCAACTCCATTCCAGTACTTGGCGAAGTCTTCGTTGGAGTACTTCGTAAGCCCAAGCACTGAGTCTCCGACCAGCACCTGATCCTTCGTCTGCCCTTTGACGACCACGAAGTGCTTATATCCGTCGAGATCGAGCAGGACGATCATCGGGCGTTTCACCTCGATGAGTTGCTCTGGCCTGAGCTGAAAACCCTCGGCCCGATATCCAATCGATTGCAGGTAGTTGCGCATGTCGAGCATAGAGAATCCAACCGCCTGGATGGCCTCTTGATCGCCAAGGTCCCACATCGCCTTGAATGGTGTGCGCTCGTTTGTCGGGCGGTCGTAGTGGTATGTGAGCAGCGTTGCGAGCGCCGCGGAGCCGCAGCTGAAATCATAGCGCTGGCGTACGACCGAGCGGAAGGGAATGTCCCACCAGGTCTTCACATTGACTGAAAATTCTCCGCCGATCGCCTCCCGACCCAACCTGACCTCTGCTTCAGCAGGGGTGCTCACAAGTGATGCGACAAGGATGGCATATGTTGCGAGGCTTCGGATTCCGCCCCTCAAGCCAGTCGGGATGCTGAGCTTGAAGGGCGGATAGGCCAGGTGGTGACCACGCTGAATCGGGGGCATGAAAAGCATGGTCGGTTTCGGCCTAGTCTGAAATGTTGATTGTCACGCCAAGGCCTGCCTGAAGCGTAGACTGGGCCCCGGTGTTGATGACGATATTTCCGAGCCCGTTGAAGTTGGACAGGGCATTATCCGAAATGCTGACATCGCCGGCGATAAAGTCGCCATTGATCGTCCCGGCGCTGTTATCGGAAATGAAAGTCTGCTGGCTGATCGCGGTCTGCTCGCCGCCACGCATTTTGGCGAGATCGTCCAAGGAGAGGATCGCGGGAGCCTCGAGCGCGTCAGTTGGCTTTGCCGCAGACCGTTGGCTTTCCAAACCCCTCGTATCCTGTATTTCGGTCGGTTCTGAAGGCGAAGCGCCGACATTCTGTGCGCCAGCCTGAGACGCGATCAGGGCAAGTGGGGCGATGCAAAACGCTCTGTGCAAGGTTTTCACTATCTCTACTCCAAGTCTGGGGCGTCCGATAAGGCAGAGCAAGTAGTGGCCGGATCGATCCTGAAGGGGGGGAAGATCGACCCGACCACCGCTTGCTCCGATTACTCGGCGCCGCTGCTGTCGCCGAAGTTGATGTTGCCTTGGGCAGCAATGCTGGTCGCGGACTGAGCGTGAGAGTTCACACCGCTATTGAGCGAGAGGTTCGCAATCCCGGCAAAGGCCGTGAAAGCGTTGTCGGAGACATAGTTGGCTCCGGTGCTGAGTTCGACATAGTCTTCGTACGTATCCATATCGACGAGCTCTTCGAATGCCTGATTGGCATTCGCCGAGATGAGCACCTGGGTCGACACGACGGTGTCGTAGTCGTTGGTGTTGTAGCTGTTCACATCGTCGACCGTCGAGCCGATGCTGGCGTCGATCAGATCATTGGTGACTTCCGAATCATAGATATCGTAGATGTCGCTATCGTCGGCGGTAGCGTTCACGTTGTCGCCCGAATAGTCCTGAGCCATTGCAGGCGCAGCAAAGGCCGCTGCGAGCGCCACAGCGGACGCGGTCATTGCGTTCGTAATTTTCATCCTGTTTCTCCAAATTCAAGAGCCTGTTCCTCTCATGATTGGAAAGGGAATGAAGGAACGAGGCCAGATTGTTTGCCGCCTTGTGCGACACACGCTTGATACGCAGTGCGAACCGTCAGTTTTTGCGATTTGGCAATCAGGTGCAGATTTTTTTGGAGACCATCGGAGTGGCTAAGAGCAAGTCGGCAGCTCAAATGGCGCTTACGCTCACAACAAAGATACGGGGGTCTTGGCGCCACCATTTGCTTGGCCGCATTGCTCTCTTTGCAGTGGTAGCTGCGTATGCTGTTCCCGAGTGCCTTGCCGATCGATTTGCGTGCCCATTGAACCTCCTCAACTCTTCGCCTGATCACTCTGGGCTTTGCGGACGGGTGTTGATCACTACGCAGGCGGGGCTCTTGTAGTTCGAATTAGGCGTGCCTTTCTTCCATTCCTACTCCACCTACTTTTCACAGGCAGCAAACCTTCGAGCTTGCTGAATTGTGGACTAGTCCAGCGTAGCCAATATCTCATCAAAGCCATGCTGAGCGGCGGTCTACGGATCGCTGGAAACCGGCGGCAAATGAACGCATTCGCGCGCGTAGCAACACCTGTCGACCTTCGGCATTGCGGGTAAAGACCAGCTCAGAGCGGCCTACTTTTTCCCGCCAGAACCGGGTGAAGATTTCCGCATTTTCCTTGCGACCGGCGAGCATTGTCGGGACCGCGTGATAATCCGTGCGTGATCGCAGCCCGAGCCACGTCTTGCGGATCAACACATAGCGCGGGTTCTGCACTGGCCCCAAGATCTCGGCGACAGCCTGCATCACCTGACGCTCGGTTGATCGACTGATCCCGGATACCATTATGTCGTGTCGGCCATCGAAACTGGACCTGACTTCGATATGGGCGCGATCAAGCTCTCCGGCGCTAATCAGTTTCGCATCCGAAAGGCTATGGAGGACGGCGCAAGTAACCTCTTTGAGGCTTCCTTCGAGCGAGCCGTTGCGCCATGCAAGCCGAGCCGCCTTGGCGAGGCGTGGCAGGCTCGCGATCGTCGCCACGCTTACAGCGCCCATCGCGATCAACCCAAGCCCTTCGATCGAGGTCGCCCCTCTGAGTTGGTTAGCTGCGGCAATTCCGGCGGTTCCCATGGCTGTCCAGACCAAGGCTTGCAATGTGTCCGACCAGCTGATCGCACGCGGAGCGTAATTGGGCGCAGCAGTCTCGCGCACCTGCGATCGAGCATCCCCTCGTCCGAGAGACCGCTGCCATTTCTCTGCAGTTGCAAGTCGGTCGCCAGCCAGTTCCAAGGTCTTTGAGTTTTGCTTGGCAATGCCCAGACGCGGGTTGAGATCAAGTCGGCCAATGCCGCTCTCGATCATGGTCGAGCTGCCGTTTGATATCCCCTCAAACGCGTTGAAACGCCGCGCGACGATATCGATATCGGAGACGCTGGAGGAAAGACGGTCATTGAGCGCACCCCATTCGAGTGAGGTCGCAAGCGCCTCGGTCAAACCATCCATGGCGGGCTCAATTGTCGCGAGGTGCCAGATATTGGCGACCTTTTCGGGATTGTTCGGATCGATGCGGATGGCCCGCCCTCGCATCTGGTTCGACAGCATGAAAGCCGCCGTGTTGCTCGCCAGGATCAGACTGTTGAGCGCAGGCGCATCCCAACCCTGGCCAAGCAGCGATTGCGTGCCAACCAGAATGCGGATGTCCCCCTGCATGAACAAGGCTGTGACCAGTCGGATGAGGTCGGAATTGCTGCCTCCTGCGATGCTCAGCTCGACGTGATCGACAAGAGCGTTGATCGCCTTGTGGCGAATTTTCGAAGGATCAAGGCTGAGCCGACTCATTGTCTCTTCGATGACCGGCAAAGTACCAAGAGGGATAATCACCAGACTGCCCGTAAGTACCGAAAGCCGATCTGAAGCGACGCCTGCCCGTCTGAGGCTTTCGAAAATCGGAATAACGCCGAGCTTGGCTGGTTTGAACTCATCACGAGGGCTACGGGGAAGCTCGCCCTCGCGAATATGATCTGACAGCACTACCATCCGCAGGCCATCGCCGAGCGAGGCCTGTTCTGCCTGGGCGATGGCGGTGATGCTCTCGAGCTTGGCAAGGCTTGAAGCAAGCAGTCGGAACACGGATCGGGTGTGATGTAGCCTGACCCTCCCACCCTCGATCAGTCCATGGCGATGCAAGCGGTTTTCGAGCCTTTCGCAGCGATCTTCTGCCAGGAGGAATTGTTTCTTGTGCCGGAACAGCAACCCATCGAGCAGGTGCTCGAGCCAGAACAGCGAAGGCATGGGCAGATCGCTGGCCGAAACGCCGAGCAGTTTCAAAGCGGGCTTGGGTAGGGTTCGCCCAGACGATCCTAGCAGCACGAGTACAGCTGACAGCATTTCAGGCGCGTCGAGAATGTGCTCTATGCTAGCCTGCGGATCGGTGAGCCATGGGTGTTGTTCAAGCCAATCGAGCAGCTCGTCATCCGCCCGCAGATCCCGCTGCAGGTCGCTTATCGCTATGCGTCTGCGGTCGAGCAGAGCCAACGCATCTTCGGTCGGTTCGGACAGGATCAGCTGATCCTGATGTGGGCAGAGATCGCCGTTGCGGACCAGCTCGGGAATACCGATCTCCAGGTCGGCTTGGCCGCACAGCCCACTATATCGGTTCCACTCCGCAAGACTCGCATCATAGGGCGGGGTCGCGGTCAGAGCGACGATTTTCGCGTCTTTCAGCTCGGTCGCAAGGCGGTTTAAGCAGTGCCACCACGCACGCCGCAGGTGATGCGCTTCGTCGAGCACGAGAGTAAGCGGGCCGCGCGCGTTTAGCCCTTCGATCAGGCTGGTCAACTCGTCATCGCGCCGATACGTGTCGAGCGACTGGTACGTGGCTAAGGTAAGCGTGCGCGGCTCGGTGAGGCTGCGAGAAACGTGATCACCGCCCGGCAATTCCGGCAAGAACAGCGGAACAAGACGTTCGCGCCATTGATCGCGGATGGCGAGGCTGGGAGCAAAGATAAGTGCAGGTCGACCCAGTTTCCGCACGATCTCGAGGCCGAGGATCGTCTTTCCAGCTCCGGGTGCCGCGACGACATGCAAACGGTTATCGCCAAGATGATCGGACATCTCGCCAAGGACACGGGCCTGATAGTCGCGCCACGTGCCGGAAAACTGCATCCGATCAAGCATGTGCGGCCCATACAGAGCACAGGCATGCTCGCAAAGAGCGGAAGTGCGCTCAGTCAGGCAGCAACAGCTTCCCGGGGCTCTTCTTCCCAGAGCAGACCTGGGCGATAGCGGGCATCGACGCGGCCGTTCTTCAAAGAGAAGAGATGCAGCCAGCCATTGTCGAACAGTGCACGGACTTCTGGGTGCCGATCGAGCACATCAAGGATAGCCTCACGCGGAGCCTCGACCATCACTGAAAGGCGCAGCGGTTCATGGACCAGCTTTTCGCCATCGTGCACTGCCTGAATCGGGAGACCGGGACGTAGCTGCCCACTATTGCCCTGGATTACACCGATGCCTCCAACGACGTTGTGAATCAGCTTGTTGCCGCCGCCAAATACCTCCGGCGCAACTGATGAGCCATAATATTGCAGGCTGATCCAGCTGGCGACGACAACCGGCGCGGTCATGATCAGTTCGAGCGTACCGAAACCCTCATCGGCCTGCCAGTAATAGCTGTGCAGGAAGGCGCGTCCACCAAGATCCTTTCCGGTGGTTGCATCGCGGGGCGCGGCGATGAACGCAGCGCAGCCAGCGAGACCCCATTCCGGACGGACCTCCGCCCAGTTATAGGCGCGGCTCTGAATATTGTCCCACGTTGCGCCGGGTAGCGATGCGGCGCGTTCGGCCCGCGCGATCGAGCTTGCCTCTTCAAGCCAGTCTTCCACCTGTTCCAGATCGGCCGAGCACGCATTATCGAGATCTCCGGTATACATTGTTATCTCGTCGGTCGTCGTGTCGTGCAGGCCTGCAACGAACAGCGTATCGTCCGGGATCTTGATGCCCCGTTCGATTAGCCCTTCGCGCGTTTCCGGATCGTTGAGCAGACCAGCGAGAGCGCGTGCCGAAACTTCGCCGGTATGGCCGCCACACGCGCCACAATGATAGGCGCTCTCATGCGGGTTGTTGGTAACGTTGCCACCGTGGCCAAGCAGCAGCACGACTTCGCCATGGCCAGTCGTCAGGCTCATCGCTTTCAGGACAGCTGCGGCAGTTTCTGCCTTGGTATCAGCCGACCATCCACCGACCACCTGAGGCGCGGGCTCGACAGACGTATTGCCGGTGGATCGGCCGAGCGCGTCACGCACCAGCTTTGCGGCGTAGACCGGACCCATCGACTCAACGAAGGCGAACGAGGAGACCGCAGCCTGCCGGAACCGGCCCCATGCGCGCTTGGTCCGGGCTGCAATCCTGGTCGAGTGATCCTTTTCTGGTTCGCCTGCGCTTGATGTCTCGATGGCTGCGTTCAGCAAAACAGGGAGTCGCGCTTCAATTGTATCCGAACCGTGCGCCTTATGTGACAGCGGGAGACCGAAGAAGCCCGCAAAGCCTATCGTTTCGATTCTGTCATCCATGCTTTCGAGCGCGCGGCGATACACTTCGGAGCGTACATCGATGCAGAAGGCTGCCTGCAATGCCGGGCGCCGTGCGAGTGGATCTGAACCATCGAGCGCTGCAGCGAGTTCTCTTTGATGTGCGCGGTCGCTTGCCTCCTGGAGAACCGCGAGCGTGATCTGCTCTTGCGTCGGGACCAATGGGGCGGCGTGCGCAGCGACCGTTTCGGCCCACAGCCCTTCGATTTGCGGGAACTGCGTCAGCAGCGCCTCTTCCCAGATGAGTCGAATTGCCAGCAGATCGACCAGCGTGCGGTCGGTTTCTTCATGCAGCTCGGCCTGCCATAGCAGCCAGCGGGCGTGCTGTGACCAGCCTCCAAGATCCATATAGAGACGGTGAAATGCGGTTTCCGCAGCTGCATCACCGAGCGCAAGAGTATCCGCTGCGCTTAGGATAGCGCGTTCTGGCGTATCAGGCGCATCGGCGACATGCGCGCAGAACCCCTTCAGACCGGCGATTTCCGGAGTAAGATCATGAACTGCCCAGGCGCGCCAAGCAGCATAAGCCTGTTGACCCGGCGTGGGCGACCAGAGCGCCTGCCCGTGATCGAACTGACCAGCAGCCCATTGGCCAAACGTCTTTTTGATAACCGAAGGCCAGTCGATACCACTGGCTTCGGCGGCAAGATCGGCGATAGTCGGCATGGCATTAGGCAGGCTTGCCGAGCAGGCGGCGCTCGCAGCAACCTTCAAAACACCAACACTTGAGGGCTTTCCGACGATATCCGATGCGGCGAGCGCTTTGGCAAGGTCATCATCGCTGATCCGTCCGTCGCGGATCGCCGCCATATATTCATCAGCGGTCCGGGTGATGCTGCAACCGCTCACCCGCGACAGACGCGCGGAGGCGACAGCCAGGTTCTCGCCGGTCTGGCCCAGAAACGGGTTCACTGCGACGGTGGCGTCGAGCGGAAAGGCGGGCGGAATAGCCCGCGCAGCTGCTTCGGCAGCGCCGAGAATTTCGGAAAACCGGGCGGGAGTGATTTGGGAGTGCTTGAGGAACATAAAGTGTGTCTCCCAGTTAGTTTGGTCTGGTGCGGCTGAACCCGCCAATGGCGCGATCAAGCAGAGCATTCAGGTACAGCCCATTTGCCAGATGTACGCGCAGGCCTGCGGTCGATGGATGATGCGCCCAAAGCGGGAAGAGTGACTGTGCAAGGGCAACCAACCCGAACGAGGTGACGGCGACAACGATCAGTGCCCATTCCAAAGGCCCTGGTGTGGGCGCGGTTGGAAGGATTGGTCCCCATATCGCGTCAGCGAGTGCCTGGAACGAGAAGTAGGCGATGGCGGCCGCGAGCGACGTTGCAACCGTGCGCTTTGTCAGCTCAACCGGAGCGCGATCTGCCAGCCCTTGTGCGACCAAATATGCAACGCCGAAGATCAGGATAGCCCCCAGCGCGAGAGCTTGTGTGCTTTTCACCCCGAACAGAACGGTGAACAGCGTCGCGATCCCGGCATAGAGCACCAAGGCGAGCGCGAATGACCGCAGGACGGCACCAAAATCCGGGACTGCGACCGGGCCAGGACGGCGGAGACTGGCGACTTCCTGCACAGCGCCTCCCGAAGAGAGAAAGGCGTGCGCCTTGTAGAGTGAGTGTGCGACGATGTGCAGCAGAGCGAGCGCCCAAAGGCCGAGACCGCATTGCAGCAGCATGAAGCCCATTTGCGAAACGGTAGACCAAGCGAGAGCGGTTTTGATGGCGCTCTGAGTCAGCATAACCGCTGCGCCGAACAGGGCCGTCAACCCGCCGATCAGCACAAGCGCGGCCATGGCTCCAGCGCTTGCCTGCACCAAACCGGAAGTGGCGATCAGCAACACACCGCCCGAATTGATGATCCCGGCATGAAGCAAGGCGGAGACCGGCGTCGGAGCTTCCATCACTTCGGTCAGCCAACCATGAAGCGGGAAAGAGGCGGTTTTCAGCGCTGCCGCGACGACTATCAACGCAACTGCCACCGTGCCAGCGAGACCAAGCCCTTCCGCTGAAACCGCGATCGACAACGCTCCAAGCTCGGTCGTGCCGAAGTTGACAAAAAGCAGCGTCGCAGCGAGGATCAGCAGAAGGTCACCCGTATGCCAAACCAATGCGAACTTAGTCGCAGCGCGCTGCGCTTCAGGTCGGTCCGGATAAAACAGCAACAGCCGTTTAAGCGTCAGCCCAACAAATATGGCTGCGATAATAATCGTGGCAACGCTACCGGCCTGCACGAACAGAAGCACCGCCGAGAGAGTCGCGAGCATCAGCCCGTGGAACATACCTTCACGGGCTTCTCCATCCAGATAGGTGCGGCTGTAGCGCATCACGATCCAGCCGATAAAGCCGACAAGCAAAGCCATGGTTGCGCTCACCAGATCAGCGCGCAGCACAAGCTCGATCGGACCCGCCGTCGCTGCGAGCGGGCCAGGGCCAGCGAAGATCACCTGCAGCAACCCACCTGCTGTCAGCACCAGTGCGAGGAACGCCGCCAGTTCCGAACAGCGCGTAAGCCAGCCAGGGCGACGTCCGGGCTTGCCGAGGGCGAGCCCGGCGACCAGGAACAGAACAACAGGGGAAAGGTAGGAAAGCGAAAGCGCAGAAAACATGGAGGGCTCCAGTGAAGTCTTGCGCAAGCATCTAGGGGTTGGAATTCATCAATAAAATTACATATAAGTGACAAGATCGTTCTGTTCTATAGAAATATGGCCGCACTTAACCTCCATCATCTCCGCCTGTTTCGCGCGGTCGCCCGCGAAGGTTCGCTGACGGGCGCGGCACGCCTGCTCAACATTTCGCAATCGGCGGTCTCAACCCAAATCAAGACGCTTGAGGCGTCGCTGGGACATGACCTGTTCGAGCGACGCGGGCGCTCCTTGCAGCTCACTGAAGCCGGCCGGATCGCGCTCGATCACGCCGATGAGATATTCCGCGCTGCCGACCACCTCTCCGCCACCCTAAGTGCGTCTGACAGCCAGCGGCGTGTGCTGCGGATCGGCGCTTTGGCGACGCTTTCGCGCAATTTCCAGATGCGGTTCCTTGAGCCGCTGATCGGTCGCAAAGATGTGGAGGTCATTTTGCGATCGGGGACGCAGGAGAGCTTGCTACACGGCCTCGATGCACTTTCGCTCGACGTGGTGCTCACGAACCTGGTTCCCGCGCGCGATGCATCGAGCCCGTACCTTGTCAGGCGGATCGACGAACAGCCGGTTAGTCTAGTGGGTTCTCCATCGCGCGTATCCGATCAGCAGATCGATATCGAAGAACTGCTTGCCGAACATCCGTTAATTCTGCCGACGCCGGAGACGTCACTAAGGGCCGGTTTCGATGCTTGGGTCGATCGAATGGGCATCGTCCCCAAGATCGCTGCGGAAGCGGACGATATGGCGATGCTGCGACTGCTTGCCCGCGCCGATGTTGGTATTGCCGCGATTCCGCCAATTGTGGTGCAGGACGAGCTTCGATCGGGGCTATTGGTTGAGCTTGAGCAACTAGGCGATTGTTCCGAAGTCTTCTGTGCGGTGACGATCAAGCGGAGCTTTCCCAACCCGCTTGTTAAAGAGCTGCTTGGTTGAAAGGGCGATGGCAAAGTGGTGCACGATTGTTACGCTTCGAGAAAGGTCAGGCAGTCATGCTTGGCAAGCAGAGGACTGATCCGCTCCTTTGTTTCGTCGGGCAGCACAGCGTATCGCTCGCGCAGATCAGCAAGACATTTGAGCTGATATCTGAACGTTCCCTGTTCGTAGGGCAGCCCATCGGCCTCAAACCTGAAGGTGCTCTCTCCCGCGTTTGCAGCAGCTTCGTTCGCAAGCAGGAATGGCCCATAAATTCCGCCGATTTCTCCAAGGAATGCCTCGATCACCTGACTTAGTTGATCACCTGTTGCGGTCCACTCGCCTTCGATCCCCGAAGCATCATCGATATGGAGCAGCCAGCGATAAGTGTAGGGGTAGTCCGCACGCATCATGGCTTGTGGTGTGGGGTCCACCCCGAGCTGCGATAACTGCCCGAATATCCCGAATTCGGCGAGCGAGGGGCGGGTGCCGAACAGATAGTGCCGTTCGACAGAGTACCGCTCCATCGTATCGAGCAAGCGCTGTGTCGAAGCCTCAATCAGCGCGAAGTTGTTCTGTGTACAGCCGACCAGCGACATCCGACCGACCTGCCGCTCGCGAAAGCCTGCCGCATAGGTCTCGACCTGCTCGCTCCCGCCACCTTTGAGGTGGTCGAAGGCGAGCCAGCGGCTCATCTGCATTTGGTCGATTTCGGCCAGCCAGCGATATCCGAACATCGCTTTGGTCAGCCACTCATCGGCGAAATCCTCAATCATATGCGCCAGGAATGCATGTCCCGGATCGTCCGGGATGACTGAGCGATGCTTGTGGCGCTTCTCGAGATCGTAGATCAGTGGAGTGGAATCATTGGCAAACGTTCCATTGGGATATTCAAGCACCGGGATAACCGGAGCCTTGACCTTCGAAGTTGCCGCCTGAAGGTCCGACCCGTGGGCCCAGATATGCGGGATACGGCGATAGCGCAGCAGCGCGCGCATTTTCATCGAATAGGGTGAGGCGAGCGCGCCATAGAGCGTGTAAGTCATCAACAGGGCTCCCTAAACCATTGTTTTGCGGTTCGACCCGAGACACGGCGCTGTTTCCATCCGGCGACTTATTCGGCAGAAGGGATCAGCGTCAACGCTGTCTGGCGGCCATCCAGGAAGCGGACCGTTTCACCGTCGAAAAAGGCGTCTTCTTCCGTGCGGAAATCGACACGCTGGCCGCCCCATTCGGGCACGTCGCTGTAGGAAGTAAGCTCGATCGACCATGCTGTGTTCGGGCGAATGGTATCCGCCCCGCGGGGGTCTGCGTCCTGATTGTCCCAGAACCCGATGGCGGTGCCTGCGCCGTGACCGTGCGACCCGATCGGATGGGTATAGATCGATGGATTAAGTCCTTCCGCGATAGCCTCAGCACGGGCTGCCGCCAGCACCTCGTTGCCGCTCAAGCCGACCCTGAAATGCGACAGCAGGATGTCCTGCACATGGTTACTGGCAGTCAGCCCGTCCACAAGACCTTGTGGCGGCAGGACTTCGCCTGGTTTCAGGACATAGGCCAGACGCTGTGTATCGGTGTTGAGGCGAAGATAGGTGATGCCGAAATCGGTCCACAAAAGGTCACCCGGCTGTATAACGGTCTTGCCGCGCAGCATCCCGTCCTGGCCTTCGCGCTGAATACCGATGGACGGGTGAAACCAGGGGGTTAGGCCGAGCTTATTCAGCTTTTCGCGATACCACCATTGCACATCCGCTGCCGTGGTCTCTCCGGGTGTGATGACTTTCCGCGAAAGGGCCTCGCCGATCACCGCACGTGCGATCCGCACTATGCCGGGATAGATATCCATCTCCATCGGTGTTCGCGTTTCCAGCCAGCGGACCGCAAGCGTTTCACCGGAAACAATCCGTGCGCGATATGTCTCGGGAAGGGCGTTGCTCATCAACCGATACTGGCTCAGCGTCATGCCGTCCCCGAATGCGGTCAGGTCAGAGGTGTTGATCGCGATGTTCGCTGGGTCGCGATCGGCGATGATCTCGGCCACCGCTTTCCACTGATCGGGCTCCAGTGATGGGTCCCACGCAGGTTCGAACAGCCCGCCAAGCCCGTATCGGCTGACCGTGAGGCGTTCGACCGGTCGACCTTGGCCCGGATCATGGAAGATCAGGATGGTCCGTCGCCTTGCGCTCATGCTGGTAGCGTCGAGCATCGAAGCGACGATCGGCTCTTCAAAATATTCACGGGCCATCAGTACCCACATCACGACCCCTTCCTCGCGCATGATCCGGGGGATGAGCTCGTCCAGGCGCTGTCTGAGAATGCGGTTTTTGAGCGCCGCGCGGTCGCGCATCGACAGGATCGGCGGCAGATCAGGTACGACCTGCTGGATGTTACCCATCGGGTTCGAAAGGGAAGAAGCCTCCTGTGCTTTTGCAACTGGTGCAATCGCAAGAGCCGCAAACCCGATCATGATCAGGAGCGGCGCCTTGCCGATCGTTGCTTCGCGGGTCGCCATCCGTCTCAATCCGTTCCCGTCAGGCGCTTGCGCCAGTATTCTGTGAAGAACAACCCATCGGGATCACGCTCCTCGCGCAGCGCGAGAAACTCATCGAAGCGCGGCAGGTTTGCCCGATAATACGCAGCCCATTGCTCGAAGTCATAGCGGGGAATGAATTTGCCCCAGTGCAGACGGAACGGGATGCCGTTGTCTCGCAGTAAGTCCCAATATTGCTCGAAAAACCCGTCATCGACGTTGGGCGCGCCGGCGTTGTCGCGGAACCAGTAGACATCGAACCGAACCGTCCCGTCCTTGTATTCATCGCTACCGTCGGTGTAACCTGGATCCATCCAGGCCGAGCTCGGTGGGCCGGCATATACCTCGGTCGAGAAATACCCGGTCGCCGACGGGCCGCCTTGCTCGAACATCTGGCGGTAAAGATTCATTGCCTCTTTGGCGCGACCAATCGGAACCCAGATTTCCGTGAACTCTGTGCCGAGGAATACGTCGTCGACCGTGTTGTCCATGCACAGGCTGCGCCAGTAATAATCGTGGAACGTGGTTTCTTTGCCGCGCTTAGTGATCGGGTTAAAGAGCGGCATCAGCTTCGAAAACAGCAGGCGAACGCTGCCCTTCAGGATGCCAAAGACGATGCCGAGAAGCATCACAAGAGCGCCGACCAGCGAGCCTAGTGCAAAGGTAGTCAGCCGCCAAAGCCATCCACGCGAACCGTCGACCGCCATCGCCATCAGGTTGCTGAAGTAATGGCAAATCTTGCTCCACAGCAGCGAAACCTCTCGCGCCAAGCTGGTATTGCCTAGCAGAACGAAGAACATCGAGGCGAAAAGCTGCTCGGTCTGTCCGCCGAAATCAGGTTTAAATTGCCGGTATGGCTTAAGGTTCTGATTGGTGGTCTGGACCGGCTTTGCCTTCCAGGTCTGGATACGCTCTGCCCCTTTCTGTGGCCACCAGATAATGCGGGTGTAGGGCGTGTCTTTCAGGTACTGTTCTAGCGAGGGTTGTGTTGCAGTCCCCGGCCCGAACAGGTCAATCGGAGCCTCCGTTCCGCTAACCTGCGTCGTTATCTCCGTCCCTTCGATATTGTACATCGGGACCAGCTGCATGCGCATCTTGGTGACGATGCCAAGCAAGCCCATCGAGGTCGATACAGCGTCGAATTGTGGCGAGCCTTTTTCGATCCACTCCGCCTTGCCGGTGCCATCGACGATCCGAAAAGCGATAGCGTTGTCCCAGGCGTAATCGGCCGACCCTCCGTTCGATCCGGTCAGAGTAAAGCCCGCCAAAGTCTGATGCGTGATGCCGCCCAGCGTGTTGACCGCCCAGCCTTTCTCGAAAATCTGGTGCAGGAAGCTGTTCTCCAGCGTCGATACGTGAAACGGATCACGCGGATCATAACCCAGATTGATGCCTGGCTCGGCCTCAATAATACCACTGGCCTCATCGATCCAGTCGAGCCCACGCATCTTGTCAAACGCTAGGTTGATCGCTTCGCCCGGTGGTGGTGATTGCTGGAGGGTCCGGTTCTGTGGATCACCGTCTTTCGGATCGGTGTAGATGCTCCACGCCATCGAATGCGTTGCGCCGCGACCGCGTATCTGAAGGCTGTTTGCCCGTGCAAATTCGACCAGGCCGATGATATCCGCCTCACTCGCGGGATGATAGAAACCGTCGCTACCAATGGGCACGGGTGGTCCGGACATAGGATACTTCCCCCTAGTAAGATCAGCACTTTGGCAAGTAATACTGAAAACGCAAAGCAAAGAAGTGTAGGGTGTTGAAACGGCCGGGTGGATAAAGAGTAGTCTGTAAGAGCAAGGAAAGTCTCCGGGGGAATTCGCGCGCCATGCGCTTTATATTGCGCGTCGGTTGGTCTCTTTAAGGTCACGGAGAGCTCGCTCGTTTCGAGCAAGCGGGAGTTGGGGGATAAAGGCGTTGACGCTCGAGACCATCGATATCGTCATCATCATCGGTTATGCGCTCGCGCTGCTGGGGATCGCGCTCGCAGTCAGCCGTGAACCTGCTGGGCATGACAAGAACACCGAGGATTACTTCCTTGCTGGTCGAGCCTTGCCGTGGTGGGCGATCGGCGCATCGCTGATAGCCTCGAACATCTCCGCCGAGCAGATCATCGGCCAGTCGGGTCAAGGCTTTGCAGTCGGTATCGCAATTGCCGCCTATGAATGGCAGGCCGCGATCGTCTTGCTGATCGTCGCGAAGTACTTTCTTCCGATCTTCCTGAAGCGCCGCATCTACACGATGCCGCAGTTCCTTGATCAGCGATATGGTAGCGGCGTCAAGAACCTGATGAGCGTATTCTGGGTCGCGCTCTACACGGCGGTGAACCTCACGACCGTTCTATGGCTCGGCGGGCTGGCGGTGCAATCGTTGACCGGTTGGGGTGTGATGCCATCCATGATGGCCTTGGCCGCCTTTGCCGCGCTCTATTCGCTTTATGGCGGGCTTAAAGCGGTCGCGCTGACCGACATCATCCAGGTCGTGATCCTGGTGCTTGGCGGTCTGGCGATAACGTGGTTTGCGCTCAATGCGCTACCCGCTGATGGCGCAATGGCCGGGCTAGCATTTCTCATGCGGGAGATGCCCGGCCATTTCGAAATGATCCTCGCGCCCGAGCATCCTGCCTATTCCGACCTGCCGGGCATCTGGACCTTACTAGGCGGGCTTTGGGTGCTGCATTTCAGCTATTGGGGCTTCAATCAGTACATCATCCAGCGTGCGCTTGGTGCCGAGAACCTCGGTGAGGCGCAAAAGGGTCTTGCATTTGCCGCGTTCCTCAAAATCCTTGTGCCGTTCATCGTTGTGGTGCCGGGCATTGCGGCGGTGATCCTCGCACAGCAAGGCATGCTTGATGGCGCGGCACTCGCTGAGAAATCGGACCGCACATATGGTGAGTTGATGGCGTTCGCACCTCCCGGTCTGCGTGGCCTGGTGTTCGCTGCGCTGATCGCTGCCGTGGTAAGTTCGCTCGCCTCGATGATGAACTCGATCTCGACCATCTTCACCATGGATCTCTATCGCAGCATGCTGCCCCACCGTCCGGAGCAGCACTATGTGATGGTGGGACGGGTTGCCGCTTTTTGCGCGATGGCCTTGGCCCTCGTGCTTGCCCGCCCGTTCATTGGTGGATTCGAAAGCGGCTTTCAAACCGTGCAGGAATACACCGGCTTTATCGCGCCCGGTGTCGTCGTGGTGTTTCTGCTCGGTTTCTTCGACAAAAGAGCCAATGCGGTGGGGGCATTCACTGCGCTGATTGGATCGTTGGTGGTCAATGTCCTTTTGAAGTTCGGCGCTGCCGATGTGCCGTTTATCATCCGGATATGGATCGTGTTCGTGATCGCGCTGATCTCGGCGGTAATCGTATCGCGACTGACGGCCGCTCCTGACGAACAGCGCACGGTCAAGCTTGGCGACATCGCTTTCGCAACCAGCATGCTGTTCAATACTCTTGCTGCGCTCTCGATCGCGATATTTATTGGGCTTTATGTGATGTTCTGGTGATCCGGATACCGGCGCAAATCGGCAATGGGGTTGCAATGCCTGATGTGGGCATTAGGCTTTAAAGCGCTTTCCCGCATTCTGGTTCTGCAGCGCTCCACGCAGGGGCGACGGTCATAGCGTTGACCAAATGCCCCAAGGTAAAGCAGTGACAGGTGATACAATCGTTTGATGGCAGACATTCAAAACCAAGCAAATCCGGGCATGGATGTCCCCATCGATCCGCCACTTGTAGACCTTCCGATCTATACACATGACCGCGGGTTCTATGATGGTTTCAGCCGCGAAGTGACGATCCCTTCTAAGGTGATCGTATCGCTCATCATCATGTGGGCGATCTTCTTTCCCGTGAACGCCAGCAACACACTGTCCGCGGCAAATTCAACGATCATCTCGGATTACGGTGGTTGGTACGTCTATCTGGTCGCGGCGCTAATTGTGGTTTGCGCGGTCTTGGCTCTGCTGCCGCAATCCGGAACGCTGCGGATTGGTGCGCCTGACGAAGAGCCCGAATTCAACCGTTTCTCCTGGTTTTCGATGCTGTTTGGCGCGGGCATCGGTATCGGGATGCTGACTTACTCGACTGGCGAGCCGCTCGCCCACTTCAGCAGCAATCCTGAAATTATCCGTGGGATAGTCGAACCGCGCTCGGCCGAGACTGTGCGCTCCGCGTACCTATACACTTTCCTGCATTGGGGTTTTGGTGCTTGGTGCACTTATGCCCTTGTGGGTCTAGCTGTCGGTTATGTCGCCTATCGCCGCAACCTGCCGCTGACGATCCGGTCTGCGCTCGCTCCGATGTTCGGCACCACCATGTCGGGAATCTGGGGTCATATCGTCGACATTGTGGCAGTGGTGGCGACAATTCTCGGTGTCGCTGTGACGATGGGACTGGGGGTAGAGCAGTTCGTTGCGGGTCTGCACCGTGTTGGACTCGGCGACTGGCTGCTCGCGGGCGATGGCTCGGCGAGTGCTATCGCCATTGTTGTCGCGCTGCTCGTGCTTGTCGGCGCTTCTACCATCAGCGCACTTTCAGGCGTTGGGCGCGGCATCAAGTGGCTCTCCAACATCAATATGGGGCTGTCATTTGCTTTGCTGGCGCTGTTCGCAGTCGCGGGTTCCGGGCTGTTCGGTCTTGAATTGCTGGGCGTCGGGATATGGGATTACATGCGGACTCTGCCGGAAAATTCACTGACCCTTTTCACAGATGACGGAAGCGAAAATGCGGCGGCGCTCGTTCAATGGCAGCTCGACTGGTCGGTGTTCTACTGGGCGTGGTGGATTGCCTTTGCCCCATTCGTCGGGATGTTTATTGCCCGCATTTCGCGCGGCCGGACCGTACGCGAGTACATTCTCGGCGTGGTCATGGTGCCCTCGTTGATGTGCTTCGTTTGGATGTCGCTGGTTGGCGGGACCGCCATTGACCTTGAACTGAGCGGAGCGGCCAATGGCGCGATCGCCGAGACTGGCATATCGGATCAGCTCTACGCGACGCTTGGCGTGCTTCTGACTCCGACATTGGCGATCATCGTGTCCGCGCTCGTTGTTGTATTGCTGATGACCTATCTCATTACCTCGGTAGATAGCGCAATTTTGATCGTGAACACGATCAATGGTGCGGGTGAGGAAGAAGGCAGCCGTCGCTATCACATACTGTTCTGGGGCGGTGCGCTCGCTTTCGTGGTCGGCTCCATGCTAATCCTTGGCGGGATCGATGCCATCAGAATTACCATGATTATCGGCGCACTGCCATTCTCGGTGGTTGTTGCCCTGATGGGGATTTCGATCTGCAAGGCCGTGATTTTCGACCTGATCCGCAAGCGGCACGGTGTGCCGACCACAGCCGACGCGTGTGAAAGCTGGGATGGCAAAGTAACCGCAGCCGAATAACAGAGCCCGAGTTAGTGGGCTTTGCAAGAGTAAAATCAGATATATTTGCCAAGATTTGTAAGTAAGTCTGTCTGAATTTATGTAGGTCAAAGTCGAGAAAAAAATAGAATTATCTATATTGGAAATATCGTAATCTAGTCGATTTATTATTTATATGAAATAGTACGATGTTGTTATTTTGCAACATTGAAAACCACATTCCCCAAATCTTACCGGACCACTGTGGCCCAGCCCTGCAGGCCTTGTTACGTGGCTCCGCGAGGCGCGACATCTTTCATCCCGCGTCATAATTACTGATCAGGCGGCCCCGTTCTGTGGCGCTGCGGGTCGAACATTGTCTTAAGGGGACAAACAACATGATTAGGTATGTAAGCGGCGCCTCCGCGAGTGCGCTAGCTATTGCTGTAGCATCGCCTGCTATCGCGCAGGAAATCGAAACCGATGCGGCTGCTGAACAACAGCGTGGCGGGGTTCAGACCATCGTTGTGACCGCACAGCGTCGCAGCGAAGATCTACAGGACGTGCCTGTTTCGGTCACGGCGATCGGAAGCGAACAGCTCAACGAACTGAACATCGATACCTTCGAAGACTATCTCGAGCAGATCCCGTCGGTAACTGCAGGAGGCAACGGCCCTGGTCAGAGTACAATCTACATTCGCGGCCTTGCTTCTACCACGCCCAACATAACCGTCGCCGGTGTAGCGGGTCTGGCTCCGAACGTGGCGCTTTACCTCAACGATCAGCCACTCTCGCAGCCGGGCCGTAACCTCGACGTTTACGCAGCCGATCTTGAGCGGATCGAGGTTCTTTCCGGTCCGCAAGGCACTCTGTTTGGCGCAAGTTCGCAAGCCGGCGTTGTCCGCCTAATCACCAACAAGCCGAGCCTGTCGGGTTTCGATGCGTCGTTCTCGACGGGAGTCTCTTTCACCAAGGGCGGTGAAGCGAGCTACCAGGGCGAAGCCATGGTCAATGTCCCTGTCACCGAAGCGTTCGCACTGCGCGGCGTGGTCTATCTCGATGACCAGGGTGGTTACATCGATAACGTCCAGGGCACCCGTGATCTAACCGAAAGCGCTCGCTTTCGTCCTGAAGGTTTCGTGCGCGCCAATGGCGTGCCAGTGAATGCCAACCGTGCAGGTTTCCAGTCGACCTCCGACCTCAGCGATGTCACCTTCCTCGAAGCTAACAATGCGGGACTCGCTGAAGACGATTTCAACGATACGCAATATGCCGGTTTCCGCGTAAGCGGTCTGTGGGAAGTGACACCTGACTGGACCGTCAACGTGTCCCACCAGCGCCAGAGCCTTGAAAGCGATGGCGTGTTCTTCGCTGATCCTGAGCTCGATGGACTCGACGATCTCGAAATCGAACGTTTCGAAGAAGATCGCCTCGAAGACGACTTCTCGAACACCAGCTGGACGGTCGAAGGCCGCATCGCCATGCTTGATGTCGTCTACACCGGTGCCTACACTGATCGTGAAAGCGAGCAGCGCGCCGACTACACCGATTACCTGTTCGCCGGACAGTATCTGCCGTACTATATCTGCGACGGCTCGGTGAGCTATCCTGGCACTGGTAACAATCCGAGCGGAACCTGTCAGGCACCGAACCTTTTCGTGAACTCGTTCAGCAAAACCGAAGTGTTCACGCAAGAACTGCGCTTCAACACGCCTGACGACTGGCGCATACGGTTCCAGGGCGGCGGTTTCTATTCTGACCTGTCGCTAGAAGAGCGCGTTGACTTTGCCTATCCAGGCAACGTGATCGCACAACCCTTTGGCCCGTTCGCGACGAACTTCCCGCAGACGACCGGGTTTGTTTCCGATCCCGGTCCGTTCCCGGCCTCGACCATCTTTCGCAACGACATTCGCCGTACCGATGAGCAATTCGGTCTCTTCGGTGAGGCGAGCTTCGACATCGTTCCCGACCTTCTGACAGCCACGTTTGGTGCGCGTTACTATGACGTTGAGGTCGACTTTGAAGGCAGCGCGAACGGGTCGTTCTGCAATTCGGGTGCGGCAGAAGATGCCAACGCTTTCGGCACCGATATAAGCGATCTGTATAACGGCGACGGACAATTCACCTTCATCGGATCATGCAACGCGGACCTGCGTCAGACCTTCGATCTGAACGACAGCCTTGAAGACATTCAGGCCGCCGGTCTTTCCGAGGCGCAGGCGCAGCAGGTGTTTAACGCGGTCCGCGCGCCAGACACCGCATCAACCAGCGGCACGATCTTCAAGGGCACTCTGACCGTAACCCCGACCGAAGACCTGCTGTTCTACGCTACCTATTCTGAAGGCTTCCGTCCCGGTCTGCTCAACCGTCCCGGCGGTGCTGTAGCACCGGGCACGGGCTTCGTGGTTCCGTTCGAAGTCGAGACCGACGAAGTTCAGAACTATGAGCTGGGCTGGAAGCTGGACTTGATCGACGGTCAGTTCCGCTTCAACGGCTCAGCGTTCTATGTCGACATTTCGAACCTGCAGACGCAGATTTTCGATCCGTCGATCACAAACCTGTTCTTCTCTTCCAACGCTGCGAATGCAGAGATTTACGGGATCGAAGCCGACTTCACGATCGCACCTTATGCGGTTCCGGGCCTTACCATTGCGGGGGCTTTCTCGATACTTGACACCGAGATCACCGAAGTCTTGATACCGACCACCGACGTGATCGAGGGTGAAGAGCTGGCCTACGCGCCGGGCTTCCAAGGCAACTTGCGCGCTCGTTACGAATGGGATCTGTCGGATACGCTTGTAGCATACATCCAACCACAGGTTTCCTATTCGGGGTCGAAGTTTACCGACATCATCGAGATCAATAAGATCGAACTCGACAGCTACACGCTGTTCGATCTGGCGATCGGCGTTAAGTCGGACCAGTGGGGTTTTGAGATCTTCGGTGAGAACCTCTCTGATGAGCGCGCTGAAATCTCGGGCATCTTCGGCAATGATCGTGAGCGCATCATTACCAACCGTCCGTTGACGGTCGGCATGCGGGTGTCGTTCAACTATTGATCTGAACCATCGTAAAAATGCGGCGGCGGGGGGGAGCAATTGCTGTTCACCCCCGCCGTTCGCTTGTTAGAGACAGCTTCATGACGCCGCGCGAAAGCAAATTGGAGGCCGCCAAACAGGCGATGCAGTCAGGCGAGTTCGCTGCCGGGCTTTCAGAGGCGTGCGATGTACTGGCGGACCAGCCTGGCGATGGCGAGGCATTGTATATGGCGGCGGTGGCGTCACGCTATCTGAAACAGTTCGACGATGCGGCAAGCTATCTTGCGCAGCTCCACGCAGCGATGCCAGAATATGGCCGCGCATGGCAGGAAGAGGGGCACCTCGCCGTTGCCAAAGGCGATGAGGCGGTGGCGCTCACCGCTTTTGCGCGGGCCACAATTTTCAATTCGGCGCTGGAGGCAAGCTGGCGCCAACAAACGCGTCTTGCTGCGAAGCTGGGCCGTACGGATGAAGCCGCTGCCGCTCAATCCCAGCTTGAGCGGTTACGGGCGCTGCCGCGTGAGCTCGTCGCGGTAACAAACCACCTGAATGAAGGTCGCCTGCTGCGCGCCGAGGAAATCTGCCGCCACTTCCTGCTGCGCAACCGTCAGAATGTCGAGGGGATGCGTCTACTCGCCAGGATCGGAGCCGAACTGGGTATTCTCGAAGACTCCGAGTTCCTGCTCGAAAGTGCTGTCACGTTTGAGCCGGACAATGTGCAGCTGCGGCTCGACTATATCGACGCGCTCCGTCGCCGGCAAAAGTCCGAGCGAGCATGCGAAGAGGCCAAGGCGCTGTATGAACGCGATCCCGATAACCCCCTGTTCCAGTCGCGGTTCGCGATCGAAAGCATGCAGGCGGGCGACTACGATCGCGCTTTCCAATTGTTCGATGCGGTACTGGAAAAACTGCCGCGCGATCACTCTACCCTTACAAGTAAGGGACATGCGCTGAAAACTATGGGCCAGCAGGACAAAGCGGTCGCGAGCTATCGCGATGCTTTTTCCGCAAAGCCCGACCATGGCGACGCGTATTACGCGCTCGCTAACCTCAAGACCTATAAATTCACTGATCGCGAAATCGACGCCATGCGCGGACAGGCGGCGCGGCCTGATCTCGCGTTCATGGATCGCGTTCACATTGCTTTTGCCTTGGGTAAAGCGCTTGAGGATCGCGGGGATTACGAGAGAAGTTTTCGCCATTACGAAGAGGGCAACACGCTCAAGCGCAAGCATACCCGCTACAGCGCGGAAGGTATGACGGCGGAGCTGGCGCGGCAGAGAGAATTCTGCACCGCCGAGCTGTTCGAAAAGCACGATGGCTTCGGCTGCAAAGCAATCGATCCGATCTTTATTGTTGGCCTTCCACGTGCCGGTTCGACGCTGCTTGAGCAGATACTCGCCAGCCATTCGCAGATCGACGGTACGCTGGAACTGCCGGATATCCTAGCGCTTGCGCACAGGCTGCGCGGGCGCAAAGCGGGGCAGCCGCTATATCCCGCCAACCTGCATGAGCTCTCATTCGAAGATGCCGCCAAGTATGGCGAGCAATTCATCAATGACACCATTGTACACAGGCAAGGTGCGCCGCTCTTTATCGATAAGATGCCGAACAATTTTCGGCATATCGGGCTGATCCATCTGATCTTGCCCAACGCCAGGGTTATCGATGCACGGCGGGAGCCGATGGATTGCTGTTTTTCGGGCTTTAAGCAGCTGTTCGCACAGGGGCAGGAGTTTACCTACGGCCTGCATGAGATCGGACGCTATTACGCGGACTATGTAGACCTGATGGAGCATTGGGACACGGTTCTACCGGGTAAAGTCTTGCGCGTGCAGCACGAGGATGTGCTCAATGATCTGGAAGGGCAGACCCGGCGGATGCTCAATTACCTCGAAGTTCCGTTCGAAGAGGCCTGTCTGAACTTCCACAAGACCGACCGCGCCGTTAGAACCGCGTCGAGCGAGCAGGTCCGTCAGCCGATCAATCGCAAGGGGCAGGGCGCGTGGAAGCCATTCGAGCCGTGGCTTGGCGAGCTTAAAATGGCCCTGGGCGACCTCGCTTAAGCCAGTCGCGAGCCGTCTGGAATACCATCGTCGGGTTCGACCAGCACTATTTTACCCTCTGCATCGGGAAAGCCGAGCACCAGCACTTCCGACATCAGCGGACCGATCTGGCGCGGCGGAAAGTTCACCACCGCCATCACCTTTCGCCCAATCAGTGTATCTGGCTTGTAGTGGCCAGTAATCTGCGCGGAACTCTTCTTCTTCCCGATCTCCCTGCCGAAATCGATTACCAGTTTGATTGCAGGCTTGCGTGCCTGGGGGAACGGTTCTGCTTCGACCACGGTACCGCAGCGGATGTCGGCGGCGAAGAAGTGCTCGGGCGCTATTGTGTCCATGCCTGTCGACTAATCGGGGCAGAGCGGCCTGTCGAGCGTTTGCCAAAGGCGTGCGGCTGTTTCACATAGGCGCCCAGTTATGAGCGAGACAGACGGGTTATCTTCGCCGGGCAAGTGGCAATTCTGGATCGATCGCGGCGGGACCTTCACCGATATTGTTGCCAGCACACCCGATGGTGCTGTCATCACCCGTAAATTCCTGTCCGAAAACCCGGAGCATTATGAAGATGCCGCGCTGCATGGGATGCGCGAGATCACAGGTGACCTAAGCCTCAGTTTCGAGTCGATCCAGTCGGTTCGAATGGGCACAACGATCGCCACCAATGCCCTGCTAGAGCGCAAGGGTGAGCCGACTCTATTGGTGATCACTGAAGGCCTTGGCGACGTCATTGAAATCGGCACGCAGGCGCGACCCGATACATTTGCCCTGAACATCGAAAAGGCCACACCGCTCTATGCACGCACAATCGAGATTGCAGAGCGCGTTCGTGCCGACGGAACGATCGAAACACCGCTTGATCACGATCACGCTCGGCAGTCGCTTGAAGCGGCCTTTGCGAAGGGACTTCGCGCCGTCGCGATCGTATTGATGCATGCCTATCGCTATCCCAAGCACGAGTGCGAACTGGCTCAAATCGCGCATGATGTCGGCTTTACGCAGGTGTCGGTCAGCCACGAAGTCAGCCCGCTTACCAAGATCGTCTCTCGTGGCGACACCGCTGTAGTCGATGCCTATCTGACGCCCACCCTGCGCCGCTATGTCGACCGGGTTGCCGACGCATTTGGAGACGGTCGTGAACCCGGCCAGCTGCTCTTCATGCAGTCTTCGGGCGGGCTTGTAGACGCTGCCAAATTCCGCGGGCGTGATGCGATACTTTCCGGACCAGCAGGAGGAATTGTCGGCTGCGTGCACACGGCACGGCAAGCGGGCTTCGACAAGGTTATCGGCTTTGACATGGGCGGAACATCGACCGATGTTTCGCACTACGCGGGTGAGTTCGAAAAGGTCTACGAAACTGAGGTCGCGGGCGTTCGGATGCGGGTACCCATGCTGCACATCCACACCGTCGCTGCGGGTGGTGGATCGATCTTAAGGTTCGAAGATGGCCGGTTTCGTGTCGGGCCTGAGTCCGCTGGAGCCTATCCCGGACCAGCCTGCTATCGCCGCGGAGGCCCGTTAGCCGTCACCGACATCAATGTCTGCCTTGGCAAGTTGCAACCGGACCACTTCCCGAAAGTCTTTGGCCCGGACCAGTCTCAAGCACTTGACGCAGCCGCCTCGCGCTATGGTTTTGCCGCAATCGCCGATGAGTTAGGCGACGGGCGCACTGCAGAGGATGTCGCGGAGGGTTTTCTTGCAATCGCGAATGAGCACATGGCGCAGGCAATAAAGCAGATCTCGACCGCCCGCGGGCACGACGTCAAAGACTACGCGCTCAATTGCTTTGGTGGGGCGGGCGGTCAGCATGCCTGCCTTGTGGCTGAACGGCTGGGGATTGGGACCATCGTGATCCACCCAATGGCGGGCGTTTTGTCAGCCTATGGTATGGGTCTCGCAAAAACTGAAACACAACGTCAGCGGGTGATCGGCGAGCCGCTTTCGGTGGAGTCCGTTAATAAAACACTCCATACCGCCCGTGATCTGGAATCGGAATGTGAAGCCGATCTGGCAGAGCAGGGTGTCGCTAAAAATCGGATCAAACATCGCGTCAGCGCCCTGATGCGATACGCGCGGACGGAGACCGCTATTCGTGTTCCGATCCGTGATGCCGAAGCGATGGCAGAGGAGTTCGAACGGGTCCATCGGCAGCAATTCGGTTTTGCCGCGCCGGAGAAACCGATGGTGCTCGATACGCTGATTGTTGAGAGCGAAGGTGGTGGCAGTAATCCGGCAACAGCAGGAATGCAGCGCCCAGTCAATGGCTCTCCCGAAGTGATTGATACAACGCAGATATACTCCGGAGGGAAATGGCGAAACGCGCCGCTTTATGACCGCGCCCGGCTTTTCCCCGGCAACCGTATCACCGGCCCCGCTACCATCATCGAGACCACCGGCACTATTGTAATTGAGCCTGGCTGGTCGGGTGCGATCGACAAGGATGGCTGCCTTGTCCTTGCACATGATGCCATCACTCAGACCGAGCAGGTTCGCAGCACCGAGCTCGATCCGGTCAAGCTCGAAATCTTCGCCAATCTCTTCATGTCGATCGCCGAACAGATGGGCATCGTACTGCGCAATACGGCGCAGTCGGTGAATGTGAAGGAACGACTCGATTTTTCCTGCGCGATCTTTGATGCAGGTGGCAACCTCATCGCCAATGCTCCGCATGTGCCGGTGCATCTCGGTTCGATGGATGCCAGCGTAAAGACGGTTATCGAAAGTGGCATCGAGATCGCCCCCGGTGATGCGTTCGTGCACAATAACCCGCATAAAGGTGGATCGCACCTGCCAGATATCACCGTGGTCTCGCCGGTTTTTGACCAGCAAGGCCAAGACATTTTGTTCTTCATCGCCTCGCGCGCGCATCATGAGGATGTCGGCGGTATCAGTCCCGGCTCGATGTCGCCGTCCGGGAAGACGATCCACGATGAGGGCATTTTGTTCGACAATGTGAAATTGGTCGAAACCGGCATGTTCATGACAGAGCGGATCGAGCATGCCTTTGCCGCCGGTCCACATCCCGCGCGAAATATCGCCCAGAACATCGCCGATCTGATGGCGCAAGTTGCAGCCAATGCTGCTGGCGCAAGCGAGCTTGGCAAGCTGGTCGCGCAATATGGGCTGGACGTGGTGCAGGCCTATATGGGTCATATCCAGGATGCGGCCGAAGCGGCAGTTCGGCGCGCAGTGCAAACTCTCGATGATGGTGAGTTCGCACTTGAGTTAGACTCAGGTGCGGTGATCCGTGTGGCGATCCGCGTGGACAAGCAGGCCGGCAGTGCGGTGATCGACTTTGCCGGGACCAGCGAGCAAGCCGACAATGCTTTCAACGCGCCACCGGCGATAACGCGCGCAGCCGTGCTCTATGTTTTCCGCTGCCTGATCGATGATGACATACCCCTGAATGCCGGGTGCATGAAACCGCTCAAGATCATTGTACCCGCCGGATCGATGCTCAACCCCGGCCCCAATGCCGCTGTGGTTGCGGGCAATGTCGAGACCAGTCAGGCGGTGACGGATGCGCTGTTCGCCGCGCTGGGGCCGCTTGGATCGAGTCAGGGGACGATGAACAACCTTACCTTTGGCGATACGACGCGGCAGTATTACGAGACGATATGTTCGGGTGCGCCTGCCGGCCCCGGTTTTGATGGTACGGCCGCAGTGCACACGCACATGACCAACACCCGTATGACCGATCCCGAAATCCTCGAGCAGCGCTATCCCGTGGTGCTCGACGAGTTCCGGATTGATCGCGGATCGGGCGGCAAAGGCCGATGGAATGCCGGGGACGGCGTGACCCGTGTGATCCGGTTTCTTGAAGAGATGGAGTGTTCGATCTTGTCCGAACATCGTCAGGTTGCGCCGGTTGGCCTGCGCGGCGGTCAGGATGGCCGCGTTGGTCGCAACTGGATCGAACGTGCTGGCGGAACAGTGCACGATCTTGCCGGGTGCGATCAGGCCGAAGTTTCGCCTGGAGACCGCATCGTGATCCGAACGCCGACTGGTGGCGGGTATGGGGACACTCGGTAAACGTATGAGCATACTCCAACGTCTCCGCAATACCGGCCCCGGTGCGCTGGTGACCGCTGCTTTCATTGGTCCCGGGACTGTCACTGCGTGCACGCTGGCGGGAGCGAATTTTGGCTATGCGCTGCTTTGGGCGCTGCTGTTCGCGACTTTTGCGACAATGACTTTGCAGGAAATGTCGGCGCGGCTGGGTGTGGTCACTCAAATGGGGCTTGGCGAGAATCTGGCCGAATTGCTGCAGGCATCCGTGTGGCGCTGGCCTTTGATCCTTCTGGTTTGCGTCGCTCTGTATCTCGGCAATGCGGCCTATGAAGCGGGCAACCTGTCTGGTGCGTCAGTTGGCATCGCAGCGATTGCCGGAGAGTCTGACACAGCATTTCGCACCAGCGTTATCGCTATCTCGCTGCTCGCGGGGGTATTGCTTTGGACCGGCAGTTATCGCCGGATCGAGCAAGTGCTGGTCATGCTGGTCATATTTATGGCGCTGGCATTCCTTGCGACGTTCCTTGTCGTGCGCCCGGATGTGCTGGCGCTGATGAGGGGTTTGGCCTTGCCGATCATCCCAGATGGATCACTGATGACAGTCATCGCGCTGATCGGAACCACGGTAGTACCGTATAATCTGTTCCTCCACGCCAGCGCGGCGCGCACAAAATGGGCGGGGCCTCAGGACCTTCAAACCGCGCGGTTCGATACAACGATCACAATCGGGATTGGCGGTGTGATCGGAATCCTGATCGTCTCCACGGCTGCGGCAAGCCTGTTTACGGCAGGCGCTGCCGTAGAGAACGCCGCGGACATGGCCGCGCAGTTCGAGCCTTTGTTCGGCACTCATGCCAGATATTTGATGGGCGCGGGTCTGTTTGCCGCTGGCCTAACCAGTTCGATCACTGCACCGCTCGCGACCGGTTACGCAGTCAGCGAGATATTTCGGGTCAGCGAAGAGCGCCGGCAATTCGTTCTCAAGCTCGTCGCGCTCAGCGTTATTGTCAGCGGCGCGGCATTTGCGCTGACCGGTGTTCGGCCGGTGACGATCATCCTGTCCGCGCAATTCGCCAACGGCGTATTACTGCCGGTCGTCGCGGCGTTCCTGCTCTATGTAATGAACCAGACATCGGTGCTCGGCACATACGCTAATGGCAGGCTCGCCAATGTGCTTGGCACGGGAGTAATGCTGATTGCAGCTGGGCTGGGCCTGCGCCTCGTTTTGAGCGCTGCTGGGGCGCTTTGACCGCCGCACTTCCCAAGAGGCTGCTTCCGAGATAGGTTGCGTGCAGCAACTTAGAGGTGGGGCCTGGGAGAATCTACATGGCGAGTTTCATTTTGAACGGGCAGGATATGGCTGCCGATGTCGATCCGGCCAAACCGATCTTGTGGGTCGTGCGCGAAGAGCTGGGTCTCAATGGAACCAAATTCGGCTGCGGGATCGCGCAATGCGGCGCCTGTACGGTGCATCTTGACGGCCAGCCTGTGCGCAGCTGCTCGACCCCGATTGCCGAGGCTGAGGGGCGTGCGATCACAACGATTGAAGGCATAGCCGGGGAAGAGGGCGAGCTGACGAAGGTTCAACAAGCCTGGATCAGCGAGCAGGTGCCGCAGTGTGGATACTGCCAGTCGGGCCAGATCATGAGCGCGACTGCGCTGCTGCGCGACAATCCGCAGCCGACTGATGAAGACATTGATGTCGCCATGTCCGGTAACATCTGCCGCTGCGGCACCTACACCCGCATCCGACGTGCGATCAAAGTCGCTGCCGGTATCGAACAACCCGGCACCGAGGAGGAGTAGGCCGTGAACTACCTGTCTCCCAAAAAGAAACGCAGTGGCCTCGCAAAGTGGAGCCGGCGCGGGTTTATCGGCGCTGGTGTGCTTGCAGGTGGTGGACTGCTGATCGGTATTGGCGTGCGTTCGGGCAATCCGGTGGACACTCTTGCGGCAAAGGTCGCTCCCGGTGAGAACGAGCAACTGGTCAACAGCTGGGTCAAGATCGACTCAGAAAACATAGTCACCGCGATCGTTCCGCATTGCGAAATGGGGCAGGGTGCACACTCCGTGCTGGCGCAGATGCTCGCGGACGAACTGGATGCCGCATGGGACCAGGTCAGGGTTATGCAGGCTCCTGCCGATGGCAGTTATGTTGTAACCGATACGGCTCGAATGTTTCTCGCCCCGTTCACACTTAGCGCTGCGGACTGGATTGAGCCGACCTGGGACGGGTTGTTTACGCAGATGGCGCGCTTTGCCGACGCGATGATAACTGGTGGTTCCTCTTCGATCCGATCAACTGGACAACACCAGATGCGGGTTGCTGGCGCGGCTGCGCGGCAAATGCTGAAGGGTGCTGCGGCGGATGCGTGGGATGTTCCTGCGAGCGAGATTGTCACCCGTGACAGCACTTTGATCCACGAAGCCTCCGGCAAATCGGCCCCATACTCAGAGTTCGCTAGCGCCGCCGCCGAACAGCCGATGGATCAGACGCCCAAGCTAAAAAGTTCGTCTGAATATCGCCTGATGGGAAAGAGCAAGGCGCGCACTGACATCCCCGCCAAGGTTAACGGCACAGCCGAGTTCGGTATCGACGCGGTGCCAGAGGGACTGGACCTATCTTACGCAGCCGTGGTTCGTCCGCCGGTTCAGGACACGAAGGTCGAAAGCATGGACGCGACCCGCGCGATGCAGATGCCGGGTGTGCTGCAAATCCTGAATATGGGCAATTTCGTCGCTGTGGTCGCTGACAGTTATTGGCAGGCACAGCAGGCCGTAAATGTGATTGAGATCGGCTGGAGCGCGTCGAAGAGCCCGATCAAAACGATGGACGATCAGTTTGCCGCGTTTGCCGCTGCGCTTGATGAAGCGGGCGAGACCGGCGGTAAGGAAGCCGCTGCCAAAGGAGATGCGCCCGGTGCGCTGGCCAATGCTACAACCACCATCGATGCCGAATACAAGGCACCCTACCTCGCGCATGCTCCGATGGAGCCATTGAACTGCACCGCTTTGGTAAAAGACGGCAAATGCGACATCTGGACCAGCACACAAGTGCCGCTGATGGCGCGGACCGCGGTGGCCGACACGGTTGGCCTGACCAAGGACGACATCACCATCCATCATCCCTATCTAGGTGGTGCCTTTGGGCGGCGTTTGGGGGCAGAGTACGTCTCGATGGCGGCGCGGATTGCTAAGGCCACCGGCTATCCGGTCAAAATGATCTGGAGCCGCGAGGAAGATACTCAGAAGGCGCTTTATCGCTGCGCCGATCTGTGCCGCTTCCGAGCGGGTTTGGACGATGCAGGCAAGCTGGTCGCCTATGACAGCGTATTCACCCAGCGCCACGACCCGGCAGAAGCCAGTGTTCCGGCGATGTACGGCATTCCGAACACTGCCGTACGCGTGGCAGAGACAGAATTGCATCTGCCGTTTCAGGCATGGCGTTCGGTGGATCACTCTCAGCAGGGCTGGTTCATAGAGAGTTTTATCGATGAAGCCGCGCATGCAGCGGGTAAGGATCCGCTGGAATATCGGCTCGACATGCTGGAAGACGCACCGCGTCACAGGGCCGTGCTTGAGAAAGTGGCCGAGATCAGCGAATGGCGCAAACCAACAGGCGAAGGCATCGCCAAAGGGGTCGCCATTGTGGAGAGCTTCGGCACGATCGTTGCCGAAGTGATCGAGATCGACATGTCATCGGGCAAGCCTCGGATGACGAATTGCTGGGCCGTGTGCGATGCAGGCTATGTCATGAACCCCGATGGGTTCCGCAACCAGATCGAGGGCGGTATCGTGTTCGGTCTGACCGCCGCGATGTATGGCGAACTTGAGCTGGTCGACGGCGCGATCAAGCAAAGCAACTTCCACGATTACAAGATGCTGCGAATGAACGAGACGCCGAACATTGAGGTCGCGCTGATCAACAGCGGCGACGTGCCGATTGGTGGAGCGGGGGAACCTGGCTTGCCACCGGCTGCTCCGGCGTTGACCAACGCTATCTTCGCTGCGACTGGCAGGCGCCTGCGTGAACTGCCGATTGCCAAGCAATTTGTCTGAACGGCCATTCGGGAGGGGTTGGATGATGCGCATTCGGGCAATTCTGGGCGCGGGCCTGCTCACCTTGATGGTTACGGCCTGTGGCGGAGCGGAGGAAGAGCCGCCAGTTGAACAGATCGTTTTGCGTGAACCGGGCGAGCCTGCGGCTAGCGCGGCGAAAGTCGCAGATGCAGCCGTGGATGCGGCGGTAGACCTTGTCGCCGCTGGCGAAGCCGCGTTTGCCATGTGCTCGGCATGCCATGTTGCCGTAGCAGGTGCCGCGTCGACTGCTGGGCCTAACCTTTATGGGGTATTGGGTCGCCAAGCCGGATCGCTGGACGATTACGCCTATTCGGATGCATTCGCTGGATCGGAAGTCAATTGGGACGTGGCTGAACTCGATCGCTTCCTCGCCAATCCCACTGGCTATGCTCCTGGCACCACGATGGTCGCTGGCGCTGTGACCGATGGCGATCGGCGCGCGGCGATCGTGGCCTATCTCGGCAGTCTGTCCGAGTAGGCGGCTAGGGGGCGCCTGATCCGTGGACTTGGAACGCGTTCTGCGGTTTCTTTATAGCTGTCAGACAAAGGGCGAGCGTGCCGTTCTCGTTACGGTTTGCTCGGTCGAGGGTTCCTCAATGCGCAACCCCGGTACCATCATGGGTATGGCGGAGGACGGCACCTATGAAGGATCGCTGTCAGGCGGCTGCATCGAAAACGCGGTGGTGGCCGAGGCGCTGGATGTGCTCAAGGCCGATGTCCCGCGCGTGGTGCGGTTTGGCGCGGGGTCGCCCTATCTTGATATCAAGCTGCCTTGTGGAGGCGGGTTGGACTTGCATTTCCAGCCCCTAAAGGGCTGTGAATTTGTGCTAGCATGCCTCGACGCGATCGATGCACGAGATCCGTTTTCCATTCAGTTGAGTGAGGGCGGTGCAGAGATGGTTCCAGGTAAGCACGCATCGCATTTCGATCCGGCTAGCGGCACCGCGATTTTCGGGCATTGGCCGACCCCGAAACTGCGGATCATCGGCCATGGGGCAGGAGTCGGAGCCCTTGCCCGGCTAGCACAGAACATGGGTTGCGCAGTGTCGGTTCTCACCCCTGACGAGCGCATTATTGGTTTGCTGGATGACCAGGTGCCGATCACCTCGCTCAACCGCAACAACCAGATCGACCTGCTTAAAAGCGACCCCTGGACCGCCATCGTGTTTCTGTTTCACGATCATGATTGGGAGATCGATCTGATGGTACGGGCGCTGGAGCTGCCGCATTTTTACATTGGTGCGATGGGCGGACGCGAAGCGCATGCGATGCGCAGAGAGGCGTTGATGGTGAAGGGAGTATCTGCAGAACAGTTCGCGACGATCCGCGCGCCCATTGGTATGTTCCATTCCTCGCGCGACCCGCACACGCTGGCTCTCTCGACCTTAGCTGAAATCATCCAAACCTATCAGGAAACCGATTTCGAGAATGCGCTTGGATGAGGGGTTTCGCCTCGCGGTTGCTGTGCTGGCGGCAGGTGCGTCGTGGCGCTTTGGCGATTCTGACAAACTGTGCGCGGAATTTCGGGGCGAGATGCTTGGCTTGCATGTTACTTCGATCTTACCGCGCGACGAGTTCGCCTTCGCTTTTGTCATTGCGTCAAACAGTAACCATCCTTGCGCTTCGGGATGGCGCGAGTTCGACTTCAAAGTGCTCACCAATCCACGCGCCGATGAAGGCATGGGAACCTCGGTTGCGCTCGCAGCTCGGCAAGCTTTGGACATCTATGCCGACGCTTTGATGATCGCACTCGCGGATATGCCGATGGTGCCGACCGCGCACTTTGGAGCAGTGGCGGCGACAGCGCGTGAGCTTGGGTCGGAAGGTATTGTCGTATCCTCCGATGGAACCACGCGCCTGCCACCCGCCTGCTTCGGCAGCAACCATCTCGAAAAGCTTGCGAAGCTCAATGGTGATGTAGGCGCGCGTGCTGTTCTATCTGACGGACAAGTTATCGCCTGCCCGCAGGAATGGCTGGCCGATGTCGATACGCCTGAGGCTCTCGCCGCGCTTAACCCGAGTTAGATCGCCGAACTGAAGCGGGTCGGGGCAGTCTCGCGATAGCTATCAAACAGCGAAGCCATCACCCGCGAATAGGGGAGGCCCTCAGGCGTAACCGTCAATTGCATCCCGTTCAGCGTGGCAAGGCCACGCTCGATAAATGGTCGGAGCTGCTTGCTCGTGCTGGCGAATAGGCATGGCGAAAGCTCTGCGTTGGAATGACAGAGCAGCGCTTCGATGATCCCACCACGCATCTCGTCCTCGGCAGAGCGCACGACCCCGTATGAGGCCGATAGTCGACCTTGTGATGACGTCATCCGGTAGCGGCCATTATTCTTCTCGTTCTGCGCGATCAGTCCCGGAAAGCCGCTGATGGCAGAGCTTCCCATAGCAATCAGCACATCCGATGGGTCGTCGGTGAAGCCCTGGAAATTGCGTCGCAACGTCCCTTCGCGACTCGCCACCGCCATCGGGTCGTTGGGCAGGGCAAAATGATCGAAGCCGATCGCTTTGTATCCATTGTCTGTGAGGAATTCGAATCCCTGGCTTGCCATCGTGAACCGATCGGTACGGCCCGGCAGCGCGCTGGCGTCGATAACCCTCTGACGCTTCACGATATGCGGTACGTGGGCATAGCCAAACAGTGCCACACGGTCCGCTCCAAGTAGCCGCGTGTATTCTAGACTGTCGGCAAGGTCCTCGTGCGACTGGCCCGGCAGGCCGTACATGAGGTCGAAATTGAGTGAGGTCACGCCCGCTCCGCGCAACCAATCGATGCTGTGGCAGATCAGAGCGTCGTCCTGCTCGCGCCCGATCGCTTTCTGGCAGTGCGCAGCGAATGTCTGCACGCCCATGCTCGCACGCGTGATCCCCGCCTCCGCAATTGCCTCGCCCCACATGCTCGTCATGGTTCGCGGGTCGAGCTCGATCGACCATTCGGTGTCTTCAAGCCAGAAATTACGGTAGACGGCATCGATCAGGGCGATGAATTCGGCAGGCTCGATTGCATTGGGGCTGCCTCCGCCAAACGCAACCCGGCGAACACGGGCGTTGCGCGGTAGAAGCGCTGAGACGACCTCGATCTCTTGATGCAACGCGATAAGATAACTCTCGACCCGCGTTCGCCGTCCCGATGCGCCGGTATTGCAACCACAATAGAAGCAGATCTTCTCGCAAAACGGGATGTGCAGATAGAGCGATATGTCGCCAGATGCCTGCTCGATGGAGCGCTCGGTTGCGCCGCTCTTCAGCGGGTGAAAATCGGCGGCGGTGGGATAGCTCGTATAGCGCGGTACAGGTGTTTCGAGCAGGTCTGGATGATATGGCCACATGAGGAGCCATAAAGCGGTCAGGAGCGATCGCGTCTTTGTTCTGGATCAAATTGCCTTCGGCAATTGCCTGCGTGGCAGCCTTTTTGATGGCAGTCGCGCTTTGGCTGGTCCTCGCTGCCGCTGATCGGGATTGTGATCTGGCCGCCGGCGCACAAGGCTGCGACAATCGATCTTCCTTCCTCATTGGGCAGCGGCCCTGTGATCATCGGCAGAACCGCAAGGATAGCCAGACTTGGGATACTCATTGCGGGTCTTCCTCATCGATCAGGATGCGGTTGGCGGCTCCGTCCATGTCCTCGTACTGCCCACTGCGCATAGCCCAGAAGAACGCCGCTAGGCCAAGCGCACCCATGCCGAGGGCGATGGGGATGAGGATCGCAAGGCCCGTCATTTCGCGCACCGGGCCAGCCGCAGCGAGTTGCCAACCACGACGAGCGAGCTGAGAGACATTGCAATCGCCGCGATCAGCGGGGTGACGTATCCGAACAAAGCGAGCGGAACCGCAAGTACGTTATAGCCGATCGCAAAGCCGAAATTTTGACGCACGATCTGCATAGTCCTCCGCGCAACGCGGATGGCGAGGGCAACCGGCATCAGCTTCTCGCCAATGAACACCGCATCGGCCGCCTGTTGGCTTGCATCGCTCGCGGTGCCGGGAGCGATCGAAGCATGGGCTGCGGCAAGGGCTGGGCCATCATTTAGGCCATCGCCGACCATCAAGGGATTGCTGCCTGCTGCTTTCAGCGCTTCGAGTGTCGCCAGCTTATCCTGCGGACTGGCGGAAGCGATGGCTGATACACCCAAGATATCGGCGATCGCTTCGACCGCTTCGCTGCGATCGCCCGACAGGATGCTTGCATCGATCTCTGCCTCGGCGAGCGCGGATAACGCGTCTTTCGCATCCGAGCGCAGCGGGTCGGTGAATGTGAGCGTAGTGGTGTGCAATCCGATGCGAAGAGAGGTCGCGAGATCGCCCGATTTTGTGTCGGGTCGCTCAAGCGCGACTTCCAGACCGTTCCACTGTGCTGTCAATCCGTCACCGGATGTCTCCTGTACGTAATCGATCGATTCTGGTTCCACGCCTTCGGCCCGCAAAGCGCTCACCAGTCCCTTGCTGAGGGGGTGCCGACTATTCTGAGCCAAGCCCAGCGCGACCGAGCGTGCCTCGTCATTAAGACATGTGATGTCCGGACGCGGCTCACCGTGAGTCAGCGTTCCGGTCTTGTCGAACAATGCGACATCGCATTCCGCCAACCGTTCAAGCGCGCTTCCATCTTTAACCAGCAATCCGCGCTTCAGGAGCGCTCCTGAAGCGACCACTTGCGCAGTCGGCACGGCCAGGCCCATCGCGCAAGGGCAGGTGATGATCAGCACCGCAATCGCGATCACCAGCGATTGGTGCCATCCGGCGCCCGCAACCATCCACCCAGTAAAAGCTAAAGCAGCGAGTGTATGCACCACCGGTGCGTAGGCGCGGGAGGCGCGGTCAGCGATACGGACATAGTGGCTGCGAGATTGCCCAGCCTCGTCCATCAGCCGGGCGATTTCGGCAATCGCCGTGTCGCCTGCGACCTTGGTCAGCCGCAAGCGGATTGGCGACCCGAGATTGATCGCGCCCGCATGAACTTTGCTCCCGATGCCGACGGGCTCGGGTGCACTTTCGCCGGTGAGCATGGAATTGTCGATGGTGCTGGTGCCGTCCTCAATCTCGCCATCGGCGGCCAGCGCCTCGCCCGCTGCGACCAGCACCAGCATGCCCGACTCCAGCGCATCGGCTGCCATGCGGCGGATGGCGCCGTCCGGTCCGATTACACTCGCATTCTTGCCCATGCGGCCCAGCAATGCGCCGATGCCTGCGCGCGTGCGGGTTCGCATCTCTGCGTCCAGAGCGCGGCCTGCGAGCAGAAAGAACAGCAGCATAACCGCGCTTTCGAAATAGGCGTGCTCGCCGCCAGTCGCGGTTTCGTAGAGGCTAAGTCCGGTCGCGAGCAGCACTCCTATCGAGATCGGGACGTCCATATTGGTGCGGCGATATCTGAGTGCCATCCACGCTGAATCAAAGAACGGCCTGCCCGAATAGGCGATCACCGGCATCGCGATCAGCGCAGACAGCCAGTGGAAAAGCTCACGGGTCGATCCTTCGGCGCCAGACCAGATGCTTACAGATAGCAGCATGATATTCATCATGCCGAAGCCCGCCACGCCCAGTGCGCGCATAAGCTGCTTGCGCTCGCGGTCATCGCTGCCCAAAGGATTTTCCGCAACCAGCTGCGCTTCGAAGCCTAGGCTTAGCAGCTCCTTTTCAAGAGCCAGTTCGTCGAGCTTCGGATCATGCTCAATGGCCACCCGCTTGGCCGAGAAGTTAACCCGCGCGCTGTCGATTCCGTCGATCTGCGGCAATTCGCGCTCGATCTTTGCGATGCACCCCGCACAGCGCATCCCCGGCACGGTAAAGCGCGTTCTCGCAAGGTCGCTTGTCGATGTGGGAAAGGCGGAGGCCAGTGAGTTCATTTAAGCTCGCGCTCCTCGGTCCAGTCTTCGCCATTGGCTTTGATGCTCAGACGGATGGTCCAGCGTCCAGCGTCGACGGTTTCGTTCGAGCGGTAGCTGCCATTGGGCAGTCGCGCGAAGGTGAGCGCGGCGTATTCGCGCGTTCCCAGCGGGCGGCGCAGTTCCGCGGTTATGAATGCGTTTTCGGGCACATCCTTGGTCGTCAGTAAAACATGCCCCGCTTCATCGCGCGCAGGCGTGGCTTTCCAACCGAGTGCGCGTGTTCTTTTCGCCTCTTCAATCCAATCATTGAATTTCTGGCTGGCGACATAGGTGTTCTCGACCACGACACCGTGAAAGCCGCCGGTGGCAAGGCTCGCCATGTAGAAATTGACGATCGCGACGATCCCGAACCCGCCGATCAGTACGGCGGCCATATGGCGTCCGGTGAAGGGTTTCGCGTTGCTTGAACCTGACATCAGAAGTCTCCCGGGGTTGAGAAGGTGGTCGTAGCGACGTCTTGTTCGCGTTGCTCGTCGAGCGAGGTCAGCTGGAATGCGAATTCATCGACTTTGGCCGCTTCAGGTACGACAACATAGGCGCGCACGACGCGGGTTTCGTCTGCTGGGACCGAGACGACCTGGCGCTCGGCGGCGCTTTCGAATGCGACACTGTCGGTCCACATGCGCGAACCTTCGGGTAGGCCGACAAGAGCGACTTCCATGTCGCGAGGGCGCGCCTCCATATTGCGCAGGCGAAGCGTGTAGGCGTTGCGGATCGAGCCGTCCTTCAGCAGCATGTAGGGCGGGTTGCGATCGGGTGAAACGGTCAGGTCGGTGTGCGTCCGGGTTCCAAGCGCGAACAGCATGGCTGCGCCGATCGCACCCCAGATACCGAAGTAGATGAAAGTGCGCGGGCGCAGCAGTGCTTTCCATGCAGGCTGTGGCGGCTCTCCACTTATCTCTTTGTCGCACTGATTGAGTGTCGCGTAATCGATCAGACCGCGCGGGCGTCCGATATCCTTCATCACACGGTCGCAGGCGTCGATGCACAAAGCGCAGGTGATGCAGCCGATCTGCTGACCTTCGCGGATGTCTATGCCTGTCGGGCACACCGCGACGCATTCGTGACAGTCGATGCAATCGCCATATTTCTCGGGTTCTTTCTGAGCTTTCTTGAGGCTACCGCGCTCTTCACCGCGCCAATCCTTGTAGGTTACGATTAGCGAATTCTCATCGAGCATCGCCGCCTGGATACGTGGCCATGGACACATATAGATGCACACCTGCTCGCGCATGAAACCGCCGAGCCAGAATGTGGTAAAGGTCAGGATGCCAACGGTGGCGTAAGCGACGAATGCAGCCTGTCCTGCAAAAAAGTCGAAAAACAAGGTCGGCGCATCGGCGAAGTAGAGAATCCAAGCACCGCCGGTCACCATGCTAACGAGCAGGTAGACTGTCCATTTGGACGCGCGCCGGGCGATCTTGGGCGGTCCCCAAGGTGCCTTGTCGAGCCGCATCCGGGCGTTGCGATCTCCGTCGAAGAAGCGATCAATGTGTTGGAACAAGTCGGTCCAAACCGTCTGCGGGCAGGTATAGCCGCACCATGCTCGACCGACGGCGCTGGTGACCAAGAACAAGCCAATACCGGCCATGATCAGCATGCCAGCGACGAAGTAGAATTCGTGCGGCCAGATCTCGATATCGAACATGTAAAACCGGCGATGCGCCAGATCGATCAGGACCGCCTGATCGGGCGCATAAGGTCCGCGATCCCAGCGTATCCACGGAGTGACGTAATAGATCGCTAGCGTGATCACCATGATCAACCATTTGAACCGGCGAAACGGCCCGTCGATCCGCTTGTTATGAACCGCTTTGCGTTTTTCATAGAGGTCATTTGGCGGAGGCGGGCCACCTCCTGACTCGCCGCCTTTCTTCGCGGCCTGGCCTCCGGTCACAGCGCCGCCCCAGTCGCGCGGGCTTGCCACCGGAGAAGTTGCGCTAGCGCTCACCATCGCTCTGATCTGCGAGTGCAAGTTCTTCTGCTGGAGCGTCCGTCGGAGCGTTTTCTTCCGTCGGCACTTCGGTCGCTTCGCCGCCGCCACGCGTGTGGACATAGGCTGCCAGCATCTTGATGGTTACCGGGTCGAGCTTGTCGCTCCAGCCGGGCATCACGCCGTGACGCGGGTTCAGGATCTGCTGGCGAACCAGCGCCGGCGTTCCCCCATAGAGCCAGATCGCATCGTTGAGCGCCGGGGCACCCTGCGCCGGATCGCCTTCACCTGCCGGCTGATGGCAAGATGCGCAGTTCTGCGTGTAAAGCTCTGCGCCAGCTGAAGAGGACTCTGCCTTGCCGCTTAACGAGAGCACGTGGTTGGTCAGTGCATCGATCTGCGCATCGTCGAACACTCCATCGAACGCAGGCATGTAGTTGAGCCGCGTCTGGTCCGATCCCTCCCAGCGGATGCCGTGGATCAGAGTGAATTCGATCTCGTTGAGACTACCACCCCAGATCCAGTCATCATCGTTGAGGTTGGGATAGCCATACTGCTCATACCCGGCCGCGCCTGCGCCATGGCATTGGACGCAGCTGATATTGAACGCAGCCGCTCCGCCAGCTACGGCTTGCTGCATGAGTTCCGGGTTGTTGGGCAATTCCTCAATCGGTATCGCATTGATTTTGGCGATCAGGTCGGCACGTTCGGCTTTGACTTGAGCGACATCTTTCGCCAGTTCGCCGCGGCTTGACCAACCCAGTGTGCCTTCGGTCGCCTGGCTAATCAGCGGCCACGCCGGATAGAGCACGACATACACTGCCGACCACGCTATCGTAGCGTAGAAGGTCCATAGCCACCAGCGCGGAAGCGGGGTGTTGAGTTCTTCAATCCCGTCCCATTCATGGCCGACAAACTCGGTGCCTGTGGGTTCGTCGATGCGACTCTTGTCAGACTTCGACTCCATGTCATTCGCCATCGTCATCTTCCTTGAAAATCGAATGCTTGGCGTCCTCTATGCGGTTCTTCGCATGCGGCAGGAAATGCCATGCGCACAGCAGCAAATAGAGGCCGAAAATCATCACCAGCCCGTAGCTGTCGGCGAAATGGCGGAGGACTTCGTAAAAGCTCATCTTCCGCGCTCCTCGGCCAGTTCCTGCTGGGCTGCGACACTGTTTACGTCGACCAGCGTGCCAAGCATCTGGAGGTACGCTACCAGCGCATCCATCTCGGTCACACGCGAAGGATCGCCGTCATAGTCGCGGATTTGCGCCTTGGGATAACGCTCTTCCAGATCGCCTGCGTCCATTTCCGGATCGGCCTGAGCAAACAGATCATTTTCGGCCATTTCGATATCGACAGCGCTGTACGGCACGCCAACCCGGCTAAGCGCGGTAAGATGAGCCGACGGATCGGGTACCTTGAGCGCGGTTTCGCTGAGGAAGGAATAGCTGGGCATGATGCTCTGCGGCACTACGCTTTGCGGATCCTTCAAATGCTGGACGTGCCAGTCATCTGAATAGCGACCCCCTACACGGGCAAGGTCCGGCCCGGTCCGCTTCGATCCCCACTGGAACGGGTGATCGTACATACTCTCTGCCGCCAGCGAATAGTGGCCATAGCGCTCCACCTCGTCGCGGAATGGGCGGATCATCTGGCTGTGACAAGTATAGCAGCCTTCACGAATGTAGATGTCGCGGCCCGCCTGTTCGAGCGGCGTGTAAGGGCGCATGCCCTCGACTTCCTCGATCGTGTTGTCGATCCAGAACAAAGGCGCGATTTCTACGACCCCGCCTATGGCGACTGTCACGAAGGTGGCCGCAGCGAGCAGGGTGACGTTCTTCTCAAGCTTCTTGTGGCCCTCGAAGGCGCCCTGATCGGGTGAATTGGTGCTCATCTTTGCGCCTCCTTATTCCGCCGGTTCTGCTTTGGGGATCTGGACGATCGGGCGATCGGCGGCGTAGTCGTGCGCGGTATCACCCAGCGCGGCTTCGCTGCGCTCATACCCTGCGATGGTCATCCAGATATTGTAGACCATGATGATCGCGCCGGTTAGGTAAAGCCCTCCGCCAAAGGCGCGCATCAGGTACATCGGGTGCAACGCTGTGACGGTATCTACGAAGCTGTTCACGAGGTAACCGTCAGAGCCGTATTCGCGCCACATCAGGCCTTGAGTGATCCCGGCGACCCACATGCTGGCGGCGTAGAAAACGATGCCCAGCGTCGCGAGCCAGAAGTGCCAGTTGATCATGCGCAGCGAATACGGCCGCTCTCGCTTCCACAGCTTGGGTACAAGGAAGTAGACGCAGGCGAAGGTGATCATGCCGTTCCATCCCAGCGCGCCGGAATGGACGTGGCCGATGGTCCAGTCGGTATAGTGCGACAGGCTGTTTACCGCCTTGATCGACAGCATCGGCCCTTCGAACGTGCTCATCCCGTAGAATGCGAGTGCGAGCACCATCATGCGAATGATCGGATCGGTACGGACCTTGTCCCACGCGCCGTTCAGCGTCATCAGGCCGTTGATCATGCCGCCCCAACTGGGCATCCACAGCATCACTGAAAACACCGTGCCGAGGGTCTGCGCCCAGTCGGGCAGCGCGGTGTAGTGCAGATGGTGCGGGCCTGCCCAGATGTAGAGGAAGATCAACGACCAGAAGTGGATAATCGAAAGGCGGTACGAATAGACCGGGCGATTAGCCTGCTTCGGCACAAAGTAATACATCATCGCCAGAAAACCTGCAGTGAGGAAGAAGCCCACCGCGTTGTGACCGTACCACCATTGCGTCAGCGCGTCCTGCACACCGGCAAAGGCGCTGTAGCTCTGCGAGCCAAGCAGGCTAACCGGCATTGCCAAATTGTTGACGACGTGCAGCATCGCTACGGTCACGATAAAGGCGAGGTAGAACCAGTTCGCGACGTAGATATGTGGTTCGTTACGGCGAAGCAGCGTGCCGACGAACACTGCGAGATAGGCGAGCCACACTATGGTCAGCCACAGATCGACATACCATTCAGGCTCGGCATATTCCTTAGACTGGGTGATACCGAGCAGATACCCGGTCGCGGCCAGCACGATGAACAGTTGGTAGCCCCAGAATACGAAGCGAGCCATGCCGGGAAAGGCCAGCGTGGTGCGGCAGGTGCGTTGCACGACATAGAAGCTGGTGGCGAGCAAGGCGTTGCCCCCAAACGCGAAGATGACCGCAGAGGTATGCAATGGGCGGACCCGGCCAAAGTTGAGCCATGGCTCGATATTGAGCACCGGAAAGGCCATCTGCAGCGCGATGAAAACCCCGGCCAGCAATCCGGCGATGCCCCAGAACATTGTCGCGATCACACCCCAGCGTATGACATCGTCATCATACCTCGATGGGTCGGTCGGCATTTTGAAGACGCTCTGCACCTTTGCCATCGGATCGAATGTGCCAAGCGTCATGAGCATCATTAGTGCCACGACGACCGCGACGATCCCCATGTGAACTGCAAAGCCAGTATCCTGCGCGCCTGCGATCGCGGCGATCGCCGCTAGCAGGACCAAAGCCCAGATCCCGAACCGTCCGAGTACAGCTTCCATGATGACTATCCCTTTGGTGCCCTGCGCTTTCTAGAGCGGGGCGAATTTTCGATATTTGATCCAGATCAAGTTTGAGGTGGTATTTTCGGCGACCGCGTCCTTGGAGGACTTTGCGCAGGGGCATTGCCTGCCTCGCCTGCGAGCGCGGAGATATCGGTCAGGCGGACCAGGCTTCGACCTTGGGTTTCGACGAGGCCCGCTTCTCGCAATTCGGAGAACTGACGGCTGACAGTTTCGATCTTCAGACCAAGGCTGTCGCCTATGTCACGCCGGGTCATCGGCAGCGAAAACTCGCATTCCCCGCAGGTGCATCCGCACAGCCTCTTGGCCATACCGACAAGGAAATCAGCGATCCGCTGACGCGCCGATTTGTGCCCCAGTTGCATCATCTTGGTGCGGCTGCGATGCAGCGCCTGGAGCGAGCGCGACAGCACAGAGCGCAGGACAACCGGATTGTCTTGCGCAACATCGAGAAACTGCGCCGCCTGAAAGGTAACGAGGTCAAGATTGCTTAAGGCGACCAAGCGAAAGTCTCCGTCAGCCTGGCGCAGCACCGAAACGATATCGCCGGGGAAATGGAATGCGAGCACGTGGGTGTTGGTGGATATGTCACGGTCGATCGACCGTGCCGAAGAGCCATTGGGCTTGATCGGTTTGCGGGTCGATGCCGACGCGGTTGTAGACTGCGCCACCAGCTTGGCGGTACCCGTCGCAATGAAAACCAGCCTGTCTTCATACCGGTCGGCGGGTAGTTCATCCCCGCGCTCAAGCGAGCGAAAGCGACCGACCGCGCAAAGCCGCTCGGCGGTGTCTTGCGGACCATTGCCAAACGGCACGGCGGCTTTGAACGCGGCCATGCTGGCGACTTCGGGAGAAAGGCTGATGCTTGCCATAATGGAGCAACCATTTGCCCCAGGATTGTTCGACCGTCTTTGATCGGGATCAATGATGGCAAATCATTTCAGTCGCTATCCAAACCTCAGAAGTAGCAAGAACTATGGGTCGCGAAGGGTGACCACTGCTGCTCTTTGAGGATAAAGAGAATGAAGACACTTCTTGCCATCACGAGTGCTGCGATTGCTCTCGTCGCATCACCCGCCGCCGCGCAGGATCGTGCCGGTGACGTCCAGGTCAAGCTGATGGGGACCGCTGTGCTGCCCGATGGCGAAATCGAACAGGTCAATGTTGATCTTGTCGGTCTGCCTGCAGGCACCGATACTGAAGCGAACGACAACGTGATTCCGAAACTCTCGATCGAGTACTTCGTAACCCACAACATTTCGTTCGAAACGATTATTGGCATCACCCAGCACGATGTTGATACCGTTTCCGGCTTTCCGCCCGGGACCGAACTGGTGTCGGACGCACAGCTGATACCGGCGACGATCACGGCAAAGTATCACTTCGATATCGGCGGCGTTAAGCCCTATGTCGGTGCGGGTCCGGCTTACTTCCTGTGGGTCAGCGATGAGCCTGGAGCGGCAACCGTCCCACTCGGCGTGACCGATACAGACCTTTCGGATGAGTTCGGTTTCGCACTGCAGGCTGGTTTCGATATCCCCATCGGCGATTCCGGCTTTGGCGTGACGGTTGATGCGAAACGCTATTTCATCGACACGACCGCTCGTTGGTTTGCCGGTGATGCTCTGGTGATCGAGACCGAACACAACCTTGATCCGTGGCTACTGAGCGCAGGCGTCAGCTACCGCTTCTAAAGCCGCAGCACAGACAAAAGGGGCCTCGCAAGCACATCACTTGCGGGGCCTTTTTGTGTCCGGAATATGGAGAGAAGTGTTCGGAACAGGAATTCGGTAGTCGCGTCAGAAATTGTAACGGGTCGAAAACTGAACACGCTGGAGATTGCCGCTCCGCCCATCTTCAAGCATACGTTCCGCGTATAGAAGCTCGACCCCGAAATCGAGCGGTGGGACCGGGTTCCAGATCAGGTTCCCGAAAACGTTCCAGCTTTCGTCGGTCACCAGATCGGTGGTCAGCAAAACCGGGTTGTCGGCTTTGAAGTACGCGCCTCCTAGGTTGGAGCGCAACTTGTCCGACCAGTAATGCCGATAGGCACCAAACCCTGCGTAGGTCGTGATCGGATCGAGGTTGCCGTCAAGGTCGATTGCGGCATCGTTGACGATGTTGAGACCGATATATCGCCCCAGGCCGCTCCCCACCGAAGTACTGAAGCGGAAATCGTCGCGCTGACCGATCTTGAGAACGCCGGATAACGCGACACCATATCCCAACGCGCTGTCAGTGCCCGTACCGAAATCATCGTCGGAAACGCGCAACGTGCGAAGGATGCCTGCGGTGCTGATCCGCCCCCAATCACCGGTAAAATTGTACTTCGCCACGAAATCGGGGAGCGTATCGTCACCTGGTTCCAGACGTCCTCCGGTGGGTGTCGTCACCGTTGTTTCCGGTTGTTCGATGGCAAGCTGCAAACCGCCTTTCGTCCAGCGGATCAGAGGTTGCCGGTCAAACGGTGTACCCGGTGTCACGCCGATGAAGTCGAGACTGTCCGGCAATGCACCGACATCCATGAATGTGGACCATGCCTGCCCGAACAGCCAATTGTCATAGGTGATGAAGGCCTGGCGTATACGCGGCGTGAAGCTATTCGAAATGCGTTCATCGCCTCCTTCGGTCACATTGAAATCCAGCTCGATATGCGAATTGAGCGTGTGTTCTTCGCCAACATCTGTTGCGGTCTTGAACAGGAATCGCGTTTGGCGTGCGCTGAAATCGGTGTCGAAACCGGATGCTTCACCGCCCACCGGGATGGCGACCGGAATCAGGAAGTCGCGCAGGATACTGCCGTTGGGCAGTTGGCCACCGCTGGTACGTTGGCTGATCGCATCGAGCTTTACATAGCCGTTATAGGCGATGGTGGTGTTCCCGACCCGAAAGCCCTTGTCCTCCTGCAGACGTGGAATGGCGATTTGCTCGGCCAACTCGGCCTGCCGTGCTTCGAGTTCCTGCGTCGCGGCGAGAACCGCGGCGGCTTGCGCGCGCATTTCATCCTGCTGCGCCTGCATCTCCGTCTGTTGTTCCTGTGTCGTCCCTTGTTGCGCATCAAGGCGCTCGATTAGCTCTTCGACCAGCGATTCCAATCGGTCGAGCCGATCCTCAACGTTGCTATCCTGTGCAAGCACCGGGCTTGCGGTCATGCAGGTTGCTGCCAGCAATGCGGTCCGCAGTGCGATCCCAGTTTTCTCACGAACCATCGACTTCCCTCCCATCGATTTATAGGCTGTCGAACTTGGCGCGAGCTTGCGTCTGCGCACAGCTAGAGGATAGTCGTACGACTATTGTCTGACGGATTTTGAGAGGAGCAGCGGGTTATGGTCGGTTTGACGAAAGGGAGACTCGCCATGATCCACGCTGTTGAACGCCCGCCAGCAGACCGCGCAACGCATTGCGTGTCAGAGCAGTATAATGAGATGTACCAGCGCTCGGTCGAGGATCCTGATGGCTTCTGGCTGGACCAGGCAAAGCGGCTCGATTAGATCACGGCGCCGACCAAAGGCGGCGAATGGTCGTTCGACCCGGCAAAGATCGAATGGTTTGCCGATGGCTCGCTAAACCTGTGCCATAATGCGGTCGACCGGCATCTCGATACGCACGGTGACGATGCCGCGATCATTTTCGAGCCGGATGACCCGACAATACCGGGGCGCACGCTCACCTATCGCGAACTGCACGGTGAAGTTGTCCGTATGGCCAATGCCATGAAGGCGATCGGTGTTACCAGCGGTGACCGCGTCACACTCTATATGCCGATGGTCGTCGAGGGCGTTACCGCGATGCTCGCCTGCGCCCGGATCGGCGCGATCCACTCGGTAGTGTTCGGTGGGTTCTCGCCCGAGGCGCTCGCCGGGCGGATCGAGGATTGTGGCAGCCGCTTTGTCATCACTGCAGATCAAGGGCTGCGCGGTAGCAAGGTTGTGCCGCTCAAAGCCAATGTCGATGCCGCGCTCCAGATCGAGGGCGCTGACGTCGATGGCGTGCTGGTGATCAAGCATACAGGCGGCGATGTCGCGATGAGCGACGGCCGTGACCATTGGTTTGACGACGTCACCAGCGACGCTGATTGCCCTTGCGAAGAGATGGCGGCGGAGGATCCGTTGTTCATCCTCTACACGTCAGGCTCGACTGGAAAACCTAAGGGTGTGCTGCACACGACGGGGGGATATGGCGTATGGACCGCAACGACCTTCAATTATGTTTTCGATTACGAGCCGGGCGAGGTCTATTGGTGCACTGCGGATATCGGCTGGGTTACCGGTCATAGTTACATCGTCTACGGTCCGTTGATGAACGGCGCGACCAGCGTCGTATTCGAAGGCCTGCCCAACTTCCCCGATCACGGTCGCTTTTGGGATGTGGTCGACAAGCACAAGGTCAACATCCTCTACACCGCGCCCACCGCAATCCGCGCGCTTATGCGCGAGGGTGATGACTTCGTGACCAGCCGCGACCGATCCTCGTTGCGCCTGCTCGGATCGGTTGGTGAGCCGATCAACCCGGAGGCTTGGCGTTGGTATTTTGATGTTGTCGGCGAAGGTCGTTGCCCGATCGTCGACACCTGGTGGCAAACCGAAACCGGCGGGGTGATGATAACCACGCTACCCGCGGCGCATGATATGAAGCCGGGCAGTGCTGGGCTGCCATTCTTCGGCATTCAGCCGCAGCTGGTCGATAACGAAGGCGATGTTCTGGATGGCGCGGTAGAGGGTAATCTCTGTATCACCGCCAGCTGGCCGGGCCAGGCGCGCAGCGTCTATGGCGACCATGAACGCTTTGAGCAGACCTATTTCAGCACCTATAGTGGCAGGTACTTTACCGGCGACGGATGCCGCCGCGACGAAGACGGCTATTACTGGATCACGGGCCGGGTCGACGACGTCATCAATGTCTCGGGCCACCGGATGGGCACAGCCGAGGTAGAAAGCGCGCTGGTGCTGCACGATCTCGTTGCCGAGGCTGCGGTGGTTGGATACCCGCACGATATCAAAGGGCAGGGCATCTATTGCTACGTCACGTTGAATGCTGGCGTCGAAGGAACGGACGAGCTTTATCAGGAACTGCGCGCGCATGTTCGCAAGGAGATCGGTCCGATTGCGACGCCCGATCACCTGCAATTCACCAACGGCCTGCCCAAGACCCGATCCGGCAAGATCATGCGGCGCATCTTACGTAAGGTCGCGGAGAACGATTTCGGGTCGTTGGGCGATACCTCAACACTGGCGGACCCGTCATTGGTTGATCGACTGATTGAAGGCCGCCAGAACCGTTAGGTCACAGAAACGGTAGGATCATGTCGCAAAGGATCATTATCGCCGACGATCACCCGCTGTTCCGCACGGCCTTGAGCCATGCGGTCGGCAAGGTGTGGCCTGAAGCGGAAGTGGTCGAGGCCAGCTCTGCCGAAGCGACACGCAGTGAGCTGGAGAACGGGGCGGAGGCACTGCTGCTTGACCTTCATATGGAGGACTCCAACGGTCTCTCTGTGCTGATGGATCTGCGGCAGGACTATCCCGCGCTGCCCATTGCGATCGTTTCAGCGAGCGAGGAGCCGCGCGTATATTCAGCGGCAAGCCAACTTGGCGCGGCGGCGTTCATCCCGAAATCCGCGGGTCTAGAGGAGATGCGCACTGCGCTCGCCGCTGTTCGCGAGGGTGATAGCTGGTTTCCGCCTACCGAGCTTGAAACCGACGATGACCTCGCACGGATGGCGAGTCTGACCCCAGCGCAGCGTCGCATTCTCGGAGCGGTCCGTCAGGGCCTGCTCAACAAGCAGATCGCCTACGAACTCGAAATAAGCGAAGCGACGGTGAAGGCGCATATCACCGCGATTTTCCGCAAGCTCGGCGTCAACAACCGTACCCAAGCGGTGTTGCTGGCGGCGAAGCTCGACGTCGATCAACCGGCCGCAGATCCCGCCGACGCCTGAGCCTCGGTGTCCATGTCGCGACGCGACAGACAATTCGTGATCAGCGCGCGCAGCGACGCTGGTGAGGAGGGCTTAAGCAGCCGGTTCGCGTCCATGGCCTGAGCCGCCGCCTCGGTTTCCTCGCTCGCCTCTGCCGTCAACAGGATCGCGGCGGGTCTCTCTTCCCATTGCTTGCAGAGCGCCGAGTAAACTGCATCGCCACGCTCCTCATCATTGAGACGGTAGTCCATGATGACGATGTCAGGAGCGTTCGGCATCAGCTTGCTTGCCTCCCGGAACGATCCCGCGCAGCTCACATCCAGCCCCCATTTGCCCAACAAGGCCGCGGTCGCCGCCAGCGCTGCGGGATCATTGTCGACAACCAGCACGCTCGCTTTTGCAATCGGTCTCGGTGTCTGTTTCTCTCCCGCGCTCGCTTTCGGTGCTTGCCAGTGCAGCACCTGCATGTGGAGCGCAAAGCGACTTCCTTGATCGAGCTTGGACGATGTCTCGACATGAATATCGAGCAGACGGGTTGTGCGCCGGACGATTGCAAGGCCAAGCCCAAGTCCCTCGCGATCGGTCGATGCGCCGCGCTGAAATTCATCGAAGATCCGGTCGCGATCAGCCTCGGCGATCCCTCGACCGGTGTCGTAAACGCATAGCAGCACCCGATCGCCCGCACGCCGCACTCCCAGTAACACGCCGCCCGTTTCGGTGTAGCGGATGGCGTTGCTCACAAGGTTACGCAGCACACTGGTGATCAGCGCGCGATCGGTCATCGCCCATGCGCTGGTATGGACCCGGCGCAGTGTGATGCCCTTGGCCTTGGCCTGGAGTTCGAATTCACGCGCCACCTCGTCGAATACCTTATCAAGCGCGACCGGCTCAAGCTCGGGCACGATACCGCCACTGTCCAACTTCGATATATCGAGCAACGCGCGGATCAGCCGGTCGGCTGACATGATCGACCCATCGAGGTCTTTCACCAGCCGGGTGAGATGCTCCTGTCCTTCAACCTCTTCGCCTAAAGCCGACGCAAACAGTCGTGCGGCGTTTAGAGGCTGGATCAGGTCATGGCTTGCGGCGGCAAGGAAGCGCGTCTTGGACTGCGTCGCCTCCGCCAGCGCATCGTTGGCGTCGCTCAGCTGTTCGGTGCGCTCGGCGACTTTCTCCTCCAGAGCCTGCTCGGCTCGGCGATCCGCCGTGATGTCGGTGTAGGAGGTGACATAGCCTCCGCCGGGCGCAGGCGAGCCGACGATCCGCATGATCTGCCCGTTATATTGCTCGCTCTCGATCCGGTGCTCGCTACCGGCGCGCATGTGTTCGAGGCGGCGGTTGACTTGCTGTATGATCTCGTTTTCGGCGGTGTCGCTTCGCTCCAGATTGAAGCGGATAAGATCGGCAATCGGCGTACCGACGCTGACCAACTCATCGGGCAGTTCGAACATCTCCTGATACCGGCTGTTCCACGCAACTAAGTGCATTTCGGAATCCACCAGCGCCACCCCTTGGTCGATGTTCTCGATTGCGATTTGCAGCAGCTCTCCATTGAAGGATAGGCGGCGGCTCGCCTCGTCGAACATTGCCATTACTTCGGCCATGGGCACTGGATCCCCATCGGACCAAGAGGCGATCATCATGCGAGCCGAGGAAGAGCCGACCACACCTGAAATCGTACGCTCAGCCATCGCAATGACCGCATCATCGGCTTGCTCACCATCGCGATAGGTTCCTGGAATAGCGGTAATCGCGGCATCTGCCCGGTCCCGCCCGACAAATTGGGTGAGCAGCAACCGGACATCGGCGACGCGCTTGTTGGTGACGAGGCTGGGGCTCCTACCGGGAGTAGGCGTGCCGACAAAGGCGGCGGCCTGCGACGCATCGAGCAGCGAGGGCCGTTTGAGAGCGGACCCAATCCAATATGCAAGGCAGTTCGCGCCTAGGCTCAAGAGCACGCCCGAGACGAGAGTATCCGGATGGATCGCAACAATTGGAGCTTCGCCCGTCGCGGCGGGAAGGATCAGCAACACGAGCCAAAGCGCAAACCCGACCGTTAGCCCGGCCAGCATGCCGGTCTTGTTCCCGCTTCGGCTGATCATGCCAAGCACTAGTCCGGGCGCGAACTGCGCGGCTGCGGCGAACGCCAGCGTGCCAAGCCCTGCCAGATTGGTGAGCGAGCCGAAGCCAAGATAGAACAGATAAGCGAAAAACATCAGCGTCGCAATCACGCCGCGCCGGATCGTCAAGAGTCGGTAAGCAAGCTTGCTGCGGTCGGCTGAGCCTTGCAACGCGCGGCGAAAGACCAGTGGCGCGATCAGATCGTTGGTGATCATCGTCGACAGTGCGACGCTGGCGATGACGATCATTCCCGCCGCTGCGGAAAATCCGCCAATGAAGACGAGCAATGCGAGTGCTTCGTTGCCGCTGGCGAGCGGCAGGGCAATTACGATCGTATCGGGGTCAGTCCCCTGCGGCAGCAGCGCGACACCGGCCAAAACGATCGGCACGATCACCGCAGACGTCAGCAACAGATATAGCGGAAACACCCATTGCATCGACGGGCTTGTACGATCGCTTGTAGCCTCGACAAAGGTCATGTGGAACTGCCGCGGCAAGCATAAAGCAGCGCAGGCGGCGATGAGCGTAAGGACTGCAAAGCGTGCATCGAGTTGAGTCGTCTCAAACACCTGCGGCGCGGAAGGCGCATCGCTCTCAAACAACAGCACAAGCGCCAGCGCCGCCACCGCGATCAGTGCGATCAGCTTCACCATGGCCTCGACCGCGATCGTCAGGACCAGCCCGGCATTGTCGCCCGCATGATCAGCCCGTCGCGAACCGAACAGAATGGCGAACAGCGCCATCAGGCCTGCGACCATAAGCACCATCTCATCGGCAGCGACCTGACTCGAGATATCCGGGTCGAGCGTGCTGATGGAACTGCTGAGCGAGCGCAGCTGCAATGCCATGTAAGGAAGTGCGCCGATGGTTGCGATGATTGTCACCAGGGCCGCGACACTTGCACTCTTACCGTATCTTGCGGACAGAAAGTCGGCTATTGAAGTGGAATGCTGCGCCTTGGCTTGTGCCAGAATACGGCGAACTAGGCCAAAGCCTAGCGTGAATATCAGGATCGGTCCGAGGTAGATCGGCAGATAATCCAGCCCTGCTGTTGCTGCCGTGCCCACTCCACCAAAAAACGTCCAGCTGGTGCAATAGACCGCAAGGCTCAGTCCATAGACCAGCCCGGAATGGCGCGCGAACGCTCCTCCCGGCCTCGCGCGATCACGCCAAGCGGCTAGCCAGAACAAGACGGCCAGATACAAGGTTGCGGCGCCAATGGCCGCGCCGACCAACATGATCCCATTTCTCTCCCGAAGCAGAAGCTACGCGAAAAACGGCATTTCGCAAGCTTCACGCACATTGCAGCGCATATGAAAAGGGGCGGCTCCGTTCGGCGCCGCCCCTCCTTTCCGCGAGCATTGCTGGTCATTCAGTGCGCGTGCGCTTCTCCTGCACCGCGCGGCAC
>JBCCVO010000007.1:0-79285 GCA_039195235.1 Pseudomonadota bacterium
CCGATACGTGCGGATCTACTCGGCAACATGTGGGCGCAGGAATGGGGGAACATCTACCCGTTGGTCGCCCCTGAAGGTTCAGGTGACATCGGATATGACCTGACCGAGCTAATCCAGGAAAAGGATCTCAGCGCAGTCCAAATGACTGAGATAGGGGAACAGTTTTTCTCCTCACTCGGCTTCGAACCACTGCCGCAGACATTCTGGGAGCGCAGTCAATTCACCAAGCCGCGCGACCGCGAAGTGGTGTGCCATGCCAGCGCCTGGAACCTCGACAACATCGACGATCTGCGGATCAAGATGTGCATCAAGCCGAACGCGGATGACTTCATCACCATCCATCATGAGCTGGGTCACAATTACTATCAGCGCGCGTACAACAAGGAGGATTTCCTTCATCTAACCGGTGCCAATGATGGCTTCCACGAAGCTATCGGGGACATGATAGCGCTGTCGATCACGCCTGAATACCTCGTGCAGATCGACATGTTGAAGCCGGAACAACTGCCAAGCGCCGACAAGGACATCGGTATACTCTTGCGTCAGGCGAAGGACATAGTTGCTTTCTTGCCATTTGGTCTGTTGGTCGACCGCTTTCGTTGGGGCATGTTTGATGGTTCGATCGCCATGGAGAATGCCAATGGTGCCTGGACTGACCTGCGCACCGAGTACCAAGGGATCGTCCCTCCGGTCGAGCGGAGTGAGGCGAATTTCGATGCGGGCGCAAAGTATCACATCCCGGGCAACGTCCCTTATACCCGCTACTTCCTGGCGCGTATTCTACAGTTCCAGTTCTTCAAGGCCGCGTGCGACACTGCCGGATGGGAAGGGCCGCTGCACCGTTGTTCGATCTATGGCAACGAAGAAGTGGGTGAAAATCTGAATGCGATGCTTGCGATGGGCGCTTCAAAACCGTGGCCCGATGCGCTTGAAGCTTTCACCGGCGAGCGTCAGATGTCGGGCGAGGCGATGGTCGACTATTTTGCTCCACTGATGGATTGGCTCGAAGAGCAGAACGAAGGTCACGAGGTTGGCTGGTGAAGATGCGCTTGCTGATTGGGCTTCTCGCTTGTCTAACGCTCTCAGCCTGTGGGGAACGCGAGAGCTATACCTATGCGCCCCTTGGCGTGGGCAAAGACAGGGCTGACCAGAAACCGACTCTGTTCGTTGCTAACAAACGCGGGAACACTTTGTCCAAGATCGACCTCGCTTCTGGCGAGGAGGTCTTGCGCAAGCCAAGCTGCACCAATCCACACGAATTGGCCACCTCGCCTAATGGGACTCATGTCGCCCTTGCCTGCTATGGCGGCACCACGGTTGATATCTTCGATGTCGATGATCTTCGCAAGGTCGCCAGCGTTGAGCTGGGGGAGAATGCGCGACCGCATGGCATCGTCTGGCACGAAAGCGGTACGATCTATGTGACCGCCGAGGGGCGGAAATCGATCGTCCGATTGTTGAGTCTCCATGATGGCACAGTATTCGAGGAGGCCCAGATCAAGGAATTTCCGACAGGTAAAGAGGGCAGCCACATGCTTGCGGTTGCACCCGACGAAAACACGGCATGGACGACCGACCTCGGCTCGCGCACGGTTACGAGGATCGACCTGACTGGCAAACAGTCTCCTCTGTCGGTGACTGTCGGCGAGGAGCCTGAGGGAATCTCGCTTACACCCGATGGCGAGACCCTTTGGGTCTCGGCGCGTGGGTCAAACCAGGCTTTTGCGCTCCATCCGATGACCATGGAAGTGCAACACACGATTGAAACCGGTCAGTTCCCGCTGCGCCTGGCGATCCGTCCGCAGGGTGATGTCGCGGTTACTTCAGACCTGGTGGATGGCGGCCTTTCGGTGATCGATCTTGCATCCAAGGAAGTGATCCGCAGCATCTCCGTGTCCAGCCCCGAGGAGGCGCAGGAACGCTTTCAGGTGACGATTCTGTGGTCAGATGATGGTGAGCGGGTTTATGTCGCGGAAACTGCGAGCAACACCATAGCCGAGGTTGAGTATATGAGCGGCAAAGTGCTCCGGCGCCTGAAAACGGGCGAGGGTGGAGACGGTTTGGCGATCTTGCCCTAGATGACAAGAGGATCACCCTCATCCCTATGCGGCGCGCGGGTTGCTTGCGAAACGCTCGGTTGAGTTCTCGAATGTCTTCACTTTATCGAAAGAATTGGTTGATCTCTCCAGCACTTTCGCAGTCGAGGCTACCGATTGCGTGACGGCTTTGACCGACCGTTCGAACTCGGCGGTGATCTGCTTGTATTCGGTCTTACGCCTATTCAACGCTTCATTCTAAAGCCGTTCGCGCGCTTCGGGTTCCGCTTCGACCTTGTTCAGCGCCTCCTCCAGCCGTCCTGTGCGCTCGTTCAACAAGTGGGCCTGCACTCCGTCTTCCCTAAACACTTTGTTCGATCCTTACCATAATCTGGTTGGCCACCGACGCAGACAGAGCATCCATATGCATGCGGCGCGCTCGGACATGATCGATCCTGTTCTCGATCGCGACTTGAGGCTACCTAGCAGGTTGGCACAACGGTACATTTCGGTGCTTGGTAGCAGCCTGCTCGATCCGCTTGAGTAAACTCGACGCGGTTGCATAGCCTGTCCGCGTTTACCAATTTTGGTTGCAAGCCTGGCAATGTCTGGCTGCCAAGCCGCTATCGGAACGGCGGCTCGTTAAACGCACGCAGTTTACGGCTGTGCAGGCGATCGCCTTCGTCGCGGAGCTTTGAGCATGCTTCCAGGCCGATCTGCAAGTGGGCTGAGATGGCTTCTTCGTAGAATTTGTTGGCCTGACCCGGCAATTTTATTTCGCCGTGGAGCGGTTTGTCGGAGACGCATAACAACGTGCCGTAGGGCACGCGGAAGCGATAGCCTTGAGCGGCAATCGTTGCGCTTTCCATCTCGACCGCGATGGCGCGGCTTTGTGAGAACCGCTTGGCCGAGCTCGAATAGTGCAACTCCCAATTCCGATCATCGGTGGTTACCACGGTGCCGGTGCGCATGCGTTGTTTGATGTTCGCCCCTTGCACGCCGGAGACTTCCTCCGCTGCACCTGCCAATGCAAGCTGTACCTCGGCAATCGGCGGAATTGGAATCTCCGGCGGCAGCACGGCGTCGAGCACATGATCGTCACGGAGATAGGCGTGGGCGAGCACGAAATCGCCGATCTTCTGGCTGGAGCGAACGCCGCCGCAATGCCCGATCATCATCCACGCATGCGGGCGAAGCACGGCAAGGTGATCGCAGATTGTCTTCGCATTGGACGGGCCGACGCCGATATTGACGAGGGTGATCCCACGCCGATCTTCGCGCTTCAGGTGATAGGTCGGCATTTGTGCACGACGCCAGGCCGTATCATTGAGCTGTTCCTGCGCGTTCTCTGCAGGATCAGTGATATTGAGACCGCCTGCGCCGGTGAGGCCAGTGTAGGAATTGCTGCCAATTTGCCTCGCACCCCAGTTTACAAATTCATCGACATATCGGTGATAGTTCGTAAACAGTATGAAGTCCTGAAAATCCTCAACCCGCGTACCGGTGTAGTGTGCCAAACGAGCAAGTGAGTAGTCTGTGCGCAGCCCGTCAAACAGCGACAGTGGCATATCCTGATTATCGTCAAATTCGATGCCATCGGCCAGTTCATCGCCGATTAGCGAGAGATCGGTCGAGGGAAAGTACTGCGCGATGTCCTGCGGCGCGATGCCGACCATTGCCGCGCCGGCTTCGCCATCGAGCACATAAGGAAACGGAATCTCCTGCCGCGATCGATGGACGGTCACATCAACTTCGTATTCGGCAGAGATCAGCTCAAGCTGCTCGGCGAGATAGGGTGCAAAAAGATCAGGTCGAGTGATGGTTGTGGTGTAGGTCCCGGGCAGTTCAAGGCGGCCAAAGGCGCGGCTGCGATCGAGCGGCTCGCCTACGCCGGAATAGCGCAGGGTCAGGCTGGGATAGGCGTAGCTGCCATCTTCGCGCTTGCGCTGGGGGGGAATGGTACCGTCACTGCCAAAAGCGATTACATCGTTGCGCAAGGTCGCTACAGCATCATCATGATGCTGCTGCAATTGTTCGAGAATCATAGGGATAGAAATCATGCTGGCTATTAGCGCCGCTTTGATTTCTTGGCAAAGGCTGGGGTTACAGGGTCATTACATGACGACATGCGGCGTGTTGTGATACACAAAAAGGCCGACATCCTGAGTGAAACTCACTGGATATCGGCCTTTTTGATTTTTCTTTGTTAAACGGGTTTAGCCGCGATCAGCCTTCAGTAGCTTGCTCGTCGGTCTCCGTTGTTTCGCCAGCGTCGGCGGTCTCTTCGCCTTCAGCGGGAGCTGCGCCTTCTTCGAGAAGCTCGGCGGGAATTTCACCTGGCTCAAGGTTCGGGTCGATGCGATTTGCGTCGGCCTGTTCCTCAATCTCACGCTGCTCGTCTTCAAAAAGTTGGGCGAGCACGTCGACACCTTGCGACTGAAGTTCGGCTTCGTCATCGGAACGTGCCACGTTGGCTTTGACAGTAACGTGCACCTCTGGGTGAAGCGCTACCGTCACGTCGTGCATGCCGATAACCTTGATCGGCGCGCCCATTATGACCTGCTTCTTGTCGACTTCGTGGCCTTGTTCAACAAGGCCAGCGACCATGTCGCGGACGTTGACCGACCCATAAAGCTGGCCAGCGTTGGAAGCAGCGCGGATCAGCACGACCTCTGCGCCAGCAACCTTTTCACCGGCGCTTTCAGCCACAGAGCGCTTTTCAGCGTTCTCTTTTTCAAGACGTTCACGATTGGCTTCGAACACAGCCTTGTTGGCATCGTTCGCACGCAAGGCCTTTTTCTGCGGCAGCAGGAAGTTGCGGGCGTAGCCATCCTTGACGGTGACGACGTCGCCGATTGTGCCGAGCTTTTCGACGCGTTCGAGGAGAATGATATCCATGTGTCTTCTCCCTTATTTCACGATATACGGCAGCAGGCCGATGTGACGGGCGCGCTTGATGGCCTTGGCGAGCTCACGCTGCTTCTTTGCAGAAACGGCGGTGATACGGGACGGCACAATCTTGCCACGCTCGGACATGAAGCCCTGAAGCAGGCGCACGTCCTTGTAATCGATCTTGGGGGCGTCATTGCCGGAGAACGGGCAAGACTTGCGGCGGCGGAAAAACGGGCGTGCCATCAGTCGCGCTCCTCACGGTCAGAGCGACGCTTACGGTCGCGTTCATTCTTGCGCATCATCACGCTCGGACCTTCTTCGTGCTCTTCGACACGGATGGTCATATAGCGAATGACATCTTCGTTGATGCGCGTCTGGCGCTCAAGCTCGGCCACGACGGCGCCGGGGCCGTCGATGTTGAGCATCACAAAGTGTGCTTTGCGGTTGCGCTCGATCTTATAGGCGAGGGACTTAAGGCCCCACGTTTCGGTCTTGGTGACCTTGCCCTCATTGGCTTCGACGATTTCGGTCGCCGTGGCCGCCAGCGCGTCAACCTGGGCCTGCGAGAGGTCCTGACGCGCGAGGAAGATATGCTCATAATGAGCCATCTCGCGTTCCTTTCAATTGCTGCCGATCGCTGGCTGATCCGTCCGGATGACGGGGCCCCTCCGGCTTTCTTTACGCTCCCACACAATGCAGTTGCCCGCGCAGGAGCGGCGCACATACCGGTTTTGGCCGTGATTGCAAGGCTTGTCACAGATGAATAGTGCAGGCACCCGGCATTGGTTGGATTGCAGAAATAGGGGAATTGCATTGCCTTCAGGATTGGTTGCGCTGCTCGATGACGTGTCGGTAATCGCTCGCAGCGCCGCAGCCTCGGTTGACGATATTGCCGTCGCTGCGAGCAAGGCCGGGTCGAAGACTGCTGGCGTGGTTATAGACGATGCGGCTGTCACTCCCAGCTATGTGACTGGGCTTAGTCCTGCGAGAGAGCTGCCAATCATTTGGAAAATCACCAAAGGCAGCTTGTTCAACAAGCTGATTATCCTGTTGCCTGGGGCGCTGATCCTGTCAGAATTCCTTCCCTGGCTGATCATCTACATCCTTATGCTGGGCGGTGCGTTCTTGTGCTATGAAGGCGCGGAAAAGGTGCTGGAAAAGCTTGGCGGAGCCAAGCATGGAAAGACACTTGACGATGAGATCAAGGATCCAGTTGAGTTCGAAGCGCAACGCGTCTCTGGAGCAATCCGGACCGACCTGATCCTATCGGCCGAGATCATGGCGATCACGCTGAATGAAGTTGCGGCAGAATCGCTTATCGTGCGGGCGGGGGTGCTCGCGCTGGTTGGCTTCGCTGTCACTGTCGCGGTTTATGGAGCGGTCGCGCTGATTGTGAAGATCGACGATATTGGCCTGCATCTTACAACACAGGACAGCGATGCCGCGCGAAAGATAGGTGAATTGCTGCTGCGTTTTGTACCCAAATTGTTGACCACTCTATCAGTGGTCGGGACCGTAGCGATGTTGTGGGTCGGTGGTGGCATTATCGTTCACGGCACGCACGAGATCGGGTTCCACCTATTTTATGATATCGCTCACGGTGCCGAGTATGCGGTGCAGGGTGCGTCGGGTGCTCTCTCCGGTATCCTCGGTTGGGCAACCTATGCGACGATTTCTGCGATACTTGGGTTAATGCTTGGCGCGATAATCGCGTTTGTACTGCACAAAGTGCTGGGTGTGGGTCACGCCGAAGGACACTAAGCGGGGCCGATGACCAAGCCAACACTGTATACCTGCGCCCGATCACGCGGGCTCCGCGCGACATGGGCTGCTGAAGAGGCGGGCGTCGATGTCAACCTCAAGATCCTTCCGTTTCCTCCGCGTTATCTTGCGCCGGAATATATGGAGATCAATCCACTTGGCACAGTGCCGTTGCTGGTAGATGGGACAAGCCGCATGACCGAGAGTTGTGCCATCGCACACTATCTCGCGACGCGGGAAGGCTATACGCCGCTCGCCATAGCACCGGGTGAGGCCGATTACGCTGACTATTGCGATTACACTTACCACGCCGACGCGACGATCACCTTTCCGCAGACCGTCTATATGCGGTTCGCGATTTTTGAGAAAGACAAGGGCTGGGCCGAGGCGGGTGAGGCTTATGCCAAGTGGTTCTACAAGCGGCTCGTTAAGGTGGAGCAACGGTTGGAGGGGCGTGAGTTTCTCTGCGCAGATCGCTTTACGGTCGCAGACATTTGTGTGGGTTATGCGCTGATCCTTGCGCAGAATGTCGGGCTGGACGAAGGCGTGCCAGACAGCCTCAAAGAGTACCGCGAGCAGCTGACCGCGCGCGAGGCCTATAAACGAGCCTTCGAGCGAGAGGAAGAAGGGCGGAAAGCGCTTGAAAAAGAGGAGTGCTGAACGAGTGCTTTTGGCGAGTGGCAAAGCCCGCTTCTAGGTTAGGCGCTGAGGGTGGAAGCGGAGGTTAAGCCAGATTCAGCGAAGTGAGCGCTGGTTAGCGCTTACGCGCTTCATGGCTTGCGCCTTTCCATAGGTCAGTGAGCGCCATATCCATTCAAGGGGACCAAATCGAAAGTGGGCGAGAGTGGCGCCGCAATCAGGAAGAACGCCCAGACCGCTGCCGTAACCAGCATTAGGACGCCTAGCGAGAGTTGACCGAACAATCCCAGACCCAGGCTCGAAAAGAGCAGCAGTCCAATCACCGATTGCAGGATGTAAACGGTAAAAGCGGTGCGTCCCACTGCCATAAAGGCGGTTGCTTTCCATCCGGACGATACTGCGGCGACTATAAGCGAAGTCCATACCAGGGCTCCACCAAAACGATATGAGTAACTCGCAACATCCAATATAATCCGCTCCCAATCTGAGCCCTCAGCTAGAAGTATCCGGAGGATGTGTCCGGATGCGCAGATGAGAAGTCCGATTGCTGCCCAGGTGGCGTAGGACTTCAATGAGAGTTGACCGCCAAGGAACCCTGATTTCAACAATCCCATTCCGATAAGCATGACCCCAAGTGTGTCGATCCAGACTCCACCCAAAAAGAATAGATCGATCATGTAGTATGATGCTGCGCCCATCCGTGCCGAAATCTGGTCGCCGAGCGTGCCCAGCATGATCTCGGAGACCTCTAAATGGGCATCACGCACCGAGGACCAGAGTATCGCCGACGCTTCGGGCTCAGAAATCGGTACTAACGCATAATGTACATAAGCCGCGAGTTGGACGGCAAGCCCGAGGCCCAAGACGGTTGCTCCTTTCAGTCTTGCGAAGGGCACCGCAACGAAGCCAGCTAGAGCATACCAAATCAGGATGTCGCCCTCGCGCAGGAAAATGAGATGCAGACCGCCAAAAACGGCTAACCAAAACAGCCTGCGAAGGACGATAGGCAGCGGCAGGGAGTCCTCTCGTCCGAGTAAAAGCGCCAGCCCAGCACCGAAGAGCGCAGTGAAGATCGTGACGAATTGGCCATGTACTAACTCGCCATGGAAAAACGCAATCCATGTCGCAGCTTTGCCTTCCCACAGCGATCGTGTGACGTAATGATTGTAGCCGTTGGCCATCATCTTCACGTTGACAACGAAGATCATCAGAACGGCAACGCCGCGTAGAACATCAAGGCTGTCGATACGGGATTTCGTTTGTTTTTGGGATGAGACGTCCGAGGAGGCGGACAGCTCTGACCTGGTCTCGGTCCAAGTCGCCATGATCAGTAAATCTTGAGAAAATGTGCGGAAATCTGTTGTTCGATCATCTCGCGCTTCCAAAGGGGCCAGCCATTGGACAGCTAAATGATACAACATCTCAAGGCAAGCGACGAAAGGCGGAGTTCACTGGGGTGCGGATGCCCGGAAAACGACGACGTAGTTGCGTGTCTGCAATGGGGCGCAATCTGACAGTCGGCTTACTCTGCACGATGATCTTAAACTGTTGTATTCCAGTGAGTTGACCGGGGCGAACTAGTCATGCCGCTTGATCTTCGTTCACCGGACGTGCAGATAGCTCACGCCGCAGCAGCTTCCCAATCGGATCGCGGGGCAGCGCGTCGACGAACTCGATGTAGCGCGGACGTTTGAATCCGGCGACTTTGTCCTTGAAGCGGGCGGTGATCTCTTCGCGGGTGAGCGTCGCACCTGGATGGAGTACGACGAACGCCTTCACCGCTTCGCCCCATTTTGCGTCGGGCACGCCTGCACATCCGGCATCGGCGACTTCCGGCATTTCGGCGAACACCGCGTCTACTTCTGCCGGATAGACATTTTCGCCGCCAGTCTTGATCAGCTCCTTTGCGCGGCCGAGCAGGTATCCCAGACCTTTTTCGTCCATTGTGCCAAGGTCACCGGTGCGCAGCCATCCATGGCCCAGCGCGGCTTCCGTGGCTTCGGGGTTTTGCCAATAGCCAAGCATAACGGAGGGGCCGCGCAGGCAAATCTCGCCTTCTTCGCCCGGGGGGAGCCGGTTCCCCTCCGAGTCAAGAATGGTCATCTCGACATGCGGCATTGGCCAGCCAATGGAGCGCGGATGTTCCAGCATGTCCGGGTAGTCGATGAAGGTGGCAAAACCACAAACCTCGGTCTGGCCGTATCCACCGACGACGCGCGTGTCCCAGTCCTTTTCGATGAATTCGTACATTTGTGGTCGACCCATGCCCGAACCACCCGTGTATTTGGTGAGCGGCATCACACCGTCTCGGATCGGTTCCATGGCCTGCCATGGGAAGCAGATCGTCGGAAAGGCGCTGGTTGTGGTGCAGGCCTCTCGGTGGACCAGATCGAGCACAGCGGCGTTATCGTCGTCCCGACCGGCGAAAACGCTGCATCCGCCGCAGGCTAGCATGGCGGCAACTTGCTGCATGCCTACGACGTGGAACAGCGGGTTGACTGAGAGCAGGCGTTCCTCTCGGGTAAACTGCCGACGAAGGGCGAAACCCAGCGCCGACGATGCAACCGCGCTACTCGCCTGCAGGCACCCTTTGGGCTTTCCCGTCGTGCCACTGGTATACATCATATAAAGTGGGCGATCAGGCAGTAGAACGGGCAGATTCCGGGCTGGTTGGCCATGTGCGAAAATGCTCTCGAACGCGCCGTTGGGGTCGTGGGCCTCGTCGACCACAATCACTTCGCCCGCATTGGCTTCGGCCAGCAGCGCCTCGAACCTCGGATTGACGAAGGTCAAAGAGGGATCGGCGTCTCCAACAATCCACGAGATTTCGCCCGGTGCGAGCCGCCAGTTGAGCAGTACCGCAATAGCTCCAATCCGCCCGCACGCCAGTAGGATTGTAAGGTAAGGCGCACCGTCGGTTAGTAGAATTCCAACACGATCGCCAGGAGCAATGCCCTTGCCAAATAACCAATGCGCCAGACGCTCCACTCGCCGATCAAACTCCGCGTAATTAAGTCGCTGGCTGCCATCGACAGTGGCTTCGCGTCCTGCGTATTGCGTCGCACAGGCTTTGAGCAGGGTGTCCATGGAGAAATCACGAGCGTGCATGTGCTTGGACTAGCGGTGACGTTTCAATCGCTCCATCAGCGATTTTGTGAAGTCCGGTCCAACTCGGCCCCACACTTGCCGCACACACGGTTCGGCCACGGCACTACAAAGATGCCGCGAAAGAACAGGTTTTTCCCGCAATGCGGACAATTGAGGCGGAGCATGGGAGAATTGAGCGCGATCAATGCCACAATTGCAATCGCGAACGCCCAAGTGGAATGACCGAAAGCGATGTCGATCGCCAGAACGAATGTGATGGCCGCGATAAGCCCTGCCAACATGCGCCAACCATGCACCACCGCTTGGGAGTAAATACTCATTCGAGGCGCTCGAAAACCCCCTTGGCAAAGCTCGTCAACGTATCGTCGCGCGCGCCCATTACCACGATCCGGTCGCCTGCCTGCGCGATATCGACGATGCGCTCCCCGCATTGATCGCGGTCGGGAATATGGATTGCATGCGGGCCTTCCCTGTCTCCGGCGGTATTGATCAGGTCAACAATGCGTTCGCTGCCTTCGCTGCGGTCGACCGTGCCGCCGTAATAGACCGGATCGCACATGATCACCTGGTCTGCGGAGCCAAGCTCGTGTGCAAAGGTCTGAGCCAACTCGTTGCCCATTTGGCGCAGCGGCCCATAGCCATGCGGTTGGAAGAAAGCGATCACCCGGCCCGGCGTGGCCTTGAGCGTGCGCAACGTAGCCGCGCATTTCTCCGGATTATGTCCGAAATCGTCGATCACGGTGATATCGGTCTCGGTTGAGCCGATCACGTCAAACCGCCGGGCAAGACCCCCAAACGATCTAAGCGCATAGGCAGCCTTTTCAACGTCGATACCAGCCGCTGTTACCGCACTGATCGCGGCCAGTGCGTTTGACAGGTTATGCATTCCAGGCATCGGCAAGATGAGCGGAACGACCTCGCGGCTGCGATTGTCGAGCACAGCGGCACGAATTCCAAAGGCACTCTGGTCGATCGAGTCCGGTTCGACCGTGATATCGGCGTCAGGGCTGGCAATCCCGTAGCTGACCAATTGGCGCGCGTGCTCAGTCAGGAAGCGCGCTTCCTCGTTGTCGAAGTTGATCACTGCACAACCCGAGGTGCCGACATAATTGCCGAACAAGACGCGCAGTTCTTCCATACTCTTATGATCGAGGCTGACGTTCAGCAGCACTCCAATGGTGGGGCGGTAAAGCGCAATGGTTCCGTCGCTTTCGTCGACTTCGCTGACGAAAATCTGCGGGCGGCCAACGCGAGCGCTGGCGAACGGATTGGCTTCGTCGATAAAGTTCTTCATCACCGCGCCGTTCATCACTGTGGGATCGTATTTTCCTTCGGCAAGAATCCAGGCGATCATCCCGGTGACAGTCGATTTGCCCGAGGTGCCGCCAACGGCGATCGAATAGCCTGCCTCGTTAAAAAGTACCGAGTTCAACTCCGCGCGACTCATGCGTTTGCAGCCGAGTTCCTTGGCGCGCGCGACTTCCGGCACAGTATCTTCGACCGCTGCCGAGGCTACCAGAATTTGTTCGGCTGAGCTGATACCGCTGCCGTCTTGCGGAAACAGCGTGAAACCGTTGCTATCAAGCCATTCGAACTTTTCGGGAGTGCGGCCTTGATCGCGGCTCCGATCTGACCCTGCGACCTTGTGACCGACGCCATGCACAATCTGTGCAAGCGGAAGCATACCCGATCCGCCGATCCCGCAAAAAAAGAACGGCCGACCCACAAGGTCTGACCCGTCAATTCCACTCGCCATGCGAATCATGGTTATGGGCTTGCGTGTAAGCTGACAAGCGACATAGGCTGACCTGTATGACAAATATTGCGATTTGTGCGCCAGCCACCCCGATTACGCGCGAACATGCCATAGCGTTGGAAGAGTTGGTCGCGGCCGAGTTTCCCATACATGCGGTCACTTTCCATGATCAGTGTTTCGAGCGTGAGGGCCATTTTGCAGGCTCTGACCTGCGTCGGCTTGAAGGATTGCTGGACTGCGCAAACGATCCGACCTTCGATGCGGTTTGGTTCGCAAAGGGCGGCTACGGATCGAACCGCATTGCTGAGGCGGCAGTGGCTCAGATGAACCAAGCCGCGCGTGCTAAGACATATGTCGGCTTTTCCGATTCCGGCTATCTGCTTGCCGCTCTTTACCATGCGGGCATTGGTCAGTCGGTCCATGGTTCCATGCCGGTTAGTGCGCGCTCGGAGAGCGGGCGCGAAGCGGTGCGGCGGGTACTGCGATGGTTTAGCGGTGATGTCAGTGGTGTAGAGCCCAGCCTTGATGGAACGACGCCCGCGGTTGCTTTCAATCTCATTACGCTCGCCATGATCTCAAATACGCCACTTATGCCCGATCTTTCGGGTCATGTGGTAATGGTCGAAGAGGTTAGTGAGCACCTTTACTCGATTGATCGGCTAATGTTCCATCTTGCAGGAAGCCTGCCTCGCATCGCTGGCCTGCGGCTCGGCGCGGTGACTGATGTGCCTGAGAACTATGTGGAATTCGGGCAGACCGAAGAAGAGATCATGCGCTTCTGGTGCGATCGTGCGGGCGTTCCGTATCTGGGGCGCGCGGAGATCGGCCATACCGCTGCCAACAGGGTTGTCCCCTTCGGACTTGCCAGCCCTCCAACCGCTGCCTAGGCGCTCCGCGTAATTGTTGTGACCTGGGCCACCCGCGTCCGCCACGGCACGAAGCAAAGGAGCAAAAATGCGCGCATTCGTTTTTCCGGGGCAGGGCAGTCAGAAAGTTGGGATGGGCAGCGATTTGGCTGAGGCAAGCCCGGCTGCTCGCGAAGTCTTCGAGGAGGTCAACGAGGCACTCGCGCAAAAGCTCTCCGCGATCATGTATGATGGACCGGAGGATCAACTGACCCTTACCGAGAATGCTCAGCCTGCGATCATGGCCAACGCCATTGCGACATTGCGGGTGCTGGAGAGTGATTTCGGCGTTTCATTGAAAGATGCGGGGAACTGCGTCGCAGGGCACTCGCTCGGCGAATATACCGCACTTTGCGCTGTCAGAGCGTTCAGCCTTGCCGATACCGCGCGCCTGCTCAAGCTGCGCGGTCAGGCGATGCAGGAGGCCGTGCCAGTCGGCGTGGGCGCCATGGCCGCTTTGCTTGGTGCGGATATCGAGAAGGCGACCACGCTGGCAGAGGCGGCTGCGGTGATGGAGCAGGGCGAGGTCTGCGAAGTCGCTAACGACAATGACCCAGGACAGGTCGTTATCTCGGGCCACAAGAGTGCGATCGAGCGCGCAGTAGCAATGGTAAAGGAGCACGGCATCAAGCGCGGTGTGTTGCTGCCTGTCTCGGCGCCGTTCCATTGCTCGCTTATGCAGCCCGCAGCGGATCGCATGGCCGATGCGCTCGCGGAAACCGCTCCCGGCACGCTGGCGCTGCCGCTCTATGCCAATGTCAACGCAGCGAAGGTGACCGATTCGGCGGAAGAACAGAGACTGCTGGTCGAACAGGTTACTGGCCGCGTGCGGTGGCGCGAAAGCGTAGCGAATATGCACGGCGATGGCATCGGACAGTTCGTGGAGTTGGGCGGCAAGGTTCTGACCCCGATGATCCGCAAGATCACAGGCGATACAGAAACGACAAGCCTCATCACGATGGAAGACATCGAGGGTTTCGCAAAGTCGCTGTGATGGTCGGGGCGTTCGACACCCATTGGATCGATGCCGACAATTCACATCTCCTTGCGCAGGTCGCCGATGGCGTTTTCGATCACGCAATCGATCCCGCCCGGCTTGAAACCTACCTGGCAAGTCCGGGAAACTGGATGTGCATCGCGATGAAGGGTGATCTGGTAGTGGGCATGTGCATGTCGGTAGTTCATCACCATCCCGACAAGCCGACCGAGCTATTCCTTGACGAGATCGGCACGGGCGACGATTGACGCAGACAAGGGGTAGCGAAACGATTGATGCAAATGGTTTTTGACCGGGCCGATAAAGAGGGAATCGAGGAGATCTGGCTTGGGACCGAACCCGATAATCTGCCAGCCCGTGGCTTGTACGAAAGCACCGGCTCTAAGGCGGAACAGGCAATGATCTATTATCTGGAGTGGTGAGGAATACTCACCGGGAGACATCAGATGTGGGACGATAGGTACTCGGAACGGGGCTTTGCCTACGGTGATGAACCCAACACCTTCTTGGCCGAGAACGTCGATAAGCTCGCTGCTGGAAAGATCTTGTGCATAGCCGAGGGACAAGAGCGATGGGACACTATAGTCTCAACCTTTGGCTATCTGCCCGGTCCGCTTCGGCGCGATGTGCATAAGCGTGTCGAGAAGGCTCTGAAGCCGTGGAGATGGTTTGTTCTCGAAGCCTATCGCGAAGAGCAATTGCGGACCTGGGGCAGCTGCCGTCCATCTGCTTCAATGAGTGATATGTTCATGAACGGGCGCTCGTTGCGCGAGGAATTGGGACGGATTGGAATATGAGCACATTCAAAGTTTCGTTCGCATCGTCGACGAGGGTACTTATCATAACGGCGAAGGGGCTGTTGTTCAGTTGATCGCTCGCAAACTAGAGGAAGAAGAATAGTGTTTTCACTCGAGGGAATGAACGCGCTGGTAACCGGCGCGAGCGGCGGGATCGGTTCGGCTATTGCTACTGCGCTGGCAAAGCAGGGCGCGCGGGTCGCGCTGTCCGGCTCCAACGGTGCTAAGCTGCGCGCCTTTCGCGAGCAGTTGCACGAAGAGCATGGCGGCGAGCATGTCGAGATAACCTGCGACCTTTCAGACACCACGCAGGTTGAGGAACTGATCCCTGCGACTCTCGATACGCTTGGCGGGATAGACATCCTCGTCAACAATGCCGGGATCACGCGCGACAACCTCGCAATGCGGATGAAGGATGATGAGTGGGACCAGGTGATCTCCATCAATCTCGAAGCCGCCTTTCGCCTGATGCGCGCCAGTGCCCGCCCGATGATGAAGGGCCGCTTTGGCCGGATCATCAACATTACCAGTGTTGTCGGCGCGACAGGCAATCCGGGACAGATGAACTATGCCGCAGCCAAAGCGGGCTTGACGGGCATGACCAAGAGCTTTGCGCAGGAGGTCGCCTCGCGCGGGATCACTGCCAATTGCGTCGCGCCAGGCTTCATCCGCACCGCAATGACGTCGGCACTCGATGAGAAGCAGCAGAACGCAATCAATGCGCGCATCCCGATGGGCAAAATGGGCGAGGGCGGGGATATCGGTGCAGCTTGCGCGTATCTTGCGAGCCGTGAGGCGGGTTACGTGACCGGCGAGACGCTGCATGTAAATGGCGGCATGGCTATGGTGGGGTAGCAAAGGTCGGGCGTAAGCCGCCTTATCCCCAGTGGAATCCCTACTCGCATCGCCACACGCTTGCCCGTATGCTCCATCGCGCTAAGGTTTTCGAACACTCCCCGGCGCTGGTGGGGCGATTCCGGCCCGCCTTCGCCTTCTGAACGACCAGCCCTGGTCCAAACGAAAAGAGCGATAGGCTAAACAATGAAGGCTACGATCGAACGCGCGACGCTCCTGCGTTGTCTCTCTCATGTTCAGTCTGTGGTCGAGCGCCGCAACACTATCCCGATCCTCTCCAACGTCCTGATCGATGCCAGCGATGGCGGCAGCGTGAAGGTGATGGCGACTGATCTGGATTTGCAGGTGGTCGAAACGATGGAGGCGGCTTCGGTTGAGAGCGCAGGTGCCATCACCGTTTCTGCGCACTTGCTGTTCGATATCGCCCGCAAGCTGCCCGATGGGAGTCAGGTAGCCCTTGAAACCGCCGAGAACCGGATGGAGATCAAGGCGGGGCGCAGCCGCTTTAAACTGCCGACATTGCCGCGCGATGACTTCCCGGTGATCGTCGAGGGCGATCTGCCGACCTCGTTCGAGCTGCCCGCGCGGACTCTGGCCGAATTGATCGATCGCACGCGGTTTGCGATCTCGACCGAGGAAACGCGCTATTATCTTAACGGAATATTCCTGCACGTCACCGACGATGACACGCCGGTTCTGAAAGCTGCTGCGACCGACGGCCACCGCCTTGCGCGCTTTACCATTGCACGGCCTGATGGCGCGAACGGCATGCCCGATGTGATCGTTCCGCGCAAAGCCGTAGGCGAGCTGCGCAAGCTGCTTGATGAAGCGCTGGACGGCAATGTCCAGATCGATCTATCGGCGAGCAAGATCCGCTTCACGCTGGGCGGTGAGGGCGGTGTGGTGCTGACCAGCAAGCTGATCGATGGGACTTTCCCCGATTACAGCCGTGTGATCCCGACCGGCAATGACAAGCTGCTCAAGGTTGATCCGAAGACCTTCTTCCAGGGTGTCGACCGCGTGGCGACCATCGCGACGGAGAAGACACGCGCAGTGAAGATGGGGCTGGATGCCGACAAGGTCACACTGTCCGTGACATCTCCAGACAATGGAACTGCGACCGAAGAACTGGCCGCCGAATACAGCTCCGACGGGTTTGAGATTGGCTTCAACGCCAACTATCTCAAGGATATCCTCGACCAGATCGACAGTGAAACGGTGGAACTGCACCTTGCTGACTCAGGTGCACCGACATTGATCCGCCAGGACGACAAGAGCCCGGCGCTGTATGTACTGATGCCGATGCGAGTGTGATCGCGCGGGTATGGAATGGTCGCTCGCACGCGGTGCAGACTGATGTCTGTCGGACGCTACTCGTCGGCACCATCATGCCTGACTGAAATCGCCGCTGCTAATATCGTTGGATATCTCGGTTCCGAGCCGGGGGATCGCAGGACGCCTGATGGCGACACGGTTTTCAATACAATTCTGCGGTTTGCCGATGAGGCGGCTATAGATGGGTTCGTCGGAGAGGATCGGACGCGTGCCAATCTACCTGAAGCCGCTCTTGAACTGCTTTATGAGCGGAACACACAAGCGTTGCACTATGCCATATCGCAACCGAGCAAATGAGCGTTCGCGTCCGCATCTTTGGTACGGTCATCTCGACCTACACCCGCATAGTTCAGATCGTATGTGAAGAAGCCGGGCTAACCCACGAAACTATAGCGACAGCTGCTCAGTCGCCGCAGAACCGTCATCCCTTTGGAAAAGTGCCAGTCGTCGAAGTTGACCGGCTTGAGCTGATCGAGAGTGTTGCGATAGCGCAGTATCTCGACAACGCGCACAATACGGGTGCGCTTCAACCTCCCAATCCTGCTGCGCGGGCGCTGATGGATAAGTGGATCGCCGTCGCCAATAACTACCTTTTCCCGATTTTCGAGCACGGCTTGGTGATGCCATGGATCATGCACCGGGTTGCGGGCTTCCCGCTGGATCAGGAGAAAATTGAATTGGCGTTGCCGCAGGTGAGCCGCGCGCTGGGTTTCCTCGAGGCCGAGCTTTCGCAAGACGGCGCATGGACGACGAACGGTTTCACGCTCGCTGATGTGTTTCTTTATCCGGTCGTTCGCGGGGTGCAGCTGACGCCGCAGGGCGAGGTCGGGCTCGGCCAGTGCGATCGTCTTTCGGCCTGGCTCAATGAATGCGAAAAACGCCCGTCGATCGTTGCAACACGGTGGGAAAACGAGCTTTGATCGGTTAGAGCTGCTCCGGAAAGAGGGAGACCGCCATCATGACCATCCAGCAAGTCCACGTCCGAAAGGACGAACTCACCAACGCAACCCGGGTTAACGTCAATCCTGTGGACCTTGCCGAGGGTGCGGTGCGGCTGGAGATTGAGAGCTTCTCGGTCACCGCCAACAACATTACCTATGCGGTTGTCGGTGACGGATTCGGCTATTGGAATTTCTTTCCTGCGCCCGATGGCCTCGGCATTGTGCCCATGTGGGGCCACGCAAAAGTGATCGCGAGCAATCACGCGGATATCGCCGTGGGTGAGCGGGTCTATGGTTATTTGCCGATGGGCACACATCTGGACGTGCGACCCGGCAACGTCTCTGCTGGCAGCTTCATGGACACCACCGATTATCGGCAGCCGATGAGCCCGGTTTACAATCAGTACTCGCGGCTCGGGGCCGATCCCGAGCATGATCCAGCGCGCGAAGCTGAACGGATGATCTTTGGCCCGCTGTTCAAGACCGGGTTCCTGATCGAGTACTTCATGCGCAATCAAGACTGGTTCGGTGCAGGCACAGTAATCCTGACCAGCGCTTCGTCCAAGACCGCAATGGGTCTCGCCAGTGTGTCCCGTCAGAACTCACCCAACGTAAAGCGCGTTGGGCTGACCTCACCGGGTAATGTCGACTTCGTGAAAGGAACGGGCCTTTATGACGAAGTGCTCGCCTATGATGAGATCGGATCGCTCGCCCTTGAGCAGAGCGTCAGCGTCGACTTTGCCGGGAATGCGAAAGTGCTTGGCGATCTGCACACACATCTGGGCGACAGTCTTGCCTATTCGTGTCTGGTCGGCGCGACGCATATCGAAGCGCGCAGCACTTTTGGCGGGTCGGACGACCTGTCTGGCCCCAAACCGACGCTTTTTTTCGCCCCTGATCACGCGGTCGCGCTCTTCAAGGAGCACGGCCCGGTCGAAGGCGCGAAACTGGTTGCTGCATCATGGCACGAATTCCTGAAAAGCGTCGAAGGCACCATAGAAATCGTGAAAATAGAAGGACTTGAGGGCGCGCGCGAGACTTTTCTCGAGATGATCGGCGGTCATGTCGACCCGGCCAAGGGGATCGTGGTTGAGCCCTGAGGAACGAAGGGTAGATAATGTTCGAAGGCGCTGGCCTGCTTCGGATCGCCTATGCAGCGAATGTTCTCATTCTCATCCCGGTTGTCTGGAGCATGTTTATCAGCGGTGGAACAGCCGGTGTGTTCGAAGGGAAAGTGACTGATAGCGAGGGGCTTCGATTGCTCGTTGGCAGTCTGTGGCTTGCGATCCTCCTCGGTTCGGTTGCCGGTTTCGTTTGGCCGTTTGTCTTTGCACCGTTGCTGTTGGTGCAGATTGTTTACAAGGCCACATGGCTTACGACCTATGTTTGGCCGCATCGAGATGATCCGGGCATTCCTATCGGGATTAGCGTGATCTTCCTGGGAATTGTGCTGGCTTACCCGCTGTTGCTCTGGATGTCTGGCGTGTGGCGCACGTCCTGAGTTGCATTCAGTCGCCAGCGGCGGCGTAGTCGTAGAACCCGTCGCGCTGCGCTTCATGGCGTGCCGCCATTTTGTCGGCGGTATCTTGCTCGGTCGGGACGATGCACCAGCCTCCGCCTTTGGCGAGATTCGCATCTAGACCTTCGGCCAGGACCTCAGGACCGGGCTGAGCGCGCCAGTGATCGCCTATCTCATCCGGAGCTTGACTCGCCCCGCCGAACCGTTCGGGGCGGGCCTGCGCGGCATTCCATATCTGGGTGTTTAGGATGCCGGGGCACAGGATCGTCACTCCGATATCGTCTTCCGCAAGCTCAGCGGTCAGAGCCTCACCGATGGCCGCGGTCATCTGCTTGGTCGTCGCGTAGAGTGTGAAGGGGCCACTTACTGGCACAACTGAAGCGGAACTTGCCGTGATCCCGACATGCCGGGCTCCTTTGTGGGCTTTGAGCACGGGGAGCCAGGCCTGCGCGGTGTGGACCGGTCCCATCACGTTGACGCCCATCAGCCAGTCCAGCGTCTGCGCCTTCGCGCCGCTCAACGTGTCAGCGCTGCCAACGCCAGCGTTGATCCATAGGAGCGACGGCTCGATCCCCTGGGCGATCAGCTTTTCGGCGACGCGGTGCGTTTCCTCCGCATCGGAGACATCGCAGCCATGTGCTCGCGCGTCGTCCCCGTCCCCGCAAAGTCGAGCTGTTTCCTCGGCTTCGTATGCATCGATATCGAGCGCACAGATTCGCATCCCCTTGGCAGCAAAATGCTGCGCAAGCCAGCGCCCAATCCCGCGGCCCGCCCCGGTGATGACAGCCCAATCACCGGGCTCGGGGTCAAACGCGCTCATTCAGCCGCTTCGGCGAGCTCTGCCCGTTGCGGGCCACGGATCAAGCCGCCCGGTGTTTCGCCTGTCCATTTCCCATTGCGGAAGGTGACCTCGCCGCTCTTGATCGTGCAGACGTAGCCATCGGCCTTTTGCAGCAGACGTTTGCCGCCTGCGGGCAGGTCAAAAGCCAGCCATGGGCGATCGAGCTTCAGTGTATCCATATCGATCACATTGATATCGGCGAGATAACCGGGTGCGATCACTCCGCGATCCTCAAGACCATAGAGCATGGCCGTATCGCGACATTGGCGCTTAATGGCGTGCTCAAGCGTAAGTCTGTCGCCGCGTTTGCGGTTCTTCACCCAGTGTTCGAGCATGAATGTCGGTGCGGCGGCGTCGCAGATCGTGCCGCAATGTGCGCCGCCATCCGATAGCGAATTGACCGTGTCATCCGAGTGCTGAAGTGGGTGAAGGAAGTCGAGATTGCCATCCGCGTAGTTCAGAATTGGCAGGTAGATAAAGCCAGTCGCTTCCTCGCGGCATAGCATGTCGTAAGCGTATTCCTGCGGGTCGATCCCGGCGGTCTGCGCGCGGGCATTGACGCTGGCGGAGGCCTCCGGTTCGTAGTCGAAATCCGGGTCCATTTCGTATTGCAGGGCCCAGCCTTGGGTTATGACCATAACCACGCCGATAATGTCCATCGGGGCTTCGCTGTAATCATTGGACTCGGATAGCAATTGTGCCTTGAAGGCTGGGTCGAGCAGCTTGGCTTTCTGCTTATCCCACGGAAGATCTTTGATGGTCTGCCAGCTCGGGCGGAAAGCGAATGGGTTCACGGTGCCCTGCCACGCCATGATGATGCCATTCCCGCGCAGAGCGATCTGGGCGACGATGTTGGCGCCATTGTCGTTCTCTGCACGCATCTGCTCGATCTGTTCTTCGAGCGGCAGTTCCTTCTGGATCGATTGCAAAGCTGCGAAAGTGACCGGAATACCCGCCTCGCGGCTGAGTTTGCCCATCCACTCAAACTCGTTCCAGTCGCGCTGAAGGTCGCTTGCCATTTCGAATACTGCGTGGCCGCCAGCATCCTTGCCGCGACCCATCGCCTTGCCGATCGCCACCAGCTCCTCGGGCGTTGCTGTGGTGCCGGGCACAAGCTCACCATCGACCGATTTGTGCAGCACCGTACGCGACGTTGAGAAACCAAGGGCGCCTGCGCGCACGCCCTCTTCGACGATATCGGACATCGCTTTGATATCCTCAGCAGTCGGCATTGCGCCCGGTTGCTCACGGTCACCCAACACGTACGCTCGCACCGCACCGTGCGGGACATGGGTGGCGACATCTACGCTGCGCGGCAGCTTTTCGAGCGCGTCGAGATATTCTGGGAAGGTCTCCCAATCCCACGTGATCCCCTCTGCCAGAGCGGTGCCGGGAATATCCTCAACGCCCTCCATCAGGCTGATGAGCCATTCGTGACGGTCAGGCTTTGCGGGGGCGAAGCCGACGCCGCAATTGCCCATGACGACAGTGGTGACGCCATGCCAGCTTGATGGGGCCATCTCCTGATCCCAGGTTGCCTGCCCATCATAATGCGTATGAATGTCCACAAATCCGGGGGCGACAACCTTGCCGGCGGCGTCAATCTCTTCGATGGCAGAGCCGCTGACGTTGCCAATTTCGGCGATCAATCCGTCCTTGATCGCGACATCGCCTGAAAAGGGCGCTGCACCCGTACCATCCACAATGGTCCCGCCGCGCAGGATCAGATCGAAGGTTGCCATGGTCTCTCTCCCATTTTTTATTGTGACAGGCTTATCATATCGCTGACTGCGCTGCTACGCTTTCGCCATGACGATGAAGCCAAGCGGTGATGCAAGCTGGATTCCTGAGGTTAGCAGCGGGATATCAACCGATTGGGTAGAGGCTAATGGGCTGACCTTCGAGGTCGCGACGGCGGGCGAGGGCGATCATCTTGCGCTTATGCTCCACGGCTTTCCTGAGTTGCATTACAGTTGGCGGCACCAGATGCCGTTGCTGGCGCAGATGGGCTATCGCGTGTGGGCTCCCAATATGCGCGGATATGGCGCGACGTCGCGACCTGAAGGCACGGGCGCCTATCGTTTGCGCACGCTCGCTGAAGACGTGGCCGCGCTGATCGATGCGAGTGGCGCGGGTGAGGTGACCCTGATCGCGCATGATTGGGGAGCGATAGTCGCATGGTACTTCGCGATCCTCGAAATTCGGCCCCTCGCGCAGCTTGTCATTATGAACGTGCCGCATCCCCGTTGCGCGCGCCGGGAGGCTCGTCATTGGCGGCAGTTGCGAAAGAGTTGGTACATCTTCTTCTTCCAATTGCCCTGGTTCCCCGAAGCCGTGCTTGGACGTGATGGTGCTGCGCCCATTGGCAAGCTGTTCGCCGACACCACGGTCAACTCGCACCTGTTCGATAATACCGTGCGCGAAATGTACCGCGCGGCCGCCGCGCGACCCGGAGCGCTGAGTGCGATGTTCAACTATTACAGAGCGTTGCTACGCCGCCCGGATGCGCGCGATGTCGGTCGGGGATTGGTCAAAGTACCGACACTGATCGTGTGGGGCGAGCAGGACTTGGCTATCGACATTCACTGCATTGACGGCACAGAGGATTACGTCCCGGACCTTACCGTCCGCCGACTGCCGGATGCCTCGCATTGGGTGCAACAGGATGCGCCAGAAGAGGTCAACGCAATTCTTAAGCATTGGCTGCCTATCGTCCGATCCGTACTTTAGCTTTCTTCAAGCCTTAAAGGTTGAAACACTATGGTCCAGTCACAGCGCCTTCTTTCTATCCTTGCTCTTTCAGGAGCCGTCATGTCGGCTCCGCTCGGTGCTCAAGCTTCGGCAAGCAGTGCTTACAAGCTCGATCCGCAAGGCGATCTGTCGGCCATGCTTGACTGCTTTGAGGTCGAAGGCAGAACGCTCATATCTGCACACCGTGGCGGGCCATCAGCAGGCCTGCCAGAAAACGGCATCGAAACGATGGATGCGATGATGGCGGCAGTTCCGGCGATCATGGAGATCGATGTGGCGCAAAGCACTGATGGCGTCCTCTACTTGATGCATGATCGGACGATTGACCGTACGACTACCGGCAGTGGCCAGACCGCAGAGCTTGCCTGGGACGCTATCAAGGATCTCAATCTGCGCGATGAAGCGGGCTGGGTGACGTCATACAAGGTACCCACCTTCCAAGCCGCGCTCGATTGGGCAAAGGGTAAGACGGTCCTGCAGGTCGATTTCAAGCGCACCGCCAGCTTCGAAGACACTATTGCCATGATCCGTGAAAAGGACATGGCGCAAAGCGTCATCCTGATCGCCTATTCGCGAGGCCAAGCGATAAGGCTGCACGAACTCGCGCCCGAAATGCTCATTTCCTTTTCAATCGGAGCAATCGGCGAATTGGACGCGATCGTTGAGGCGGGCATTCCGGCGGATCGCATTGTCGCTTTCACCGGTACGAAGCTGCCTCGCCCGGACCTTTTCAGGGCGCTTGATGAGGCGGATGTGGAGGTGATCTTCGGAACTCTAGGAAGCAACCCTCGCAGCCTCGATAATGTGATCGATCGCCATGGGACCGACGAACGCTACGCCGAGATCGGTCAGGACGGGGTGGACATCCTCGCCACCGATCGCGGGCGCGAGGCGGCAGTTGCATTGGATGATCAAAACCGTTTGCCCGAACCGGGCCAGTGCGGCGTCAGCCGCACGCCCTAGGCCGCTTCGGCTTCGTCCTCATCGTCATTTTCCTGAGCATTTAAGAATTCGCGGATAGCGGTCACGCTTTCTTCGCGATGGCTGAGCAAGAATAGGTGCCCACCGCCGCGCATCACTTTGAGCTCGGCATTGGGGATCAGGAAGTCGAGGAATTTGCCGTTGATCAGAGGTACGATCGCGTCGTCATCGCCCATCATGATAAGTGTCCTCTGCTTGAGCAGGAAAGGAAGTGCAGGTGCGCTAGTCCAGCCGAGCATACACAAAAGCTGATACATATAACCGCGCGGCGACGGGGGCTTCAGCCGGGCCATATGGCCCTTTTTGCCGGTCATCTTGCCCAGACCTTCACCGTAGAGTGTCTCAAAGTTTTTGAGCATGTAGTCGGCGTCGATGTAACGGCGCGGATTGGCCATTTTCGATAACGCCTTGGGGCTGCCCGGCATCATCAGCATGCCGGCGCTGGTTGCGATCAGTACGACCCTGCGCGTCACCCCCGGATGCTGCATCGAAAAGTGTTGAGCGATCCCGCCGCCCCAACTGATGCCCATCACGTCGACTTGCGGCACGCCTAGCTTCTCGAGCAGTTGAGCCGCCGCCCAGCTAATGGTGAACGGATTGTAAGGCACTACAGGATCGGGCGATTCGCCCACGCCTGGCATATCGAGCATAATGAAGGCGCGCTCTTTCATTTCGTCGGCGAAGGGGGCCAAGGCTTCGATATTGGCGCCAATACCGTTGAAGAAGAGGACCGGGGGATGCTTGGTCGCGTTATCGAGCCGCCATGTAGCAACCCGTAGCGTCCGTCCTGCCACCTGTTCCATGGTGACGACCGCATCCTTCATAGCATCAGACACGAATTTTCCGTCCTTTCTGTGAGCGTTGCCCAGCGGATAGAAGCGCTCGCCAATCCCTCGCAAGCTGCCTCATACATACCTGTTCGCGCGAAACCCCCTTTCGCGCTACGAAAGGCCCAGTATCAGACTTCTTCCACCACGTAGAGTCCGGGTGCCGGGTCTTTTGGCGAATGCGTTTTGTTTCCCAGAGCTTTTGGCGCGGCCTTCTTGCCGCCAGAGCGTTTCTGGATCCATTCCATCCAGTAGGGCCACCAGCTGCCTTTGACCTCTTCGGTGCCTTGGAGCCATTCATCAGCTGTTGTGGGCAGCTTGCCCTTCTTCTTCTGGATGAAATATTTGGCTTTGGGATTGCCCGGAGGGTTAAGGATCGCCTGCATGTGACCCGATTGGCTGAGCACGTAGGTAACGTCTTTTGAACCAAAAAGCTGGGTCGAACGGTACGTCGCCTTCCAGGGCGTGATGTGGTCGGTGACACCGCCAAGGATAAACAGGTCAGAGGTGACCTTGCTGAGATCGACCATGTGATCAGCCATCTCGACCTCGCCCTGTTTGGTGAAGGCCAGTGTTTCGTAAAGCGTAAGGAAGTCGCCCATCAGGCTTGCCGAAAGGTTGGTTGCATCGGCATTCCAGAACAACACATCGAAGGCTGGCGGGTCCATGCCAAGCAGGTAATTATTGATAACGTAGTTCCAGATGAGATCGTTTGGACGCAGCCACGCGAACCCGCGTGCGAGATCGTCCGCTTTGATGATCCCGGCCTTCTCGGCGCGCTGCCGGGCGAGTTGCATGCCATTCTCAGAGACCAGCGAGCCCGCCTCGATATCGGTCTGTTTTGGATGCAGCACGCACACCATCAAGGTAAGCGTACCAAGGATATCTTTCTTGGTCGCGGCAAGCTTCGAAGCGAGAACCGACGCGGTCTGACCGCCCGAGCAACCGGCCGAAACGTTAACTGTTTTCGAACCCGTGATTTCCGAAACGGCCGCCAGTGCTTCTTCGCACGAAGCGATGTAATCGGTCATATCCCAATGACCCTGATCCTTTGATGGATTGCGCCACGAGATGACGAATGTCTGCAGGCCGTTGTCGACCTGCCACTTAATGATCGACTTCTCGGGCGAGAGGTCGTTAATGTACATCTTATTAATCTGCGGCGGGATCGTCAGCTGCGGGATATCGTACACTTCGTCGGTTGTTGGAGCATATTGGACGAGCTCGAACATCTCCGTGCGCAGCACCACCGAACCCTTCGAGGTCGCGACGTTTTCACCCAGCTTGAATGGCCGCTTGTCAACCTGGCTGACCATCCCCTTGTTGTTTACAATATCGTTATAGGCGTTTTGCAGACCCTTGATCAGCGAAAGCCCGCCCGAGTTGATCACCTGCTTTTGCGCGCTCGGATTGCCGACCAAAGTGTTGGTCGGGGCCAGGCCATCAAGGATGATATTGGCGATAAAGCTTGCTCGATTGCGCTCAAGGTCGTCGAGCTCGAGTTCTTCCAGCCAGTTGCGCATACCCTTCTGCACCGCGAGATAATACTGCGCACCCGCCCGGAAAAACGGGTTGTATTGCCACGCAGGATCCATGAAACGCTTGTCCTTCGGATGCGGTGCCAAGTCGCTCTTCCCGGTCATTATCTTGACCATGTCCTCCCCCATGGACTGCGCATGGCGAAAGGCGCGCGAAGGATCTGACGCCGTTTCACGCAGAAGCAATGCGACCGCACTGACAAAGTCTTCGCGCGCGACACCGATTAGCGGACCAAGCGCGTTGGTCGACTGAGCGGCTTCGTTTTCGAGCTTTATTGTGCCGTCTGACATGACATCCCCTTTCGCCTTTTATGGCCCTTTTGCCCTTTTGGGGCTTGTTGTCCCAGTAGCCGTTCTACGCGTTAATAGCGTTGCTTGTTCCACATGGCGTCGTGACCAGCAACACTCAAGGTGAGCAGGCCCTGACCGATGAGCGCAAGCTGATGTCTTCATGATTTGTTGAGGCTGGCAATTAACCGTTTTGCAGGCGCGTTTGCGGCATGACTTTCCGATGAGTGGTCGATCTGTCAGAAAACTGGTGCAATCGATATCCGGTGATCAGTCGGAAGTCTGTCGCAATCGCCCAACGACACCGACAAACCAAAGCGCGAGGGATAGCCGTCGGACCGGTCGTCGAAGCGCTCAGGAACGTGCGACAATGTCACCCGTTTCGGCCGTAGTGCCTGATAGCGGCGGAGCTCGCCCGGACTATAAGTTCTATCTACCGCGACAGCCCCGTGCGATGGCGCCGTTCTTGGCGCTCGCTTACTTGGCTGCCGCGGGCGTTGCGCAGACCTTTCCGCTGGGCTTGCCGCTTTTCGCTGCGGTTGTATCGATTGGCGTTTTCGCCATCGGCCCAGAGTTGTCGAAGTTGGAACGTCGCGCTGGAATTCCCGACTTTCTTCGCCAAGCACTGATCGTTTTAGGAATAATCCTGCCGATGGTTTGTGCCGGCTACGCGCTGGCGAGCTGGGTCATGGCCGGTCTGGCGTGGCAATGGGCCGTTGCAACATTGATCTGCATCAACGCCGCTACCGCTGCCTTATTCGGCATGCGGATAGTGTCTTTGTTCACCGCAAAGATATCCGTCTGGGCTTCTTTCGCGTTGATGCAACCAAGCCCTTTGACCGTGTCGGCTACGGTTGGCGCAGCGCTGGCACTCATCCTAATCGCGAGGCTTGAGTGGAAAGCGGCGGAGAAGCGCAGGCTCGAAAGCGAGGCTCGTGACCGGGTCGCTGCCCGCGCCGAGGATATCCTGCACAGTTTTGAAGAAACCGGGCAAGGCTGGTTTTGGGAGACAGATCGCCGCGGCTTGATCAGCTATATTACGCCGTCGGTCGCGGATGTTGTGGGAAAATCGGTTGGCGATCTGCTTGGCAAGCCGTTGACCGAGATCGTTGATGCCAATCAAGGGACGAGCGAGGCGGAACGAACGCTTGCATTCCACCTTTCAGCTCGGTCTGCATTTCACGAGCTTGAATTGCGCGCAGCGGCATCTGAGGAGAAGCGGTGGTGGTCTCTGACGGGTCGCCCGGTTTACGATTCGTTCAAGAACTTCTGCGGCTTTCGAGGCCATGGCTCAGACCTGACCGAAAAGCGCCGGAGCGAGCAGCAGGTATCGCGCCTCGCCCACTATGATTCTCTAACCGGCTTGGCGAACCGCGTGCAGATGAACGAGGCTCTGGAGCAAATTCTTGCCGCTCCAAGAGAGCGAGATCGTCAGTGCTCGGTGCTATTGCTCGACCTTGATCGCTTCAAGCAAGTTAACGATACGCTTGGGCATCCGGCGGGTGATGCACTGCTCAAGCAGGTCGCGCAGCGGCTAGAATGTACGGTCAACGAGAAGGGGCGCTGCGGCCGCTTGGGAGGTGACGAGTTCAAGGTCATTGTGCCAGGCAACGTCGACAAAAACACGCTTGCTCATCTGGCCAACGAAATCATCGCATCTTTGTCTCAGCCCTATTCGATCAATGGGCAGAGTGTCGTCATCGGTGCCTCAATCGGCATTGCAGTAGCGCCGCACCATGGCTCGACCGCCGATGATTTGATCCGGAACGTCGATCTTGCGCTCTACGCCGCGAAAGATGCTGGCCGTGGGTGTCATCGCTTTTACGCAGAGGACCTGCATTCAGCTGCCGAAGAGCGCGCCGAGCTTGAACAGGATCTGCGCGAAGCTATCGCGCGCGGCGACTTGGAGCTTTTCTATCAGCCGGTTGTTTATGCTGCGACCGAAAAGATCGTTGGTTTTGAGGCGTTGATGCGCTGGCAGCATCGCAAGCGGGGCTGGATTTCTCCGGATAAGTTCATTCCGATCGCAGAAGATGCCGGGCTGATCGATCAGCTGGGGCAATGGGCATTGCGCACCGCCTGTGCCGACCTTGCAACATGGCCGGAGACCATTCGCTGCGCTGTCAACGTATCACCGCTACAGTTCTCCAATCCGGAATTGCCCACCATCGCCGCCAACGCATTGGCTCATAGCGGTGTGAACCCTGCGCGACTGGAACTTGAGATCACCGAAAGCGTGTTCCTCAATGACAGCCATAGCACCGACGCCATGTTTCAGGCACTCAAGCGGGTAGGCGTGCGGCTAGCTCTTGACGATTTCGGCACTGGGTATTCGTCGCTCGGTTATCTCAAGACAGCGCCGTTCGACAAGATCAAGATCGACCAGAGCTTCGTGCGTGGTGCCACTGAAGAGGGCAGCCGAAACGGCGCCATTATCACATCGATAACAAGCCTCGCTGACGCGCTGAAGATGGACACCACTGCCGAAGGTGTCGAGACCCTCGACGAGCTCGAACTGATCCGACTGCTTGGATGCAGCCATGTGCAGGGCTTTATATACTACAAGCCCATGTGTGCAGACGATGCGAGTACGTTGGTTTCGGGCGACCTGGCAGCTGAGGCTAGCGGACCAAAAGCAGCGCGTGTGCCTCGCCAAGTGCTGCTGCGGCGCGTCATCGTGATCTACAATGGCGGGCGGTATGACGCCACGGTTCGAAACATTTCGGAAGGTGGTGCGATGATCGAGGGTCTTTGGAACCTGTCGGCTGAAGACTCGATCGAAATCGAGTTCGCCAGGGACAAGAACGTGGAGGCACAGGTCCGCTGGGTGCGAGAGAACAGGGTTGGCGTCGAATTTCCAACGCCTCTTACCCGTCGCGCCGATGGAACTTTTTCGGTCCTTCGTGGACGCCCTGAACAGCTGGTTTTCGAGCGCAGTTAAGCCTTGCTAGGTCATGTGCCTACGTTTGAAATGCCGTGACCCAAGTTGTGATCTCGATCCTGCCACAACGCATCCACGTTAGCAGAATAGTAACCATCCAGTTTTACTGGTGATTGAGATCCACAGATAGTGATGGATCCCCCGGAAAACGGGCGTATTTGGAGGTGTGTCGCAGGTGCCCCTTAAGGGTCTCTTGTCTTCGAGAAGCGGAAACTCGCTGTTCAGCGGACGGCGAGGCGATGTTGCCTCAGCCATGTCCGACGGCGAAAAGCTGGCCATGCTCGAACAGCTCGAGCAATCCGGCCTTGGCTGGTTCTGGGCTTGCGACGAACATGGCAATTTGACCTATCTGAGTGCGGCAATCGCGGAACGGCTCGATATCTCCCTCGACGAAATGCTGGGCGAGCCGCTCTCGATCGTATTCTCCCCGCTCGAGGGGGAAGGGCACACCAAATCGCTTTCCTTGATGTTGGGCGCACGCAAGTCTTTCTCTGGTTTTGCGGTGCGCGCGACCAAGCGACCGGATGGAGCGGTGCTGAGGCTCTCAGGACAGCCGGCCACGGTTGATGGGAAAAGGTTTTGCGGTTTCCACGGGACGGGTGCTGATATCACCGACGAGTACTATCGCGAGGCAGAGACTGCGCGGCTCGCGAAATTCGATTCTCTCACTGGCCTGTCCAACCGTCATCGCATGGCGCAGATGATCGACAGCACGCTCACCGCATTCAAGGCAGCTAAACGCAATTGCGCGATCATGATGCTCGACCTTGATCGGTTCAAGCAGGTCAACGATACACTAGGCCATGCCGCAGGCGACGAACTGCTGAAGCAGGTCTCCGAACGATTGCAGCGCTCGATTGATCGCGAATGCGAGATCGGGCGCCTCGGCGGCGATGAGTTCCAAGTCATGCTGCCCGATATCGACGACCGCGGTGAGTTGGGCGAAATCGCAATGAAGATCATTGCGATGCTCAAGCAACCCTATTCGCTTGAGGAAGGGCGCTGTGTCATTGGCGCGTCGGTTGGGATCGCTATTGCACCTCACGATGGCGTGACTCGCGATGAAGTTGTCCGCTCGGCGGATCTCGCGCTTTATGCCGCCAAGAATGGCGGTCGCGGTCAGTTTCGCTTCTTCTCTGGCGAGCTGGAGAATGAAGCAATCTTTCGCAGACGGTTGGAGGAGGACCTCGGTCAGGCGGTGCGCGATAAGCAATTGTTCCTGAAGTACGAACCGATTATTGATGCGAAATCCCAGACGGTCCATGCGCTTGAGGCCCATATGTGCTGGTCGCATTCTCAGCGTGGTGAAATCGACGAAGAAGAGTTTGCCTCCATTCTCGAAGGGTCGAGCCAGGTCGTCGACGTCGGCAACTGGGCTATTTCCGAGGCGTGCCACCACGCGGCCGAATGGCCGGAATCGGTTCGTGTGGCGGTCAATGTCCCGGTGCCATTGTTCGGATCAAACGACTTTGTCGACGAAGTCGCAAGGGCCTTGCAGGAGGCCGATCTCGCACCGGGTCGGCTCGAACTCGAGATCAGCGAGGCGGTGTTTTTTGGCGATACCAATGCAGTCGACCGCACATTGGCGGCGCTGTTCAAACTGGGCGTAAGACTGACGCTCGACGAATTCGGCAGCGGCTACTCCTCGCTGGCCTACCTGCGGCGTGCACCGTTCGATTCGATCAAAATCGACGAGCAACTTATCGCCGAGGCGGAACAACATGATGGCCGTGAGCTTGGCCTTATCAAGGCGATCGTTGCGCTTGCCGGTGCGCTGGAAATGGACACCATCGCCAACGGCATCGAAAGCATGGAGCTGCACAAGGCGCTGTTCGATTGCGGCATACGCTTCGTTGAAGGCCCGATCTTTGCCGAGCCGATGGCGCGCGATGCGGTTGAAACCGAGCTGATCGGAGGCGCCTGGAAAATCGAACCCAGCAAAGACAGATTAAAGCGCGCACGTCGCCGCACGGTCTTCCGCAAGATACAGGTCATCCACGACGACCATTCGTACGAGGTCACTCTCCGCAACCTGTCGAAGAGTGGTGCCTTGATTCAGGGACTTGAAGAGGTGCCGAAGGGTACGCAGTTCGTCGTTGATCTGGGCGGTGGACAGCTGGCGGTTGCGACTGTCATTCGAACCAATAGCGACACGCAGGGTCTGGAGTTCGAACAATCGCTGGTGGAAGATGGTTCAGGCGGTTTGTGCACCCGCAACCGCGTTTCGCCCTATGCTCTCGCCTCTGCAGGGGCCCCACTCGCTGCGCTTTCTCAGGGCAGCTACAAGGGCATGGAGGGCGGTTTGCTCGGTCAATCGGGCAGCGTACCAAAATTCGGCTATGCTCCGGTCGGCAGCTACGAAGCTGCCTGAGCCGTTCCTAGACGGCGCGGGTCTGTTGCGTTTTTCGAGAATGACATTCGGTGCGCGCATCGCTAAATCGCCGGTCAAATGACCGATCTTTCAAGAATTCGCAATTTCAGCATCATAGCTCACATTGATCATGGCAAGTCCACGCTTGCTGATCGGATGATCCAGTACACTGGCGGCCTTACCGAACGTGAGATGTCCGAACAAGTGCTTGATAATATGGACATCGAGAAAGAACGCGGCATCACGATCAAGGCGCAGACGGTGCGCTTGAACTACACTGCAAAGGACGGCGAGACCTATCAGCTCAACCTGATGGACACACCCGGCCATGTCGATTTCGCCTATGAAGTTTCGCGCTCCCTCGCCGCCTGCGAAGGCGCTCTGCTCGTTGTCGATGCCGCGCAAGGTGTCGAGGCCCAGACGCTCGCCAATGTCTACCAGTCGATCGAGCACGACCACGAAATCGTCCCTGTCATCAACAAGGTCGATCTCCCCGCCGCTGAACCAGAACGCGTTCAGGCCGAGATCGAGGAAGTTATCGGCCTCGACGCGTCCGAAGCGGTCATGACGTCAGCAAAAACGGGCATCGGGATTGAAGACGTGCTCGAAGCGGTTGTCGCGAAGATTCCACCTCCCAGCGGCGAGCGCGCCAAGCCGCTCAAGGCCTCACTCGTCGACTCCTGGTACGACCCCTATCTCGGCGTCGTCATCCTCGTGCGCGTCATCGAAGGCACGCTGACCAAGGGGCTCAACATAAAGTTCATGCAGGGCGGGACAGAGCACCTTGTCGACCGTGTCGGCTGCTTCACGCCCAAGCGCACAGACCTCGCGGACCTCGGCCCGGGTGAAATCGGCTTCATCACCGCCCAGATCAAGGAAGTCGAACAGGCCCGCGTCGGTGACACCATCACCACCGTGAAGGGCGGGGCAACCGAAGCGCTTGCCGGGTACAAGGACGTGCAGCCGGTTGTGTTCTGCGGCATGTTCCCGGTCGACGCTGCGGACTTTGAAAAACTGCGCGAGAGTATCGGAAAGCTGCGCCTCAACGATGCCAGCTTCAGCTTCGAGATGGAAAGCTCCGCCGCACTCGGCTTCGGCTTCCGCTGTGGCTTCCTCGGCCTGCTGCATCTCGAGATTATTCAGGAGCGCCTGAGCCGCGAATACGACCTCGACCTCATCACCACCGCGCCCAGCGTCGTCTACCGTCTGCAGCTCGGCAAGACCAAGAACGAGGATGCTAAGGAGATCATGCTTCACAACCCTGCCGACTGGCCGGATGTGAACCGGATCGAGATGATCGAGGAGCCGTGGATCAAGGCGGTGATATACACCCCTGACGAATATCTCGGCAGCATCCTGAAACTGTGTCAGGACCGCCGCGGCATCCAGACCGACCTCACATACGTGGGCGGGCGGGCGCAGGTGACGTATGAGTTGCCGCTCAATGAAGTGGTGTTCGACTTTTACGACCGGCTGAAGTCCATCTCACGCGGCTATGCGAGCTTTGATTACGAGCAGATCGGCCTGCGCGAAGGCGATCTTGTGAAGATGAACATCCTCGTCAACGCCGAACCGGTCGATGCCCTGTCGCTGATCGTGCACCGAGGCGTCGCCGAAGAGCGCGGCCGCGGCATGTGCGAGCGGCTAAAAGACCTGATCCCGCGCCACCTGTTCAAAATCCCCGTGCAAGCCGCCATCGGTGGCAAGATCATCGCCCGCGAAACCATCGCCGCAATGCGCAAGGATGTAACCGCGAAGTGCTATGGCGGCGACATCTCGCGCAAGAAGAAGCTGCTGGAAAAGCAGAAGAAGGGTAAGGCGAAGATGCGGGAATATGGGAATGTAAGCATCCCGCAGGAGGCGTTTATTGCAGCGCTTCGGATGGGTGAGGAGTGAAGCCCCGCGCCTAGCGCAGGCGATTGCGGCAGCAATCGGCAAGCTAGAAGCGAGAGGCTGTAACTCCTGCCAGCGGGTTGGCGCTAGCCGAGCCCGACTGGAAGCGAAGCTGGCCGTTAGGCCACCTCACGCGGCGCATGGAGCGATTGAGCCAGCAATCGCGGAACGGCGCGTGGCGGCTTGGAGAATGACCCTATTCTGAGACCTGCTTCAGGTCTTCGTGCATTTTCATCAATTCAAAGCTTTCGAGCTCGGTGTAGGTGATCGCTGGCAAATCGATTGATGGCCTCGGCTCACCGTATATCCAACGCTTGGCTTGGCCGTCACCGCCCTTTCTCTTTCCTTTCTGAAAAATATCGCGGTACCGAGTTGGGGCAATGCCAATAAATGGTAGGAACGCTACCCGGTTCTCAGCTCTCTTTTCGAGTTCAATCTCATTTTCATGGAGTTCCTTCGCTTTGCTTTTCGGGTAAGGCTCCATGTAAATCACTTCGCAGATGCCTGCCGCCAAGAGATGCTTTGTGCAATTGTGACAAGGAAATGTTGTGCAATAGAGGATCATATTCTTGAGAGAGCGTCCGATTCTCGCTGCATCACAAATGGCTGACATTTCAGCGTGAACTACACGACCGTATTCGGTTAGTTCCATCGCGGACGATTCCTTTAGAGCGCCACGCCCTTTAGATTTGTCCTCGGAAGATGTCGTCAAAAGGGCATTTGTAATTTCAATTGGGCTACCGAATGCAGTCGCGTGCTCTGACAAAAGGTCATGCTCGGACATCCGCTCGATCAAATCTCTTATGATCTCGCGCTTCGAAAGATCGTTCGGATCCTGCCCCAGTTTGACATCTCTGAAGTCCAATTGATCGCCGTCCCAGTAGGTGCCGCCGTTTGCTTTTGGAACCTCATTACATCCTTGCGTGACGATCTCTCCTTCAGGTGTGAAGATTGCTGCCCCAACCTGCCTAGATAGATCACTTGATCTTAGCGAAGCCGATTTTGCGGCATACATTCCATATTCGGATCGAGTTGGCGCGATGTCGGCTTTGCCAAAGAGCGCTTCAACAAAGCGGCCGATAGTCTCGTTCATTTCGGTTCGCGAGATTCCGTCAATGAACACATCAGCCAAATGGAATGTGTCTCGAAGATGTTGTCCATGGCTGTCGACATCTTCATTTTGGTCGCGATGAATTATCTGGTCGGCTAGAGCAGAAATCTCATGTTCACGCTTATCTGTGGGAAGTCCTTTTTTCAGTGACTTTTCAAGCCTCTTTTTTCTATCTGTATGGCTTCCATAAGCAGAAACAAGAACGAATTGTTTTCCATAGATCTTGCGCAGAAAATGAACTTCTTCGGGGCGCTTCAACTGACGAATGATATATGCGGTCGACGGAACAACCTTTTCTTCCGCGTTCTCATTTTCAACGATCTTTTCGCCACTCCGCAGAAGCTCTCTTGTTCGATGTTTCCTTATCGCTTTGACAGCAAATCTCATCAAGGTGTCGGCAGATTCGTATTTTCTGCAAACGGCACTTGCATGTGACATCTTGTAAGAGATTTCGCTGCCAAAGTCCGTCTGCTTTGGCTTGGTTATTTGTGTTGGTTCGTCTTTGATCTCTTCCGTGATGCGTATGGCAACAGACTTGTATCCGACTTGATCAAAGGCATGTGTGAGGGATCTATTTATCTCATCTATGTCAATCCCGATTGGGCCGGCAACTCCGACAATGATTTCGGGATATGTTATTTCGGGAAATTCAGACATGACTTAAGCCTATCGCCAATTGTGGACGAAACCACTGTTCGTCGTGTTTGCTGCGCGAGAAACTTCAGATCAATGTATTAAGAAAGATATCTGTTGATTCGGAGGGAGGGGCTTCTTGTGACTGCAATCAGATCGGCAAGCACGGAAAATAAACAATCTTCGGCGCTTAGAGAGACTGCGAACAGAGTCGCGCGCCGCATGAATGCTGAGTTTGTGAGTCGAACCGATAAGGAAAATCGCAACACAAAAGCGAAATAAACTCACCCAATGCGGGTTTGCGGATAAAAGGCGCTAACTTCTCAGGCTGAATATCGGGCGTCCAACCACCATTCAGTGCCCGCTGATTCACACACACACCGGGCAGAGCTATGTGGCCTCAACCCGCCGCCCGCTCAATCAACTCCAGCGCCGCCTTTGGATCAGCATCCACCATCCCCAACAGCGTCCGTGCGGGTGCGTCGGGTGAACGGCGGTGTTGCTCCCAGTCCCGCAGGGTCGCGACGGGCACGCGCAGTTTGGCGGCGAATTTCACCTGGCTGAGCCGCGTCTTGGCTCGAATGGCCTTCACGTCCGGACCAGCGGCGACGCGGCCCTTGGTTGTGTCGCCCTGAACGAAGGCGATCGCATCTTTGAGCCCGGCGGTGATCCCGGCAAAATCTTCGTCCTTCATGTGCGTAGTTCCTTTTTCAATTCTGTTGTCAGCGTCCTGAACACGTTCTCTTGCTGATCGGTCAGCGTGTCATCGTCCGTCTTGTCGATCACCCAGAGCAAGAACACCGGGTTTTCGCGGTCCGCGAAAAAGCTGAACACGCGATAGCCGCCGCTTTTGCCGGTGCTATCCTTTGCGATCCGGCCCTTGCGCAGCCCACCAGTCTTTCTGACGACTTTCCCGTAATCTGGCGTGCGGGCATACTCGTCATAGATCGCAGCCAGTTCCTCAGGTGAAAGACCCAGCTTCTTCACGCGACCGGTAAAGGCCTCTGTTTCGACCACCGTGTGGATCGGTGCCTCGTTCATCGCGATTATATACGGCTATGCCGTAGTTCATTCAAGAGGAAAATATACGGCAATGCCGCAGTCATATCTTATTCCCCTCCCGCTTGCGGGAGGGGCAGCGAGGCTTGGCAGCTCGTCTGCCTAGTCGCAGCGGGGTGGGCCTGATCGGCCCAGCGCTTCGTGCGACCACCCCCGACCCCTCTCGCAAGCGGGAGGGCGTAATGTCGCGCTAATCCCAACTTTCATCTTTAATGGAATGCACCGTCTTCCGCTCCTCCGGCGCGGGCGGCCCTTTCTTCGGTGACGGGGTCGCGTTCACCAGCACCCTCGGTTTCCGCTCCAACCGCCTGCGCATTTCCTCATCCGCCTTCAGCGCGTCCAAGTCCCGGTCGCGTAGCTCGGCGAAGCGCCCCCATGCGGCGCGGGTCTCTTCCGAGAGCTGCTCCCATTCGCGCTTGCGGTCGATCTCGACCTGGCGGCGCAGCCCCTCGACCTTGCGGTCGATGCTTGCGCGAACTTCGGCGGGGGAGACCTGTCTCTGCTCGGCCTCCCATTGCGCGCGCCACTTCTTCTTAAGGCGGCGCTTTTCCATCTTGCCGACCGCGTTAAGGCCTTTCAGGTCGCCGCCGCGTTTCGTCACCGAATTGCCGAAGCGATCGGGCGCGCGGTTGCGGAGCATGAGCATCAGCAGCCGGTCGTTGACCTTCTTACGCACACCGACAAGCTCGCCATAGGAATAGACCGGCTCGTCCACTCCGGTTAGCGCGCGGTCCATCGCGACATCCTCAAGCCGTTGCACGCCGAGATCGAGCGCGGCCGCCCAAGCCTTGCAAAAACTCTCGGCACCCGGCTGGCGGCGCAGCAGGTAAACGCCGGGCTGGCTCATATCGACAGCCTTGCAGGCGGCGGCGACGGAGCCGGTGTCCGTGAGTGCCTCGATAAAGGCGCACTGGCGTTCAGGAGTCCAGCCGTCGTGGCGTTCGTATTGGCGTGGGACAGGCGTGAAGTCGGGGATCTCACTCGCGGGGACGGGTAGGCGGGTGGTCCGGGGATCGGCTTTGCGGGTCATTTGAGTCCTTGTTTTCCGCACGCCCATCCGGGCGCGCGATTTGTGCGAGGCACGTCTGCGACTCCCTCGCGCCTTCGGCGCTGCGGGCGGCCAGTCGCCCTTGCGGTTGCTGCGCAACCGAAAATCATGAACCACAAATGCGGCGTGTAGGACAGCGAACCGTTAGCCTGCCATCGCGTCCGTGGCCCTTGTGAAGATATCCGCGAGGTTCAGTCCGAGTGATTGAAATGCGATCACTGCGGCCAGCGAGATGAGCGCGGCGATCAGGCCGTATTCGATCGCTGTGGCGCCGCTATCGTCACATGCGACATGTTTAAGCATCTGAACGAACCCCGTGTGTTGCGCCGTGCCAAGTCTCTCAAGCTTCGGCTAACGGATGGCTCTCAGACGCAGTTAACGGTACGCGCGAAATCGGTACAGGCCTGTGGTTTGCCCCTGCAACTTCACTTGGCGTTCAGTGAAGCGCTGGTTATACGGCAGATCATGACGACGACTTTTCGCAAATCGCTGATCCGGGCGACCCTGTTGGGTGCCACTCTTGCCGCCACTGCTGCCTGCTCGGGTGGCTCGGCCGATGAAGACGTTGCTTACGTCGCGCGCGATGTGGAATCGCTTTATGCCGAGGCGCAGCGACGGCTTGATCGTGGCAATACGTTGCTTGCGGCGGCGCTGTTTGACGAAGTGGAGCGTCAGCACCCCTATTCGCCATGGGCGCGGCGGGCGCAGCTGATGAGTGCGTTCAGCTATTACATCGCGCGTGATTACAACAAGTCGATCCAGAATGCGCAGCGCTTCCTGTCGATCCATCCGGGCAACAAGGATGCGCCGTACGCCTATTACCTGATCGCGCTCAGCTATTATGAGCAGATCAGCGATGTGAATCGTGACCAGAAAATCACCGAGCAGGCGCGGTCTGCCTTGCGCGAAGTGAACCGTCGCTTCCCGCAAAGCGAATATGCTGCCGATGCGCGGTTGAAGCTGGACCTCGTGGCCGATCACCTTGCGGGCAAGGAAATGGAGATCGGGCGGTTTTACCAACGATCGGGGCAATGGCTCGCCTCGGCTGTGCGCTTTCGCAACGTGCTCGATCAGTTCGAGACGACCAGCCATGCCCCCGAAGCACTCTATCGCCTGACTGAGAGCAACCTCGCCCTCGGTATCCCGCAGGAAGCTGTTAAATATGCCGCAGTGCTTGGCGCGAACTACCCGGGCAGCGAATGGTATGAGAAAGCTTTCGAGCTGGTCGAGGACCACGCAGCAGGCGTGCAGCCGAGTTGAGCCCTTGGCCTGCCGGAACCGCAGGTTTGTCGATATGCGGGCCGCGTCGGGATCCCTACATTCAGGATGGCGGTAAAAAGTGCCCTGTATGAAATGCCATTGAGACGATGGGAATGGTGTTGGTCGTTCGGTCCCGACCTCAGGATTCGATCCCCTCGTCGATCACTCGCGAATTACGGCTAAAGATCAAAGGCTTGCGAATCACTGCAAAGAGGATGCAAGTGTTACAGGAAGCCCAATCGATGGTGAGGTGACGCGGCGCCTCAGCTGCGTTAGACGACTATGCAATGCTGACTCGACTTTCGATCCGCAACATCGTTTTGATCGAAGCGCTTGATCTTGATTTCGGGCGCGGACTGGGTGTGCTTACTGGTGAGACCGGGGCGGGCAAATCGATCCTTCTTGATGCGCTGGGTTTGGTGCTGGGCGACCGTGCGGAGACGGCGCTGGTGCGCGCAGGCGAGGGAAAGGCGAGCGTGACGGCGAGCTTTGAATTCGCACAATTTCCGTCTGCCATTGCCGAAGCGCTCGACGATGCGGATATCGAAATTGAGCCTGGAGAGCCGCTGTTGATCCGCCGTCAGGTCAAGGCAGATGGTGGCTCGAGAGCTTTCGTCAACGACCAACCTACAGGTGTTGCATTGCTGCGCGAATTGGCAACGTCGCTGGTCGAATTGCACGGTCAGCACGATGATCGCGGTCTGGTGAATCCGCGCGGGCACCGGATGCTGTTGGATCGCTATGCCGGGACTGATCTTGCCGGACTTGAACGTCGCTGGGCCAGCTGGGCCAAGGCAGAAGCCCGCCTGTCCGAAGCCCGCAATGACGTGGAGCAGGCCAAGGCTGACCAAGACCTTTTGATCGCGTATCTCGCCGAACTGACCTCGCTAGAGCCGCAGGCGGGTGAGGAAGCACGGCTCGCCGATACACGCGCGCAGATGCAGAAGGGTGAGAAGCTCGCTGGCGATCTCGAAGAATTGCGCCATATTTGGGAAGGTTCGGATTCGCCGCTCGCTAGCATGCGTATCGCTGCCCGTCGCCTCGACCGAATTGCCGAAGAGCACCCGCTGCTGGCCGAGGCCTTGGCCGCGCTTGATCGTGCCGTGATCGAAGCGGGAGAGGCGGAGGAAAAGCTGCAAACCGCAGCTGAAGCTCTGATGCACGATCCCATGGCTCTGGACGAAGCGGAAACCCGCCTGTTCGAACTGCGCGCACTGGCTCGCAAACATCGCTGCGAAGTCGATGCATTGCCCGATCTGATGCGCGAGATGCGGACCAGGCTCGACGCTATCGAGGGTGGCGAGGCGGAGCTCGACGCGCTCGAAGCGGCTGCTCGCGAGGGCCGTGAAGCCTATTTGAAGGCGGCCAAAAAGGCACGGGATCAAAGGATCAAAGCCGCGAAAACGCTCGACAAGGCGGTTGCCGAGGAACTCGCTCCGCTAAAGCTGGATGCCGCCCGTTTCCTCACCGCTATCGGCACTCTGCCGGAGGAAAAGTGGGGCTCGAACGGAATGGACAGCGTCGAATTCCTGATCGCCACCAATCCCGGCGCAGACTTTGCGCCGCTTGCCAAGATCGCTAGCGGAGGCGAGTTGTCGCGCTTCATCCTCGCATTGAAGGTGGCGTTGGCAGAGAAGGGCGGCGCGGCCACCATCATCTTTGACGAGATCGATCGTGGTGTGGGCGGCGCAGTGGCATCAGCCATTGGCGAACGGCTCGCGCAGCTTGCCAGCGCAGAAGGGCAATTGCTTGCGGTCACCCACTCGCCGCAGGTCGCTGCGCGCGGCACGACGCATTACCTCATCGCCAAGGCGTCGTCAGGCACCGTTACGAAGACCAGCGTCGAGCTGCTTGACGATTCCGGACGGCAGGAAGAGATCGCGCGCATGCTGTCAGGTGCGCAGATCACTAGCGAAGCACGGGCGCAGGCGGATCGGTTGCTGGAGGGGGTTTGATGCCCATTTCCGACGCCGCCTTCATCGGTCTGGTATTTGGTGCGACGACGTTGATTATGAGATTCAGGCAGACCGGTCGGCGAAACGTCCTGTTTCACATTGCAGTGACCTGGGGCATTTCCGCCATTCCATTTGTGACCACTATGTTGTTTGGCTGAGTGCTAGATGGACAATACCAACCTCACCGAAGCAGAAGCCGCGAACGAACTGATGCGTCTCGCGCGGCAGATCGCGAAACATGATAAGCTCTATCACGCCGAAGACGATCCCGAGATCACCGATCAGGAATACGATGCTTTGGTCCGCCGCAATCGAGAGCTGGAAGAGGCGTTTCCGCATCTGACTCGTGAGGATTCTCCCTCGCGCAAGGTCGGCCATGAAATCGCAACCTCGCCGCTATCCAAGGTCGCACATGAGGTTCGCATGATGAGCCTCGACAATGGCTTCAACCGCGAGGAAGTTGAGGAGTGGGTCGCGCGGGTACGACGATTTCTGTCGCTGGCTCAGGACGAACGGGTTGCGATTACCGCCGAGGACAAGATCGACGGGCTGTCGTGCTCGCTGCGCTTTGAACAGGGCAGGCTTGTGCGCGCGGCGACGCGAGGGGACGGACAAGTGGGCGAGGACGTTACGCCAAATGTGGCGAATATCGCCGATATTCCACAGCACATCGCCGATCCGGATATGCCAGAGGTGTTTGAGGTCCGCGGTGAAGTTTACATGTCCAAACAGGACTTCACGGCACTCAATGCTGCGCTTTTGGATGCGGCAAAGACGGATGCCGAGAAGAAGGGCGAGACATTCGATCCGGCCAAGGTGCGGCAGTTTGCGAACCCGCGTAACGCGGCCGCTGGATCGCTACGGCAGAAGGATGCTGGCGTCACAGCCAAACGCCCCTTGCGGTTTTGGGCCTATGGCTGGGGTGCCGCGAGCGACGTTCCCGAGGCGACCCAACACGACATGATGCGGCTGATCGAGACCTGGGGTTTTCCCGTCTCGCCGTTTCTGACGCTGACTGAAAGCGTCGATGCAATGATCGCGCATTATGACGAGATCGGACGTCAACGCCCGACGCTTGACTATGATATCGACGGCGTCGTCTACAAGGTCGATCGACTGGATTGGCAGCAGCGGCTCGGATCGGTGGGCAAGGCACCACGTTGGGCGCTGGCACACAAGTTCCCGGCGGAACGGGCCGAGACCACCCTGGAGGCGATCGACATTCAAGTTGGGCGGACGGGCAAGCTCACGCCAGTAGGGCGTTTGGCACCGGTTATGGTCGGCGGGGTGACGGTCACCAACGTTACTCTGCACAATCGCGATGAGATTGAGCGGCTCGGCGTGCGTCCCGGTGACCGGATCGTGGTCCAACGCGCAGGCGATGTGATCCCGCAGGTGGTAGAGAACCTTACCGGCGACGTGGACCGCGAACCATACGAGTTCCCGGACAGATGCCCCGAATGCCACAGCGAGGCGCTGGCTGAGGAAGGCGAAGTCGATGTCCGCTGCACTGGCGGCCTCATCTGCCCTGCGCAGCGCACCCAGCGGCTCGAACACTTTGTAAGCCGCAAGGCACTCGATATCGAGGGTTTCGGCAGCAAAACCATCGCGCAGTTCTTCACCTTGGGATGGCTCGAAAGCCCTGCCGACATCTACCGCCTGAAAGAACGCAATGAAGAAATCCTCGCGCTGGAAGGTTGGCAGGACAAGTCTGTGGAAAACCTGTTGGCAGCTGTGGAGGAAAAGCGCGAGCCCGATGCGGCCCGCCTCCTGTTCGGGCTGGGTATTCGGCATGTCGGTGAAACGACCTCGCGCGATCTGATGAAGTCGCTGGGCGACATCGCAGAGCTTCGCACGGCGGCGGAGACATTCTTCAGCTACCGCGCAGACAACCCTCGAACAGAGGATGAAAAGGCATCGCCCTTCAAGGCGCGCATGGATCAGGCAGCTAAGGACATCTTCGGTGTGACCGATGGCTTTGGCGCAACCGTCGCGCATTCGCTAGCCGATTTCTTCCACGAGCCGCACAATGCAAAAGTGTGGGAGGATTTGCTGAGCGAAGTCGCCCCGCCGCGCTACGAGGTGGAAACGCTCGACTCTCCGGTATCGGGCAAGACCGTGGTGTTCACCGGCAAACTGGAGACGATGAGCCGCGACGAGGCCAAGGCGCAGGCCGAACGGCTTGGGGCCAAGGCTTCGGGATCGGTCAGCGCGAAGACTGACATCCTGGTCGCGGGGCCGGGCGCTGGATCGAAGCTCAAGAAAGCGCAGGAACTCGGTATCGAGGTAATCGATGAAGCAGGGTGGGCGGATATTGTAGCGGGGGCTGTTTGAGGAGATGAATGATGCGACCGATCATCTGGGGAATTGTCCTGGGTGTAGCCATCGGCACAGCGCTGGAAATGCCGGCAATTGGCGTGGCGGTCGGCGTCGCTCTCGGTGCGGCCTACGAGGCGATAAAACGCCGCAAGGGCGACAAAGACGAATGAGCGTTGCGTAATGGACCTGCTGCGCGAACTCAATCCTCAGGCGTACCGCATCGCCGCCAGCCTTCGCGAACGCGGTGAGAAAATCGCGGTCGCCGATGGCGCGACCGGGGGCCTGATTGCGGCGGCTCTGCTTACCGTTCCTGGGGCGCTCGAATTCTATGTCGGCGGTGGGATCATCTATTCGTTCAGGGCCCGAGACGTGCTGCTCGATCTACCGCGCGAAGCCTATAAGGGCATGCGCTCTGCGACCGAGGAATACGCGGTGCTGCAAGCACGCGCCATCCGCGATCGGATGGGCGCAGAATGGGGTATCGCAGAAAGCGGTTCTGCCGGATCGAGCAAGCATCCGATGGGCGTCGCCTCCGGCCTCAGCGTCGCCGCGGTTGCGGGGCCGGATGGCCTTGAGCAGATCGCCGCGGTCGAAACCGCCAGCGACGATCGAATCGGCAATATGGACGCCTTCACTCGAAATGCTCTGAGCTTGCTCGAAACTGCCGTGTCAAAATAATCTTGGCCTCGCTGTCGAATCCGCCTTGCCTCAGCCGTCTTCCTGTCGGAGCCTTGCCATTCCGGCGCGGCCAGTCACGGAGATAAGACGATGCAATACATGCTGCTGATTAACGAAGACGAGCGCATTTACGAAGGCGATGAGGGTGCCAAGCGAATGGAGGCCACACTAGCCGGGCATATGGCTCTTATCGAGAAACTGAGCGCTAGCGGCCACGAATGGTCGGGCAACCGGCTGCAGGGCGCGGCCACTGCGACCACAATCAAGTACAAGGGTGGTGAGGGCGCGCTGCATGATGGCCCGTTTGCTGAAAGCCATGAAGAGCTGGGCGGGTACTACATCGTCGAGGCAGATACGCTTGATGAAGCGATTGAATGGGCGCGGATGATTCCCGTGCCCGGCGATGGCGGAATCGAAGTTCGCCCGATCTGGCAGGACTGACTTGGTCGCACCGCACAGTGAGATTGCGCTTTCCATCAGCGCCGCGCGGCCAAGGGTGGTTGCTGCCTTGGCCGCGCATCTGCGCGATCTCGATATGGCGGAGGACGCCTTTGCTGAAGCAGCTGCAGCCTGTCTCACGCTCACCGACCCGCCGGATAATCCGCCAGGCTGGTTGCTGACGGTGGCGAAGCGCAAGGCGATTGATGCGATCCGGCGCCGCGAGGCGGAGGCGCGGGCGGCCGACAACGCGGCATTGGTTGGCGATATGGCAGAGATCATTACACTTCCCGAACCTATTCCTGACGAGCGACTTCGCTTGATATTCATCTGTTGTCATCCGTCGCTTGCACCAGAGGCGCGAGCTGCGCTCGCGATGAAGGTGATTTGCGGACTGCCAGTCAGCGCGATTGCGCGGGTCTTTGTCACCAGCGAGGCGACAATGTTCCAACGGATTACGAGGGCCAAGACCAAAATCCGTGACGCACGGATCGATTTCGAACTGCCGCCCCGGAAGGCATGGGGAGAGCGGCTCGGCGCGGTCCTGCTTACTTTGGAGCTTGCCTATACTGTCGCGTACCAGGATGCAGGCGGTGAGCTCGATCCGGAGCTATCAGGCGAAGTCGCAAGGCTTGCGCGGATGGTGGCCGAGCTGCTGCCGAATGAATCCGAGGCCTTGGGGTTGGCCGCACTGGTCTCGCTGGCGCGCTCGCGTGAGGCGGCGAGGGTGGATGAAATAGGTATGATGGTGCCGTTGTCACAGCAGGACACGACGAAATGGGACTTTGAGGCGATCGAGCAGGCGCGCGGCTGGATCGATCTGGCGACCGCGCAAAAGCAGCCCGGAACGTATCAGGTGATGGCGTCGATCCAGCTTACCCATGCGCGGCGGGCCTTCGATGATGTGACGGATTGGCGCGCGATCCTGACACTGTATGACGCGCTGATGGTTATGCGCCCGAGTCCGATGGTCGCGCTCAATCGTGCGCTTGCTCTTGCGCAAGTTGATGGTCCGGAATGCGCATTGACCGAGCTTGACGCGCTGCCTGTTGACCGACTGACGTCAGCGCGCCCCTATCACGCTGCAAGGGCAGAGTTGCTGGCCAACACCGGCGCTATCGAAGAGGCAATCAGTTCGCTCGACGCTGCACTTGCGCTTGATCCTCCACGCGCCGAAAGACTGTTCCTCGAACGAAAGCGAGCTGCGCTGGTCGCCTAGTGTGCTTCAAGATCGGGCACCCATTTCATCACCCCACCTGGCAATGGTGTCCAAAGACCGGTTGCAATCCCTGCGTGAGACAGTTGATCACTGGTCCACTGATTGCAGGTATTGCCAAGATGATAGGTGCCAAGCGCGGAGTAAAAAACGTCGTGGCTGGCATAACCGGGATAGGTCGTGCGCGCGTCCTCTGGTGCCAGTTGCGCTTCGATTGCTGCGGCGAGCTTGCGGTATTCTTCAACCGTGATCCTCAGCTCACGAAAATCGTGCGAAGGGGCAGGGCGGACGTAAAAGGCGGCATGGAGCAACCCGTCGCCACCAACCAGCGCGCTGCCTGCCGTAACTAAATTGAGGTCCCACCAAGTGGGCGTTTCCAGAAAGAAACTGCGCTCTCCCCAGCTTACGCCAACATGGGTGTAGTCCCGTTCCGGCTCACGAAGGTCGCCGAGCGGAAATGTGCCCCGCCAGTCGATCACCTGCGTTGCGACCGGCATCACGATTTCGGTATGAATACCGTTATGGCCGACCAGTATCGTGATTGCATCCTCAGAAGTCTCTGCAGGCTCTTTCCAGGTATGGTTGCGCGGGAGTGATGAACCGATCCAGGCGGTCAAAAGAAAAAGCAGCACAGCCGCGACTAATGAAATCACCGCCCAATTTGCTGCTCTGATGGCTTTAGCGCGCATCTCTCGCGCTGCCGATCCGCCGCTTGAACCAAAGGACTGCCCAATCGCCGTTCTGAATCCGACCGGTAGGACGGAAGCCTGCCCGGCGATAGGCGCGACGCACGGTTGCTTCCTGCTCTTTGGCGAGTAACCCCGAGACAATGACGCTACCCCCAGGGTTTACCGCCTTGGCGAAATCGGCGGCGAACTCGACCAGAGGTCCGGCAAGGATATTGGCGATAAGCAGATCGTATGGTCCACGCAGTTGCAGGAGCGGATCGTCCATACCGTCTGCGATCACCATGGTCATCGCACCTGGGTGCGCGCCGATAGGGACGTCATTGAGCGCGGCATTATCCTCAACCACCGGAGCACAAACCGGATCAATGTCCGATGCGGTAACCTTGGCGCGCGGCCAAAGGGCGAGCGCCGCAAATCCCAGCAGACCGGTTCCCGTGCCGATATCCGCAATGTTGCGTGGGCGGATGCCAGCGCGCATCAACCGGCCCAGCATGCCAAGGCACCCGGCGGTCGTCTGGTGCTGTCCAGTGCCAAAGGCGACCGCTGCCGGGATCACGAAATTGATCGCGTCGGGATCAGGTTCGAAACCGGGTGTGCGAACGTAGAACGGACCGGCAGTGATTGGTTGTGCGCCCTGTTGGCTCAACTCGATCCAGTCGGCTGAGGGCAGTTCCTCAGACTTGAATTCAGGGGCTTCGTCTTCGAACAAGTCCGTCAACGCGCTGACTTCCTCATCACCCGGCTGTTCGGGATACCATGCCTCAAGCACCCAATCGTTGGGGCGATCCTCGGCAAGCTCGCGCCCGGCGATCACCAGTTCTGGGTCCCACTCTTCAATCTCGTCATGCGACAGAAGGGCTGCCTGTACGATCTGTTTTGGCGCGTGGCCTGTCAGTTTCCAGCTGTTGGTCACGGATTGCCCTTTGCTTCCTTGGCGAGACGTGCGTCGAGGCGTTCTTCGATCGACTCGGCATAGTTCCTGCAAATGCCTGAATCCAACAGACCGTCCGGGCCCCGAATTCGGCCCCGCATGTCGCTGCTGCCTGGATGGGGTGTCAACATGATATCGCACTTCGCGGCTGCCAGGTCGACCAGACCTTTTCGGTATGCCGCGACTACCTCGGCGCCCTTGCGGGTGCCGGTGTCGATCAGGATATGGCCATCAGGGTCCGCTACAAGAACGGCGGATATTCCGCATGTTCCCACATAATAGGTGTTGCCAAATATCTTGTAGGGCGGCCCTGACTTTTCCCAATCGTCCCAGTCTTTGCAGGTTGTTCTCCATGATTCCAGGGTATGCATTTCGGCATCTGGAGACTGCGCTACTGAAACCCCTCCAAACGCTGCCGTGGCGAAAATCGTTAGAAAACGAAATGATTCAACGAACAAAGCTGGCTCCATTGGCGTCGATCACAGCACCGGTCATGCTGGGCGGGGCGTCGAGCGCACAGAATTCGATTACGCGCGCAATCTCTTCCGGTTCGGCAACGCGGCCCAGGGGGATATCGGCGAGCAGCCCTGCCCCACCGCGGCTTTCGAGGTAGTCGCCGGCCATTGATGTGTCTGTGAAGCCTGGCGTAATTGCGAAGCTCAAAATGTTCTCGCGGGCATATGCCCGCGCGATGGTCTTGTGCATCGCGACCATCCCGCCCTTTGCCGCAGCGTAGTGCCAATGGGCGGGAGAATCACCGCGATAGCTTGCACGGCTCGCGACATGGACGATCCGCCCGTCAAAGCCGCGCGCTTTCCAGTGCCGCACAGCAAAGCGGCTCAACTGCGCAGCGGCGGTAAGGTTGATCCGAAGCGTGTCCTCCCAAGCGTCGAGCCATGCGATATCGGAAGAATCAAGCGGGTTGGCTTCGAACAACCCGGCATTGTTGACGAGCACGTCAATCGACCCGCCAGCGCGTTCGAGCGATTCTTCCCATAGCGCCTGTGCGGCGCCCGGATCGTTGAAATCGGCGGCGATACGATGAGCGTCGCCAGGGCGTGTCTGGTGCCCGATAACGTTCGCACCGCGCGCGGAAAGGGCTTCACTGGCAGCAGCGCCGATGCCGCGGCTCGATCCGGTTATGAGAACATTTTTCATGCCAGAATGTAACTCCTGCAACATTCTATCCGAAACTTTGCAAGCGGAGTCGAGCGCTCTCCGCTTGCCACATGCGCGCTGTGCGCTAAGTGGATTGGCTAAAGTCATGACCAGACGGGATCACTATGAGCCAAAGACCGCTATCACCCCACCTGCAAATCTGGCGTTGGGGGCCGCATATGTTTGTCTCCATCCTCCACCGGGCAACGGGGGACGGTATGGCATTGGTCGGTCTGGCGGTGCTGGTTTGGTGGCTGGGCGCTCTGGCGAGCGGACCTGAAGCATACACTGCCTTTGTCAACACCGCGACATCGCCATTTGGTTATGTCGTGCTGGTTGGCCTCAGCTGGGCGTTCTTCACCCACATGATGAGCGGACTTCGCCACTTCGTGCTGGATATCGGTGCGGGCTACGAGCTCGACACCAACCGCATGTGGTCGATTGCATCGCCGGTCATCGCCGTGCTTCTGACCAGCGCTTTCTGGGTCTTCATTCTCTTTCCCAAGGGAGTGATGGTGTAATGGGTAACGGGACTTCCATCGGCAAGGTACGCGGGCTTGGGTCGGCGCATGATGGCGCGCATCATTGGCTGGCGCAGCGCTTTTCCGCGATCGGCAACCTGGTGTTGATGAGCTGGCTCTTGATCAGCTTTCTTGCACTTGGCGATCTTTCATACAGTTCGGTCAGCACTTGGATCGCGCAGCCGATCTCGGCAACTGCGATGGTCCTGCTCATCATCAGCCTGTTCTGGCACGCCCGCATGGGGCTGCAGGTGCTGATCGAGGATTACATCCACGACGGCGGCTCGAAATTCGCGGCTCTGACCGCGCTCAATATTGCAGTTATCGGCGGCGGCGCCTTCGCTATCTTCAGCGTGGCCCGCCTTGCCTTCGGAGTTCAAGCGTAATGGCGACAGCAGCACCAGCAAATGATGGCGGCCCAGAACTGAAGGGGGCCTACAAGATCATCGACCATACCTATGATGTGGTCGTGGTTGGCGCGGGTGGTTCTGGCCTGCGCGCAACGATGGGCGCAGCCGAAGCTGGTCTGCGTACTGCCAACATTTCCAAGGTGTTTCCGACCCGCTCGCACACTGTCGCGGCGCAAGGCGGCATCGCGGCTAGCCTCGGCAACAACACGCCCGATCACTGGACCTGGCACATGTACGACACCGTTAAGGGGTCAGACTGGCTGGGGGATCAGGACGCAATTGAATATCTGGCGCGCGAGGCCCCGCAGGCGGTCTACGAGCTGGAGCATGCAGGCGTCCCGTTCTCGCGCAACGATGACGGTACGATCTATCAACGTCCGTTCGGTGGTCACATGCAGAACATGGGCGAGGGGCCTCCCGTGCAGCGCACCTGCGCAGCAGCTGACCGCACGGGCCACGCTATGCTCCACGCACTTTACCAGCAGAGCCTGAAATACGACGCGGACTTCTTCATTGAATATTTCGCACTCGATCTGATCATGGCGACTGTTGACGGCGTAAGGAAATGCGTCGGTGTGATGGCGATGTGCCTGGACGATGGCACGATCCACCGATTCCGCGCGCAGTCCGTTGTGCTGGCCACCGGCGGCTATGGCCGCTGCTATTACACCGCGACCTCTGCGCATACCTGCACCGGCGATGGTGGCGGCATGGTATTGCGCGCTGGCCTGCCATTGCAGGATATGGAGTTTGTGCAGTTCCACCCGACCGGCATCTATGGCGCGGGCGTGCTTATCACCGAAGGTGCGCGCGGCGAGGGCGGGTATCTGACCAACTCCGAAGGAGAGCGTTTTATGGAGCGCTATGCTCCTAGCGCAAAGGACCTCGCATCACGCGACGTTGTCAGCCGCTCGATGGCACTCGAAATGCGTGAAGGGCGTGGTGTCGGGCCCGATGGCGATCACATTCACCTGCATCTTGATCATATCGATGCCAAGGTGCTGGGTGAGCGTCTGCCGGGCATCACAGAAAGTGGCAAGATCTTTGCCGGCGTCGATCTGACCCGTGAAGCGCTGCCGGTGACGCCAACGGTGCATTACAACATGGGCGGCATTCCCTGTAATTATCACGGAGAGGTCGTGACTCTGGGCGCGGACGGCAATCCCGATACTGTTGTGCCGGGCCTGTATGCTGTGGGCGAAGCAGCCTGCGTATCGGTCCATGGCGCAAACCGTCTGGGTTCGAACTCTCTCATCGATCTCGTCGTGTTCGGGCGTGCGACCGGGTTGCACCTCAAGGAAAATCTCAAGGCAGGTGCAAGCCAGCCCGAATTGCCCGCCGACAGCGCGGATTTCTCGCTGACGCGGCTGGACCGTTTCCGCTATGCGGAAGGTGGCTCACCGACGGCGGAGATCCGTTCTGACATGCAGAAGGCGATGCAGAAACACGCCGCTGTGTTCCGCGATACCGCTCTGATGGATGAAGGGGTGCAGAAGCTCGCCGACCAGAACAAGCGGATGGAGGACATCCACGTCACCGACAAGTCGCTGATCTGGAACAGCGACCTTATCGAGACGCTGGAACTCGACAATCTGATGGCTCAGGCGAATGTAACCATGGCATCCGCTGCCAACCGCAAGGAAAGCCGCGGCGCCCATGCGCACGAAGACTTCCCGGACCGCAACGATGCCGAATGGATGAAGCACACCATCGCCTGGTTCGACGGCTGGGGCGGACGCGGCTCCAATATCCGTATCGATTACCGCCCGGTGCATGAGTACACACTGACTGAGGATGCAGAGTATATCGAGCCTAAGGCGCGGGTGTACTAGTGGTCAGGCTATTCGGCTATTCGGAAAAGCCGAGCAGTCTTTCAGCTTCTTCGGCGCTGATTGGCAATGCGTCAGTAGCGAAGGTGCCATCTTCCAGTGCCAGTATGACGCCACCGGCATCCCGCTCTCTTCCCTGAAGCAGGGCATTCAGTTCGCCGTCCGACTTGCGGACGCGAACGAGCGAGGGTCGCGGCTCCACAAAGTAAAGGTAGGCTTCCGGCTCTTCACCCGAAGACTCGACAGCCATCCCGACCGTAACGGGCAGGATGATCGGCTCGGATGAGTCGCCGCGCCAGCTCAGGCCGATCAGGCCGCTGCCATCACTGCCGACCGCAAGCATCTTTTTGGAACCTTCCGAACAGATCCGTCCGACAAAGGCTTCGCTGGCCCGCTCGGTTGCAGGAACTAGTCTTGCGTCCACACAATCATCCGACGGGGCGACCTGTTCGATCCTGAAGAGCGCGGGGGATGCCGATTCAGTATGCATCGAGTGGGTTTCCTTTGCCAAATTGCACGACGCCAACAACACAGGGGCTATTAGAGAAAGCCGAAGTATCATCTGCCCAAGGCGGCATCGCGTGTGGCAATGTGCCCCGCAAATGCATCCTGACGTCCGTTGCTGGGTTCTGTAATGATCCGTCCGCGCTGATTGCGATACCATACGTCGGTGTCGGTGAAAGCAGTCTGCGACAGGTTCGAACCCGGTCCCGACATTATCTGGTTCCATTCGTTGACTGTAACCGGTCCGCTGGCAAGCGAAGGGTCCATTACCATCGGCTGCACCGATCCATCCGGCTGGGTAACGTTGACTGTTGGCGCAACATGGTAGCGCCAGATGACCTGCTGGCCATTACCAGGCGGAAACCGGACAGGGGCATTCTGCGGTGTCATCGGAACCAGGGTGCCGTAGGTCCAGACTTTCCGACTCTGTACACCCATATTGTCCATCATCGACACCATTTCCGTCGCGCGAGCGTAGCAGCAATCCGGTGGGTAATCGAACGGGATGCTGCTGTTCGCCGCAAGCTGATCGAACACTTCCTGCGCGCGTTCGGGGCTGATTGCGTCTGTGCAGTTGCCATTGGTACACGGCTGAGTTGGCTCCTGAGGTGGCGAGGACGAAAACACTCCGGTTACCGCGTCCCAAAGATCGCTGAGCCAGCCCATGATGCGACGTCAGACCTGCCACTCGGGCGATTGCGCAAGGTATTCCTTGAGCCACTCGATCCGCACCGGCTCTTCCGCAGGAAGACGGTCCAGCCCATCAACCAGTTGGGTGTCGGATTGCAAGTCGCGATTCGATTGGAGTTCGATTGCGATCCCGAACGTGATGGCCTGTTCGCTCCTTAGGCTGAGTTGCTGGAATTGGGGGATACGCTTTCTCACATGCTCGCAAGCGGCCTGCGAATCCAAGTCAACAAGGTATCCGCGCTGCCGAAGAAATCGAGCGCAGCGTAAGACAAACTCGTCCACATTCCGATCACTGAATGCAGAATATGATTTGTCACCGACGATGATCAAGACTTCCCCCTCTGTAACAAGTTAAACTATTGCGAGTCGAATTGCGACTGGAATGATAGGTATAACTCGCGCGTTATCTGTTTGCCTGCTCAATTCGGACTTCCAGATCAGATAGAGGCTGACACTTGACGCAGAGGGGTATCGGACGGCAGCTAACCGGTATGATCAAACGCGCACTTCTCGCTCTTGGCACAGCCGCAATTCTCGCCTCTCCCGTGCCCGCCGATGATGCCGCCCCTTCGGCCAACTCCAACCAGCCGCCGCCTCACACACTGCCGTTTCCGAATCTCGCTACCGGCGAGAACCGCGAAGAAGTGCGCGCCTCACTGGAGCTTGGTCCGCAGATGCAGCGCGGGATCAGCGCAGCGCAGCTACTTGAGCAGCGTCGGCGGCTAGATACTGCACTAGCCAGCATCAAACCCCAGCGCCCCGGCATCGTGGATGCCTATGTCCTCACCATCGCGCTCGACAGTGATCCTGTGTTTGCCCGCGAAGCGCGCGAGGCCGGGCGGGTGCTTTCGGCACGGTATGACGGGGAGGGGCGCACGCTCACGCTGGCCGGGCCTGACGGGATGCGTAATGATCTGCCCCATGGCTCGATCGACGCGCTGATTGTCAGCCTTGCTCGGATTGCCGAGGTGATGGACCCCGACGAAGACGTGCTCGTGCTCTATTCCACCAGCCATGGGCTCGATCTCGGCTTGGCCTATCACTATGGCGACACGGGCTATGGTATTCTCAGTCCCGCTCGGTTCAAGTCGGTGCTTGAGGAAGTCGGCATCGAACGGCGCATTCTGATGCTGAGTGCGTGCTACTCCGGTGTTTTCATACCAGCACTTACCAGCCCGAATACAGCGATTCTGACAGCCGCGGCGGACAATCGCACCTCCTTTGGCTGCGAGGCCGAGAATGATTGGACGTTCTTCGGAGACGCGCTGATCAACCGGGCGCTGCGCAAACCTCAATCACTGTCCGATGCCTCGCGCGCAGCTGGTCGCTCGGTCGCGGAATGGGAGGCGGAACGGCGCTTGCTCGCCTCGCTGCCCCAGACCGTGATCGGGAATGACGTGGCGGATTGGTTACCGGAGCTAGAGGCGCGCATGCCGGAAGTAGCAAGCGCGCCAGTCGGGCGTCCAGCGGCAGGCGAGTAAGGCTTACTCCGCGATAGGTTCAGCGCGGCGTGCGTTGGTAATTGTCACAGGATCTGCCAGCATCTGACCCTTCATCCAGCCTTCGCCCTTTTCCGGATCAGTGGGAGCGGAATGGATCGCCTCGACCACTGCCATCCCATCAGTTACGTATCCGAACACTGCATAACCGTTCTTCCAGACAGGGTCGTCTGACTCGGGTTGGGCATCGAGCCCGGTCTGGTCCTGCACCATGATCGAGAAGTCGCCATTGGCGGTCCCCGGCTCGCCCATCGCCATCGAGAGTGCTCCGCGCGTGTGGCTTAGGCCGGTCAGCGAGGTCGGTTCATGCTCGATCCCATCGAGCACGCGCTCCGGATCCCATTGCGTGCCTCCCTGGATCAACCCATTGGGATGGGGAGGCCATTCGACCTTCATTGCGCGATAAAAGACCGTTCCGTCGAACCGCCCCTCCTCGACATAACGCAGGAAGTTGCCTGCAGTGATCGGTGCGCGATCGGTTTCAAGCGCGATTCTAATCTCCCCCATATCCGTTTCGAGCACGACGTCGACTGTCTCCAAGGCCTCGCTTTCCGGCACTGGCTCCTGTGCGGGTGGGGAGTCCGGTAGCGCTTGCACTGTCAGCAGGGCGAGCGGAGCGAGCGGGGCAGTCATCCATGTCATTTGTAAGAGATTATCGCCTGTTTGCCCAAAATCCACCCACGGAATCGCATTCATCTGACCTTAATGTTTACAAGCGTAGTCGGTTTGACTACAGGCGTAATCAGAGAGTTGGGAGGCCCTCTTGAGTACTTCAAAAGACCAAGGCCCCGAACGTATAAGTGAGGCAGAGCACGCCGTTATGGAGGTGCTCTGGGATCGCGGTACAGTCTCGGCGACCGATGTGTGTGATGCAGTTTGCGAGAAGCGCGACTGGAGTCTTGCGACGGTCAAGACGCTGCTTTCCCGACTCGTTCAGAAACAGGCCATCGCAACGACACCCGATGGGCGCCGCTTCCTCTATAGCGCTCTGATCGAGCGATCCGAATATGTAGGCGGGGAATCGCGCCGTCTGGTCGAGCGACTGTTCGGTGGGAGCCCGGCATCCCTATTCGCGCATCTCGCTGAACAGGAAGCGCTGAGCGAGAAGGATGTCGCTCAGATCGAGGCTCTTTTGAAGGAGATGAAGCAATGATTGGTGCTCCAGTCTCAGAGTTTCTGCTCGAAACACTCGTCTGGACCGCAGCGCTGATTGCGCTTGTGCTGCTGGTGCGCCGTCCGGTCACCCGCTGGTTTGGGCCCCAGGTCGCTTATGCGCTGTGGGCGCTGCCCGCTTTGCGTCTGCTGCTGCCTCCGATCGAGCTGCCAAGTTGGCTCGCACCCGCGCAACCAAGCGAACCTGCTTCGACCAATTCGACACTCGTAATCCACGATCCCGTAACTCCAGTTGCGACACAAGAGGAGGCATTGGGCTCTGTGGAGGTGGCGACCGACGTGGCCATGCCTATTACCCCGCAGGCTATGATCGATATCACACAAGTGATTGAGGTCGGTCTTGTGGTGTGGCTCGTCGGCGCCGCCGTTTTCCTTTGGCTGCGGTTTTCGAACTATTTCCGCCTGCGGGCCGAATTGCTCGAAGATGCGCGGGAGGTAGGAAAGGCAAAGGGCCGGTTAGGCGCAATCCGCCTGTTGGAAACACCGGGAACTGCCGCGCCGCTGGCCTTTGGTGTCGTTGACAGGGTGATTGCCTTGCCACCCGGCTTCATGGCGCATCCTGACCGGACCGCGCGCGATCTCGCGCTGGCGCATGAACTGGCGCACCACAACGGCCACGATCTGCTGATCAATGTGGCAGTTCAGCCGCTTTTCGCGCTGCACTGGTTCAACCCGCTTGGCCGTTATGGCTGGCTAGCACTTCGGCGAGATCAGGAAGCCGCCTGCGATGCCCGTGTTGTTGCCGCCAAACCGCCGCAGGACCGCGCCGCCTATGCCACTCTAATCGCCAGTTTTGCCGCCGGTCCGAACCTCGCGCTCGCCGCCCCGATGGCGTGCCCAATACTCGGTGACAAATCGATTATCCATCGTTTGAGGAGCCTGAACATGTCCAACCAATCCCCGCGCCGCAAGATGGCCGGTCGCCTGATGTTGGGCGCTACTGTGCTGGCGCTGCCACTGACCGCCTCGATCAGCTATGCAGAGGAGGCGGCTCCAGCCCCACCAGCGCCGCCCGCTACTCCGGCTGTCAGTGCGGTGGCGCCCGTGCCACCAGCACCTCCGGCACCTCCAGCACCTCCAGCACCTCCGGCTCCGGTTCTTGCCGAAACCATCGTCACGGTCGATCCGAACACAGGCGAAGAGCGTGTCGTTGATGCTGAAGTTGAAAGCGAGGTGGTGGTCGAAACCGATGTCGTCGTCGCTCCGGACAAGAAGATGACCAACCGCACCCAGAACATCAGGATCATCAACAAGGGCCATCAGAAGATGAGCCGTGAAGAGATGAAAGCGATCATGGCTGAAGTGCACGAGAGGCTCGCCCAGGCGAACGAGCTGCTCGAGGACGTGCCTTCGATCGTGCAGGAAGCCCTGGTTGAGGTTAACGTGGAATCATCGGGGTATGGCCAGACCGTCGTCAAGATGGAATGTCGCGACGACAACGACAAGGTCGCCGAGGTGGAGGAAATCGAGGGCCAAGTCCGCACTGTCTACCTGTGTCAGGCAAGGGTCATGGCGCATGCGCTCAAGGGCCTGAAGGAAGCGCGGCAAGCGATCGCAAGGAACCGTGAGATCACCGGTGAGATGCGCTCGGACCTGCTGGAAGCGCTCGATGAGCAGATCGAGGAATGGCGGGACGTTCAGACCTGATCCGCGCTTGCCGTAAGCGTATTTGATTCGACCAAGAACGGGCGGCGGGGGCTTTCGGAGTCTCCGCCGCTCTGCGTTTTCCCAGTTCAGACAGAATTCATTTCATCGCTCACAAAGAACGGTTCGTCTCAGTCACAGGAGGACGAACAATGGCAACTGAGCGAAGCCCTGGAATAAAATTGTTACTTGTCGGACTGGTCGGCGCGCTGCTGATCATCCCGCTCGCGATGGTCTATTGGCTAGTGAGCGACCGCCAGCATCAGGCGCGTGTGGCTCAACAATCGATAACCGCCGGTTGGGCGGGGGCGCAGGTGGTTGCTGGTCCCTTGCTGGTCGTCCCTTACACGGTCACGCGCCGCACAAGCGAGGTTGTTGATGGCAAGTCGGTGATCCGCACCACACAGGGCCGCGAGTTGCTCTATCTCAGCCCGAGCAAGCAGAGCCTCAAAGTCGAGCTCGATCCGACCGTCAAGTCGCGCGCGCTCATTCATCAGTCGGTGGTCTACGATGCGGCGATCATCGGTTCGGCGCGGTTCACGATGCCCGAGGATCTTGATCGCCTGGGCGTTGAGCCTGAGCAATTGCTGCTGGATGAGGCATCGGTGCAATTGCCGATCTCTGACCCGCGCGGTTTGCAAACCGAGGCAAGGATTTCAATGGGCGATGAGCGGCTCGATCTGCGTCCCGGGCTCGGCAACGGTCAGGAAGGTAGCGGCGTTCACGCGTTTCTGGAATTGAGCGAAGGCGAGGACATTGCGCTTGATTATGAGTACGCCTTACGCGGAAGCAGCGCTTTCAGCATGATGCCACGCGGCGAGGAAACGAACTTCTCGGTGTCTTCAACTTGGCCCCACCCTAGCTTCTCCGGCGATTTCTTGCCCGGCGACGATGGTCGCGAATCCGGTCAGGATGGCGGGTTCTCGGCTAGCTGGTCGATCTCCAACCTGGCGCTCGGGCAATCTCTGGTAAGCACCAGTGCGCCAAGCCTGCCGTATGTCGCAAACGATCCCGAGGACGTGCGCTATTACGAAGGGGCGAATACGAGTGGTCAGGAGGTGGCGACCATTCGCCTGATGGAACCGGTCGATCTCTACAAACGAGTCGAGCGCTCGCTGAAATACGGCTTTCTTTTCATTGGTTTCACCTTTCTCGCGTTTCTAATGTTCGACATCGTCGCAGGTGCGCGGGTTGCATCGGCTGAGTATCTGCTGACCGGAGCGGGATTGATCCTGTTTTTCGTGATGCTGTTGGCCTTTGCCGAGATGATCGGATTTGCGCTCGCCTATGTCGTGGCCAGCGCAGCGATTATCGGCCTGCTGACAAGCTACAGCGCAGCGGTGCTCGGCAGCTGGGTGCGGGCGAGGGTGATCGGCGGGCTGCTGATCGGCCTTTACGCGGTGCTCTACGTTCTGCTCAACCTCGAAGCCTGGTCGCTGGTGATCGGTTCGCTGATGCTGTTCGTCGCATTGGCAGGCGTGATGTACGCGACCCGAAACATCGAATGGTCGAAAGTCAGTATGCCTGATGTTGTAGGTGGAAGCCCGGCCGACTTGGCACCTGGTGAAGGAGAGCAGGGCAGCGTGCCCGCCTGATCTTTGCACAATAGCGAAAGAGGCCGGGGCGGTTGGTGGACCGCTCCGGCCTTTTGCCGTCTGGATTGATCCGTTTAACGTTCGTCTTCGCTCGCCAACTGCAAACGTGGCCGCGCCGGATAGTCGCACCCACGCTCAAGCCCTATCCCCTTCAGAAAGCCACGCCGAACCATGCCTGCAGTTACGGCTGCGCGCAGTTTTCGCGCGTCTCCCGCAGCACCCGAAGCTTCGCGAATAAGTCCACGAAATGGGATGAAGGATCCCACGACGCTTTGCGCTACCTTCCCTTCGGTCAGCCCCGTATCGCTTTCTCCGACTAAGTCATAATCCGCGCCGAGAACCTGATCGAGGGCCGCGATTTCTGAAACGATGGCGTTGCACGAGGTAAGTCCGTCCTGGGCGTACGGTGCCTGTGCAGCGACCACCAGTATTTCGGGAATCTCGTCGCTGTCGATATTCAGATCATCAAGCGGAGTGCGCGCTACATCCACCGCGTCGGGCTCTTCCTCCTGAACCTGAGCCAGTGCTGGGCTGGCAAGTGCCAGCGCACCGCCAAGCCCGATGGCTTTAGCGTAAGTCGAGATAAACATCACAGGACGATCCATCGGCAGTCTCCAATCCGCGCCGCAGTGCTTCCATGCGCTGCTGGCTTGTTCCATGTGTAAAACCTTCGGGATTGATGCGTTGTCCGGCACGGCGTTGCAAAGTGTCATCCCCGATCGCACTCGCGGCTCGCAGACCCTCCTGCATATCGCCCGGCTCAATGAGCTGCCGGTTCTTACCCGCCCATACACCGGCATAGCAATCGGCCTGCAATTCCATGCGTACCTGAAGCTGGTTTGACTGAGAAGGATTGCGCTGCTGCAGGCTGCGCACCTGGCTCGCGGCGCCGATCAGGTTCTGGATGTGATGGCCATATTCATGGGCGATGACATAATAGCGTGCAAAGTCTCCACTAGCCCCCATTTGCCGTGCCATTGTGTCGTAGAATGCGGTGTCGATATAGATGCCCATGTCCGCCGGACAGTAGAAAGGTCCGGCTGCCGACGATGCGTTGCCACAACCCTGTGTGCTCACGGGCCCAGATGGGTACAGCACAAGCGTCGGTTGCTGGAATTCTGCATTGGCGCGGGCAAAAACCGGCTGCCAGGTCTCGTTGAGACTGGTCAGCGCGTTGCACATCTCAGTCGCATAGGGTCCGTTGGTGCAAAGCGCCTCTTCACTCAGTCCGCCGCCTTGTTGTGTTTGCGGCGCAGTCTGCTGCTGAGCGCCTTCGATCATGCCTATGGTCTGCATCGGATCGACACCGAACACGAGCACGGCGATGATCGCAATGACGATCGTGCCGCAGCCGATCCCGCCTGCGCGACGCGCACCCTGGCCGCCGCCGCCGCGAACCTTGATCTTAGAGGTGTCGAACCGGTTGAGCCTCACTGCGAACTCCCTCCCTCAATCCCCGCGCTAGCCGCCATCTGCATTCGTAATTTGCTGGACAGCGACGATCCGTGCGGCAAAAGCGTTGTAACACCTGAAGGAGTTGGTGATGATCCTCAAGCGAAAGCGTGCATTGGTAACAGGCTCAACCTCGGGCATTGGCCTGGCGATCGCGCGTGCGCTGTCGTCGGAGGGTGCGGAGGTTGTGCTCAACGGGTTTGGCGACCGCGAAGAGATTGCGAAGCTCGAAGCCGAGCTGGGTGCGAGCTACAATGGGGCAAACCTGCTTGATCCGTCAGCCATCGAAGCGATGATCGATGAGATCGGTCAGGTCGATATTCTGGTGAACAATGCCGGGATGCAGCATGTCTCGCCGGTCGAGGATTTTCCGACCGACAAGTGGGACGCAATCATCGCCCTCAATCTGAACGCCGCTTTCCACACTACACGGCTGACCGTGCCGGTTATGAAGAAGGCGGGCTGGGGCCGCATCATCAATACGGCATCGGCGCATTCGAAAACCGCGTCGCCGTTCAAGAGCGCGTATAATGCCAGCAAGCATGCGATCGATGGGTTCACGAAAACGATCGCGCTTGAACTGGCGCAAACCGGCGTGACGGCCAACTGTATCAGCCCGGGCTATGTTTGGACGCCGCTGATCGAGGGTCAGATACCCGACACGATGGCGGCGCGTGGGTTGAGCCGTGAGGAAGTGATCGACGACGTGCTGCTCGCCAAGCAGCCAACCAAGAAGTTCGTCCAACCTGATGAGATCGGTGCGCTGGCGCTGTTTTTGTGCCGCGAAGAGGCTGGCAATGTGACAGGGGCGAACTGGAGCATCGATGGAGGTTGGACCGCCGAATGAAGCGAACGGGGGCGTTCACAACAGGGGTAATGGTAGCGGTGCTTCTGGCGCTGAGCGCCTGTACTCGTGCGCCCCTCGGTACGGTACCAATGGCCGAACGCGATGCGATTCACGCAAGCCTGATGCAGGATATCCGGACACTCGCCAGCGACGAATTTGGCGGACGGCGGCCAGGCACAATGGGCGAGGAACTGACGCTCGCCTACATTACCCAGGAATTGCAGGCAGCGGGCTTCACTTCCGGTACAAACGACCCGGGCAACGCTTGGCGCGCACCTGTGCCGCTGGTCAGCACGCAGCCTGCGACAAGCAGGATCGCACTCAAGCTGGGGCGGCGCGAAGTGACCCTGGATGAGGCGGGCGCAGCAGCGTTCACGTCCCGCAGGCGCGCGTTGGTTGAGGGCGCGGATATCGTCTTCGTTGGTACACTATCGGACGTGGTTCCGGATGAAGCAGTTGGCGGCAAGGTTGTCCTCATGCTCGGTGAACCGGGCGAGAGCCCGGAGCGTCGCCTTGCGCTTTTCGAAAAGAACCCCGCAGCCATAATTACCGTTGTTGCTGATGAACAGGCGATCGCGAACACGCTCAGTGCCTTTGACAATGAACGCTTTTTGCTGGCGAGTGAGGAAATCTCCAACCTCAGCGGTTTCGCCACCCGTGCCGAAATGGCGAGAGCTTTGGGCGAGGAGCGTTGGGAGGGTCTGCTGACAGCGGCGGATGACGATGAGTTCGAGCCGCTGGAAGTGAAGGGTGAAGCGACAATCGAGGCTACATCGATCCGGCGCGAGTTCACCAGCTACAATCTGATCGGCGTGCTACCGGGCGGAGTGCGCGGCTCTGGTGCTGTCCTCTTGCTCGCCCACTGGGATCACTTGGGTGAGTGCGGGGAACATGGCGCAGCGGACCTGATTTGCAATGGCGCAATAGACAACGCCAGCGGCGTCGCTGTTGTGCTCGAGCTTGCGCGCAGACTGGCGGCCATAGGCCCGCACGATCGGGACATCTATGTGCTCGCGACCAGTGCCGAAGAATCAGGGCTGCTTGGCGCCAAGGCTTTCGTCGATGAACCGCCCATGCCGCTCGACACGATCGTGGCGGCGTTCAACTTCGACACGGTCGCGCTTGCGCCGGCGGGAAGCCCTGTTGGTTTCGTTGGTGAAGGCCTGACACCGCTCGACACTCTGATCCGTGAAACCATGATCGAGGGGGAACGCCAGCTTGGCAACAAGGAGCTGGCGGAGCGTTTCGTGCAACGGCAGGATGGCTGGGCGCTGCTTGAAAGGGGTGTGCCAACGGTCATGCTTTCCACCGCATTCGGGTCTGAGATCATACTCGGCCCATATCTCTCAAGCCACTATCACCGCCCATCGGATGAAATCGACAAGGTCGAACTCGGAGGAGCGATCGACGACCTTTTGCTGCATCAGGAGCTGGTCCAACGCGCCGCCGATACAGAGTTTTATCCTGCAACAGGCGGATAGAGCGAGTCAGTCCCCTAGCGCTAGGGCAAAAGCGCGATTACATGGACCGCCACGATTCTCCCCGCACGAACCTGAAAGTGGCGCTTATGGACATCCCTCTCGGCCTTACATTCGACGACGTTTTGCTGCGTCCGGCCGAAAGCAATGTCCTGCCCTCGATGGCCAACACCTCGACCAAGCTGACCCGCGAGATCGCGCTTAACATCCCGGTGCTTTCGGCCGCGATGGACACCGTGACAGAGGCTGACATGGCGATCGTGATGGCGCAGATGGGCGGGATCGGCGTGCTTCACCGCAATCTCGATATCGACGAACAATGCACCGCGGTGCGTACGGTAAAGCGCTACGAAAGCGGCATGGTGGTCAACCCGATTACGATCAGCCCAAATGCTGTGCTGGGTGATGCGCAGGCTCTGATGGATCAGCACCGTATCAGCGGTATTCCTGTCACTGATAAGGAAGGCAAGCTGGTCGGCATCCTCACCAACCGTGACGTGCGCTTTGCGGAAAATCCGGCTCAACCTGTGCGTGAGCTGATGACGACGGAAAACCTCGCTACTGTCCCTCTTGGCACCGGTCAGGAAGAAGCGCGACGCATGCTGCATCAGCGGCGGATCGAAAAGCTGCTGGTCGTCGATGACGATTATCGCTGCATCGGTCTTATCACGGTCAAGGATATCGAAAAGGCTGTTACCTATCCCGACGCGACCAAAGACGCGGCAGGCCGCCTGCGGGTGGCCGCCGCGACGACCGTCGGCGACAAGGGTTTTGAGCGGACCGAAGCGCTTATCGATGCTGAAGTCGACGTCGTAATCATCGACACTGCGCATGGGCACAACATGGATGTCGCGCGCGCGGTTGAGCGAGCGAAGACGCTCTCGAACTCCGTTCAAGTTGTTGCGGGCAACGTGGCGACCGCAGAGGCGACCCGTGCTCTCATCGATGCGGGCGCTGATGCGGTAAAGGTCGGCATCGGACCAGGCTCCATCTGCACCACCCGCGTGGTTGCTGGCGTGGGTGTTCCGCAATTGACCGCGGTAATGGAAAGCGCTGCCGAGGCCGCCAAATCGGGCGTTCCGGTAATCGCGGATGGCGGTCTTCGCACCAGCGGCGACGTGGCCAAGGCTCTGGCTGCAGGCGCATCAAGCGTGATGGTCGGATCGATGCTCGCCGGGACTGCAGAAAGTCCGGGCGAAGTGTTCCTCTATCAAGGGCGCAGCTACAAGAGTTATCGCGGTATGGGTAGCGTCGGTGCGATGGCCCGTGGCAGCGCTGACCGCTATTTCCAGCAGGACGTTTCGGCGCTCAAACTGGTGCCAGAGGGCATCGAGGGACAGGTACCGTTCAAAGGTCCGGCGTCCGATGTCGTTCACCAACTTGTCGGCGGCGTTAAGGCGGCCATGGGGTATACCGGCTCAGAGACGATTGCCGATCTTCAGCAGCGTGCCCAGTTTGTTCGCATCACGAATGCCGGCCTTTCGGAAAGCCACGTCCACGATGTCGCGATCACCCGAGAGGCTCCCAATTATCCGACGCGATAGGACGCGCTGATGATCGAATTTGTGCCTGTTATGCTCTTCATTCTGGGATGGCACCCTGACAGACCGGGCGAAATCGATTTACAGCGACCCGGAGTCTTGTTCGCATCAATGGAAGACTGTGAGCGGGACGGAGCAAAGATGGCAGCCCGAATGACGCTGACAGCTGCTGACAAGAGCGGTGCGAATTACAAACACCAATGTCTTGCGTTTCCTGCCCGAGATGAAATTGACGCTGTTCTACGTGAGAAGTTCGACCAGAAAGACTGATGCTCGCTGCGCTTGCAAACGTTGGTATGGATCATCATTTCCTACGCGCGCCATAAATGCCATGGCGAAAGCATGATCGCCTCAGAAAATCGCGCGTTTTGCCAAGCATATGTCAATTTCCTTCGCAATCGCACAAATGGAGTGATTGTGCGGGTTTTCGGCCTCAGGGGAGCCGAAGGGAGTGATCGCGCCGTGACAATTCTGTCAACTTCATTCGCAGGTGCAACATGATTCCAGCAGCGCGTGTCCAAGCGGCGATTGAATTGCTGGATCTGATAATTGATGCCGCCAAGGTCGAAGGTGCGCCCGCCGATCGCTTAATCTCGAAATACTTCAAATCCCGTCGCTATGCCGGGTCGAAGGATCGGCGTGCCGTGCGCGAACTGGTCTATCGAGCGATCCGTCACTGCGGTGAAATGCCAAGGGATGGGCGCGCGGCCATGCTGGCGCTTGCCCAGGAAGATGACTCGATTGCGGTGCTTTTTGACGGTTCAACTCATGCACCAGCTCCGATTGCATCGGGGGAGGTTCCGGCCGAAGCCGGTCTTGCCCCCAACTGGCTCATTAAGGCTTTGTCGGATTCGGGCGTCGAGGGAGAAGCTGCTTCGGCGATGCTTGAACGCGCACCGCTCGATATTCGAGTGAACACGCTGAAAGCCGATCGCGAAGGTCTGGAGCTCCCCGAGCTGGGCGAACCGCTCGCCGCGGCGCAAGCTCTGCGCCTTTCTGCTGGCACACAGGTCGAGAAATGGGACGCCTATCGCGAAGGCAAAATCGAAGTGCAGGACCATGGGAGCCAACTTGCATGTATTGCCGCAGGTGCCAGGCCGGGCGAGACCGTCATTGATCTGTGTGCCGGGGCAGGGGGCAAAACCCTCTCGCTCGCCGCTGCCATGCAAAACGAAGGCACTTTGCTGGCCTGCGATACTGATCGCGGGCGGCTGTCCAAGCTGGAGCCGCGGGCGCAGCGCGCCGGGGCGGGAATGATCCATACCCATTTGCTTAATCCCTATGCCGAACTGGAGATGCTCGCCGACTATGCCGAGCGCGCCGATATGGTTCTGGTTGACGCGCCGTGTTCGGGCACCGGCACGTGGCGGCGCAAGCCGGAGGCGAAGTGGCGGCTCAATCCGAAAAGCCTCGAACGGTACATCCGTTCGCAGGATCGACTGCTCGACATCGCAGTGGCTTTGGTGCGACCGGGAGGCAGGATCGCTTTCGTCACTTGCTCATTATTGGACCACGAAGGCGCAGACCGAATTGCGGCATTCCTTGACCGTCATCAGGGCTGGTCAGCGGAGCGGCCCGCACTGCCCTTGGGCCGGGCACGGGGCGAAGGAATCCGGGTTGAGCCGTTTCACGACGGCACGGACGGGTTTTTTATCGCCATCCTGCGTTCATCGTGTTAGCAATATCCGTTATGGCTAAGCCACTAACGCCTCGGCCTTACACCGTAACGGAGTTGATTATGCGTTTCGCGCCCGCTGCTGCTGCCCTTTCATTGGTTCTGGCTGTTTCTGCCAGCGTCGCCGGGGCTCAGGACCGGAAGCCCGACCCGCGCGCTCAGGCCCTGATCCTACAAGGGCAGGCGGCGCTGGCTGCTAGCGATACTCAGGCCGCAATCGACGCATATGAGGCCGCTTTGGCCGTTGATCCGGGTTATACGCCGATCTTTCTGGAACTCGCCGAAGCCGCTCGGCAGGATGGTCTTCAGGGCAAGGCGATTCGCTATTATCGTGAAGCGCTGAATCGTGATCCTGGCAACTTCGCTGCTATTTCCGGTGAGGGTGCGGCACTGGTTGAAAAGGGTGCCGTTGAAAAAGCGAAGCGTAACCTTGCGCGGCTTCAGAGCCTGTGCGGCGATTCTTGTCCCGAAACTGTCTCTTTGCAGACATCGATTGCAGCCGGTCCTCCCGCGAGATTGGCAGCGGAAACAGACGATTCGGGGCCTGCAAGCAACTGAGTTTGATTTGCGTGGGAACGCTCAAACAAGCTCGCGAAATTCATCGACGAGAGCGGCGTAGACAGCGCGTTTGAACGGCACGATCAGCTCAGGCAGTTGATCGAGCGCGACCCACCGAAATTCGTTAAACTCAGCCGGATCATGCGCGTTGAGATTGATATCGGCATCGCTGCCGAGGAACCGTCCAAGGAACCAGTGCTGAACCTGCCCGCGATACTTGCCCTTCCATACTTTGCCGAGCAGCTCGGGTGGCAGGTCATAGCGCATTGGCTTTGATGCCGGCGCAATGATGTCGACGAGGGTAGGGCCGATCCCGGTCTCCTCTTCAAGCTCACGCAAAGCGGCGGTCTGCTCGTCTTCGCCAGGATCGATCCCTCCTTGCGGCATCTGCCAGAATCCCTGCGCATTGGGATTGATGCGCTGGCCCACAAGCACCTTGCTTTCAGCATTTATCAGCATGAACCCTGCGCACGGTCGGTAAGGAAGATCGTTTACGCTCTTCGTCACCTCAGTTGTCCTCCAGCATGAACTTCATTGCCGCCACGATCCGTTCAAGATCAACCTGTGCGCTCGGTACAGCTCCACGCAGATTGGTGAAGGAGTGGGTTACACCTTTTATCTCCAAGAAAATGAAGCTTGCCCCGGCAGCGGCCAGTGCCTGCGCATAGTCACGGCCTGAATCCCGAATTGGATCGAGGCTGGCAGTCACCAGTACAGTTGGCGGAGCGCTGGAGTGATTGCCAAGTATCGGCATCGCGCGCGGGTCGCTGCGGTGCGGAGCATAGGCGGCATCAAAAAACTCGACAGCGCCCTTTGTCAGCACATGTCCGTCGGCGAATTGTTCCAGGCTTGCCGATCCTATCGCATCGCTGGCGAGCGGGAAGATCGGGACTTGCAATACGACAGGGACCGCAGCGGGATTGGCAGCGAGTTGCTGTCCGATAACAATAGTTGCATTGCCGCCTGCGCTATCACCAATTGTAACAATTCCAGTAGCCTCGCGACCCAACTCTTCGGGCGAAGAGGCGATCCACCGAGTAGCAGCTTCGCAGTCATCTATTGCTGCTGGAAACGGCGCTTCAGGCGCACGGCGATAATCCACCGCGACCAGAGGCAGATCCATCAGAGCAGCGATCTCGGTGCACAGCGCATGGTGCGTGTCGAGATCACCGATCACGAAACCGCCGCCGTGATAGAACATGATGACTGGCGACGGATCGCGGCTTTCTCGTGCATCGTACAACCTCAGCCCGATTTCCCCCGCTGGTCCCGGGCAGACGGCATCGCGGATCACGGCCAGCTCGCGCGCTGGACGGTCGGCCATCGCATGCAGTGCGCCATAGCCCGCGCGCGCTTCCTCCAGTGTCATTTCCGCAATCTTCGGCCCGTCCATCGCGGCCAGCGCATCGAGGAAGGCCTTCATATCGGGCCGGATAAATGGCGTATCGCTCATCGCGTCAGTCTCTCCGTGCTTGTTGAGGAAAGCGATAGGCGGAGCCAATGGCAAACGCCAAGAGCATTTCAGCTCGACAAAGCGTCATGCGTGGGGAAAAGCGTGAAGCTCATGTTTAGCCCTTGCGATCCAACGTGAAATACTCTGTCCGAACCAAGTCGACGCCGCTTATGCTGTTCCCTTTCGCCACGATGGCGGCAGCGTATCTGCTGCCGCTACAGAACTGGGTGCAGATCGCCCTGCTGGGCGTCGGTGCTGGAGTTGCAGCGGGTTTTCTGGGACGCGGCAATGTGATGCGAACGTTTGAGCCGTCGGATGCGCCTATCTCCTCGAAGCGCAGAGTGGTCGTCGGGTTTGCTCTGGCACGGCTTGTATTCGGGCTTGGCCTGATCCTCATAAGCGCAGTGTTGTTTGCCGATTGGCTCGCGCCGGTTTTCCTCGCGCTTGGCGGGTATTTGATCGGCACGACCGCTGCGACCCCGATCCGTGATTCCGAATTCACGGGCAACGATCTTACGCAGGATGGTGAGTAAATGGATAACCTCACGCACAGCCTGGTTGGTGCGGTCATGGGGCAGGCCGGACTCAAGAGTAAGACGGGGCTCGGCATGCCTGCTCTGATTATCGGGGCAAACCTTCCTGACGTGGATGCGGCGTGCTTTTTCTGGCTGGAGGGGACCGAGCATTTGGGGTTTCGCCGGGGTATCACCCATGGCCCCATCGCATTGGTGGTATTGCCTGTGATCCTCGCCGGGCTGCTGTGGTGGTATGATCGTTGGCAGGCAAGTCGCGGAAGAAGGCCTGAACAACGGCTGCCGGTTCATTTTGGTTGGCTGCTTGCGCTCAGCTTTATCGGCTGCCTAAGCCACCCGATGCTCGACTGGCTCAATGTCTATGGTATTCGCTTTTGGGAACCCTTCGCTCCCAATTGGGCCTATGGCGACACGCTTTTCATAATCGATGTGTGGCTTTGGGCGCTGCTAATCATTACCACGTGGTGGTCTTTGCGAAGCGAACGGCGCGGGGGCAATTGGCAACGACCTGCATGGATCGGGATCGTGGCTGGGCTCGCCTATATCGGGGCGAACTGGATGATCACCACCGCGCGCGAAGTGCGCGACAGTGATGTATTCTTCAAGGGACGAGTGGTTATTGCAAGCCCGGTACCGATCTGGTCATGGAAACGCGAGATGATCTTTGGAGGAAATGGTCGCTATACGATCACCGATCCAGCTTTTGCGCATCTAGATCCTTTCACGTTGGAGCGTCACGAGCATGACCGGTTTGTGGAAGTGGTGGGCGAGTGCGCACTTGAGCCGGTTTTCGAGGGCGCGAAGGGCAACTCACAAGCTGAGGCCTTTCTGTTCTGGTCGCGTACCCCCTTTGCGCAGCGATCTGAGGATGGCTTGGTTACCCTCTATGACGCCCGATTTTACGACCCGCGTGCTCGTGGCAGATTCAGCGTGGCATTGCCCAATGTCGAGTGCGTGGAACTCAAGGCCGAATAGATTGCTTCAACACACATGAGTGACGTTCAAATCGTATGGCTGCGGCGCGATCTGCGAATAGCCGACAATCCCGCCCTTTACGAAGCCGCGAAACAAGGTCCGGTGGTCGCGGTTTACATACTCGATGATGAGTGTGCGAAGACTCATGCCTATGGCGGGGCATCGCGCTGGTGGCTGCATCATTCGCTCAAGAGCCTGCAAGTGAGCTTTGCCAAACGCGATGCGAAGATCGTGCTGCGGCGCGGTGATTCAGTCAAAGAACTGGCCAAGCTGGCCGAAGAATTGGGCACCAAGAGCATTCACGCAAATCGCCACTACGAACCGTGGTGGCGGCGCGCGCAGGGTAGGCTTGATGAGAGCTTCAATCTGACGTTGCACGACGCCAGCTTTCTACTGCCGATCGGCTCGGTCACCACAGGGTCCGGCGGGCAGTACAAGATCTACACCCCGTTCAGCCGGGCGGTACGTGCGCAATTCCCGCCGCGCGACCAGATGCCCGAGCCGGAGATGTTCTCCTCGCCCGACACCTGGCCTGCGAGCGATGATCTGGCCGACTGGAAGCTGCTACCGACGAGGCCAGACTGGTCGGGTGGAATTGCCGATTTCTGGGAAGTCGGAGAAGAGGCTGCGCGTGCCCAGCTCGAATGGTGGGAAGATCACGTCGACGACTATGAGGATAAGCGCAATTTTCCATCGGTCGACAAGGTTTCGCGTCTCTCGCCGCACCTGCACTTTGGAGAGATCACCCCGGTGCAGATTTGGCACCATTTGAAGCACAAGCGCTCCAAAGGTCGGGACGTCTTCGAAAGCGAGCTGATCTGGCGCGATTATGCGCAGACTGCGATCGCGCAATTCCCGCTCTACGCGCGTGAGAACTACCGTGAGGATTTTGATCAGCTTGAGTGGCGCGATCCAAAGACAAACGATCAGGCAGCGCGCGACCTGGAGGCGTGGCAGCAAGGCAAGACCGGGTATCCGGTAGTCGATGCCGGGATGCGCCAACTCTATAAGATAGGATGGATGCATAACCGCGTGCGGATGATCACCGCCAGCTTTCTCATCAAGCATCTGCTAATCGATTGGCAGTACGGCGAAAAATGGTTCTGGGATACGCTGGTCGATGCCGATTATGCGTCGAACTCGACCAACTGGCAGTGGACCGCTGGAACAGGCGTCGATTCTAACATGTTCGTGCGGATCATGGCCCCGCTTTCGCAAAGCGAGAAGTTCGACTGCGCCGATTACATTCGTCAGTACGTCCCCGAGCTTGCAGAGCTTGACGAGCCTTACATCCACGATCCTCAAGAGCACGGCGTCCTGCCCAGAGGCTATCCAGCAAAGATCATCGGCCACAAGGAAGCGCGCGAACGCGCCCTCGCGGCGTATAAGGTGATGAAAGACGGCTGATATCGAAGGTGGCGGGTTGCCCGCCAGCGTCTCGCGTGGCTATGGGAGCGACATGACGGCGCAAGGGGTGAGAGGCGAGCGATTGCTCAGCGGCGGTGCACGGTTCGCGCCGAGCCCGGGCTTCTTTGCAAAATTGATCGCACCGGGTTTCAGCAAGATCCTAGATCGGATCGACGCTGGGTTGGAGCGTGGTTCCATGATGGCGCATTTGCCCGATGGGACCACCCGAATGCTGGGCGGACGTGCTCCTGGGTTCGAATCCGAAGTTCATCTGAAGGACTGGCGCGGGCTATTGCGGCTCGCGACGAATGGCTCGATCGGCTGGTATCAGGCATACGAAGCGGGTGAGTGGGATACAGACGATATGGTGGCGATGTTCGCCGTGATGTCGGATAATGTGCGTGCGCTCGGCAATTCGGCGCGCAGTTCCGGTCCGTTCAAATGGGCAGCCGCGCTCGCGCATCGATTCAACCGTAACGATCACGCTGGGGCGGCGCGCAATATTGCCGCGCATTATGACCTCGGCAACGACTTTTACGCTGCGTGGCTCGATCAGAGCATGACCTATTCGAGCGGAATGGGTACCGCTGAGCAGGGGCTCGAAGCCTCGCAGCAGCGCAAACTCGAAGCGATGTCCAAGCGGCTGAGTTCGCCAGAGACTGCGCTGGAGATTGGGTGCGGCTGGGGCGCAATGGCGGATCATCTGGCGCAGCAAGGCACACAGGTCACAGCGATTAGTCTGTCGGATCAGCAACTCGCCTATGCGAGGGCACACGCGTCACCGGGCATCGATTTCCGCCAGCAGGACTATCGCGATGTGGCAGGTCAGTACGATGCAATCATAAGCGTCGAGATGGTTGAGGCGCTAGGCCGGGAGTACTGGTCCGCCTTCATGGATTGTGTCGCCGAAAATCTGAAGCCCGGCGGTCGTGCGGCTTTGCAGTACATCTCGATGGCAGACGACCTTTTCGAAGCTTACGCCAAGACTGCCGACTTCATTCAGGCCTATGTGTTCCCTGGCGGATTGCTAATTAAATCAAGCGAGTTTCGCGCCTTGGCCGAGGAACGTGACCTCGTTTGGCAGGACCAGATCGATTTCGGCGCAGACTATGCCGAAACACTCCGCATTTGGCGTGAGCGGTTCGATGCGGCGGTTCAAGGTAACCGTTTGCCTGCTGGCTTTGATGAGCGGTTTATCGATCTGTGGCGTTACTATCTCGCCTATTGCGAGGCAGGATTTCGCGCAGGCAATATTGATGTGCACCAAGTCACGCTGGCAAAGGATTAGCGCGAGCGGGGAGATGGGAATGAGATTGACAAACCTCTGGCTGGCAGGAGTGGCCGCGATTGGCCTTGCAGGGTGTTCGGCAGGTTATGCGAGCGGTGTCGACAGCACGCCCGTCGCACTCGCACCGGTTGAGCTTAAAGCTCCGCCACAGCGGGACCCATCCGAACTACAGGTGCTGTTTTGGAAGGATGAACAGCGTGCCGCCCGTTTCCGCGAGATGGAAAACTGGTTTGCCGGTCATGAGGTCCCTGCGGCCACGCGCACGCGCGTATTGCAGCCGGGAGAACCATTCTCTGCAGATATCGTAGCCGATCTACGCGCGCTTATGGCCGATACGAATGCGGCAGGTATCATGGTGCTTCAGGGCGGGCGCAAGCGGTTCGAGGAATATAGCCTCGGTTTTGGCTCTGATCAGCGCTGGACGAGCTTCTCGGTTGCCAAAAGCTTCACCTCCACCCTGCTTGGCGCAGCGGTGAAGGACGGCTTTATCGCCAGTCTCGACGATCCGGTAACGCAATACATCCCCGAACTCGCCGGGTCCGCCTATGACGGTGTGACTGTGCGTCATATCGCTACCATGACCAGTGGTGTCGCGTGGAACGAAGATTATACCGATCCCAACAGCGATGTAGCCGCTATGAACAGCTACGTGGTTGAGTACGGACCCAACGCAATCGTTGAGCAGATGAAAACGCTCGAGCGTGAGGCGGAACCGGGCGAGAAGTGGGTCTACAAGACCGGTGAAACCAACCTGATCGGGCTGCTCGTTGAGAACGCCATTGGGCTTTCGCTGGCAGAATATGCGCAGAGCAAGATCGTCGAACCTGCAGGCTTTGAAGGCGGCATGTTCTGGATGGTCGACCCGCGCGGTGGCAATATTGGCGGATGCTGCCTGTCGCTCCGGCTCGCCGACTATGCGCGCATGGGGCAGTTCGCACTCGAAGGCGGCAAGGGGCAGAGCGATGAAAGCCCAATACCCGAAGGCTGGTTTGCCGAAGCAGGCGACTCGCAAGTTGACTTTGGCGACAGCGGATTTGGCTATGGCTATCAATGGTGGACATATCCGGACGGCAATTACGGTGCACAGGGCATTTTCGGACAGTTGATCACAGTTGTTCCGGAGGCTGACCTAGTAGTCGCAATCGTCAGCAATTGGCCGACGGCAACTGACAGCGATTCGCGCACTAGGGCTCAGGCTGTAATTGCAAAGATCGCTGCCAGCCCGACCCCTGCCGCATCGGTTGCAAAATAGGGAAAAAACGCAAATGCCGGGCCGCCCAATGGGGCGCCCGGCATTCGTTGGAATCTATATTGCAGCTGGGTGGTCAAGTCCGCGGCGTAGCCACGTCCATCACATCGGGCGTATAACCCCGGTGTTGCTGTAGCGTTGCAAGATATTGTCATGGACAATCGGGCTCAGAAGTTCGGTGAACGCGCATCCCACGATGCAATTGTCCCACCACACGACTTCTGACTGCAGCGACTCAAGGCCAGGCAGCGTCAGCCAGCAGACCTGCCCTTCGTGCATGCGATTAATCGATGCGGCCGAAAAGCCGGAGATCGAAAGATCGTGCACCACACTCTGAAAAGCACGGCCACCCGATGCACGCAGCGTGCCGGGGATCGAGAGTTTGGTTCGCGGTGAGCAGCGATCTTCTTGAGATGCGAGTTCGTAAGTTCCCTGTTTCGTCGGCATTGTATTTAGCCCTTGTCCAATCAGCTTTTGGTCTCTTTGCCTTTTGGTCCTATCGCTTGTTGGACCAACTGGCTTTACTTACCCATTGATCGAAAAGGTTAACACCGAGGTAACTTTCTCCGGTTCGTCTTACGGATTGATCGCTTTGGCTATTCCTTGATCCGTTCGCGGTGGCCAGTGGCGAAGTCTTCACTGAGCAACTCGACAACGCGTACAGCAACCTTTTCCGGGGGTTTCACCGAGTTTGGATCTTCACCGGGATAGGCACGGGCGCGCATTTCGGTACGCGTGGCGCCTGGGTCGACAATCGCGATGCGAACCGGGCTGAGTTTTTCGACTTCGGCGCCATATGTTTGGAGCAGGTTATCGAATGCTGCTTTGGTCGAGCCATAGGCTCCCCAGAAAGGCCGAGGTTCTGCGCCGACGCTACTGGTGAGGCCGATGAGACGGCCAGCCTTTGCACGGCGCAAGAGCGGATCGAAGCCCGCCAACAGAGCCTGTGTTGCAACAACATTGGTCATCAGCGCCTGGTTGAATTGCTTGGGATCGACCTGCGAAATCGGTGAAAGCTCCGGCAGATAAGCCGCAGAAATACAAAGAATGTCGAGTGAATCCCACCGTCCCGCGATCGCTTTTGCGAGGCGTGGAACTGCGTCAGCCTCGGTCACGTCCAGCGGGGCGATGGTCGAGGTGCCGCCGCTCGCGTGAATCGCGTCCTCAATCGCTTCGAGAGTCTTCACCTTGCGCGCGACCAGAATGACGTGTGCGCCTGCTTCGGCGAGGGCTTGGGCTATCGCGGCGCCAATGCCGCGACTCGCGCCCGTGACGAGGGCGGTTTGCCCAGCGAGAGGTTTTTCGTCAGTCATTGTGGGATAGCCTTAGGCTGCCTTGGGGTCGGCAAAAGGAAGCTGAGCGGCCTTTTGTTCGCTGATCGCGATATCGGTGAGCGAGGTTGGATAATCGCCGGTAAAACAGGCGTCGCAGAATTGCGGGCACGATTTTTCACGCCCCTTGGCTCCGACTGCACGATACAGGCCGTCGATCGAGATAAAGGCAAGGCTGTCAGCCTGAATAAATTCGCGCATTGGTTCGAGATCCATTTGCGCCGCGAGCAATTTTGATCGTTCGGGCGTGTCGACGCCATAGAAACAGCTATGGGCGGTTGGCGGGCTTGCGACGCGGAAATGCACCTCGCTCGCACCGGCTTCTCGCATCATCTCAACGATCTTGGAGCTGGTCGTGCCGCGGACTATCGAGTCGTCGATCAGCACAATCCGCTTGCCAGCGACGAGCCCGCGATTGGCATTGTGCTTGCGTTTCACCCCGGCATGACGCGCGCTGTCAGAGGGTTGGATAAAGGTTCGCCCGACATAGTGTGAGCGAATGATGCCTAGTTCGAATGGCAGGCCCGATTGCTGAGCATAGCCGATTGCGGCGGGCACACCGCTGTCGGGCACCGGTACGATCAGGTCGGCATCACAGGGAGACTCGATCGCAAGTTCGGCACCAATTGCCTTGCGCGCTTCGTAAACACTCTGCCCGGCAAAATAGCTGTCTGGGCGGCTGAAATAGACGTGCTCGAAGATACAGGGGCGCGGAGAAGGCGTGCCGAACGGATGCACGCTCTTGATCTCGCCAGAGAAATCGACCTGGAGTAGCTCGCCCGGCTCGACCTCGCGGATCAGTTCTGCGCCAACAACGTCGAACGCAACGCTTTCGCTGGCGAACAGGATCGCATCGCCGAGTTTCCCCATAACGAGTGGGCGAATACCTAGCGGATCGCGACAGGCGATCATCCCTTCGGGCGTCATCACGATGAGCGCATACGCGCCTTCGACCAGACGCAGCGCATCAATCAACCGGTCGGCTACAGTCGGATAACGCGATGTAGCGACGAGGTGAATAATGACTTCAGTGTCGGAGGTAGACTGGAAGATCGAACCCTTGTTGACCAGGTCCTTGCGCAGCGCCCGAGCGTTTGAAATGTTGCCATTATGCGCAACTGCAAAGCCGCCGCTCGCCAATTCGGCATAGAGTGGCTGCACATTGCGCAGACCTGCGCCGCCGGTGGTCGAATAGCGCACATGGCCGGCGGCCATTCCGCCCGGAAGTTCGGCAATGGCTTCGGAGGAAGAGAAGTTCTCAGCAACATGGCCGAGGCCGCGACGCGAGAAGAACTCGTTGCCGTCGAAGCTGGTGATCCCGACCGCTTCCTGCCCGCGATGCTGCAAAGCATGGAGGCCCAGAGCCGTGGCCGCCGCTGCATCCGTAGCATTGATTGCACCGAACACACCGCACTCTTCGCGCAGCTTATCGCCATCCAAATCCAGAAATGGATGTGTGAGGTTTTGTAGCGGTGATTGCATCGCCGTCTTAGCCATCGCCGTATTTACCCGCTGCGCTGCCCCGATCGGTGGTGGGTCAATGGCGATGTTACGGATCAATTACAAGGGTGATGGGCTCACTTTCGCCGGCTTTTTGATGACCAGGATATGACTGTGGCAGCGATGCATTAGCCGGGCATTACGGTTGATCGACGGCGGACGCTGGATTGTGCCCGGCAAAGCCTCGGCTTACAGCCGTATGCTACAGCGTTTGTTCAGGACCACAGGGCCAGGCACTTTTATCACACGATGTTGACTCCCTTTGAAAGAATGATTGCGAAGCGCTACCTCTGGCCGGGCAAGGGGGAGGCGTTCATCGCGCTGGTCGCCGGTATATCTGTCGGCGTGGTGATGCTGAGCGTCGCGATGCTGGTTCTCGTCATGAGCGTCATGAACGGGTTTCGCGGAGAGATGCTGGACAAATTCGCCGGGCTGAACGGTCATGCCATTGTGCAGGCCTATGGTGGTAAACTCGACAATTGGGAAAGCGTACTCCAGCAAATTCAGGAAACCGATGGCGTTACCGAAGCGTCTCCGCTGATCGAACAGCCCTTGCTGGCAAGCGGAAATGGGCGGGTCGTGGCGATCTATGTCCGCGGAAATACGCTTACCGACATCGGCGAACTGGATGACAAGTTGCTGTTCGGCGATCTGTCGCTGATTCAGCCGGGCGAGGGGCGGATCGCGATTGGGTCGCGACTGGCGGCCAATATTGGCGCGCGGGTCGGCGACACGTTGACGATTATCAACCCACAGGGTCGAGCGACGCCGTTTGGTACCTCGATCCGACAGGTGGGTTACGAAGTGGCAGCAATCTTCGAGATCGGGCTCTACGATTTCGACGAAACCTTTGTAATCATGCCAATTGAGGACGCGCAAACCCTGTTGCTGCTGGGCGACAATATCGGACTGATCGAAGTGAAGGTCGAGAACCCCGACAATGTCGGAGAAATCCTCGGACCCGTATCGGAAACGCTAGTCGGTCGCGCGCAGATCGCCGACTGGAAGACAATAAATGCAACTCTTTTCGAAGCGCTCGAAGTGGAGCGGGTCGCCATGGCATTTGTGCTTAGTTTCATGGTATTGGTCGCGACTTTTAATATTCTATCGAGCCTGGTTATGCTGGTCCGCGCCAAGACTCGCGATATCGCGATTATGCGCACTATGGGCGCAACCCGGCGCAGCCTGCTGAAGATATTCGTAACCACTGGAACGACTGTAGGAGCGATCGGGACCATTGCGGGACTGATCCTCGGCTTCACCTTGCTGTATTTCCGCAACCCGATCGTGGATGGTGTTGCATGGCTTACAGGTGTCGAGATCTGGGATCCACAGGTGAGATTCCTCACTTCGCTGCCGGCCCGCATCGATCCATGGGAGATTGTCGGGATCGTCGCGCTGGCGCTTGGCCTCAGCTTCCTCGCTACGCTTTATCCGGCATTAAAAGCTGCGAGCACCGATCCAGTGCAGGTGCTGCGCTATGAATGAGATGTCAAAGATCGTCGCACTGCGCGGGCTGAAGCGGACCTTCGAGCAAGGCGGCCAGCGCATCGAGGTTTTGCGAGGGGTGAATCTTGATATCCAGCGGGGCGAAATTGTGGCGCTGCTCGGTCCATCGGGTTCGGGCAAATCGACGATGCTGCAAGCCGTGGGCTTGCTAGAAGGCGGCTTCGAAGGTTCCATCGCGATTGCAGGCGAAGCTGCGGAAGATCTGCCTACCGATCAGCGCACGAGGTTGCGCCGTGAACACCTGGGCTTCGTCTACCAGTTCCATCATCTGCTGCCCGATTTTGACGCCAGCGAGAACGTGATCATGCCGCAGATGATCGCCGGCGCGACGCGATCGGATGCCAAAGAGCGGGCGGAACATCTGCTCTCAAGCCTCGGCCTTGGTGACCGTCTGACCCACCGGCCGAGCCAGCTTTCGGGCGGTGAGCAGCAAAGGGTTGCTGTCGCCCGCGCGCTCGCCAATCGACCAACACTGGTGCTGGCAGATGAGCCGACCGGTAACCTTGACGAGACCACCTCAGACACGGTGCTTGGCCAATTCCTCGAACTGGTTCGCGGGGAAGGCAGCGCGGCATTGGTCGCAACGCATAACGAACGTCTCGCTAGCCGGATGGACCGCGTGGTTCGCCTTCACGACGGAGTGCTGGAATAGCGGTTTTGACGCACGAAATGGCCGTTTGGTAGATCAGTCGTTCGCGGTGGGGCAATGTGGTGTAGACTGGACCGAGTTATTGGGGAGGGGACCTATGCTTACACTTTTCGCACCTGCACTTATGCTGCTGCAATCAGCCAGCCCGCAGATCGAGCAACCACCATCGGCTGGTCCAAGCACTCCACCACCTGCCTGCTCGACCGAGCTACACTCGGCCTTCGATTTCTGGGTCGGTGAATGGGAAGTCTTTCCGACAAATTCTGATCGACAGGTGGCGGAAAGTCGCATTGAACGCTTGTTCTCCGGCTGCGCGATCCGCGAACACTGGATGCCGTTCCAGGGCTCCGAAGGGGGCAGTACATCGCTGGTCAATCATAAGACCGGTCGATGGGAGCAGGTTTGGATCGGCGGCGATGGCGTTCGGGTCGATTTCACTGGCGGCGTAGTTGACGGCAACATGGTGCTATCCGGATACTGGGACGACATTGGCGGTCCGGGCACGGATGCGCTCGTTCGTATGACATATACAGTGAACGAGGATGGCAGCGTCCGGCAATTCGGCGAAGCGTCCGCAGACCACGGCAAGACATGGCAACCGAGCTTCGACTTCCTATATCGGCGCAAGTCAACGAAAAGCGCAGAGGACAGTGAATGACGACCATCGCCGATTTTACGGTCACAACCAATCGGGGCGAAGAGCTCGATCTGGCCGACAAGCAGGGCAAGGTTCTGCTCGTTGTAAATACGGCGAGCAAGTGCGGCTTTACGCCGCAATATGACGGGCTGGAAAAGCTGTTCCAGCAGTTCAAGGAAAAGGACTTCGAAGTCCTTGGCTTTCCCTGCAACCAGTTTGGCGCGCAGGAACCGGGCAACGCCGATGAAATTGAGGAATTCTGCAAGGTGAATTTCGGCGTCACCTTCCCGCTGATGGAGAAAGTCGATGTTAACGGACCGGATGCCTCACCGCTCTACGACTGGATGAAGAGCGAGGCGAAAGGGCTGATGGGCTCAACTTCGGTCAAATGGAACTTCACGAAGTTTCTGATCGATCGCGAAGGCAATGTTGTGAAGCGCTACGCCCCGCAGGACACGCCGAAACAGATCGCCAAGGATATCGAGAAGCTCCTGTAGCCAATGCGCTCGCCAACGCGACCTCCTGTTACCGGAGATCGCGAGTTGATTTCAGACATTCATCCTTGGGTGCTGGCGCTCGCCGCGACATTGATCGCCTAAGGAACGTTTACAACGATCCGTGACATCGCTGGCGCAAGATCACTGCCAAGCGCGCCTCGAGCTAAGCCCAGTGCCAGCGCAGCGGCTTGGTTTGCTCGCGCACCAGCAGACCCTTCGCCTCAAGGTCGAGTTGCACGGTCTTGGCCCACCAACCGCAGGTCTTGCCGTCGGGGAACAGTTCGTCGGAAAGGTGAGGCTTCACCGCATCACGCGTTTCAGCCTGCGTCAGCCTAAGAGGCGCTGGGGGGGGGGGCGGCAAATTCACCTGATCC
>JBCCVO010000008.1:0-75710 GCA_039195235.1 Pseudomonadota bacterium
GATGGTATTTCCTCCCCGTCAGCTGCCACCAATTGCAACGGCGAGCCCTCCGATGGATCAAGCGAGATTGAGACGGAACGCTGTCCTTCTACGAAATCCTTTATCGCAGCACGCGTTGGCCGCTTGCCCGTTGCAAACAGCAAATGCAGCCCTTTGGCATCAGCATGCTGCGCTTGATCGATGGTCTACGGCCCCCTCATGTCCCGATAAAGTCGTCTGGACCCTCGAAGCAGGACATTGACGCCATTTGATGCCAGCGTCGAGTCCCGATCAATGGCCTTGTTCACATCTAAAATAGATATCTCAAAAAACCCCGAGCCTTAGACCCTCAGCCAGGCCCATCCCCATTTCCCGGCATCGTTTCAGTATTTTATCGCTGATTTGCTTGTCGGCAAGGATAGCTTCCGGTGTCTGCGCCGCGAAATTAATGATCATTGGATCCGCCACACGTCTGAGCCTCCATCCCGTTGCAATTCGATCGAGTTGGCGTTGCGCGCCCTCCCCATCTGAACCAGCCGCAATGATCGATGCATATGGCCGCCCTTCCATCCGACCAAGTACCTGATAGTACGTCGAATCGAACATCTCCTTCATTGCCCCGCTCATGCTGGCGAGATTTTCTGGACACACAAACAGATAGCCTGAAGCTGCCAACAACATTCCGGGCGAAACGTCTTTCGCTCGCACAAGCAGCGCATTCTCGCTCTCCGCAGCCGCGCCCGCCATGGCTTCGCTCGCACCGGTGCGACTGTGCCAAATGACCAGCAGTTGGTTGTCGGCCTTTCGATCTTCCATTGTTGACAAGAAGGCAACCGGCCTGTCGATTGTCAATGCCGCGCACCTGTCACATCCGCTGGCTTTGGGGTAAACTGCTCGAATGGCAACTCAATCCTTGTCCTATGTCCTTGGTGTCGAGCATTCTCTCACGAACCGCGCATGGCATTGGCGCGGCGGCAACATGGACCTGAGTGACGGCCCGCAGAGTGCGGTTCAATCGCTTGATCACGATATTCTCGCTCAATTATTGATCAGTCGCGGTGTCGCGCCGAACGATATCGCGCGGCACAACAAGCCCACTTTACGCGAGTTCCTGCCGGATCCGTCAGCCTTTCGCGATATGGATCAGGCCGCCGAACGAATTGCGCAGGCGGTGCTCGGAGGCGAGCAGATCACGATTTACGGCGACTATGATGTCGATGGTGCGACCAGTGCGGCATTGCTCGTCGACCTTCTTCGCCAACTTGGAAATGATGCGGGCTACTATATCCCGGATCGTCTGCTAGAAGGGTATGGCCCGAGCGGCGAAGGCTTGGTCAAGCTTGCCGAAAGCGGATCGAGCCTGATCGTAACCGTTGATTGCGGGGCGATGGCACATGAGGCCCTTACAATGGCGCGCGATGCGGGTGTCGATGTGATCGTCGTCGACCACCACAAGTGTGCTACGGAGCTTCCTCCTACTGCTGCACTGGTGAACCCGAACAGGCTTGATGAAAGCGATCTTGCCGCGAGCCACGGGCACCTGGCCGCGGTTGGCGTGGCGTTTCTGCTGGCGGTAGCTCTGGTGCGGACGCTGCGCATAAGGGGGTTCTTCGAAGGGCGTAAAGAACCAGACCTGATCGCGCTTCTCGATCTTGTTGCGCTCGGCACGGTCGCTGATGTCGCAGCGCTGCACGGCCTGAACCGCGCATTCGTTGCACAAGGTCTCAAGATCCTCGCCCGGCGCGAGAGGATAGGCATGGCAGCGCTGATGGATGCGAGCCGTCTGAAGCGCAGCCCGCAAGCCAGCGATCTCGGCTTCGCACTTGGCCCTCGGATCAACGCGGGTGGTCGGATTGGGGAATCCACACTCGGGGTGCGATTGCTCACTACCAGTGATCCCGAGGAAGCCCGTGCGATTGCAGAGCAGCTCTCTGCACTAAATGAAGAGCGCCGCGCGATCGAAGCCGAAGTACAAGAGGCAGCTGAAGCGCAGCTCGAAGGTCAGCACAACATGGCCGTTCAGGTCGTTTCCGGGTCAGGTTGGCATCCGGGGGTGATCGGGATCGTTGCTGGACGTATCAAAGAGAAGACCGGCAAACCATCGATTGTGATTGCTCAGGATGACGCTGATGGCACCGGTAAGGGCTCAGGGCGCTCTATCAGCGGAGTTGATCTCGGCGCAGCAATCATCGCAGCGCGCGAGGCCGGACTGCTTGTTGCGGGCGGAGGACATTCGATGGCAGCTGGCCTGACCATTCAGAACGACAAACTCGCCGCCTTCACCGAATTCCTTGATGAACGCCTTTCCCGCGATGTTGAACGCGCGCGTGCCGGCCAGCGAATGCAGCTTGATCTCGCTATGGAGCCCGGCGGTCTGACCCCCGATCTGGTGACGACACTGGATACCGCTGGTCCCTACGGCGTTGGTTGGCCCGCCCCGCGGGTCGCAGTTGGACCGGTTCGCATTGTAAAGGCCGACATCGTCGGGAAAGACCATCTGCGCATCATAGCCAGCGGCGGAGACGGCAAATCGTTCAAGGGAATCGCTTTTCGCGCCGCCGAAACCGAAATGGCGCAAACGCTGCTTTACCGCAACAAGGGACGGCAATTTCACTTGGCAGGTCGCGTCAGACTGGATGACTGGGGCAGCCGGCCTGCGGCAGAATTGCACCTCGAAGATGCTGCTTTCGCCGATTGAGTGTGCCATTCGCGATAATTCGCATTGCTTGCGCAATACAGGCTTGACCACTCACCTTCGCGCCCCTAGATGCGCGCTCTCTCGCAAATGAGCGTGGCCCCTTCGTCTAGCGGTTAGGACGCGGCCCTTTCACGGCTGAAACACGGGTTCGATTCCCGTAGGGGTCACCAACTCTCTTAAAAATTCGGTTTCCACGCCCTTGCGCACCACCTGCGCGCTGTCCCTTTCCTATGGCCTTGCTTGGCGGTAAGGGCTGATCGCATGAGGCAGACGATCCCCCTTGCCGGAATATTGCTAGCCTTGGTGACTTTCGTCGCGCAATTGCTGCTGGGGATCGACGCCATCATCGCAGCCTCTGTGCTTGTGGTATGGGTCGGCTCGCTGATGCTCGCTGCCGGTCGTCCTCCGGAGCCGCCAAGCATTGTGGTTGAGGAACCGTTCAGCCGCGACTCGATGCGCAAGTTGATCGACAACTCCTCAACGCCGCTGTTGATAACCGAACGTAACACAATCGAGATCGCAAATACCGCTGCCCGGCGCATGCTAGGGCAGCACATTGTGGGGCAGGATGCGCGAGTTGCCTTTCGCCAGCCCGAGGCAATTTCGCTCATCAATCGCAACCGCAATGGAGAGGCGATTATTCGCGGATTGGTCCGGCGGCAGGACATCTGGCAAATGAATCGCCATTCGATCGACGGTAAACTAGCGGTGATCGAGCTGATCAACCAGACCGCCGAGGCAGATATCAGTCGTGCGCATACCGATTTTGTGGCCAATGCGAGCCACGAACTGCGCACGCCGCTCGCTGCGATCCTCGGTTATGTCGAAACGCTCAGCGAAAGCGGTGACAGCCTCGACTCGCCCACCTCACAGAAGTTCCTCGGTATCATCGAGCGCGAAGGGCAGCGTCTCCAGAGCCTCATCAGCGATCTGATGAGCCTGTCGCGGGTCGAAGCAGAAAAACATGATCTTCCGGAGAATCGGCACGATCTAGGTCCGCTGGTAGAGAGAGCGGCGCGCGATGCGGCGGGCTCGAACAGGATCGAGCGTGTCGACATACAACTGATCAAACCAGCCAGCGTCCGCGGTGATTTGCAGCAATTGGAACAGGTCGTGCGCAACCTCGTCGACAACGCGCTCAAATATGGTTCACCGGATGCCGTGGTGAAGGTTGCGCTGGACCATGCACGCGACGGGCAGGCAAGAATTTCGGTGGAAGATCAAGGAGAAGGCATCGCACCTGAGAACATCCCGCACCTTACCCGGCGGTTCTATCGCACCGATCCAGGACGCAGCCGTGCGTCAGGCGGCACAGGACTTGGACTTGCGATCGTGAAGCACATTGTGGAGCGCCATCGCGGCCGTCTCGACATCGAAAGCGAACTTGGCAAAGGCACCAAGGTCATTGTCAGAATCCCGCAGGCTGAACCGGAAGATATCGAAGCAGAATTGGAAACTGGCAGCTATCGCCAACCAGAAACCCAAGGTTTGTCTTAAGGGTGTCTTATTTTTTCAACATCGGGGCGGCATGGCATCTCAGTTCGGGTGATGCAGGCGAACCAGACCTGCAATCCGGCAGCAATTCAGATTGACTTATTCGCATGGGGCACAGCAGCGCTGATGGCATATCTCGTTTTGCTTTATGACGCGTCTTGTACCCGGGGGAATCACGTTTAGCTCATGTCGCCGATCACGCTCATCCTGATTGCTATCGGGCTTGGCCTGGCTGGCTGGCTGGCTGGCCGAGCCAAAGCCTGGAGCTTTCAGAAGGCCAATCCCGATCTGCGCCCGGTTGCGCGGCCGACCTATCACGCATGGTATGTGGCCATCTGGATCGTCATTCCGGTGTTGGCTTTCGTCACATTGTGGTCGTTTATCTCGCCGCAATTGGTGACCCAGAGTGTACTCGCATCACCCGGCGCCCAGGACCTGCCCACTTTCGGGTTCGAGCGTGAATCATGGCTGTCGGAAGCGCGTGCCGTAGCCAGTGGTAGAGCTCCCGGTGTCTTCAATGATGGCGCCGAACCGCTGATCGAACCGTTCCGCGAGGCGATTGGCCGCTATAATCTGATCGGCATCGTCATCACCTTGTTCATTGCCTTTGGCGGCGGGACATTCGCATTCCTTCGCGTGCGACCGGATTTCCGCGCCCGCACGCGGGTCGAGCGCACGGTGATGGTGGTGCTACTGATCGCCTCATTGGTCGCAATTCTGACGACATTCGGCATTTTTGCGAGCCTCGTGTTCGAGACAATCCGTTTCTTCCAGTTGATCTCACCTGTCGACTTCCTGTTCGGGACCTATTGGGGCCCTGATCCGATGAGCAATCCTGATAATCCCGATGGTTCTCGCTATGGCGCAATCCCGCTGTTCTGGGGCACCATTTTCATCGGCGCGATTATCGCTATGATCGTGGCGATCCCGCTCGGGCTGATGAGCGCGATCTATCTCACTCAATATGCCAACCCCGAGCTACGTGCATGGGTGAAGCCAGCGCTTGAGATTCTCGCTGGTGTGCCAACGGTGGTATATGGCTATTTCGCCGCGCTCACAGTCGCTCCTGCCATCCGCGACGCTGCATTTGCGCTGGGCATGACCAACGCTTCGACCGAGAGCGCGCTTGCTGCAGGTGTTGTGATGGGGGTGATGATCATTCCGTTCGTATCCTCGATGGCGGATGACTCCATAGCAGCCGTTCCCAGCGCCATGCGCGACGGCAGTTTGGCGATGGGCGCGACACAATCAGAAACGATCCGCCGCGTGCTATTCCCGGCCGCGCTTCCCGGTATCGTTGCCGGTATTATGCTCGCGGTCAGCCGAGCTATTGGCGAAACGATGATCGTTGTGATGGCGGCATCGACCGCCGCCAATCTCAGCGCGAACCCGCTCGATCGGATGACCACAGTCACTGTCCAGATCGTGAAATTGCTGACCGGCGAACAGAGCACAGATCATCCGACCTATTTAAGCGCCTTTGCTCTCGGCTTTGCGTTGTTCCTCGTCACCCTTGTGCTCAACATCATCGCGTTGCGCGTCGTTAAACGGTTCCGTGAGGCTTATGAGTAATTCCGTGACCCAACCGGCCGATATGGCCTCGACGCCAACATCCAGTGTGAGCCGCCCTACCCGCACGCCTGCATTCGAAAAGCGGCTTGCAAAAAGATACCGTTCGGAGCGCAATTTCCGCCGCCTCGGCATGAGTGCGATCGTGTTTTCGGTCGCGGTGCTGATCTTCCTACTCGGCAACATGCTGGTGAACGGGATCGGCGGTTTTCAGCGCGCCGAGCTAGAGGTCCCAATCGACTTTCCAGATAGTGGGATTACCGGCGATGACGTATCGCTGAGCGCCCCTAGCGCGATCCAGGTTCTAGAAATGCAAGGTATCTCCGATGTCGTAGCTTCCTATGCTCAGGAAGCTTTGGGCGAGGAAGCTGCAGCTGAATTGAGTCGCGATGCATGGCGCGACGTAGCGGCTGCGCTAACTGAAGATCCCTCGCTGATCACCCGCGCGCAGACCTTTCAACTGCCCGCGTCATCCGATCTTGCAGCAGGCCTTGCTGGAGAAGGCTCGGACGAGATGCAAGCTCTGGCTCAGCGCCTCCAATCAGAAGGCAAGCTGGCAGAGAATTGGGACGCAGGCTTTCTTGCGCGCTCGGATGCGACGAGCCCACAAGCCGCCGGTATCTGGGGGGCGCTCAAAGGGTCGATCCTGACCATGATCGTAACATTTCTACTCGCCTTCCCAATCGGTGTTCTGTCGGCGCTCTATTTGGAAGAATACGCGCCCAAGAACCGTTGGACCGATTTGATCGAAGTTTCGATCAACAACCTTGCAGCTGTCCCTTCGATCATCTTCGGCCTGCTGGGTCTGGCGGTGTTTCTCACGCTTTTCCCCAATTTCCGTTCGGCACCGCTGATCGGCGGTATGACGTTGGCGTTAATGACGATGCCGGTAATCGTGATTTCAGGTCGCAACGCAATCAAGGCGGTGCCGCCGTCCATTCGTGATGGCGCACTTGCAGTGGGCGCCTCTCCCATACAGGTAGTCTTCCACCACGTCTTACCATTGGCCATGCCCGGCATGCTGACGGGCACAATCATAGGCATGGCCCGTGCACTGGGGGAGACAGCGCCCCTACTTCTCATCGGAATGCGAGCCTTTGTCGCAACGCCGCCGGATAGCTTCACCTCTCCGGCAACGGTTCTGCCGATGCAAATCTTCCTTTGGTCTGATGAAATTGACCGCGGGTTCGTCGAGCGTACCAGCGCTGCAATCATCGTCCTCCTGCTGTTCCTCCTCCTGATGAACGGCCTTGCCATTTACCTCCGCAACAGATTCGAGAAGACCTGGTGACCGTCATTCACGAAAAGATGAAAGACACCGACGCCAAGATGAAGGCGCGTGATGTCTCCGTTTACTACGGCGAAAAGAAAGCCATCGACGATGTATCGATCGACATTTCTCCCGACTACGTGACGGCCTTCATCGGCCCATCGGGTTGCGGGAAATCGACATTCTTGCGTTGTTTCAACCGTATGAATGACACCATCCCGGTAGCGCGCGTTGAAGGGCATATCGAGCTTGAGGGTGAGGATATTCACGGCGATGCGATGGACGTGGTGCAACTGCGCGCGCGTGTCGGCATGGTGTTCCAGAAGCCCAATCCGTTCCCCAAGTCGATTTACGAGAACATCGCTTACGGACCGAAAATCCATGGTCTGGCTGAAAAGAAGCCCGATCTCGATGCGATAGTCGAAAGATCGCTCACGCGTGCTGGCCTTTGGGATGAGGTCAAGGATCGTCTGGAGGATTCCGGCACCGCGCTTTCCGGTGGTCAGCAACAGCGACTGTGCATTGCGCGCGCAATTGCTGTCGATCCTGAAGTGATACTTATGGACGAACCGGCATCTGCGCTCGATCCAATTGCTACGGCAAGAATCGAAGAGCTTATCGACGAGCTTTCGGGGCGCTACGCCATCGTCATTGTTACCCACTCGATGCAGCAAGCTGCCCGCGTCAGCCAGCGCACCGCCTTCTTCCACCTTGGCAAAATGGTTGAGTATGGCCCGACCTCGGATATCTTCACCAACCCGATCGAAGAGCGTACCAAGGATTACATCACAGGACGCTACGGCTGATGCCTGAACATACAGTCAAGGCGTTTGACGAGGACATAACCCGTCTCCGCGGCCTGATCGCAGAAATGGGTGGCCTTGCCGAAGTTGCAATCCAGGAAGCACTCGATGCGATGGTGCGCGGTGACGAGGAATTGGGCGACAGTGTAGTCGCGCGCGACAAGAAGATCGACGCGCTCGAAACCGAAGTCGACAAGCTTGCGGTGCGGATTATCGCTCTGCGAGCACCAATGGCAGATGACCTTCGCGAAGTGATCGCCGCGCTCAAGATTGCAGGCGTGGTCGAGCGCATCGGCGACTATTCTAAGAACATCGCCAAGCGCGTAGGCATGATCGAGGGTCGCGACCGGTTCGAACCTTTGACGCTGCTGCCCGCAATGGGCGAACTTGCGAGCGAGATGGTTCACGATGTGCTCACCGCCTACGCTGCTCGCGATCCAAGCCTTGCTCGGGAAGTGATCAGCACCGATGCCAAGGTCGATGCGTTCTACAACAGCATTTTCCGCAACCTTGTCAGCCATATGGTAGAGAATCCTGCGACGATCTCCAGTGCCGCGCAGCTGCTTTTCGTCGCCCGAAATCTCGAACGGATCGGCGACCATGCGACTAACGTTGCCGAGATGGTGCACTTTGCCGCGACCGGTTCTTACCCGCCGGAGGACGATCGTTAGGCAATGTTCGATACGACTGTCCCGAGAGTGTGGACGCTTTGTGGAAAACTTGGCGGGGCTCGTTTCATCAAAGTGTAGTCGATATGAAACATACCCCGCCGCATCGCTCCTCGCGGGGGTAAGGGAGGCATCTACACAATGTCCGCTGCCAAATTGTTGCTGGTCGAAGATGACCCGGCGCTATCCGAACTGCTCGAATATCGTTTCCAGAACGAGGGGTATCACGTCCGCTGCACCGGTGATGGTGATGAGGCGATGGTGCTCGCCAGCGAAGATGTCCCCGATCTGATCATCCTCGACTGGATGATCGAAGGCACGAGCGGGATCGAAGTCTGCCGCCGCCTGCGCCGCGACAAGGAAACGGCGCATGTTCCGATCATCATGCTCACGGCGCGCGAGGCCGAAGATGACCGTGTGCGCGGCCTCGAGACCGGGGCCGATGACTACCTGACCAAACCGTTCAGCCCGCGCGAGTTGCTAGCCCGCGTCGCAGCCGTGATGCGGCGCATTCGTCCAGCTCTTGCGGGGGAAACGATCGAGGTTGGCGACATCAAGCTTGATCCGGTTGCGCACAAGGTGCAGCGACGCGGTCGGGCGCTCCAGCTTGGCCCGACCGAATACCGCCTGCTCAAATTCTTCATGGAGAGCCCAGGGCGGGTATTTAGCCGCGGCCAATTGCTCGACGGCGTGTGGGGCACCGGTTCGGATATCGAACTTCGGACGGTAGACGTGCATATTCGTCGACTGCGCAAGGCAATCGGTATTGATGGCGCAAAAGATCCAATCCGTACGGTACGTTCGGCTGGATACGCGCTGGAATCTACCTGAGGCCCATCAGCGACACACACTTGACCAGCGCGTGTCCTGATCGAAGTGGAAATGATCGGCATGCGCGGCGTTGTAGTCGGGAGATAGGACGGTCGCGAACGCCCCACAGGCGCCGTCACGAACGTCGCGCAAGAAGCGCACTTCATTGTCGCCTCCGTTCCACCCATCAAGCACGCTGATCCGCCGGCCGTCAGTCAGCACGAACGCGGCAATGTCGATCGCATTGGCGGTCGCATGTTCGCTCCATGGTCCATCAGAACCACCATACATTCGCCGGCAGGAGAACGTGCCAAGGTGCTCAATACGCGCCAGATCGCTTCCGAAATGCGTGCGAGCTGCCGGTTCGACGCTCTTGGTACGCCATATTTCGAGCGCGGCTGCAACGGGACATGTGACAGCCGGAGTGTTGGGTGCCAGTGGGTAATTGCCCAGCTGGGTACGATCAGGCCGCGCACATGGCCCATCGCCTATCGCAGGGAGTGTCGAAAACGCGACATCGCTGCGCTCTAGAGTGGCGCGGCATTCAGGCACGTCGTTGCGCAAAACCATGAGCTTGGTCGCAGTGGCCACACCTATCGGATCGCGCAGATCGAGTGGTGCTATCGGGTTATGCTCGGGATGCGCCCGCAGCCAACCCCACCCCGCTATAACAACAGCAAACGCCACGAGAAACGCCAAGGCGCGGCAATCTCCTGTGAATTTGCCGATCTTGCGATTGATGGAAAAAGCGTTTCGATTTCGGCCCATATCAGTGAAAATCGCGAGACTTCGGAATGATCCGATGATCACGAGGATGACCGGAGACATTTGGTAACTCGTCGATCATGTCGCGCGTTTTGACGCCTTGCTTTTCCGGCGGTGTCTTTCGACCGACAAGCGGTGAATTCACATGATCGGCGCGCGCAATGGGAGCGTTCAGCATATCATCTGACAGGCTATACAATTGGTCGGTCGCATCGCTCATATGGTGGGCGATCACGTGGATCACCTCATCGTCATATTCGACCCGCCCGCGCACCTCCATCAGCCGAGCGCCCATCACGACCTTTCGCTGCCTCTCTTTGAGGTCAGGCCAGATGACGAGATTGATAACCCCGGTTTCATCTTCGAGCGTGATGAAGCACACACCCTTGGCACTGCCGGGGCGCTGACGGGTCAGTACCACACCCGCGACGTGAACCATACTGCGAGACTTTCGATCCCGCAGGTCGCAGGCACGCACAAATCCGCGCTCGGCGAGCTCTGGGCGCAGAAAGTGCATCGGATGCGCCTTAAGGCTCAACCGTGTGGTTTGGTAGTCGGCGACCACTTCTTCGGACAGAGGCATTTGCGGCAAAGCAATGGTGGCACGCTCGGCCCCCTCGTCGCGCTGTGCCGCCGCCTTGAACAATGGCAGATCGGGTCCACCGATCAGACTGCGCGCATCCCACAGCGCCTGCCGCCGCGATAGCTGCATAGATGTGAAGCAATCCGCGCTGGCGAGCCTTTCGATATGCGACGGAGCAAGGCCTGCACGTTCGCGCAATTCGGCGACATCTCGATACTCGCCACGCTCCTCGCGCTCGTGAATCAAGCGCGCAGAAACGTGCTCTGGCATACCGTCCACCTGCCGCAAGCCAAGCCGCAGCGCGACATGCCGATCCTGGTGCCCTTCCCGCGTATCCTGCGCCTCACCCACTTCTTCCAATATGTTGTCCCATTGCGAGCAGTTTATATCTGCTGGCAGCACTATGACACCATGCTCGCGCGCGTCCCGCACGATTTGAGCCGGGGCATAAAAGCCCATTGGTTGCGAGTTCAGAAGCGCCGCGGCAAAGGCTGCTGGGAAATGGCATTTGAGCCAGCTCGAAACGTAAACCAGATGCGCAAAACTTGCCGCATGGCTCTCGGGAAAGCCATATTCGCCAAACCCCTTGATCTGATTGAAACAGCGCTGGGCAAATTCGGCATCATAGCCGCGCTCGACCATCTGCCCGACCATCATGTCCTCAAGCTCATGCACCATTCCACGGCTCCGGAAAGTCGCCATCGCCTTGCGCAACCGATTGGCTTGGATGGAATCGAACTTGGCTGCGTCCAGTGCGATCTTCATCGCCTGTTCCTGAAAGATCGGGACACCAAGTGTGCGGTCGAGAATGCTCGTCAACTCGTCCGGTGGGCCATGCTCTGGTGAAGGCGCAGGAATCTCTACCGGCTCCGCTCCACGGCGACGCTTGAGGTAGGGGTGCACCATATCGCCCTGGATCGGGCCGGGACGAACTATCGCCACCTGGATAACAAGGTCGTAGAATTCACGCGGGCGCAGACGCGGAAGCATGTTCATCTGTGCGCGGCTTTCGACCTGGAATACGCCAAGCGAATCCCCCCTGCGCAACATGGCATAGGTCTCTTCGTCCTCACGAGGGACAGTCGCTAGCGTCAAAGCGCGGCTATGGTGCGCTTCGAGCAAATCGAGGCACTTCTTGATGCAGGTCAGCATGCCCAGCGCCAGTACATCGACCTTGAGGATACCAAGTGCCTCGATGTCATCCTTGTCCCACTCGATGAAACTGCGATCCGGCATTGCGCCATTGCCGATCGGCACAGTCTCGGTTAGCGCGCCTTCGGTAAGGATGAATCCGCCAACGTGCTGAGATAGATGGCGCGGCATTCCAATCATTTGCTCAGTCAGTTTGAGCACGCGCTTCAGGTGAGGATCGGTAATGTCGAGACCAGTCTCAGCGACATTCGTCTCAGCTATCTCGCGGCCATGCCCGCCCCATACCGTCCGCGCGAGCGCGCTGGTGACATCTTCCGATAACCCCATCACCTTGCCGACTTCGCGGACTGCCATGCGCGGGCGGTAGTGGATCACTGTCGCCGTCAGACCTGCACGGTGGCGACCATATTTCTCGTAGATATGCTGGATCACCTCCTCGCGTCGTTCATGCTCGAAATCGACATCGATATCGGGCGGCTCGCGTCGTTCTTCGGAAATGAAACGGTCGAACAGCAGCGCATGCTTGGCCGGGTCAACGCTGGTAATGCCAAGGCAGTAGCAAACCGCCGAATTGGCAGCGCTTCCGCGCCCCTGGCATAGGATCGGCGGTTCGCGACTGCGGGCAAAATCGACAATGTCCTTGATGGTGAGGAAGTACCGCGCGAGGTCGAGCTTGCCGATCAGTTCCAGCTCGCGCTCCAGAGTCTCACAGACATAGTCTGGAACACCCTCAGGATATCGCCGCGCAACCCCTTTCCAGGTCTCGCTCTCCAGATAATCCTGCGGCCCCATCCCGTCGGGATATACTTCCTCCGGATATTCATAACGCAATTCGTCGAGACTGAACTCGCACGCATCGGCTACCTCACGCGCCGCTGTGATCGCATGCGGCCAGCGTGCGAACAGGCGCTGCATTTCGTGTGGGGATTTCAGGTATCGTTCTGCATTGGCATGGAGCAAATGCCCCGCTTCGGCGACCGTGGTCTTGTTCGCAATGGCGGTCATCACGTCCTGCAACGGACGTCGCTCAGGTGCGTGGTAATGCACATCGTTGGTGGCGAGCAGGCTCAGACCGTTGGCTTGGGCAAGGCTACCCAAGCGGTCAATCCGGGCAATATCATCACCGCGATAGAGATAGGATGCACCGAGGTGACGCAGCGTCGGAAACTGTCGAGTGAGATGCGGGAGTATATCGCGGAATGACGCGTTGAGTGCGACCGGATCAGGCACCTCTGCGTTTTGGCGCAGCGGCACCACATTGCTCGGTACGCGGATCGTAAACTCCACGTCCCAATCCTCAGGCGGGATCAGGATCAGTTGTACGCCTTCGGAATGCGCAGCGAGCATGGCGAGATTGATCTCGCACACGCCCTTCTCCTGCCAATCACCCGAAAGTGTCTGCATTCGCCCCGCGCTGATAAGCTGACACAGCCGACCATAGGCCGCACGGTCCTTTGGATAGGCAAGGAAAGCGAGGCCCTCGACTGTCTCGATCCGGGCACCAATCACCGGGCGCAGTTTAAGCGTGTTCGCTTCGGTGTGGATGCGGACAACGCCTGCAAACGAATTGGCATCGGCGATCCCGATTGCATCATAGCCGAGCATGCGCGCGGTCATGACCAAGTCCACCGCATCCGAAGCGCCACGCAGGAAGCTAAAGCAGCTCACCAGACCCAGCTCGACAAACGGCGCGCGCTCGGGTGCGTCGACTAGGTCGGGATCGACTTCCAGCGTGCGCTTGTCTGGGGTAAGCGGCGCGTCGGGCATGTCACGTCACCAATTGCGCAAGTCGCGCCTTCATCGCAGCCAAGTCGCCTGCAAAATACTGCTCCTGCTCCACGCGCGCAGCCCCATCGAGCCGTAGCAGATAAGAGGGATGCGCGGTCACCCACAATTCCGACCCATCCTCAAGTGGTATTGGTGCACCGCGCGCGCGCGCGATGCTCACGGTCTTGCCAAGCAGCCCACGCGCCGCGCTCGCCCCTAAGGCCAGTACCACGCGCGGCTTCACCACTGCGCGTTCGGCTTCGAGCCACCATCGACAAGTGTCAATCTCCTTAGCGGTGGGCGATTGGTGGATGCGGCGTTTGCCTTTCCAGGTGAACTTGAAGTGTTTTATCGCGTTGGTGATGTAGGTTGCGCTTCGATCGATTCCGGCCTGCATCAGATAGTCGTCCAGCAATTGCCCCGCCGGGCCAACAAACGGCCTACCTTGTTGGTCTTCATGATCGCCAGGTTGTTCACCGACGATCATCAACGGAGCCGATAGAGGCTCCTGGCCCATCACCGCTCGCGTACCGCATTCCGCAATCGGGCAGTCACGGCATGCACTGATTCCTTGCGCAATTGCTGCAAGGCTTTCGGGCCGCTTGCGCTCTTTACGCTCGCCCGCCGTGACCATGCCCGACTCACGCGCCTGCGCCCCAGCGATGAGATCAGGGATCAGCTCCGCCTCGGGCATGTTCTTCCAGTATTTCTTGGGCATCTCGGCCAGCATCGCACCGATTTTCAGCCGCGCGGGATTGAAGACTGAGGAGTAATACGACTTCCACAGCTCCTCGACCGGGTCACCCTGCGGCGCGTCGGAGCGGCGCGCCGGACCACTTTCGCGCATCGTCGTGCCATCCCAATGGATGCAGCCGCGTGGGGTCAGAATCGACCAGTTCATGTTCGTAAAGCGGCGCATGAAGAACCCGGCATTGGCGCGCACGATATGGTGATCGGGTTCGAACCATGCGACGTAGTGTTCGCCGCCATCCTCGCCCTGAACTTCGCGGAAACGGACAAAGGCGTGCATCTTGTGGCTGTCACGGCGGACAGATTTGTCGAGCTCTTCTATCCGACGGACATCGGGGTCAGCCTTATCATCCATCGCACGTGGATTCGATTGGAGCCACCACAGCATTCGATAGAGCAAACCAAAACGCTCCGGGTCGGAATGCAAGGCCGCATTGCGTGCGAGGCTTATAAAGCGCTTGGCCACACGTACAGGTCGCGCGTCCTTTCCAGGCAGCGGTAGGTGTCTCTCTCCGCGAAACGGCCCTTCTTGAGCGAAGAGATCGCCTGTTCTGCCCGGTTCTACCCAGCTCACACGGTCGGGAGGCACATCGCACTGAATTAGCCCACGCGCCCGCTCGCGCCAGAAGGTGAAATCATCGGGCGAAGGCAGGTCGACGGCATAATACGCGCCGACCGAGACATTCTGCATGTTTGCTTTTTGGGCCGTCATCAAAACAACTCCAGCTGCTCTTGCTTCGGCGCCAGCAGCGCGCGCAAATCCGCGCGATCCGTAAGAGTTGTAGGTCGCCAGTCGAGTGCCACCAGAAACGGGCGCACCTTGGCAATCGACTGGGTCAGCTTCGCCACATCGTCCAGCCGCAAGGTGCGATGCCGCCGTGCGCGCAATATCCGCTGTACCGCCACGGTCCCCAAGCCCGGCACCCGCAGCAATTGTTCCTTTGGCGCGCGGTTCACATCAACCGGGAATTGACCCCGAAACTTGAGCGCCCAAGCAAGCTTCGGATCGATATCGAGGGGAAGGTTGCCGTGCCTATCAGTCGCCTGCGCCAGCTCTCCCGGCGCATAGCCATAGAACCGCATCAGCCAGTCCGACTGATACAATCGATGTTCGCGCATCAAGGGCGGACGCTTTAAAGGCAGCACCGCGCTCGCATCGGGGATCGGCGAGAATGCGCTGTAATAGACTCGCCGCAGACCAAAGTTCCCGTAGAGTCGGCTCGCCTTGCCAACTATGTCCACGTCGTTTGCGCTGTCCGCGCCGACGATCATTTGCGTCGACTGGCCTGCCGGGGCAAAGCGTGGCATGTGGCGAAAGCGTTTGCACTCGTCCTTCGCCTCAATGATCCGCGCCTTTGTCTTATCCATCGCGCCTTCGATCTGACTTTCGTTCTTGTCGGGCGCGAGCCGGGTCAGCCCGCTGGCGGTCGGCAGTTCGACATTGATCGAGATACGGTCGGCATACAGCCCAGCCTGATGGACTATCTCCGGATCGGCCTCAGGAATGATCTTGAGGTGGATGTAGCCACGAAAATCGTGTTCCTCACGCAGGATCCTCGCGCATTCGACCAATTGCTCCATCGTATGGTTCGAGCTTTTGATAATGCCCGAGGACAGGAACAGCCCTTCGATATAATTGCGTTTATAGAAATTGAGCGTGAGGTCGGCGACTTCCTGCGGGGTGAAGCGGGCGCGCCGCAAATTCGAGCTCTTACGGTTGATGCAATAGTGGCAATCGAAAATGCAATGATTGGTCAGCAGTATCTTCAGTAGCGAGATGCACCGACCATCAGGCGCATAGGCGTGGCAGATGCCAGCCCCCTCGGTCGAACCGATACCTTTACCGCTGAGCGAATTCTTCTTCGCCGTACCCGAAGACGCGCAGGACGCATCGTATTTCGCCGCATCGGCGAGAATTTCGAGCTTCTGAATCAAGGTCAGTTTGGAAAGTGTCTGCTGGGGCATTGGAACATCCTATGTTCCTTATATGTTCTCATACCGAATCCGCCAAATGCAAAAGTTGCAAGTTGCGGGAACGCCATTGAGAACGGCACATAATGAAACTGCGAACTGATCCCCTCTGTGGAGCAATCCTGCTCGTGATGTCGGACGTAGGACTCGGCGATCTTGCCACCTGCAGTGTGCGCGAGACTGCTTCAGCCAAAGCGACTACCACCACAACCCCACCACTAAAAAGGGATCGAAGCAGCTCAAAGAACCCGGATTGAAGGTATAGAATCTGCCGATGTGGTCGGTGGCTGCTTGGCGGTAATCGCCACCATCCAAATAGACCTTGCCGATCGCACAATGATGCCTTCGCCCCATGCTCCTGCGACTCGACAACTTCTTGATCGGTGAAACAGCCTGTCGAGCAGCAACCGCAGAAGCTGCGGTCAGAGAAGGCTGAGCAGAGCTAAGGCAGAAACCAGTCTCCTCATGCCTAGCTCTCCCAGCGTATCGGAAGCCATTCGCATTCGCTCAACAATAAGGAATGCAAGCAGGGCCTACTTGCATTAGAAACAGGTACTGTGCAGGGTCAGTCATGAAGAGCTGGTTCCTGAAAAACGCTCCATGCGCGCCGAACCAGATGCTCTAATTATACAGGGCGCTCTACAGGCTGCGCGTGCAGCGCGTCGGCTCCTTTTTATCGGATTTGGATCTGATCAGACGTGGCGATGGCGTTCGTCGAGATCATATCGACTCTGCGCGATCTTGGTACCGCTGTTCTCGCACAGGTGATCAAGCACCGCAGGATGCATCTCGCCTTCGAAGGCAACACCGGCCAGGCCGTTATCGACCCAGGCGATAATTCCGAGCGGAGCGTTGACTCCGCCGACCTTCATCACCACCCGATCTCCGACATTGCCGAAGCCCGGTCGTGCCCTGATTTTGCAGCCACCTTCGGAAATGTCGATCAGGTCGACGAAAACCAAGCGCGATTGCACCCGGCTCTTTACCATCAGGCCAAGCGGACGGCGCTTTGTAGCGCGTGGGATCGTGTGCATATTCATGGCGGAATTGTGGATAGCGAAAAGTCGTAAACGAATGCTGACTTTCTTCTAAGAGCCATATTCTCTTTCACGAGCACAATCCGTGCAGGTACCATTGCGGTGCTCCGCCGCGCCCGTCACCGACCACGCCATGCCGGTAAATCCAGTACCTACGTCCAATGTCATCTTCGATTCTGTAGTAGTCCCGCAGACGTACGGTCGACCTTGACCGCCACCATTCAGGAGCGATCCGCTCAGGCCCTTCGACGCGCGCCACTTCATGCACTTCCCCACGCCAGCGAAACCTCTGGGGAAAGCCATCGGGCGAGGCATAAAGAACTGCGATTTCTTCTGCTTTATCAAGCAGCTTTAGCGGCCTCTTCTGAAATTCCAGCGTCTCTTGCGAGATGGGTTCGAGTTCGAGGGGTGGCTGCCATCTTTGCGCGCGCTCGGGCAAGTGGCTGGCATGCGGCACCGGACGGCGCACTGCCTTCTCACCAAGCCTGACCGTGAGCCGATCAATGCAGGCGTTAAGCGATGTTCCGTGTCGTTCTGCTGCTTCGTCAATATCGTCCTGTGCTAGCGCCAGTGGCTCGGACCAGCTGGCGCGCAGCCGGACGGTTTCGATACCAAAGCCCGCATCAATACCGTCAAGCTTGGTGGTAAACAGTCGAGTAATATGTTCCGCCTCACGCGTGGCTGCAGCCAGTTCGAGGCAGCGCACCAGCACTTCGCCATCCACGCGCCACAGGCCGAGTTCGAGCCTGCGCGCACCCTCCCCGCGCCCTTCGAGTTCGCGGACGATATCGGTCGCAAGGTCGGCGAGCACCAGATCGAGCAGCTCGCGATGGCGAATCGGCTCCATCAAGCGGCGCTGCACCAACGGCAGTTCCTGAGGAACGACCGGCAGCAGGGGCTCGGGTACCTTACCGAGTAATTGATCGAGCCGGACCAGCGGGTTTGCAGCGGGTGATTTGCGGTTGCGAAAACGACGATGGAGGGCGTCACGCGATGCCGCCTCCTCCCGATCCACAGCCGCTCTTGCGATGCCTGCAAGCTCACCAAGCTGATTAAGGCCAAGTCGACGGAGCACGGTGAGAACGTCCTGATCTAGCCGCAAGGCAGCGACAGGAAGATCAGCGAGACGTTGCAGGGAATTATCCTGCGATCCCAGAATCGCCTGATACGGTCCGAAATGCGCGAGCGCCCAGGCTGCTCCAGCAGTCGGGGCGATCGCAGTGCGCACTGTCAGCTTGTGGCGGGCAAATGCAGCCTCGACGTCGGCGAGCAACCGCTTCTCTCCGCTAAACAAATGTGCTGCGGCGGAGATGTCGACCAGCACGCCATCGGGCGGATCGAGCGCGCTCCACGGCCCCCAGCGTTGCGACCACAAGGCAAGCTTTTCCAGAAACGCGAGATCGCCTGCTGGGTCTGCCGGAGCCGTCTGGATCGCCGGGCACACAGCGCGCGCATCGGCCAGCATAGTGCCAGACCGCGCGCCAGCCGCCCACCCCGCATCATTCAACGCATCAATACGCGGGCCATGCGCGGTTTCGGTAATCAGCGCGGTCGGGAGCGCGTCTACGCCGTCACCTGTCTCAAGTCCGTGTGAAAGCCGCCAGCGATCGACCGAAAGTCGGGCGAACCAGATCGCCAGAATCCTTCGAGGCTGCATCCTGGGTGTTGGCAGCGATTGGTACGGCTGGCCGGTTTGCTTGCAAACGTCCGTCGTCATTGTTCAAAATCCATTCTCCAGGAGCATGGCTACGCGCACGGAACAGTTCCGCTTTCCAGGCAGACGTACCGGGTGCATCAGCATTCCAGTGTGCAGGTGGAGATAGTGCTGCCTCGACCCGCCAACGCATCCGCGCTGATGACAGATCGGGCTCTGCTTCAAGCCGTACCAGCCACAGCGCCACACCATGTTGATCGGCTGCGAGGCTCAATCGGCGTGAAGCGGTGAAATCGAGAGCGCGTGGATTGCCCACGATCTCTCCAATCACGCAGGCGAGATCACGACACCGCACGCCCTCCTCCAGCGCGAACAGGGCGTCTTCAGAGGTCTTGGCTTCTACATGGATCAACCGGTCGCACAGTTCGGATGGGAGGCCATGCCTGTAAGGCCGTCCGCTGCGCTGGATTGCACGGGTATCCTGTACCCACAGCACTTGGCGGCGATCAACGGCATCGGCGAGTGGATCGTCACCCTGCGCCGCCACTTTCAATGCATCGCAGGCCAACGCCAGCGCCAATCCTGCCCCGCTTGCATCATCAGTTTTTGCGAAAATCTCGCTATGCAGCGGCTGGTCCGCAAGCCCCGGACGCCACCGCGCCTCGCGTGCCTTGGAAAGTTCTGCAATATCGTTGGCAGATAGACGTGCAGCCTCGCTCAACTTGGGGTGCGATACAACAGGGGAAACACTGTGCGCTTCAGTGCGCATAGAGGAAGCGAAATTCGGCATAGGAATACTCTGAGAGACTCGCGGGAGCCTCAATTGTTCCTGTTATGTTCCACAATTGCAGAACGATTGCAACGCAGCATCGTTCTGTGAACTGCTAGTTTGTCAGCCGAGAATCTGCGGGAACAAGCCAGTTACCAAAATCGTACCAACCGCCAGAGGACATAGCCATGCGATCAGGAACCGCCAGACCGAAAGCCAGAATCCAGTAAGGCCAGTCATCTCCTGCACCAATCTGCGGTCCGCCTTCCATCCGACAAAGACCGCTGTGAAGAACGCGCCTAGCGGCAGCATCACCTTGCCGGTGAAGCCGTCGACCGTATCGAGAATATCGGTCTCCGCGAACAGCGACCAAAACCCGAGCAAGCGAATATCCGACCACACATTATAGCCCAGTAGGCAGGCGATCCCGATCAAAAACGCCCCGCCCCCGAAAACCAGTGAGGACGTACGGCGACTCCACCCCATCTCGCCGATACCCCAGGCGGTCGGCACTTCGAGCAGCGAGATCGAGCTTGTCACCGCAGCCACAAGAACAAGCACAAAGAACAGCAAACCAATCAACGCCCCCGCAGGCATGGCCTGAAACGCGAATGGCAATGTCTGAAACACCAGCGTCGGGCCGGCAGCCGGGTCGAGCCCCACGGCGAACACTATTGGAAAGATCATCATACCGGAAATCAGCGCGACGCCGGTATCAGCAAATGCGATGGTGACCGAAGTCGGACCGAGACCCCCCGCACCCTTGATGTAGGACCCGTAGGTAATCAGTCCGGCGACACCCAACGACAGCGAAAACAGCGCTTGCCCCAGCGCCGTGTTCATTGCAGGAGGATCAAGCTTCGACCAATCGGGCGTGAACAGGAAGGCGAGCGCCTCCCCCATATTGCCAACGAAGGCGCCATAGATCGTGATGCCGACCAGCAGCACGAAGAACATCGGCATAAGCACCGTCGCCGCGGCTTCAATTCCTGAACCGATCCCCCGCGCGACGATGAACAACGTCACTCCCATAAAGGCAAAATGCATCGACAGTAGCAGCATCGGGTTGGCGAAAAGATCACCCATGCGCCCCTGTATCACTTCCTGGCTTTCACCAACCAAGGCGCCGCGCAAAGGATCACCCGCCATTACCGCGCTCGCGAAATCGCCGCCCATCACGCCAACGTAGTAGAGCACCCAACCCGCAACGACCGAGTAAAACGAAACGATCAGGAATGCGGCAATCACGCCCATAATACCGAAACCGGACCAAGCAGTTGATGCGCCTGACTTTTCAGCGACTTTCCGGATCGAGCCGACAGCGTCATCCTGTCCTGTGCGCCCAAGGAAAATTTCCGAGATCACCAGAGGCAGACCGAGCAGGAATACGCAGGCTACGTAGAACAGGACGAAAGCACCGCCCCCGTTTTCCCCGGCGAGGGTAGGAAAGCGCCAGACATTGCCAAGCCCAATGGCCGCGCCCACCGCCGCCAGAATAAACGCACTGCGCGAAGACCAACCTTCGCGTTCGGTCGAACCGGTGGATGCTGCCATGATTGAAAAAACCGCCCTATTGCCGCGCCGGTGAGCCCCGCGCCATCCCATCTGTCACCTCTGTGCAATGAATCTGGACGCTCGCCAAGGGGCAAGCTTTGCGTTCTCACCACACGGACGCTAAATGCGCCCCATGTCGACCACCTTTCAGCTCGATACGAGCACCAGCCGCGCCAATCCCACACCGAAGCCTCGCAAACGGCTTACGGTCCCGCGCATTCGCGACCACAAGAAGGATGGCAAGACCAAAGAGCCTCTGGTGATGCTCACCGCTTACACTGCGCGGCAAGCGCAGCTGCTGGATACGCATTGCGATATGCTGCTGGTCGGGGATTCGCTTGGTCAGGTCATATACGGGCTCGACTCAACCTTGCCTGTTACGCCCGAAATGATGATTGCGCATGGTGCCGCTGTCGTGCGTGGCAGCTACCACAGCCTCGTCATCGTCGACATGCCGTTCGGTTCTTATGAGGGGTCCAAAGAGCAGGCATTCGACACGGCCAGCAGGATCATGGCCGAAACGGGCTGTGCTGCGGTAAAGCTTGAGGGCGGCGAAGCCATGGCGGAAACCATAGCTTTTCTAACCAGTCGCGGGATACCAGTGATGGCGCATGTCGGTCTTACTCCTCAAGCGGTTAATGTACTGGGCGGCTATGCCGCAAGAGGACGTAGCCAGCAGGAACACGACAAGATCATCTCAGATGGTCAGGCCATCGAAGAGGCTGGCGCATTCTCTGTCGTGGTCGAAGGGGTAATCGAACCGATCGCAATCGCGATTACCAAGGCTCTCGAAATTCCGGTGATCGGCATCGGTGCGTCGGCCCAATGCGACGGCCAAGTCCTGGTTACCGAAGACATGCTCGGCATGTTTGAGCGTGTTCCCCGCTTCGTGAAGCGCTATGAAGATATTGCCAGCGTGATTGACAAGACGGTCGCAACCTATGCCGAAGAAGTGCGCGCGCGCAGCTTTCCTGGCGAAGATCAAACATATCAGCCGAAAAACTGATCTCTCAAAACAAGGTTCCGCACACTTATGCAAACGCTCCTGCGTTATTACACCTTCTCGCTTGCCTTTACGGCGGTCTGCTTCGCGCTGGCCGCTTACTATGGTTGGGTAAGCTCAGGCACCATTGGCGGGATGCTCTCGGTGCTGTGGATCGTGATCGTCCTTTCGATTCTCGAAGTCTCGCTGAGTTTTGACAATGCAGTGGTTAATGCGACCGTGCTGCGCGAGATGGACCCGGTCTGGCAACAACGCTTTCTCACCATCGGCATCCTGATCGCAGTGTTCGGAATGCGGATCGTGTTTCCCATAGCCATCGTGTCCATCGCAGCACAGATTGGCCCGTGGGAAGCGATTCAACTCTCGCTCGGCGATCCGGAAGAATATGAGCGGATCGTATCGGGCGCGCATATCGGCATTGCCGGATTTGGCGGCGCGTTCCTGGCGATGGTCGGGCTAACCTTCTTCTTTGACGAAGAGAAGGACGTGCACTGGATCCACTCGCTAGAGCAGACGATCAACAAGTTCTCGAGTGTTCCTGCGGTCGAGATCGGGCTGGTCCTCGCTCTGGTCTACGGCGTATCGACCCTGCTGACGCCGGATGATGCCCTGACCTTCCTCACGGCTGGCCTGCTGGGCCTGATCACTTTTATCGGCGTCCATGCTTTGGGTGCTGTCATCGAACAGCGCGAGGCGCGCAAAAAGGCCGCGGGCGAGATCGTGCGATCAGGCCTTGGCGGGTTCCTCTATCTCGAAGTGCTGGACGCAAGTTTCAGCTTCGACGGTGTGATCGGCGCGTTTGCCCTCTCGAACAACATGATCGTAATCGCCATCGGTCTCTCGGTCGGCGCCATGTTCGTGCGCTCAATGACCATCCACCTCGTGCGGACGGGAACGCTGGCGCAGTATCGCTATCTCGAGCACGGCGCATTCTGGGCGATCATCGTGCTTGGGGTCATCATGCTGGTTTCGGCGCGCTATCACATCCCTGAAACGATCACCGGGTTGATCGGGGCAGTGCTGATCGGGCTTTCGCTGTGGTGGTCGATCCGCCACAATCGAGCGGAACGGGCGGCTAGTCTGGCCGTTGCCGAGCCAGGTGAGTAGCAAGCGGCGCGGCCCATACCAGCTGGAGCAGGTGGTAGAGCAGAAGCGGCGCGATCACGAACCCAGCAATATCCGGCGGAAACAGGATAGCAGCGAGCGGTGCACCGATAGCAACGCTTTTTTGCGCGCCCGCGAATAGGAAAGCAATTCGGTCTTCGCGCGGAAAGCGTAGGAAACCACCAAGAGTCCAGGCACCTCCGGTTCCAATAGTCAGGAACGCGACGATCAACGCAAGCAAAGCCGCCCAATCCTCTCCTGAAAACATGGTCGTCAGACCCTGCTCCACCGCTCCCGAAAACGCGACATAGACTGCGATCCCGATCACCAGCCGATCGAGCCATATAACCTGACCCTTGCGCTCCTTGAGTGTGTCAATCGTCCAGCCCTGAAGCGCCTGCCCGATCACAAAGGGCAGGATCAGGATTAAGCCGATGCGAATGATCGTTTCGCTGCCGATTTCCGCCGCGCTGCCTCCGCCCATCAGAGCAAAGAGCGGCGCGGTCACGAATACGCCTGCGATGTTGATCAGCGCAGCTCCGATAACCGACAGCGCGATATTGCCGCCCGCGAGACTGGTATAGGACGTTGCCGACTGGATCGTCGATGGCAGCGTTCCGAGATACAGGAACCCGAGCGCCACCATCGGCGGCAGGAAAGTGTTGGCAAGCTGCGCAAAACCGAGACCGGCAAGCGACATCGCTCCGAACACCCACACGAACAACGGCGCGAAAAAACGCCAGTTGGCCAGGCCCTCGGCAATCTCTCCGCGCGCAATCCGCATCCCGTTGACCAGGAACAGCAGGAATATCCCGACGCCGGAGACGGTCTGCGCAATCCCCCGTGTTTCACCAACCGACGGCAGGATCAGCGCCAGCACAGTCGCTATCAACAACACCGCGATCATTGGATCGGCAAGGATGGAAAGGCGAGACAGCATGGCGAGCGCCCCTGCCCGCCCCACGCTCAAATGTCGAGCTTGACGGCGCTAGCTCCCGACAAATCCGATCGGCCTGATACCCCGCGCATTGATGTGGGTAGATATAGCTTCATCGTCCCGACCAAGCCTAGCCAGCGCTGCTGCGCGCATTTCAAGCAACTTGGGGTCGTTTTGCGCGCCCAATGCAATAGCGGCATCCAGCAGTACGACGACGCGAAGCCAGTCTTCGACCAGCGCGCGGCGCCCGGCCAGCATCAATAGCGCCTCCGCATTGCGCGGCTCTCCTGCGATATGCCGGATCAGCAACGCATCAGCAGCATCGTCGTCACCAAACTCGCGATAGGCCGCGATCACCTTGCGGGTGAGTGGCCACGGACGGCGGACTCTTGCAGCTACCTCGTACAACTCCAGTGCACCCTCCGCATCATCGCGAGCTAGAGCCGCATCGCCTGCGAGTACGTGGATGTCCGACGAGCCGGAAAAGCGTTCGATTAGCTCGTTCGCAAGCAACCTCGCGTCGCTATCGTTATCGGCATCGACGAGCTGGCGCATTTGGGATGCAGGCTCCGGCAGACTTGGGCGGCGGTCGCCGGAACTGCCTAGAACAGCCCATTGCACCTCGCGATCCGCAAGCGCTCGCTCGATTAGTGACGCAGCCGCCTCGCGTTCTCCCTGTCGTTCAAGTGCACGACCGACCAGCAATGTCAGATATGGCGATCCAGGGGCTTGACCGGCCCGGTCTCCAAACCGCTCAAGCAGCTCCTGATCGCGCCCATTAAGCCACCATGCCCGAGCAAGGAGCTCTGCCACCTGTACATTTCCCGGCTGGCGTTCTGCCAGTGTTTCCAACATCGTCGCCGCGCTGTCGTAGTTCGATTGTTCGACGTGAATGAGCGCGTCCAACAGCATCGCTGCGGGAACTTCGCGTTCCACCATCCCGCTGCGTCGGAGAAGGCTTCGTGCAAGCACCGGTTCACCGGCGCGAGCGGCCAGCACCGATTGCAGATAGAACACTTGCGGGTGGCCTTCGGCGACCTCATTGAGCCGCCGCACCGCCACCAACATCTCTCGATGCCTACCAAGATCACCCAGCGTCGCAGCATATTCGGCCAGCAGTTCCGGGTTCTCAGGGTTTACCCGAAGCGCCGCCTCGAACCATGGAACGGCGTCAGCCATACCATACGCGTCTCGAACCAATTGCGCTCGAAGGAGCAAAGCGGGCGCGTATTCCGGACCCAAATCAAGCGCGTAGTCAGCAGCCTCGAGCGCTAACAAATGCTCACCGCCACGAAAACGAAGACGCGCGACATCAACCCATATTCCGGGATTTTCCGGTGCAAGCTCGCGGGCCTGATCCAGCAGTTCACCCGCCTTGGCGAGATTACCGCGATTTGCCTCATACCGCGCATCTTCCATCAGCAGCATGAAGTCGGCACTGCCATACACGCCATCGACGCCGTTCGACTGTTCGCTCTCATCGCAACCGGCAAGGGCCAGAGAGGCGACAGCACAGGCGGTCAGACGAAGGCGCGCACGCTTAGGCATGCAAGTCGTATTGCTTCAGCAGGTCGTACAGAGTCGGACGGCTGATACCGAGCAGTTTTGCCGTGCTTGAGATGTTTCCCTCGCTGCGTGCAAGAGCATGCCGGATGACCCGGCGATCAGCATGCTCACGCGCAGCTTTCAGGTTCAGCACTTCGGTCGCCTCTTCGTCCCTTTCATCAAGGTCGAGATCATCTGCATGGATCAGCTTGCCATCGGCCATGATCACTGCGCGCTTCACGCGGTTTTCCAGCTCACGGACATTTCCAGGCCAGTCATGCGCGTCCAGCACAGTCAGAGCATCGGGGCCAAAGCCCGTCACTGACGGGTTCATTTCCGCAGCGAATCTCTTAAGGAACGCCTTGGCCAGCAGCACTGCATCACCATGGCGCTCAGCCAGTGTGGGGATGCGCACAACGATCTCAGCCAGGCGATAGAACAGGTCTTCGCGGAAGGTCCCCTCCCCGATCATCTTTTCGAGATCCTGATGGGTCGCGCAGACGATGCGGGTGTTGACCGCAATCTGCTTGCGGCCGCCAATACGCTCAATCGTGCGCTCCTGAAGAAAGCGCAGCAGCTTAACCTGCAAGGGTAACGGAATATCGCCAACCTCATCGAGAAACAGCGTCCCGCCATTGGCACTTTCAATCTTGCCCTCGGTCGTTTTCACAGCCCCCGTGAACGCGCCCTTTTCATGGCCGAACAACTCGCTTTCGAGCAGATTTTCAGGGATCGCGGCGCAATTGATCGCAACGAAGGGGCCATCCGCGCGGTCGCTCGCATCATGCAGGCCCTGCGCCAGCAGTTCCTTGCCCGTTCCACTTGCTCCCAGCAGCATCACGGAAACGCTAGTACTAGCCACGCGCTCGATCGTGCGCGCAACCTTCACCATTTCCGAAGCACCCGTGATCAAGCGACCTAGCACCGTCTTGTCTTCGCTCGAATGCGCGACCAAGCGGCGGTTCTCATCCTCGATCTGGTGCAGATTGAATGCTCGACGCACGATCAGGCCCAGGGCCTCGATATCGAGCGGTTTCTGATAGAAATCATAGGCCCCGCGCTCGATCGCCTGCAACGCGCTTTCACGCGCGCCATGGCCACTCGCGACGATGACCTTCGTATCTGGTTTCAGCTCCATGATCGCATCGAGCACCGCAAAACCCTCGGCCGTTCCATCCGGATCGGGCGGCAGGCCGAGATCAAGCGTAACCACCGCAGGTGCTTCGCTCCGCAAGGCCGCAATCGCGCTGTCGCGATCCCCAGCGATGACGACTTCGAAATCATCGTAAGCCCATTTGAGCTGCGGCTGCAGCCCCTCGTCATCTTCGATCACTAGCAGGATTGGTTTCTTGTCAGCCATTATGCGACCTCATCGTTAGACTGGTGGATTGGCGAGCTCGCACTGGCGAGCAATTTTGCGGTCTCTGGCACTGGCAGGATCACGCTGAAACGAGTGCCGACGCCTTCGCGCGATTCCACTTCAACGCGTCCGCCCATCGCCTTTATCATTTCGCGTGCCTCGAATGCCCCAATCCCAAAGCCGCCTTGCTTGGACGAGACGAACGGCTTGAACAGACCGGTACGAACGAACTCTGGCGACATGCCAGTACCTGCATCGATAACGTCGATCTGGCCGCTGATGCCATCATTGGTCACCGCGAGGAATACCGGTGTACTATCTTCGCTGGCGTCGATGGCGTTCTGCACCAGATGGATCAGAGCTTGCTCAAGTCCCTCGATATCAGCGAGCACCAGCGCCGGATCGTTTCGAGTGCACGATACCGGATGAACACCTTTGAAGCGTTTGGTCAGGCTGTCCGCAATCGATGCGAGCTCAACTTCGCCCAGCGACTGCGCTTGTCCGGACCCATAGCGCCCTAGTCGGGCGAGCAATGCGTTGAGCTTTTCCGAAGAATTGCGCAGCGTTACCAGCATATCTGCGCGAAAGTCGGGGTTTTCGGCGTGTTTCTGCGCATTGGTGGCCAGCAGTGACAACTGGCTCGCCAAATTCTTGATGTCATGCATCACGAACGCCATCCGGCGATTGAATTCGTCAAAACGGCTGGCATCCATTAGCGCCTGCTGCCCCGACTGCTCTGCCAGATAGCTGGCAAGCTGCTGTCCTACGACGCGCAGCAGGTCGAAATCTTCCCAGTCGAGCCGTCGTTCGATCCGCGGACGCGCCAAAACAATTGTGCCGACAAGCCGATCAAAATGCACAAGCGGGACGATCGCCCAAGCGTCCTCGGCCTCAATCAGCCAGTCCGGCATATGCGCAATCTCGCCGTGGTGATCCTTGCCGGAGCGAACCTTGTCTAGATCGACAACGTAGTTGTGCTGTTCCAGCAAACCGGCAAGCGTATAATCGGCAGCAACCCCTGGTACTTCAATAATGGGCCAGTTCCAGCGTGCAGTCAGCTCCAGCTGAGCTTCTTCGTTAGGCACCAGCAGCAGCCCCGCCGGGCTTTCGGTGATGTCAGCGACTGCCTGCACCGCGCGTTCGTGGAAGCTAGGGCTGGTGCTCGATCCGCGACCAATGGTGCGAGTGAAACGCAACCATTCCTCGCGGTAATCATAACGGTGCTGAAAGAGATGCTTGGTTGCGGTGACGCGGAACCAGCCACGCACACGATCAGATGGCAGCAACGCGATCGCGGCGACAATTGCGAAGACAAGGAAGACAATCTGGCTCGCCCGAGCGATGTCGCCGCCCAGCACGGTCAGCGAACGCGTGATAAGCACCATGATCAACAGGTAACTGCCGATCACCAACAGCGAGAGCGTCCGGAACGTTACTGCGCGCGATGGACTGAATTGCAGGCCAGCTGATGCCGCGTTGGCTCCGAATGCCAGCAACCCAATCGTCATTCCCGCGATCGGGCCGCGCAGCGCAATCAGAACCGCAGGGCTTTCTCCACCAAGATAGGCGATCGTATAGAGGTTGAGATCGTAAGCAAACACGCCTGCGAGCCCCAGCGAGCTCCAGCGCAGAATCTGACGCGACGACGCCGCTGCACCTGCATAGAGATTGTGCAGCAAAACCAGCGCGCCAATCGCGACGAGCATGTGCAGCAGCGCAGAGACTTCGAAGGAGAGTTGAGCAAGCTCGGGAAAGCTACCAAACCGCACGTTGAAGATCAGCAGCACTGGCTGGAACAACTCAACCAAGGCCAGCGTCAGGATAACAGGGCGGGTCGGCTTCAGGCTCTCATCGCGGCCATCGGCCGAAAAGAGGTGAAAAATAACAGCGATCAGCGACAGATTACGGCCGGTTTCCACCAACTTGACCGCAGGCTCCATCGGTCCGAGGGCCGCTGCAAGAGCACACCAGAAACCGGTTAATCCACAAGCGATAAGCGCTGCAATGCGATCGGGCCGCTTCGGATCGCCGTAGCGTGCAATCCAGAGACCGGCGCCAGCGCTCATCACCGCGCCGGCAAGATATCCAGCAAGGCCAGCATAAACTGTGAAGGCTTCAGGCAAAGCCATTAGCGCGCGCCCTCTGGCCAAAGGATCACACGAGCAGTCTGAAGCAAGATAACGAGGTCCAGGAACGGCGTGTAGTTCTTTGCATAATAGAGATCGTATTCCAGCTTCTTCCGGCTATCCTCGGTCGAAGCGCCATAAGGATAATTGATCTGCGCCCATCCGGTGATCCCCGGCTTGACCATGTGCCGCTCGTGATAGAACGGTATTTCTTCCTGCAGGTCATCGACGAACTTGGGCACTTCGGGTCGTGGGCCGACAAAGCTCATATGGCCTTTCAGCACGCTCCAGGTCTGCGGTAGCTCGTCAATCCGCACCTTGCGAATGAAGCGCCCGACGCGGGTGACACGCGGGTCGTTCTTCTCCGCCCATTTTGCCCCATCCCTTTCGGCATCGGTCGCCATGGAGCGCAGCTTGATAAGATGGAAAGTCTCGCCATACAGGCCCACGCGCTCCTGCTTGAAAAAGGCTGGGCCTTTGCTGTCGAGCTTCACGATCAGCGCAAAGGTAGCAACAATCGGGAATGTCAGCAGCAGCAGTATAAGACTGGCAACAATGTCGAAGATACGCTTGATCGCGCTTGAAAACATCCGACCTGACGAAAACCCGTCGGAGAAGATCAGCCAGCTTGGGTCGACTGTATCGAGATCGACACGCCCGGTCTCCCGCTCGAGAAAGCTGGAGAAGTCGTTGACGTGTACGCCTTTGGTTTTCATTCTTAGTAGATCATTGAGCGGCAGCGAGTTGCGTCGTTCCTGCAACGCCAGCACCACCTCACTGACGCCGAGATTTTCGACAAACCGACCAAGATCGTGGATCGCCTCGCGGGCGATAGCCTCTTCGACGACGCGCTCAGGTTCGCTCATCGCGATGTAGGAGACAATGGCAAAGCCGCTTTCGGGCTTGTCACCAAGCTCACGTAACCGCTGTGCGCGATCTCCTGCGCCCAACACCATGACTCGGCGGCGAAAGGCGGATGAGCCGAGGAAACTGTTGAGAACCAACCGGTCGACGACCAGCACGAGAATTGCGAAACCCATCGCATAGAGCAGTGTCGATCGCCAGAACGTCTCAGCCTGAATGAGAAAATCGATAAAGGCGAGCGCGATGATTCCCAGGCTGATCGCTACCAACAAACGTGCCCCGGCAAAACGTAAACTCCGCAGCGCGTAAGGTCCGTAAACCCCAACTGCGATCATCGCTAGCCATACAACCGCTGCCGATCCAATCAGCGCCAGCCAGCGGTCTGACAATGGGCCAGGATCCATCTCGATTTGGGTAGCACGAAGCTGCCAGGCGAACTCGCCCGCCAACATCAGCAAGCCGAAATCGAGCAGCCCCAGCAGCAGAACAGCATGCGGAATATAATGCTTGAACAGACGGATCATCGCGTCAAACTCGGCCTGCAGGAGATACCATGCGACCCGCTTTAGGAGTAAGAACTTAAGTGTCGGTAAACTTTACAACCGGTTTTCAAAGCCGCAGAATTGGCGGGCCGGTACGGTTAATGAGCTGTGAAGGATGCGCTCCAGATCACAGATCGAGCGTGCGGGCCAATCGCGCCGGTGCAGGCGTCAAGCAATCGGCCCTGCCACAGCGCGGGCAACCTACCCCCAAAGGTACGGCATCGGTCGGATCCAGCGATATACCGCGCGCTTGCGCCAATTCGCCCGCAAACCGAGCCTCTAGACCCAGCACGACGGCACGCCGGGCCGAACATGCGACTCCATCAACCTCAATGGTCCGCGCAATGGTGAGCCAGTGTTTGGGAGCAGCCTCGCCCTCACCAAAGGTCACCGCCTGGGTTAGCATTGTGCCGCGCGCCTCAAACGCTGCATAGGGCGCCCATGCAGGCCAGCGGGCGCCATCCAGCGGGTAAACCGCCCCGCTGGCCCCTGCCGTGAAAGCCACCATCCGCCCAGTGCGCCCGAACCGCGCGCTGAAGAACGGCAGACCACGTTCGCCTACCCGTTGCATGCTGGTGAGGCGCTGCGCAACCTGATCGAAGCTCGATGCAAAGCGGCGTTGCAGCACTGCAAGGTCATACCCGGTCTGCTCGCACGCGCGCAGGAACCGGCGATAGGGCATCAATAATGCACCAGCGAGGTAATCGGTGACGTGCTCGCGAAATGCGCTTCGCGCGTCGCCCGATGGCAGTTTTGCACCCTCCACCAACGTCTCGATCTCGTCTCGCCGTTCCAGCGCACCAACCTGCCGCGCAATCTGGAATCGCCGCGCAGCACCCGGCAGCATCTCGGAAACCTGCAGTTGGCGCGCATGCAGATCGAGCCGCGTAACCATTCCCGGCATGACCTCGGCTGGCAGAATTCGAACTGAGATCTGGTGCCGCTCACGCAGCCTTTCGCGCAACGCAGCGCTTATATCGCCACGGGAAAGGCGCAGTTCGTCTGAAACGCCCTCGGCCCAATGATCCATATCTGCGAAGTGGTTTTGCCAGCGCTCGACCGCCTGCCGCGCTTCGGCAGTAGGGTCTTCCTGACGCGCAATGTCTGCCCCGGCATTGTCGTAGAGCCGCGCAAAGGCAGCTGCCGCTTGAGGTGCGGCGGCCAAGAATTCCTGCACCTCTTCTCGGTCGATTCCAAGATCTGCAAAGCGCTTGTCGCTCATACGCCTGATCAGTCCATCGACGCCGCCAATTGCTTCATCTTCACGCAAGCTGCGTGGATCGAAGTCGAACCGCTCTATCACTTGAACCAGCACGCGCGCCGAGAGCGGGCGCTGGTTGCGCTCTATGAGATTGAGATAGCTTGGAGAAATACCAAGCGATGCGGCCATCGCCGCTTGGGTCAGGCCTTCACGCTTGCGCAAACGGCGTAGTGAAGGACCAGCAAGAAGAGCACTATCGGGCATGATCGAGCTTGTAAATAAATTTACATCATTACACAAGAATTACCGAACTTTGCTCGATACTGACAGGAAAGTCTGTAATTTTTTCTGTCATGCTGCGCTGCAGCAGGTCACAAAGAGGTCACACCCTCCCCTGCTGAAATTCCGGAGATCTCTTATGACATATCAGACCGAAATCGCCCTGATGCGCGAACTCATCAACGGCAACGGCCCTAGCTGGGCTGCAATTGATCCAGAAAGCGCTGCACGTATGGCGATCCAAAACCGGTTCAAGACCGGACTCGATATCGCCAAGTACACCGCCAAGATCATGCGCGCCGATATGGACGCTTACGATGCGGATCCTGCGAACTACACCCAGTCGCTGGGCTGCTGGCACGGGTTTGTCGCGCAGCAGAAGATGATCAGCATCAAGAAGCACTTTGGCACAACCAAACAGCGATACCTCTACCTGTCAGGTTGGATGGTTGCTGCACTACGCAGTGAGTTTGGCCCGTTGCCGGATCAGTCGATGCATGAAAAGACCAGCGTTCCCGCGTTGATCGAGGAACTCTACACCTTCCTCAAACAGGCCGATGCTCGCGAGCTCGGCGGCATGTTCCGGACGCTCGACGATGCCCGCGAAGCCGGTGACCAAGTCAGAGCGAAGGACATCCAAAACCAAATCGACAGTTACCAAACCCATGTCGTTCCGATCATTGCCGATATCGATGCTGGCTTTGGGAATGCTGAGGCGACCTACCTGCTCGCTAAGAAGATGATCGAAGCGGGCGCCTGCGCCCTGCAGATCGAAAACCAGGTCTCTGACGAGAAGCAGTGCGGCCACCAGGATGGTAAGGTCACCGTACCGCACGAAGATTTCATTCAGAAAATCCGTGCCTGCCGCCACGCCTTCCTCGAAATGGGGGTCGAAGACGGTGTTATCGTCGCCCGCACCGATTCGCTCGGCGCTGGCCTGACCAAGCAAATCGCTGTTTCGAACGAGCCGGGCGATCTGGGAGACCAGTACAACAGCTTCATCGACGCGGACGAAGTCGATCCGGCCGACATCGCCAATGGTCAGGTTTTCATCAGCCGCGATGGTAAGTTGCTTGCTCCGAAGCGTCTTCCGTCAAACCTTTACCAGTTCCGTCCCGGTACCGGTGTGGATCGCGTTGTGCTCGATTGCATTACATCGCTTCAGAACGGGGCAGACCTGCTGTGGATCGAAACAGAAAAGCCGCATGTCGAACAGATCGCCGAAATGGTCGACAAGGTGCGCGAGACGGTACCGAACGCAAAGCTTGTCTACAACAACTCGCCGAGCTTCAACTGGACACTTAACTTCCGCCAGCAAGTCTATGATGCTTGGTCAGAAGCGGGCAAGGATGTGTCTGGCTTTGACCGCGACAAGCTTATGAGTGTCGACTACGACGCGACCGAGCTGGCAGCCGAGGCTGACGAAAAGATCCGCACCTTTCAACGCGACGCTTCGGCCCGCGCAGGTATCTTCCACCACCTCATTACGCTGCCAACCTACCACACGGCGGCGCTTAGCACGGACAACCTCGCCAAGGAGTACTTCGGCGACCAGGCAATGCTCGGCTACGTCAAGAACGTGCAGCGTGAGGAAATCCGTCAAGGTATTGCCTGCGTGAAGCACCAGAACATGGCTGGCTCCGACATTGGCGATGATCACAAGGAGTACTTTGCCGGTGAAGCCGCGCTGAAAGCTGGCGGCAAGGACAACACCATGAACCAGTTTGAGGCAGCATAGTTCAATTGGAGGGGGTTCCCGCGAGGTTGCAGAACAAGCGGTCTTGCGGGAACTAACCAATCCTTCCATTAGCATCATCATCATCCCCTCAAGGAGAGAGATACGATGAGCGATACCGATACTCCAAAGACTGAGCCGTCACGCGCGCGCGCGCTGCTTTCAACCGCAGACATGAAGCTGCTTCGCCGTGCGCTGGAGAGCCACGCTCGCAATACTGAAGACCGTGACGAACTCGCCAAGATAAACGCATTGCATCACCGGCTCGGCACCTATGTGCCTTCAGTTGACTAGGACAGCGTCCGCCAAGTAGTTCTCCTGGGGAGGAGAATACGGCCGTCGAAGCGCTGCACCCAGCGCCTCGGCGGCCGTTATTTTAGTCACCCCACCGCTTCGCTGCTTGTGGGCAGTTTTGTTCCAGGGTGGCGAGCGCGCGAGCTTCTCACCCAGAACTCTTCGCCATTAAATCAAGCGTTGCCGCTGTCATCGCTTCGGTCGCAGTAGCGATCACCGCGACAAGGCCAGTCTGCCAACGCCCTCCGTGACTTCGAACCCTATCGCCCGCGCATGCGCAGCCAGTTTCTTGGACGTCTCGAACTCCTGAAACGAAAGCTCAGGGTTGGCATGGAGGTTCTGATTCAGCTGGATCAAGCCCGGCAAGCGCCAATCCAATCCTTCCTCCCGATCCCTTCGTCAGTCATTGTCAGACGGCCCGGATTCTACATTCCATACCACAGCACCAACAGGATCGAGAGCGTGGTCACCATCAGGGCGACAAGCGGCAGGCCTGTACGCAAGTAGTCGCTGAATTCGTAGTTGCCCTCGGTCATGATCAGCATGTTGGTCTGATAGGCAATCGGCGTCGCGTAACACAAATTGCAGCCAAATAGCACGGCGAGGATAAGCGGCTCAGGCGGCAGGCCGAGCTGGTTGGCGATGTTGAAGGCAATCGGAGTGCCGACAGTTGCAGCGGTCGCGTTCGAGGCGAAGTTGGTAAGCAGCGTCACGAACGCCATGATCGCGGCGAGAACGAGCGCTGGCGGCAGGAATGCAAGACCGAGCGACAGCGCTTGGCCAAGCCACGCCGCGGCACCGCTTTCGAGAATGATGCGACCAATTGCGATACTAGCGGCGACCAGCACGATCACCTTGGCAGAGAGCGCTCTGCCGACCCGATCGAACTTCACACAGCCTGTGACGAACATCAGGATCGCGCCCATCAGAGCGGCTATCGCGATCGGCATTTTGAGCAAGTAAAAGCCATCTGCACCGATAAAGGGAATCCCAACCGATGCGGTGGCAATCGCTCCGAACATGATCGCCGCAGCCAGTACGGCCTTTGAGCGCCGCGGCAGCTCACGCGCGCCTTCGAGCATTAACAGGCTGTCATTGCGGGCAAATGTCTGAAGGTCTTCATCCAGACCCATGACCAGCAACACGTCACCTTCCGCAATCCGCAGATCCCCACCTTCGGAATACTGATCCCGCTCCCCCAGTAATCGCTCGGGGCGGTGGATGCCGAGAACCGCAACGCCGTAAAGATCGGCGATCCCCGAAGTCGGCAGAGTTCGGGTGATGAGGCGCGAGTCCTGTGTCACCGTCATTTCAACTGCGACAATATCCTCGCGCTGGGAGGACGACATGCGCCGGATACGGTCGAGCACCCAGCTAGGAGCCAGTTCGCCCCGTAATACTCTCGTTGCTTCCTCCAGCGCTTCATGCGTGCCCGAGATATGCAGGCGCTGCTGCGGCTGCAGCGGACCGTTTGGAGTGTCGTGAAATCTGATGTTCTTCGGCAGCTGATCCTGAACAGCCGACAATTCCGCGCCGGAAAGCAAACTGTCACTGCCAACTCTAAGCCGTGTGTGGAACAGTCGTCGCGTGTGATCTGCGGCGACCGAGTTATCACCCAGCAGGCGCGGCATTACCAGCCACAGGTATGGCAGTGCGACCAACGCCGCGATCAGCACGATAGGCGTGTAATGGAACACGCTCATCTGCGGCATGCCGAGATCGACCGCGATCGATGTCACAAGGATATTGGTCGAGGTGCCGATCGTGGTTGCCATCCCTCCGATCAAAACCGCAGCATTCAGCGGGATCAGCGTTTTCGAAGCGGGCATCGCGCCCTTGGCCGCGAGCGCCACGAAAATCGGCAGCAAAAGCACGAGAACCGGCGTATCATTCACCGCCATTGAAAGGAAAAATGCAATCAGCAGCGATATCAGCAAGCCCAATTGCAAATTGAACTTGAACATCTTTTCCAGGAACCGCGCCGCAGGCTCTAGCGCTCCGGTAACAACCAACCCTCGGCCCATGATCATCAGGGCGCAGATGGTAATCAGCGCGTAGTGGCCGAATCCTCCAAACGCCAGGGCAAGCCCATCGGTTGGCTTTCCACCCTGTAAAGGGAAGAAATACAGCCCCACTGCGATCACCGCGATGGTCAGCAGAGAAACAATCTCGACCGAGAGTCGTCCGCGAGCAAAAGCCACGAACATCGCAATCGTAACCGCCATCGCGGCCATTGCATGATAGGATGGAAGTGTCAGCATGAGCCCGTCGTGTGCGATCTTTCAAAGCTGGGCCGGATTGGCAAGAGGTTTTGATCGATCAATTGCTTGCCGTCGCTTTCATGTCGCGCGATGAGAGACAAGATTGAGGAAGCCTAAAAGAGACAGAATATGCAGGCATTGGTGTTTAACGGACCGCGCGATATCAGATACGAAAGCTATCCAGATCCCGAATTGCGATCCGCCAACAGTGCCATTCTCAAGGTTGAAAGCTGCTCGATCTGCGGCAGCGACCTGCATATGTATCATGGCGCGCACATCGGAAAAACCGAATACAGCGCCGATGCGCCCAAGTTCTGCTGCGGCCACGAGTTCATCGGCGAGGTGGTTGAGACTGGCAGCGACGTTCACGGCTTCAAAGTCGGTGACAAGGTTCTGGCCGCTGGCGGTACAGGCTGCGGCACCTGCCAACACTGCCTGACCGGTGATATCCGGTCCTGTCGCAAGGCAACTGCATTCGGCATCGGCCCGGGCTTGCAGGGTGGCCAAGCGGAATTCGTGAACATCCCAAACGCTGACAAGACGCTCTATTCCACGGAGGGGCTGACGACGGAACAGGCGCTGCTGCTCACCGATGCTATGGCGACCGCGTATTTCGGACTGAGCCGCGCGAATCCGCAGCCTGGCGGCACGGTCGCGGTGGTTGGCCTCGGGCCGATCGGAATCATTGCGGTAGAACTCGCGTTTCTCCTGGGCGCAGCAAAGGTTTTTGCGATCGACCCAGTCGCCTCGCGCCGGGATATGGCGGCCAAGCTGGGCGCTAAGGTTTTTGCGCCCGGGCCCGAGCTCGTCGGCCAAGTCATGGGAGCCACCAGCGGCACAGGCGTCCAATCCGTGTTCGAAGCATCGGGAGCGAAAGGGGCGATCAATTCGGTCCTGCCTTTAGTCGCCAGGCGCGGCACGGCTAGTTTCATCGGTATCCCAGAACCCGACGATACTCTGCCCTTGCCGCTGATCATGTTCAAAAACTTAACCGTGCGAGGCGGCATTTGCGATGTGCAAAACATGTGGCCACATCTGGTCCCGCTGATTCAATCAGGTCGGATCAAAGCCAATGACCTGTTCAGCCACCGGTTCGACCTTTCCGCAGGCGCCGAAGCCTACCAACTCTTCGACAGCCGTGAGGAAGGCGTGATCAAACTGCGAATTGATGTGAGTTAATCGTGTTTGCACAGTCCCTTCGGGTGTGTGCACGCTAAGAATCCAAGTCAAAGGCCTTGGTGCCCCTGGCCCGACTCGAACGGGCACTCCCGAAGGAAAGCGATTTTGAGTCGCTCGCGTCTACCAATTCCACCACAGGGGCACTGAGCGGAAGCGCGGCTGTTAGCCGGGGTATGCCCCCGCTTCAAGGCCCGATTGAACGCGACTGCGCATACGGCTGGTTCAACGACGTAGCTTGGCGGTCAGTCGAAACCACAATGGCGTGGTTGACGGCGCGGCCTATCCGCCTTGAGGCCGCGTCGCGTGCGTGTCATGACCGCTCGCAAGGGGATCTACTTGAGCAAAAAGGGGAGAAAGCGTGGGGCAAATCATAGGGTGGGTCAAAAGCCATCCAATTGTATCCGGTATGATCGTCGCTGTGCTGTTCTTGGTGGTCGCCGGCACTATCTTGGGCGGCGGGCGCGACTACGAATATGTCGCAGAGGATGTCTCGCGCGGCGAAGTAACGCGCGTCGTCTCCGCCAGTGGATCGCTCCGCGCGCTTAACACCATCAATGTCGGATCCGAAGTCTCAGGCCAGGTCACCGCAGTTTATGTCGATTTCAACTCACCAGTCGAAAAAGGGCAATTGCTCGCGTTGATTGATCCGACCCGCCCCCGCGCCCGCGTGACTCAAGCCCGCGCGCAGGTCGATCTGGCTCGCGCCAGTCTCGCGCAAGCGGAAGCCTCAATGACCCGCGCTCGCACCGACCTGGAAGTGCAGACCCGCGAGTTCGAGCGGCGCAAGGAATTGTCGAGAAAAGGCTTCGTCTCGAAGGCTGGGCTGGACCAGTCCGAAAATCTGCTCGCGACTGCCCGCGCCTCAGTAAGCACCGCAGAAGCGCAGGCCGCCAGTGCCCGCGCCCAGATCGCCCAAAGCAGCGCCGAACTCGAATCCGCGCAACTCGATCTTTCACGGACCCGCATAATCGCCCCAACCGGCGGCGTCGTGATTGACAAACTGGTCGAACCGGGCACCACGGTCGCCGCCAATTTCCAGACGCCCGACCTTTTCACCATCGCTGCCGATACAAGCCGCATGCAAGTTGAAGCTGCCGTCGATGAAGCGGATATCGGGCAGGTTCGCGAAGGCCAGGGAGTGCGCTTTACTGTCGATTCCTACCCTGATGATACCTTTGCCGCGACCGTCCAGCAGATCCGCAAATCCGCCACCGAGGCGGCCAGTTCGGTCAGCTATCTCGTGATCCTCGACGTCGACAACACCGACGGCAAATTGCTTACCGGGATGACTGCTAATGTAGACATCATCACCGGTCGCAAGGCCGATGTTCTGCGCGTACCCGTCGCCGCGACTCGCTTTCGCCCTCGTGTCGAAGATCGCGAAGACAGTGAAGGTGAGGATTCGGAGCGCTCAATTAGCCCCAATTCCGCAGTGGTATGGATGCCGAGCGAAGACCCATTTCGCCCGATGCGCCGTGCGATCAAGACCGGTTTGAAGGGCGAGGAATTCGTTGAAGTCACAGAGGGTCTTGAGCTGAATCAACAGATCGTTGTGCGCTCGCGTACCACGACCGGAGAGACTTCTGAAAACGGACGAGCACAGTGACGGACGCAGACGCACCGCTGGTAGAAACCCGCGATCTCATCAAGACATACCATCTTGGTGGCGAGACAATCCACGCTGTGCATGGCGTTTCGCTCTCGATCGCGCGCGGCGAGTACGTCGCCATTATGGGCGCAAGCGGATCAGGCAAATCGACCTTCATGAACATGATCGGCTGCCTAGATGTGCCAACCAGCGGAGAGGTGCTGATCGACGGTATTCCAACTTCGGAAATGTCCAGTGACGAACTGGCAAGGCTGCGCAATCAGAAGATCGGCTTTGTATTCCAGCAATTCAACCTGCTCGCGCGCACCACCTCGATCGACAATGTTGCAGTTCCGCTGATTTATGCCGGACTCGACACCGAATCCCGGCGCGAACGCGCGACTGCGAAGCTGATCGATATGGGCCTTGGGGAGCGACTCTTGAATACGCCTGCTAAGCTATCAGGCGGTCAGCAACAACGTGTCGCCATCGCACGCGCGCTCGTGACAAAGCCACTGATACTGCTTGCCGATGAACCTACCGGAGCGCTTGATTCCAGGACGTCTGAAGACATCATGATGGTCTTTCAACAATTGAATGACGCAGGGATCACCGTGATCGTCGTGACACACGAGAACGAGATAGCGGACCACGCTGAGCGCCGGATAGAGTTTCGCGATGGCGTGGTGATCGAGGATCGTCCCGTAGCAGATCGGACGATCGCTAAAGCATCGGAGCCGGCCGACTGATGGCATTTAACCCTGCCAAGATGGTGTCGAACTGGGCGGTAAATATCAAGATCGCGCTCACTGCCCTGCGCACGAATCTCATGCGTTCACTTTTAACGATGCTCGGCGTGTTGATCGGTGTGTTCGCCGTTACACTCGCCGTCGCAGTCGGGAATGGCGCGCAGGCATCGGTGATGGAATCGATCAACAATTTCGGATCGAACATGGCGATCCTCATTCCCGAGCCGGAAACCGAGCGTGACGGACCTGGTCGAAGCTTTGAGCGTGGGCGACTGACTCGCCGCGACCTGAACGCGGTCGAGCGCGAGGTACCGGGCATTCGCGCAGTCGCCCCGCAATTGCGTAAGTCGCTCGACCTGACCGTCGCCGGGACTAGCGCGACCACAACGGGTACAGGAACAACTGCGGGCTTTGGACTCATCACGAATCATCTGGCGATCAGCGGACGTTACGTAAACGAAAGCGACGTCCGTTCCGCTGCCCGCGTCGTAGTGCTCGGCCAGACCGTTGCAGAGGCATTGTTTGGAGAGCTTGACCCCGTCGGCGAGAGCGTGCGGCTCGATGGCGTTCCCTTCAGCGTGATCGGCGTGCTCGACGAAAAGGGGTCGACCTTTGGCGATGACAGCGACGACACGCTCATCATCCCGATTTCGACCATGCGGCAGCGCTTCGTCGGCGATACCTTGCCCGGCCCGGACGACCTGCAGCTGGCGTTCGTCGGGTTCGAAGAAGGATACTCGCTGAGGCAAGCCAAGGAAGACATCACTGCCGTACTGAAAGATCGTTACCGTGTGCGAGAAGGCGAGCCTAGCCCTTTCCGTATCCGCACAACCGAGGAATTTATTGAGGAAAGCCAGACGATCACCGGTATTCTTCAGGCAGTATTGGTGGCGATCGCTTCGATCTCTTTGCTGGTCGGCGGGATCGGGATCATGAACATCATGCTAGTCAGCGTGACCGAGCGCACGCGTGAGATTGGCCTGCGTATGGCGCTGGGCGCACGGCGCAGCGATATCCGGAATCAATTCCTGGTCGAGGCCGCAGTATTGTGCGTTCTGGGCGGAGCGGTCGGGCTGGTGCTGGCGTGGGTCAGTGGAGCGGCGTTGACTGCATTCGCTGACTTCCCCGTCCCCATCGGCTTAGGCACCGCAATAGGCGCGATCCTGTTCTCGGCGTTAATAGGATTGGCGTTTGGCGGATACCCCGCCGTGCGCGCGTCGAAGTTGTCTCCGATCGAAGCGCTCAGAACCGAATGAGCATTTCTGTTCCGCACGCCCTCCGGCGCTATCCCCTCCCTGATGCGATCAAAGATCGCAACGCTTGCGGGTGGGCGATCACCGTAACGGCCACTTCGCGACCGACAGTCGTCACTTTAATGAGTTTGCCAGCATTTTATGCAACTTGGAATGCAGCTTGTCGTTGGCCGCAAGTATCTGCGCCGAGTGGATCGGGTTCGAGCGTCCACGATAGTCGCTTACGAAACCGCCTGCTTCACGCACCAGCAGACACCCGGCAGCGGTGTCCCAGTCATTGAGGCCGCTCTCCCAGAAGCCGTCAAAGCGCCCCTGTGCGACATAGGCCAGATCTAGCGAAGCCGCGCCAAACCGGCGAATGCCCGCAACTTCAGGACCGATCGTACCGAAGATGCGGCTCCATTCGGCGAAGTCGCCATGACCCTGAAATGGAATGCCAGTCGCAATCAATGCATCGCTCGGATGAGAGCGCGCCGAGACGCGCAAACGCGCATCTTGCAACCATGCACCACGTGATTTCTCGGCCCAGTAAGTCTGGTCGTTGATCGGGTGGTAAATCACCGCGGCAGTGACGTCACCCCAGCCCTTTCCATCAAGACGCGGCTCCTGTGCGGCTATCGAGATTGCGAAGTGCGGAATGCCGTGGAGAAAGTTGCTGGTTCCATCGAGTGGGTCGATAATCCAGCGCGGCTTGTCTGGATCGCCCTCGATCACGCCGGCTTCTTCGAGCACAAAGCCCCAACCGGGCCGTGCAGCGAGCAACTCGTCATACAGCGTCCGCTCGGCACGCATATCGGCCTTGCTCACGAAATCCGCAGGGCCCTTGCGGCTTACCTGTAAATGCTCCACTTCGCCAAAATCACGGCGCAAACGATTGCCCGCCTTACGCGCGGCGCGCTCCATCACGCGGATCAGGCCTGAAAACATCGACATGGTGGCTTAGCTCGCCTTCCCGACATAGGTTTGTTCATAGACATCGACCACGATCCGGGTGCCGCTTTCGATATGCGGCGGGACCATGATCCGCACACCATTGTCGAGCACGGCAGGCTTATAGCTGGACGAGGCAGTCTGCCCCTTTACCACTGCGTCAGCTTCAATGATTTCGGCTTCGACCTGAGCGGGCAATTGCACGCTGATCGGTTTTTCTTCCCACAGCTCAAGCTGCGCTTGCATCCCATCTTGCAGGAACGGCCGCGCATCGCCCAGTAGGTCGGCGGGCAGCATGATCTGTTCGTAATTGGTCTGATCCATAAAGACGAGCATGTCGCCATCTTCATAGAGGAACTGGTAATCGGCCGTATCGAGGCGCACTTTCTCAACCGTGTCGGCGCTGCGGAAGCGCACATTGGTTTTACGGCCATCCTGCAGGTTCTTCATCTCGACTTGCATGTAGGCCCCACCCTTGCCAGGTTGGGTGTGCTGGATCTTGGCGACTTTCCAGATGCCGCCCTCATATTCGAGAATGTTGCCGGGGCGAATATCGACGCCGCTGATTTTCATGGGGCTGACTGCCTTTGTTTCGAAGTAAGGAAATAGGCGCGCTCTATTGGACGCGTTCCTGAATGATGCGCGCCAATAGCTGAGCGAGTGAGGGTGAGCAAGCACGCGGCTACCAGCGCCCTGATGCGTCTTTCAAACGGTTAACGACATGGCCTCCGAGCTCGCACAATGTTATGTCTTGCCTAGACGGGATTGTTACAATGAAAATGCGTTATGTTATTCTTCTGACGGCTTTCGCCGCTGCGCTTGCTGCTACGTCGCCGTTTGCGGCAAAGGCGCAATCAAACAAGGACAGCGCTATTACTCCACGCGTGGGTGGAATGCTTCGCACGATGCCGCGAGGGACATATCAATGCGCACTTCCAGGCGATGCCGCTGGCGAGGCATTCGAAGTCGTCCCGGAAGAGCAGTTCCGGATCGGCAACGCGTCGAGCTATCGCACAAGCGCAGGGCGCGGAACATACCTCCTTCGCGGGAACGAGCTGACCTTTACGCGCGGTCCCAAGAAGGATCAGAGATTCCGGCGTGTCGGCACCAATCAGTTGCAGAAGCTCAGCGACGGAAAGATGACCAAGCTGATCTGCACGCGTCTTGGCGGCACTGGCTAGCGCTAGTTTGCCGTTAGAAGCGGGTACGGATTGACCGCGTTCGCAGGCTCCCACCATTCGGCGTCGACCGTGGTTCGCAAAATCGAAAAATGCAGATGTGGTCTCTCAGGCGAGGCGTTGCCAGTGCTGCCAACTGTACCCAGCCGTTGCCCGCGCCGCACACGCTGGCCTTCGCGCAGACCTTCCGAGTACTCATCGAGATGCGCATAGAAATGGATCGTCAGCTTGTCCGCTGACCGGACATAGATCGAATTGCCGCCGCTCGCTGACCGGTGCAGTTTTGCGATCGTCCCAGGCCCGGCGGCGACGACACTGGTACCCTTGGGCGCCATGATATCGAGCGCCTCGTGGCGCCTATCACCTTCCTCTTCGCTTCCATCAAGGAAGGTATCGGAGAGGTCACTCGCCCGCACATTCATCACTGGAATGCGCAGCGCCATACCATCATCGGATGACTCGACGACCGGCGCAAGATCAAGCGGTGGCGCAGTGGTTGTATTGGCCTCCGGACTGTCCGCATCAGTTGGCGTACCGTTCGTCAACGCGGTCGCTTCTGGCGAAGGAGCCGCCTCAGCCGGGCGCAAGGACTGTTCGCCCTGACGTTGACTGGCAAGCTCCATGAGACTGCCCCCAGCGACGATCCACACGGCCGAGGTAAGCGTCGCAGTGATGACAATGGTAAGCAGGCGATCGACGAGATTCATGCGCAGACTTCTAGCTGTGGCACGCTGATCCGTCACGTTTGGATTTTGTACCAGATGTCCGGCGATTCCCCATTGACGATGATACAACCTCTCCTCGCCGCAATCATTGCCTAGCGAAGACTTCGAGGAATCTCGCCGCGAGTGCAAATCTCAAAAATCATTTCCCATAGATGATACGCCAGCTCATATTCAATGTCAGGATTTAGCGTTATTTATTTGTATTATATACATATTATATGGTTTCAATCACCTTGGCGAACGCCTCAATCGCTGCTACTTCATCGCCGTTCCAAACCGCTCCCGAAACCGCGATGAAATCCGCGCCCGCCTTGATCAGCGGTACGCAGTTATCCGGCGTGATACCCCCAATCGCCACACAGGGAATCTCGAATAAAGTACTCCACCACTCGAGTATATCCATTCCGGGTCGTTCGGCGTCGCCCTTGTCCTTGGTGGTCGAAGGAAAGAACGCGCCGAACGCGACATAATCCGCGCCAGCCTCGCCTGCCTCCATCGCAAGGTGTTTCGAAGCATGGCAAGTCACACCGATCTGCGCTTCTCTCCCCAGTTCGTCGCGGGCTTCGCGCGGGGTCCCGTCGTCCTGCCCCAAATGCACACCGTCAGCTTTCAAGCGCTTCGCGAGAGGCACCATGTCATTGATGATAAAAGCTACGTCATGTGCGGCGCAGATCAATTGCAAAGGCCGCGCCAGTGCGGCCAATTCGTGTTGATCGTCGACATCTTTCACGCGGAACTGGAACGCAGTCACCATCCCCTTTCCTGCCTCAAGCGCCCGTTCAAGGCGTTCTGGAAAGTCGCCGCCGACTTGCAGGGGGGAAATCAAGTAAAGTTGGGTTGGTGTGTCACTCATACCTCGCCCCATAGCGCGCTCGCCGAATGACGCCAATTGCAGCTTGCACACCGTGTTTGTCCCACCCTGAGCCAGAGTGAAGGCCCACTCTCACCCATGGGTCAATTAGTGTATTGTTTACCAAAAGGAGTACGCTGGATGACTCGATTCCCCCGTATCGCTCTACTTGCCGCAACCGTATCTTGTCTCACCGCCCAGGCGATTGCTCAGGATGGCACTGACTTCGTTTACGACGTGGCTTTCTTCGAACGAGTGACGGTTGGCGAGGTGGAAATCACTCCATTCGGGATTATCGAGGACTCGCGTTGCCTCGATTATCGTTTGTGTTTTCGGGGCAACGAATTGGTGATCGCTGCAGTGTTACACCAAGGCAATCGTGTGCGCGAAGTACCGCTGCGACTTGGCGTACTAACACCTGTACCGGGCGGCGCATTGCGGCTGACGGATAGCGGCACTGCCCCAGCCCGTAACGGCGCAACACCGCTGCATCGATACAGCCTCGATATCGAGTTTATCCCGCTCCGCGTAGATACGGGTAGCTAAGGCTCAGCCCGCGACGCTCGCCTCCGCGATCTGCTCGATCGCCTTGCTCAATGTACGGTCGAATTCTTCGTCTGACTGTCCCTTGCGCAGATCCTGTAGCAAGCCGCGGCTGAAGCTCGCGATCATGCCTGGGTTCTTGGCAAGTTGCCCGCAGGCTTCGTCGGTCGAGAAGCCGCCGGAGAGCGCGACTACGCGCAGCACAGCAGGGTGTTCGATCGCTGGGGTGTAATGCCCAGCCTTCACCGGGATCGAAAGCTTGAGCATAACCTGACGTCCTTGCGGGAGCGCGTCGAGACCTTTCATGATTTCGGCAAGCAGGATATCTTCGCCTTCGGCGCGATCATCTGCGGTGATGTCGTATTCAGGTTCAAGCATGGGCATCAAGCCAGCATCGGCGATCTGGTTTCCGACCGCGAATTGCTGCTCGACAATTGCGGCAATTCCACTCGCACTCGCCGACTTGATGACCGAGCGCATCTTGGTCCCGAACATGCCTTTCGCTACTGACTTCTCGAGCAGCGCAGGCAGTTTGTCGAGCGGCTTCATTAGCTGGACACCGTCGGCTTCGTCAGCCAGCCCCTGATCGACTTTGATGAACGGAACGATCCCCCGAGCCTTCAGCGCATCGGCGGTTGGCGCACCTTCGACTTCGCCGTCCATCGTCTTTTCGAACAGGATCGCGCCGATCACCTTACCGCTGCCAAAACAAGGCGACGTGATGACCCGACTGCGCATCGCGTGAATCTGTGCGAACATCTCTTCATCAACGGACCATTCGCCGTCTTCCACGCCATAGCCGCGAAGCGCTTTTGGAGTGGAACCGCCCGACTGGTCGAGCGCCGCGATAAAGCCCTGCCCGCCTGAAATTTTGGCGGTCATCTGTTCGGTGTTCATGAGTGTCCCTCAGTTGCTCGGCTGATATGTTCGCCCCCTATGCATAGGTATGCACAAGGTGCAATGACACGCGCCTTAAACAGCGTGCGGACGCCCTGCAACCATCACACGTCCGACACCAACAAAAAGGTCGAAACACAGGACAGTTGTGTCCTCTGCCCCCTTGAATTGGCGCCCGCTCAGTCGCGTTTTGTGAAGCGCCGAATAATCCCGGTAAAGCTAAGCGCAGGATCGCCATCGCCGGTGATAAGGCCGCGCACAAAAATGGTCTTCCCGCCCCCGCGCGTCACCTCACCACGTGCTTCGACCAATGCGCCCTCCTGAACCGCACCGAGGAAGTCGCCCGAAAGATTCATGGTCACCGCATTGTCGCCGTCCAGCTCGTCAGTGGCGATGCCGAAAAGCGCGAAGTCGGCAAATGTCAGCAAGCACCCGCCATGCATGAAGCCAGCCCCGTTCATATGGCGCCCTTCGGCCCGGAAGGCACAAAGATAACTACCGTCGTCCTGCCTTAACATGAAGAACGGGCCAGAGCGCGTTTCGTATGGGTCGTGGTTCCAATTGTACCAACCAGCAAACTCGCCTTCCTCACAGCGGACCGCATTGCCATATCCGTATTCGGTCTCACTCATCTTGCGACTTCCTCAAGGAAGCGACGCGCTATTGGGCTTTCGACCACCTCTGCTTTGACTTGTGAATTGCCCCACCACACGGCCTCGGTATTGGCCATAACGATCAGAGAGAGGTTCTTTGCCGGCAATTTCAGGTAGAGCGTCGAATACTGCTTCTCATTCCATCCCGAATGCCACATCAAGCGCTGGCCCCGCCATTCTTCCAGAAACCAACCTTGGCGATAGTCGCCTAGCGGCCCAAGCGGTTGCGAAATAGCGTCACCGCCTAGGTTTACTGCCTCGGCAAAGACGCCCGCATCATATGCGATGTCGAAAGCGGCGATTGCTCGGGGACTCGCGATAATCCCGGCGGCGGCTCGAAAGTCGTCATCGGGAAGCGGTTGTTTGACCGCGCGGCCATCAATCACATGGAACGGTTCGGCAAGGAACCGCAAAGCTGCTCCTCCATCCGGGTCGCGCCAGCCAAGAGCGACATCTTCCATGCCGACCTGATCCGCAACGCGTTCACGAACGATTGTCCGCAATTCGCGACCGCCAGCACCTGAAATGGCGCGATCTATCCTTGCAAAGGCAATGGGGTTGTAAACAAACACGTCGCCATTGGCGCGCATGTCTAGCATCTGGCGCAGCGTAGTAGGCTGATCGCAACGCATCGGCGCGATAGGAATACCATTACGATCCTCGCCACCTGACATAAAGGAAATCGGAGTGGTAACAAAGAACTCGCAAAGCTCGGTCCAACCCTGGTCCGACGTCATCCGAATGTCGAGGTCGAGCGAACCCGCTGCCGCCTCTGCAAGGATGGCTGTAGCTGCAATGGGTTTGGTCACCGAAGCGATCTTATAAGTCGTCTCCGCGCGAGTCGGCAGTTCGCCTTCATCGTCGTAAGTGCCGAGATATCTCTCCCACGCGATCTCGCCATCTTTGACGATCACCGCGCTGAGTGATGGGGTGCCGCTGTCCAAACGAAATTGTTCGAGAAACTCCCCGAAGCTTTCAAAATGAAGCTCTTCTGCAGCCAGCGGCATCGCGATCAGCAGTGCCGCAGAGACGAAGAGCGTGCGGACTAACGCCACAATTGCAACCGGTGGATTGCCTGTGACAATGCCTCGTCCTTTTCCGTCCGAGCCAAACTGCGCTCGGCCAGTCTCCATCCGCGTCTGAATGCTGTTTTTCGCCACAAATCGGTCAGCCAAAACTGGCCCGACCAATCCCGCCCGCCGATCTGCATTTCGAGATCGATCCCCGCAGTGAACCAGGCACACTTGCCGTGCTTGCGGGCGACGACTTCGCGCAAGCGATAACCGTTGCAGGAAAAGGGCTTGTCGCATGCTTCAAGGAAGCTGGGCCGGTCGAGAATTTCAGGCCGCGACGAGCCGAAAATGATGATGCAATCGCGCATAACAAGACTGCGTAACTCGCCTTTGTCAGCCTTCATCCAGGCGCGCATGAAGCGGTGCTCCAGCGTTTCGATTTCTGGCGCGATATCTGTCATGCTTCGCGCGAAAGGGCTGCAACGCCGGGCAGCTCCCTGCCTTCCATCCATTCCAGGAAAGCGCCGCCAGCGGTCGAAACGTACGTCACATCATCGGTGACGCCCGCCTGAGCGAGCGCCGCGACAGTGTCACCACCGCCAGCCACGCTGATCAGCGAACCATCCTGGGTCAGCGCCGCTGCAGTCCTTGCAAGCGTAACGGTCCCGGTGTCGAACGGCTCTGTTTCAAACGCGCCAAGCGGACCGTTCCAAACCAGCGTGCGACATGTCTTTAACACATCGGCGAGCGCTTCGACGGCGCTTGGTCCAAGATCGAGGATCATCTCGTTCGCGCCGACTTCATGGACGTTCGAGGTCCGCAGGCTCGGCGGGTTCGCCGCGAACTCGCTCGCGACCACCACGTCGTATGGCAGGTGTACGGTGCAGCCAGCGTGATCAGCTTGATCCATGATTTTGGATGCGGTCGCGGTAAGGTCATGCTCGCACAGCGAATTACCGACATCGACTCCCCGCGCAGCCAGGAACGTGTTGGCCATACCACCGCCGATGATAAGGTGCTGGACCTTGCCCACCAGATTTTCGAGCACGGCAAGCTTGGTCGAGACCTTCGCCCCACCAACAACTGCCACAACCGGCTGTTCGGGTGAACCCAGCGCAGCGTCGAGCGCCTTCAGCTCGGCCTGCATTGCGCGACCGGCATAGGACGGTAGGTAATGCGCCAGCCCCTCGGTCGTCGCATGGGCGCGGTGTGCCGCGCTGAAGGCATCATTGACGTAGAAGTCGCCATGAGCAGCGATAGCCTGCGCCAAGTTCGGATCGTTGGCTTCCTCGCCCGGCCAGAACCGAGTGTTGTCAAGCAGACCAATATCGCCATTGCCAAGGATATTGATCGATTGCTCGACCACCGGACCGGCGATCTCTGGAATGAACATCAGCTCCTTGCCCAGCACCTCCTCAACATCGCCAACAACCATGCTTGTTGACAACACCGAGGAACGCTTGCCGCCTGGGCGCCCGAAATGCGCGAGCAACAGTACTTTCGCACCCTTCTCGCTTAGTTCGAGAATGGTCGGCTTGACCGCCTCAACCCGAGTCACATCGGTTGCAGAGCCGTCCTTCATCGGCAGATTGAGATCGACCCGAACCAGCGCGACCTTTCCGGTCACGTCAGCAAGATCATCCAGCGTCTTAAAGGCGGCCATTGCGTGTGCTCCGGGTCAGGCTGGCTTAGAGAAATGTCGCCATCACGCCGGCAGTGTCGATCATGCGGTTCGAGAAGCCCCATTCATTGTCGTACCAGCTCACAACACGAGCAAGCTTGCCTTCCATGACTGAAGTTTCGAGGCTGTCGATTGTAGAGCTTGCGGGATAATGGTTGAAATCCGAAGATACGAGCGGCTGATCCGTGTAATCGAGCACGCCCTTCATCGGCCCATCGGCCGCCGCTTTCAGCGCGGCATTCAACTCTTCGACTGTGGTGTCGCGGCCCGGCTGAAACACCAGATCGACAAGGCTGACATTCGGTGTCGGCACGCGGACCGACGACCCGTCGAGCTTGCCAGCGAGTTCCGGAAGCACCAGGCCGACTGCGCGGGCAGCGCCGGTGGTGGTCGGGATCATATTCTGCGCACCGCCACGGGCGCGACGCATATCGCCATGCATCTGGTCCAGCATACGCTGATCGTTGGTGTAAGAGTGGATCGTGGTCATGAAACCACGCTCAATCCCGACAGTCTCATTCAGCACCTTAGCAACCGGTGACAGACAGTTGGTTGTGCAACTCGCGTTGGAGACGATTGAGTCTTCCGCCGTCAGCACTTCGTGGTTCACGCCGTAGACGATCGTCGCCGACACGTTCTTGGCCGGGGCCGAGATCAGCACCCGCTTTGCGCCTGCTTTCAGATGCGGTTCGGCAGCTTCGTGGCTCTGGAAGAACCCCGTGCATTCCAGCACGATATCGACGCCTTGTGCAGCGTGCGGCAGGTTAGCGGGATCGCGCTCATTGGTCACGGCAATCGACTTACCATTGACGATGATCGCGCTGTCGGCGACCTCAACCGTTCCGGGAAAACGACCGTGAGTTGAATCGAACTGAAACAGCAGCGCGTTCGATGTGGTATCGGCGAGATCGTTGATCGATACCAGTTCGAGATCGTGATCGCTGCGCTCCAATATCGCACGCGCAACAAGCCTCCCGATGCGTCCAAACCCGTTGATCGCAACTTTCGTCGCCATAAGAGTAACTCCTACTTAGTTGTTCAATTTGTTCTGGATTTGCGGGACGATGGCGTCCGCTGTGAAACCGAAATGCGCGAACAGATCCTTTGCAGGAGCCGATCCGCCAAAACTGTCAATGCCAATGTTGAGGCCATCCGCGCCAGTGTAGCGTTGCCATCCAAAAGTGCTGGCCGCTTCGATGGATACGATCAGCGCGTCGCTGGGCAACAAGTCGGCACGGTATTCATCGGTCTGTTCATCGAACAATTCGGTGCAGACCATTGAGATCACATCGGTGCCGACACCAATCGCTTCGAGAGCCTTGGCGCAATCCATGGCAAGGCCAACTTCCGACCCGGTCGCGAGGATCACGACTTTCCGGTCAGAGCCAGCACCTTTCAAGCGATACCCGCCCCGCGCTGACATGTTCTCGCCAGCGGGATCAAGCCGGACCTGCGCCAGGCCTTGGCGCGACAGAGCGAGGATCGTCGGGCGATCCTTTTGCTCAAGCGCGACCTGCCAGCATTCTGCTGTTTCGACCGCATCGGCAGGGCGCATTACGAGCAAATTGGGCATAGCCCGCAAGGACGCGAGGTGTTCGACCGGCTGGTGCGTCGGGCCATCCTCGCCAAGCCCGATGCTGTCATGCGTCATCACATAGATTACGCGGCACTGTTGAAGTGCAGCCAGGCGGATCGCCCCGCGTGCATAATCGGTGAAGACCAGGAAAGTGCCGCCATAGGGGATCACACCGCCATGCAGCGACATCCCGTTCATCGCCGCCGACATGCCGAACTCGCGGATGCCGTAGTAGATGTAGCGACCGGAGTAATCATCTGCTGTCAGCGGTCCAATGCCGCCTGCTTTGGTGTTGTTCGAGCCCGTAAGATCGGCGCTGCCACCGATCGTCTCAGGGATTGCCGGATTGATCTCAGCGAGTGCGATCTCACTGGCCTTGCGGCTGGCGACGTTCTGCGGATCGGCGATAAGAGACGCGATATGCCGTTGTAGCGCATCTGTTTCAGGCAATTGACCTGCCATGCGGCGTTCAAACTCGGCCTTATGCGGCGAGGCAGCCAATCTTGTTTCCCAAGCCCCATGCGCTTCGCTGCCCCGCTCGCCAGTCGCGCGCCAATCGGCCAGGATGTCGGTAGGGATATCGAACGGTTCCGCATTCCATCCCAGAACCTCACGTGCGCCTACGATCTCATCCGGGCCTAGCGGTGCGCCGTGTGTTGCCGCGGTGCCTTGCTTCGTCGGGGCGCCTTTGCCGATCACAGTCTTGCAAGCGACCAGCGACGGGCGGCCATCGGCTTTCGCCTCTTCGATAGCGCGCTCGATGTCATCGAAGTCATGGCCATCACACTCGGCCACATGCCAGCCGGTTGCCTCGTAACGCGCCTTGACATTCTCGCTGGTCGAAAGGTCCGTCGTGCCATCGATAGTGATGTTGTTATCATCCCAAAATACGATCATGCGACCGAGATTGAGATGCCCGGCCAGCCCGATCGCCTCATGGTTGATACCCTCCATCAGGCAGCCATCACCCGCGATCACCCAGGTGCGGTGATCGACCAGATCGTCGCCGAAGGTCGCGTTGAGGTGCCGCTCAGCCATCGCCATGCCGACAGCCATGGCGAGACCCTGCCCCAGCGGACCAGTAGTGCACTCGACACCTTCCAGCAGGAAGTTTTCAGGGTGGCCTGCACATGGGCTGCCGAGTTGGCGGAAATTGCGGATATCCTCTATCGTCGGCGAGGCATATCCGCTCAGGTGAAGCAGGCTGTAGATCAGCATCGATCCGTGACCAGCGCTTAATACAAATCGATCGCGATCAGCCCAGTCCGGGCGCGCAGGGTCGAATTTGAGGTGGTTCGCGTAGAGCACGCTTGCCACGTCAGCCATGCCCATCGGCATTCCAGGGTGGCCCGAATTGGCTGCCTGGACGGCATCCATTGATAAGGCACGGATCGCATTAGCCATGTTCTGCAGGCGGGCGGCTTCAATCGTCATGCGCGAGAGTAACTCCAGTTAACAGCGTGGTGCTGTGAAATCCTTGCGGTATTCGGGTGCGCGCAGGCGATTCGATCCCAATACGGCTACGCCAAGTGCCATTGCCGAGCGATCGGGTGAGGTCAAGCGGCGCCCCGGTATGCTCCACGGCGGGCATCCTTGAGCAGTTCAGCCGGGCTTTGACCCGGTCCAGCGCAGAGCAGTTATCAACAGGGAGGTGCAAGGCTTTGCGAAGGCCGCATTATCTTGGTAAATCGCGCGCGATGGAAGAGAGCCGGATCGATAGAGCGATGGCGCGCCTCGACACCGCATTGACGCGGATCGCCGAAGCGCGCGAGACAGCCAGAGCAAAACCTGCCGACAACGCAGGCTCGGCGCGTGTTATGGCGTTGGTCAACAGCCACGAAAAGCTGCGCGAGGAAGTCGCGTATACCTTGACCGAACTCGACACGCTGATCGAAGAGCTCGAAGGATAAACTGCCGGATATGAGCAAGGTAACCTTCCGAGTGGGGCCCAAGTCTTACACCGTCGCAACGGCTAAGGGTGACGAGGATCGCGTCGCCTCGCTAGGGGCGATCATCAACGAGAAATACGCGCTACTCGGCACTCAGCGCGCCGTGCAGGAAGTCGACAATCTCGTCTTCGCAGCGCTGTTCCTGGCTGATGAGCTCGACGAAACGCGCAAGGCTGTCGATGCGGCAAAGAAAGAGGCGGAAGACGCACGTAGTAATGCCGACACCGCTACGCGGCAGGCTTCCGAAAATGCAGAGCACGAAAAGGCAAAGGCAGGCGGCAAGAAAGCAGAACTGCGCGCCGAGATCGATACTCTGCGAAAGGCTGAAGAGCGCGCTCGAGAAGAGAACAAGCAGTTGAAGGCGCAAATGGCCGAAATGCGCGAGGCCGCACGCCATCAGCATGACTTGTTCGGCGAAGACGCGCTGGCCGCCAAGCTCGAAGCCCTGGCCGACCGCGCCGAGCAAACCGCAGCCGCTTTCGAGAAATCTGCCTGACACGATTGTGCAACCACTGGTTGAAGGTGGAAAGCATGCTGCTTAAGTCTGCACACGGCGGGGCTGCCCGGCACGAGCCGATTGAATATCCCTGAGGCTATAAGCAATCCATGGGAGCTGTCCCTGTCTGAGTTTACGGGTTCGTCCTGGGAGCTCGGGCATACGGCGCCCACCTGACGTTTTCGCGTCAGAGGATTTCTCTGGCAACGACCAATGGCGGTCCCGTCACTTGAATGCGAAGTGCTGTGTTCAAAATCCGTTCGGGCTTAGCTCTCTAAGGCCCCGCACTTCATCTTTTCGTTTCGCTCGAAGGAAGAACGGCCCTTCGACAATCTCAGGGCGAACAGTGTCCAACAAATCGCAAATTAGAAAGGCCCTCCGCAAGGCCCGTCGCGAGCATATCGCCGCACAGCCGGACAGCGTTCGTGCATTGCTCTTCCATCGCCCACCGGCGCCCCTGCTCAAGAAAATCGGAGCAGACGCTACGATCGGTTTCTATCACGCGAACGAAGACGAAGCGCCGACGAGCGGCTATGCCAAGTTCTTCCACGAGGCGGGGCACACGATCGCCCTCCCGCATTTCAACGAACCAGACAGTGCAATGTCGTTTCGGGAACACACCGATCCCTTTGCAAGCAGCGACTTGATCGTCGGCCCGTTTGGCATTGCCCAACCCAAGGCAGCCGCGACACAGCTCGTTCCTGATGTGCTGTTTGTGCCGCTGGTTGGCTTCACATCAAATGGGAATAGACTTGGTCAGGGCGGCGGTCACTATGATCGGTGGCTTGCAGAACATCCCGGACGCATCACCATTGGGCTGGCATGGGACGTGCAGCTTATCGAACCGGATAGCGCGCTCCCAGTCGAACCTCATGACATTGCGCTTGATGCTGTTGTAACACCAACTCGAATGTACGGAATTCACTGATGCGCGAAGAACCCACTTGGCGAATTCCGTTTGGCATTATCAGCTTGTTCGTTGTGCTCATGATCTACGGCATCATGATAGCACGCTATGCCCCGGGCATAATCGGTCATTGGTCGGGCGGAGCGCAAGCCGTGGTGTATCTGACCCTCGGCCTGATCTGGTTGTTGCCACTCAGACGGTTCTTGATCTGGATGGAGACCGGCAGTTGGAGCCCGCCTCCATCCGACAACCCGCCTAGCGAGTAAGTCTGTATTCGTTGCGGTTGAAGAACTCGCCGCCTTCAAATCGAACATCCTTGGCTACAACGAAGCTGGTCGGTGCAATTGTGTAGGTCACACGAATATCCGCCGGGCGATTGTCGTCGCGCCCCTTCGCATCAGTGACCAGCACAAGCGCTCCGCTCTGATCGACAAAGCGCTTGGTGATGGCCATCTGGTTGATCTTTGTGCCGTCGCGCGAAACACGCATGCGGTCCTTTGCATTCTTGTCCTCTTCGCCTGGATAGATGAAATCATATGGCATCGACCTACCAGCGGGAGCACGAGCGACCATCCGAACTGGGATCGTCGACCGGTCGTCCCGACCATAATTGAGGTATTCGAGTTGGCCCGACCATTGGTCGCCTTCCAACATCGCAAAGTCTGTGATCGAAGCCGTCAGAACTCCGGAACTTTCGACGGCCTCTCCGACCTCAACCTGACTGGCGCGCGTCGCGACGCCCTCAAGTGCAAGCGACTTCGCCTTTTCAAGAACCGGATCGCGGCCCGCCCTGAATGCATCAACGGTCATCGAAGCAGCGATATCCGGGGTCAGTCCCATTCCCTCCTCAAAATCGACCACATTGTTGGTGTAGCGAAAGACGGGAATGCGAGCGCGCAGACCACTCTCTGGCAGTGTCAGCGTGAAGAGAATGCCAGCGTTTGGGCCCTCTGCGCTACCGCCGGTCTTCTCGCCGACCAGAACTGTGCGCTCCTGCTGTTCGAGGATCGCCATCATGTTGGTGCTGCCCGACCCGTTGTTTGTGCTGGACAGAACGATCAGGCGCCCTTGAAACGCGCTGTCAGCAGGAGTGACAATACCAGTTTCTTCCGAGATCCCTTCGCGCAACGTGTAGGTGCCATCCGCATTGGCGATGAAGCCGCGCGGATCAGGGTTAAGCGCGCGCGGTTCCCACGTGCTCAGATGCTCCTTCAAGTCGGTGATATCCAGCGTGGCGACCGTCATACTTGTCTTGAGCTGCATGGCTTCCGGCAGCAGATAAGACACAAGCCCGAACGCCGCGTCGCTTGATCCACCGCCATTTGACCGCAAATCCAGGATCAGCGTGTCGCGTTGCTCATCTTCCATTGCATCGAAAATCGGATCGAACAGCGTGGCAGGGTCGACTGGCTGGCGGTAGTTCACGAAGGTATCGACCCTGAGATAGCCAGTGTTTTCGCCGATCCGCTCAAACGTCACCGCGTCTTTGAAATTGCGCGCTCGACCAGACGTATCGCCCAGGGTGGTCCAGTCGGCGAAGGTGATACGGTCCGCCGCCACCTCACGAGTGTTTCCGTCACTGCCGCGGATAGTGAGTGTCGCAACAGCCGGGGTATTCCATAAGAGCATGCCGAAATGATCAACCGCGCCGCCCATAAATTCGAGCGATTGGGCAACACCGCCAGTGCGCGCCCATTCGGTGTAGCCATCGAAGGGAATATATTTCTTTACTGCAGAAACTGTCTCTTCAAGACTGCGACCATCGATGGCCAGAATCTCATCGCCACGAGAAAGGCCCGTTTCCGGCGCGGCAGCTTCAATGATCCCGCGGCCCTCGATCAAATCCCATCGGAACGGCAGATAGAGAGGCTGCCCCTTACGGGCTTTCCGCAAAGAACGAGGCAGTTCGGCTTTGGTGTGGTCGCAGCGAATTCGCGTTAGCACCAGTTCAGTCGCGAGGTAGAATTCCGGCAGAGTCATACCCCCCTGCGCCTCAGCCTGAGCCACCACCGAGGCCCATGCCTGCTTCATCTCCTCTGCGCTTGCATAGCGGGTATAACCAGGATGAATGCGCGAATAGGCTTCTTCGGCCAGAGCGATATCGCGGCGCACCTGCTCGACACTCATCCGCTCTTCAGCCGCTAGGGAGCCGGCAGGCGCGGGCTGCGCTTGCGCGGCAGCGGGGAGACTGGGAACGGCAACAAATAGAGCAGTACAAATAGCGAAAAAAGGGCGCATAATCATCTCCTTGGCTTGGCAGGCCCAAGACCAGATCGCTTGATCGCTGTCGGCGCAAATCCCGTTTCAGCTGTACTTTTTTATGAATTGAGACGTCTATGTTCGCTTGGGCTAACACCCGCATGCAGCTTGAATGCTCGATTGAAGCTCGCTTTCGAACCGAACCCGGATGACAGCGCGACATCGAGCAGATTCACGTCCTTGCGCCCAATCATTCCCTTTGCATGTTCAACCCGAAGCCCATTTATGAAATTGCTGAAGCTGAGATCGAGGCCTTGGTTGAGCGCTCGCGAAACATACGCCTGATTCATTCCGAAGCGCCGTGACAACGTTTGCAGCGAGAGCGACGATTCAAGGTGCCAACCATTTGCAATCACCTCGTCGCGAAGCCGCTCTCCCTCAGCGACCCAATCGCGCTCAGCGGCGACTTGCTCCATCAGTTCCTCGACAGAGACGGCATCCGGGGCCAGCATCTTGGGGAACGGCTGCTCAAGCCGCGCAAGCGCTTCGAGCGAGAGGAGCATGACGAGGAACAGGACAGCCAGATCCCACCAGAACTGTTCAAGATAGCTGAGTCCGAATATGTAGGACACAATCAGATCAACTGCCCAGAGCAAGGCCGCGATCGTCCCGATCACAAGAATGTGGTTTATCCAGCGCGGCTCAAAATCATCAGCATCAGAGCGGTTCGCGTCGAGCCAACTCGTGTACATTCGGCGCATGCGCCAAATGCTCCAAAACGCCCAAGCACCTAGCGCCAGAGCGGCCGCCTGAACCAGAGGCACAATAAACGGCTCATGAAACGCATCATTGTATGCCCACTTTGCTCGATAATCACCAAGTGTGGTGAAAGCCCACAGCTCATAAACCCAGTTGAGCAAGCCGGGGATCAACAGCGCGTAATAGACTACAGGCGTCACGCCCATCATCAATTGGCGGGCGTGGAGATAGAGCAGAGGCCCGAAAAACAGCATCAGATTAACCGGCAAAAACGTGAGGCCAGGCCAGATGTCATACGCGCCAGCAAATCCAATGATCATGGGTGTTGCATTGATCCCAACCGCGAGAACGAAGAGCGCGAGCCACACTGTCGCATGCCGCTCAATCGATTTGGACCATAGATAGAGCTGCGGGATCAGAGCGCAGGCGACCATCAGTGCTATTGCAACACTGCGCCAGTTCATTGTGAGTGCTTCGGATTGTTCCATCATCGCCATCGTCCTGCGTGCGTTAGCAAAGGCGGCGCAATATCGACATGACCTGCGTGGTCGCCTCAATTCAGGACAAGCGGCGCAAACAAACGCGAATTTAAGAATTGAGACGCGGTTGAGGCGTGATCTTCACAAGATACCCACGCAACCGCGCTCATATGGTCGCCAAATTCAACAGGATGAAAATGGCGCGAGTGACGAGACTTGAACTCGCGACCTCCGGCGTGACAGGCCGGCGCTCTAACCAACTGAGCTACACCCGCGCATAGCGGTTTGAACCGCTTGGGAGCAGCGCCATTAGGCCCCGCCGTTGGCGCTGTCAACGCCCTGCGCACCCCAAAACGCGCAATTTCTTTTCGACCTATTCCTGAAGCAGCAAAACCGGCGTTTCGATCAGCTTCTTCACGTCCTGAATGAAGCTCGCCGCGTCGTGACCATCGACAACACGGTGATCGCAGCTGATCGAGATATTCATCAGCTTGCGCTTCTCGATCCGCTCGCCACCCTGCCCGTCTGAAACGAACATCGGGCGCTCAATGATCCGGTTTGGGCCGATGATGGCCACTTCCGGACGGTTGATCACCGGCGTGGTGGCCACCCCGCCGAGCGGGCCGAGAGATGTCACAGTCAGTGTCGATCCGGAAAGGTCATCCGACTTGGCGGAGCCATCACGTGCGGAGCCGGCCAGGCGGCCAATCTCGCTTGCCAGTTGCCACAGATTGCGTGCCTGCGCATCTTTGATCACCGGCACCATCAACCCGTTGTCGGTCTGTGTCGCCATGCCAAGATGCACACTGCCATACCGGGTCACAATATTCGCTTCGTCATCGTACCGGGCATTGATCATCGGATAGTCCGGGATCAGCTTGCAAAACGCGCTGATCAGCAGCGGCAGCATGGTAAGCTTGGGCTTGTCGCCGCGGGCTGCATTCAATTGCCCACGCATCCGCTCAAACTCGGTCACATCGCATTCTTCGACATAGGTGAAATGCGGGATATGACGCTTCGCCGCCGACATGTTCTGCGCGATCCGCTTGCGCAGGCCGATCACTTTTATCGGCTCATCCTCGCGGGCTTTACCTGCAGGACCAAAGCCTCCACTCGTATTGTAGGAGAGAAACGCATCGAGATCACCGTGACGCACACGACCATCTTCGGCCGGTTTGACGTCCCCGAGATCGATGCCGAGATCTTTCGCGCGCTTTCGCACAGCGGGGCTGGCCAGAACCTTTGCATGTGGCACAGTCTCCGGAGCAGGTGTCGGCGCTGGGAGCGGCTCAGGATCGCGATCGGCGGCAAGCGCGTCATCCGAATCTGAAGCATCGGGCGTTTCGACCTCGATCCTTTCCTCAACCTTGGCAGAAGTCGGAGCCTGTGCAGGCGCGGGACTTTCCTCCGGTGCCTCTGCCGAAACCTCGGCCTCAGTTTCGACAACCAGCAGCATCGAACCAACCGCGATCGTGTCACCGATCTCGCCCGCGACTTCGATCACCGTACCATCGACCGGGCTTTCGATATCGATCGTGGCCTTGTCCGTCATCACGTCAACCAGATGCTGGTCTTCGGATACCGTATCGCCGACCTTCACGTGCCATTCAACGATCTCCGCCTCGGCCACGCCCTCGCCCACATCGGGCATGTTGAAAGTGAATTTCGCCATGGGTTCAATCAATCCTTGCGTGAGTTCGTCGTGCGAGCATGGGTCTGCGAAGTTGACATAGTTGACACCGTGTCATGCCGCTGGATCACATTCAACATCTTGTTATTCATGCGCTTTCCATCAAAAAGCAAAATTGACACCTATCCATCGAAAACGCCGCCTTGGCCTTTCGAACAGCCATCACCCATGCATTTCGAACGGTTGGTAGGAAAGCCTCAAGATCCTGCATTCCGCCTACTCGCTCAAGATCGCGTCGATGGCCTCACCGATGCGGACGGGGCCGGGGAAATAGGCCCATTCAAGACTATGCGGATAAGGGGTATCGAAGCCGGTGACGCGTTCGACCGGAGCTTCAAGGTGGTAGAAGCAGCGCTCCGTCACAAGCGCGGAAAGCTCCGCGCCAAAGCCGGATGTGCGGGTCGCCTCGTGAACGATCAGGCATTTGCCGGTCTTCCTGACCGAGGCTTCGATCGCCTTGATATCAAGGGGGACCAGTGTGCGCAGGTCGAGAATGTCTGCATCGACCCCCTTCTCGCGGCAGACAGCCTCAGCGACATGCACCATAGTGCCGTAGGTCAGCACGGTCAGCGCCTCGCCTTGGGTCACGTGCCGCGCTTCGCCCAATGGAATACGATAATAGCCTTCGGGTACCACACTGTCGGAGTGCTTCTTCCACGGCTCGACCGGCTTGTCATAAAAGCCGGTGAACGGGCCGTTATAAATCCGCTTCGGTTCGAAGAAGATCACGGGGTCGTTGTCTTCGATCGAAGCAATCAGCAGCCCCTTCGCATCGTAAGGCGTCGCCGGAATCACCGTTTTCAACCCTGAAACATGGGTGAAGATGCTTTCGGGCGATTGCGAGTGCGTCTGACCGCCGAAGATACCACCACCAAAAGGTGAGCGCACAGTCATGGGTGCGATATACTCAGTGGCAGAGCGATAACGCAGACGCGCCGCTTCGGAGATCAACTGATCGAGGCCCGGATAGATGTAATCAGCGAACTGAATTTCGGGGACCGGTCGCAGACCATATGCGCCCATGCCGACTGCCACGCCGATAATCCCGCATTCGCTGATTGGTGTGTCGAACACGCGGGTCTTGCCGTGCTTTTCCTGAAGACCAGCCGTGCAGCGGAAGACACCGCCGAAATAGCCGACATCTTCGCCCATCACGATAACATCTTCGTCGCGCCCGAGCATCACGTCGAGCGCCTCGTTGATCGCCTCGATCATGTTGATCCGGCGCTCGGCGCTTCCGGTTTCGGGCGCGGTCACTTCCTGTGTCTGGGCGCTCATTCGTACGGCCTTTCCTTGCCGAATTTCGCGATCCGCTCACGCGTCGCCTGCGCGGCCTGCTCCTCAAGGTGCCATGGCAATTCCTCGAACACATCTTCGAACATGGTATGGAATGGATGGTGCAGGCCGTGCCCGAGGATACCGTTCTTCTCGGCTTCCTTGGTGACACGCTTCACCTCTTCCGCGCATTCCTTGTCCATTGTCGCCTGACGCTCTTCGTCCCATTCGCCAATCGCGATAAGGTGGTTCTTCAGACGCATCACTGGGTCACCGAGCGGCCATTCCTCGCGTTCTTGGGCAGAGCGATAGCCGGAGGGATCGTCCGAAGTCGAATGCCCCTCCGCGCGGTAGGTGAAGTATTCGATGAGGGTCGGGCCCTGGTTCGCCCGGGCGCGGTTCGCCGCCCATTGCTGTGCCGCATAACACGCGAGCGCATCATTGCCGTCTACCCGAAGGCCCGCAAGACCATAGCCCAACGCTCGTGCAGCGAAGGTAGTCCGCTCTGCCCCGGCAAAACCGGAGAAGCTCGAAATCGCCCACTGGTTGTTGATTACATTGAGGATCACCGGAGCGTTGTAGACGGTCGCGAAGGTGCAGGCGGAGTGGAAGTCACCCTCGGCAGTCGAACCCTCGCCCACCCATGTCGCGGCAATCCGGCTGTCGCCCTTTATTGCGCTCGCCATTGCCCATCCGACCGCCTGCGGGGTCTGCGTCGCAAGGTTGCCGGAGATCGAGAAAAAGCTGTGCTCGCGGCTGGAGTACATGATCGGCAACTGGCGGCCCTTCAGCTTGTCGCCCTTGTTCGAATAAATCTGGTTGATCATCTCAATCAGCGGATAGCCGCGCGCCAGCAGAATACCCTGCTGGCGATAGCTCGGGAAGACCATGTCATCCGACGCGAGCGCCATCGAAGCGGCAACGCTGGTCGCCTCTTCGCCGGTGCACTTCATGTAAAAGCTGGTCTTGCCCTGACGCTGGCCGCGGAACATGCGTTCATCGAAAGCGCGGACCAGCGCCATATGGCCGAGCATGGTGCGCAGCGTCTCGGGATCGAGCTTTGGGTCCCACGGCCCATGCGCGTTGTTATCCTCACCCAAGACGCGGACGAGGCCATAGGCGAGGTCTTTCATATCCTCTGGTTTAGCACCTTCATCGGGGCGCGGTTGATCGCCTGCTTCGCCGATGTCGATATCGCTGAAATCTGCCTGATCGCCGGGTCGGAACCTGGGCTCGGGAACATGCAGCGCGAGCGCGGGACGATTGTCCCCGGATGGCTTTGGAGTGTCGACCGGATCGGCCATAGGGGTGCTCTCCCGTTAAGGACCGCAGATATGTGCGGAATGCAGCGTCTCAGCTGTCGTTTCCCCACTATCTGCACGACGCTTTAAGGCGCCCGTTGGGCATCGCCTATGTCACGGGAAATGCGCGGTCAAGCGGCCCCGATCAGACCGCAACAGGGGCCTTGATCGGAGACAGTGGCGCGTAATCATGCACCACAAAATCCTCGATTTGGTAGTCGAAAATTGTTTCGGGCTTTCGCGTGATTTCCAAAGTCGGATTGCCCTGCGGCTTTCGTGTGAGCTGTTCTTCGATCAAATGAGCGTGATTCAGGTAGAGATGCACGTCCCCGCCCATCCATACCAGCTCGCCCGGCTCAAGGCCCGTTTGCTCAGCAATCATCCGGGTCAGCAGCGCCGCCGACCAAAGGTTAAACGGCAGGCCCAGCGCGACATCGCAGCTGCGTTGATAGAGCACGCAATTCAGACGTTCTCGCCCTTTGGTGCCCGCAACATGGAACTGATATGTCTTATGGCACGGCGGCAACGCCATCCGATCCAGCTCGGCCACGTTCCAGCCTTCGATGATGTGACGACGGCTGGCGGGATTTGTCTTGAGGCTCCCGATCACCTCGGCGACCTGATTGATCCCTTCGCCCTTTTCGTAAAGGCCGTCCTTACGGTAACGATAGGTCGGCCAATCGACCCACTGCTTGCCATATACCGGACCAAGATCACCCCAGCGCGTCGCAAAGTCTTCGTCGTCCGCAATGCGCTGAACGAAGTCTTCGAGCGCGATAGCATCACCCGTCTCCTTGACGTAGCGCGCGTGCGGCCACTCATTCCAGATCTTCACGCCTTGCAAAACCAGCGGGCGAATATTGGTCTCACCGGTCAGGAACCAAAGCATCTCGCGCGTCGCGGTCTTCCAATAGACCCGCTTGGTCGTCAGTAGCGGCATCGCGCCGTCCGCCATATCAAACCGCAATTGCGCTCCGCATACGGACCGCGTGCCAATCCCGGTGCGATCCGAGCGTTCGCTCCCGCTCTCCCAAATATGCCGCATCAGATCGAGATATTGCCATTCGTAATGGCCGGGTCCGATCAGTTCGGAAGGAATCGTTTCTGCGGTTTCGAGCGTCGGCATAACGAAGACTATAGGCCGCAATTGCCCGCTTGCCACCCTGGCCATCCACACCTATACGCGCCCGCCTACCGCACGGAGCCAGCGCGCATCGTGCCTCTGAGTCGGGAAGTAGCTCAGCCTGGTAGAGCACCGTCTTCGGGAGGCGGGGGCCGGAGGTTCGAATCCTCTCTTCCCGACCAGTTTTCACAAAACAGAATGATCCGGGGGATCATCTTGGACTAAGATCACCGAGCGCTGGCGAAGGGCTGGTGGCTGTTCAGACCAGCGCCTCAGCCACAAACCCAAGTGCGATTGTCAGCAATCCCAGCCCAGCCGATAGCTGCACCCGCAAACTGAAGAAGTCCTTCGCCGCATATCCCAGCGCACGATCGACCAGTGGCGACAGCAGGATCAGCGCGCCGAGATACATCAGCGCTGGGCCGGGCCAGTCCCAACCAAGGCTCCACGGCAGGAACAGGGCGACGGCCAGCAGGCTCGGTATAACAGCAAGCAGGTAAGCGCCCGCACCAGCCTTTCCCGACTGGATTGCCTGTCCCCACCACACTCCACCCAGAAAGCTAAAGATCGCAGCAGCATAGGCGAACCCACCGGCCAGCGCGGTGTAGCCATATTCGTGACCGCTTGCTGCCATAGCAACGCAGATGATCTGCGGCAGCAACCCAGCATAGCCAAGCCAGCGTGATGAGGGAGTGAGTGAGGGTTCAACGTCCATGATTGCCCAAGCGCATAGCACTGATGCAGGTTCCCGCACATCTTGCGAGCAATCCACAAATGCTCCACCCCACGCGCCCATGAACTTGTTCGATCTTACAGGCCGCGTGGCGGTCATGACCGGCGGCAATGGCGGACTTGGCCTTGGCATGGCACGCGGCCTTGTAAAAGCTGGCGCGAACGTCGCAATTTGGGCGCGCAATCCGCAAAAGAACGCAGATGCGCTGGCCGAGCTTGTCGAATATGGCGGCGGCGACGTTATCGCCCTCGCCTGTGACGTCGCTCAGGAATATCAGATCGAAGCCGCCATGGAAGCGACACTGGCAAAGTTCGGCCGAGTGGATGCATGCTTTGCCAATGCCGGCCGTGCGGGATCGGGCGCTACCGTGCCCGACATGACCACGGATGGCTGGGACGAGGTCATGGCGGTCAATACCCGCGGCGCTGCCCTCACCTACAAGCATGTCACCCGCCACATGATCGAGCGCACCAGGAATGGCGATCCGGGCGGAAAGCTGATCGGGACGTCTTCTGGTCAGTCGATTATGGGCGTCAACAAGAGCTCCGACTATGCTGCCTCTAAAGCCGCTTTGAATGGCCTGACACGCGGAGCCGCCTTCGAGCTGGCGCGTTACCAGATTACCGCCAATGCGCTGTTGTTCGGTTACTACGAGACCGACATCACCGCCGCGGCCAATCCGAAGTTCGCCGAATGGATGGAAAAACGCATCCCGTTGCGGCGATCCGGCGACCATGCCGGGCTGGAAGGACTGGCGGTGTTCTGGGCCTCGCCGCACAGCAATTACATCACTGGGCAATGCCTTCCGGTCGATGGCGGGCTTTGCATCAGCTGACAGGTCCGGAACGGCCCGCGCAGCCGACCGTTCAGTGACTGAACCGATTTTCAAGGGATCACCAGACACTTGGCCGACAACGATTTCTCCGAATTCGAAGACCGTAAGGAAGACCGTGGTCGCCAGCGTGCTGTGCCCTCAGGTCGCCTCGCCCGGTTTGGAACTTTTGGCCGATTGGTCGGAGGCGTTGCCGGTGGCATGGCCGCCGAAGGTGCACGTCGGCTGACCAGCGGCGAGCGAATCTCTACCCGCGACCTGATTCTTACACCTGGCAATGTTCAACGACTGACCGATCGGCTGTCGCATCTGCGCGGCGCAGCGATGAAGATGGGACAGATGATCAGTATGGATTCGGGCGATTTCCTGCCAAAGGAACTGTCCGATATCCTGGCAACACTGCGCGATCAGGCGAATTTCATGCCCGCCCGCCAGCTTGATCGCGTGCTGAAAGAACAATGGGGCAATGACTGGCGAAAGCAGTTCCGCTGGTTTAACCCGCGCCCGATTGCGGCTGCTTCGATCGGACAGGTGCATAAGGCTTTGACCCGCGATGGTCAGGAGCTGGCGATAAAGGTGCAATATCCCGGCGTTGCGCAGAGCATCGACAGCGATGTCGACAATGTGATGACGCTGCTCAGGATCGCTGGTTTTGCCCCTCCTGAGCTGGAGATCGACAAACTGCTCGCCGCGGCCAAACAGCAGCTTCATGAAGAAGCTGACTATCACCGTGAAGGCGCGCAGATGGCGATGTATCGAGAGAAGCTCGCCGATACGTCAGGATTCGTCGTTCCAAGTTTGCACGAAGGGCTGACCCGCGAGCGCATTCTTGCGATGAGTTTTGAAGAGGGCGTCTCGATCGAAGCGCTGGCCGATGAAACTGATGAGCGCCGTGATGAGGTCATGGGCCGGTTAATGCACCTGGTCGCGCGTGAGTTGTTCGAATTCGGCGTCATGCAAACCGATCCGAATTTCGCCAATTACCTGTTTCGTCCGAAGACGGGTGACATAGTCGTTCTCGATTTTGGTGCGTGCCGGGATGTCGATCCGGACGTCGGGAATGCTTATCGCCGCTTGCTCGAAGCAGGGCTGGCCGGCGACCGCGACAGAGTTCGCGAGGAGACCATCGCCGCCGGTTTCATGCTGCCGATTGTCGCCGAAAAGTATCGCGAACGCATCGATAAAATGATCGACATCGTTGTTGGTGAAATGCGCGAGGACGCACCGTTCGATTTTGGCGACCGTGCCTTTGTGCCGCTGCTGCGTCAGGAGGGCATGGAAATCGCCCAGGATAAGGACACCTGGGCCTTCCCACCGGTCGAGACCCTGTTCGTACAGCGCAAGGTCAGCGGCACCGCTTTGCTCGGTGCGCGGCTCAAGGCGAAGGTCAATGTCCGCCGTATCAGCGAGGATGTGCTCGGCAGCACCGAGCCGCTGCCCGCGAAGGCGGCTTAACCCTCCGATTGCTGGCTCGCGATCCAGCGATCGACATGCTCTTCAAGCACGTTGAGCGGGATCGAGCCGTTCTCCAGCACGGTATCGTGGAAAGCGCGCAGATCGAACTCCGCCCCGAGTGCTTCCTCGGCACGGGTGCGCAGCTCACGGATCTTCAACTCGCCGATCTTGTAGGCCAGCGCCTGTCCCGGCCAGGTCATATAGCGGTTGACCTCGGCATCGACATTTCCCGCTGTCAGCGCAGTGTTGTCGAGCATGAAATCGACCGCCTGCTGTTTGCTCCATCCCTTTGAATGAAGGCCGGTATCGACCACCAACCGAGCCGCGCGCCACATCTCATAGGACAACCTCCCCATCTGTTTTGCCGGCGTATCATACAGCCCCATCTCGATCCCTAGCCGCTCCGAATAGAGCCCCCAGCCCTCGACAAAGGCCGTGAAGAAGGTGCCGTTGGCGCGCAGCGGATGAATGTCCAGTTCCTGCTGCAAAGCAATCTGGTGATGGTGCCCCGGTACTGCCTCATGAACGCCCAACGCGGGCAATTCCCACAGCGGACGCTGGTCGAGTTCCGTCGTGTTGAGACGATAGATCCCTGCCGCACCGGTCTCCAACGAACCCGGTTCGTAATAAGCGGTGGTGTTGCCCGGCGCGTTGGCGGCGGGGATTGGCTGGACGGTGTATGGCTGGCGCGGGAGCTTGCCGAACAGCTTGGGCATAAAGCCATCAATATGCTTGGCGAGCGCTTGAGTGTATTCGAGATACTCGTCAGCATCGGTCATATAGTATTGCGGATCGGTGCGCAGATGCTCGATAAATGCCTCGCGCGTGTCGAAGCCTGCCTCCCCAGCGACCTCAACCATCTCGGCCCGAATACGCGCAACTTCGCTCAGGCCTAGATTGTGCACCTCTGCTGGCGTCATGTCAGTGGTCGTGAAACTTTTCACGCGATAGGCGTAATAATCCCCGCCACCCGGCGTCGCGAGTATGCCCGGCGTACCGGTGCGGCAATTGGGAGCATACTCCTCGGTATAGAAGGACAGGAATTCTTCGTAGGCCGGGAACACCGACGATTTGAGGGCAGCCTCCGCACGGGTCTTCAACGCATCCCACTCTTCATCAGAAATCGATCCGGGCCTGTCGCCAGCAAAGGGTTGCCAGAATGGCGACTTGGCATGATCATCGAACAATTGCTGCGTGACGCGGTTTTCGAAGCCCTCCATCGGCTCGCAAGGCTGCGTAAATCCGCGCATAACCGCTTCACGGCTGCGCTCGATCCCGTCGGCGTTGAACGCGCGATAGGCCTCAAGCCGTCCGACGTAGCTCTCGTAATCCGCCAGCGTGAACAGCGGGGAGCGGTAGGGCAACGAAGCAAAGCCGGAAAACCAGCCACCACGATTGGTGAAAAGGATGTAGCGCGAATGCGCATGCTCCGCCGCGGCCAGCGTATCATCAAAACTGCTCTTCAAGATCGCGTAATCGACCTGCAAATCGGTCGGCAATGTGTCGGCATCAATCGCCTCCAGCCGCGCCAGAAACGCGCGCGTCCGGTCAATTCCGCGATCATATTCCTCTTCTGACAAATCACTTAGTTTGCCGTCACCGCGCCGGTCACCGACGCTCGTCGCCAACTGTGGCGACGTATCGAGCGCAGACTGCCACACCTCTTCGCGCAGCGCCTCATAGTCTTCGACCGGCCCAGCCCATGCGGGGGCAATCGTCGCAGCGCACAGCAGCAGTCCGGTAACCATATGACGCATTGAAATCACTCCATTTCCCTTACGGCGTGTATTGCCTTAGCCGCAGGATATCCTTTAAACACGAGACGTGTCGGAAAGTCACACACCGAAGCTGGCCGTGCTGTTCGTCTGTCTCGGCAATATCTGCCGCTCGCCCATGGCGGAAGGCGCATTGCGCGCCGTCGCGGCAAAGTCCGGCCTTGACTGCATAGTCGATTCCGCTGGGACTGCAGGATATCACATCGGTGATGCGCCCGATGAGCGCGCAATCGTTACTGCACGCGCGGACGGCGTGGACATTTCGGGTCTGCGGGGTCGCCAGCTCGATCTTGAGGATTTCTACCGCTTCACCCACATCTTCGCGCTCGATACGGCTAATCTCGAAGGCATCAGAGCTCGCGCGCCGCGCGACGGCAGCGCCAAGGTCGCGCTTTTGATGGACACGGTCGAGGGCAAGCAAGGCGGATCGGTAAAGGATCCGTATTACGGCGATGACGACGATTTTCGCCAGGTGTGGGAAGAAATCCTGATCGCGGTTAGCGCTATGACCACACGGTTCGAAAGCGAAGGCGTCCAGGCGGAATTCTAGCCACCCCGGAGCAATTGCACGCCCCAATCACGCTCGAAAAGATACAACAGGATCCGCGCCGCTTCGCCGCGCTCGCTAGTAAGACCGCCATCACGTTCGATCAGCAGCCGTGCGTCGGCATGGGCTGCCGGTAGCAGCTTTTGCACCTGCTCCAGATTGGCAATCCGGAAAGCCGCCTCGCCCGATTGTCGTGTCCCAAGCAATTCGCCGCCGCCGCGCAGTTCCAGGTCTTCTTCGGCAATGCGAAAACCGTCCTGCGTCTCTCGCATAAGAGCGAGCCGCTTTTTTCCGGTCTCTGATAGCTCGTTTCCGCGCAGCAGCAGGCATACCGATTTCTCCGAACCACGCCCCACTCTTCCGCGAAGTTGGTGCAACTGTGCCAAGCCAAAACGCTCGGCCTGTTCGATCACCATAAGTGTCGACGAAGGTACATCGACGCCGACTTCGATAACGGTTGTAGCGACCAGCAATTTCGTCTCGCCCCTCACGAAGCGCTCCATATTGGTGTCTTTGACCTCCGGCGCGAGCTGTCCGTGAACCAAAGTCACCGCATCGCCAAATCGCTCCTTCAGGGCAGCATAGCGCGCCTCTGCTGCAGCGATGTCCGCAATCTCGCTGTCGCGGACCATGGGACACACCCAGTAGGCCTGCTGTCCCGTCGCGAGATGCCGCTCAACCCCCGCGACGATGTCTTCAGTCCGATCCTGTGCGATCACCCGGGTATCGATAGCCTGCCTGCCAGGCGGCAGTTCATCAAGGCGGCTTACATCCATTTCACCATATTGAGCGAGAGTCAGGCTACGCGGGATCGGCGTCGCCGTCATCGCCAGAGTGTGCGGCGTGCGCTTGCCCTTTGCGGCGAGTGCAAGGCGTTGCTGCACGCCAAAGCGATGCTGCTCGTCTATCACGACCAGGCCAAGGTCCTTGTAGTTTACCGTGTCCTGAAAGATCGCGTGTGTGCCGACGAGGATGTCGATGGAACCATCGAGCAGCCCCATCAGGATGCCCTCGCGCTCCTTGCCTTTGGCACGGCCGGTCAGCAAGGCGACTTCGGCGCCGGTGGGAGCGGCCATTTTTCGCAGGGTCTCGAAATGCTGGCGCGCTAATATCTCGGTCGGCGCGAGCAGAGCCGCCTGGCTGCCTGCCTCGACCGCAATCAGCATCGCCGCCAGCGCGACCACCGTCTTACCCGCGCCTACATCGCCTTGCAGCAGGCGCAGCATCGGAGCCTCCTGCTGAAGGTCGCCCTCGATCTCGGCAATCGAGCGTTTTTGCGCGCCGGTCATTTCAAACGGCAGGTTAAGCCTTGCACGCAACCGCCCGTCCCCCGCCAGTGCCTGACCCTTGCGCCGACGACCCTCCGCCTTCACCATCAGCAGTGCGAGGCTGTTTGCCAGCAGCTCATCATAGGCCAGCCGGTCACGTGCTTTTTCATGTTCGCCCTTGTGCGCGAGGTGCAGCGCATCGCGCCATGTGAGCCAGCCCGACTGCGCGAATTGCCCCGGTTCGATCCATTCAGGCAGCTCGGGCGTGCGCTCAAGTGACTGCTCGATAAGCCCGGCCACACGCGGTTGCGTTAGCCCCTCGGACAGGGCGTAAACCGGTTCGTTCAACCGCGAAAGATGGGCCGCTGAGTCCTTTTCGACATGGTCAGGATGAACGATTTGCAGCATGTCGCCATATCTATCGAGCCGCCCTGCCACCCAACGTTTCTCGCCAACGGGTAGCTGTTTCTTGGCGGTGTAGGAAGCGCGCCCAAAGTATGTAAGCGCGCAGACATCTCCCGCTTCATCCTGCGCCAGCACCCGGTAAGGCCCGCGTCCCGGATTGTAAGGCGCACGGTGCTCGGTCGGGGTCAGCGCGACGATCACCTGTTCGCCCTCCCCACCTTCATCGAGACTGGCAATCGCGTGCCGCGTGACAAACCGCTCCGGCAAATGATAGACAAGGTCTCTCACCCTCGTCAGGCCGAGCTTTTCCAGCGGCTTCATCAACTTTGGCCCGACGCCTTCAAGCGTCCGGGTTTCTGCGAACAACGGATTAAGAGCGTCTGGGCGCATGGTGATATCGTCTATAGCTGCTTGAACGCGAATGCCGAGTAGCTTACCTCGCCTCACATGACGGATATGCCCACATTCGACCAGCGCCTCGCCCGCGCCAAGTTTCGTGCCTGGCATCGCGGTACGCGCGAGGCTGATTACATGATCGGCGGTTTCTTCGATCGCTACCACGCCCAATGGGGCGAGACGGAGATCGACTGGTTCGAAGATCTGCTGGCGGAAGACGACGTGGATATCATGGCATGGGCTCTGCAGACGCAGGACGTGCCAGACAGATTCGCAGGGCCACAGATCGAGGCGATGATGAAGCTCGATTACGTGGACATTCCGCGCTAACGGCTATTTCAAATTTCATCTTTGCAAGCCTCGTGCGGGAACGTGCGGGGCCGCTTCTATTTGAGTGATCACTGATGCCTGATCTTTCCCGCATCCTTTCTGCTGACACGCCGCTAACGCTTTCCTCGCTGCCACGCGGCGCGATGCCGCTCATTATGAGCGATCTGGCGCGCGCGGCAAAACAACGCGCAGTGTTCATCGCGCCAGACGATGCCGCGATGCGTGCGGTGGCTGATGCGGCAAAGTTCTTCGCGCCCGAAGTCGAGGTGCTGGAGTTTCCCGCGTGGGATTGTCTGCCCTATGACCGCGCCAGTCCGGCTCTTTCGGTAAGTGCTGCGCGTCTGTCTGCTCTGTTCAAGCTGCAACGTCCTGAAGGCGGCTCACAGCTGCTGATCACAACTGTAAATGCCGCACTCCAACGCGTTCTTACCCCGTTTCGAATTCGCGAGAGCGTGCGCGAGTTCAAATCTGGCACCATGATCGGCCACGACAGCCTCGCCGCATTGCTGACCCGGCAAGGCTATTCGCGCACGGATACTGTGGTTGATCACGGCGAGTTTGCGGTGCGTGGTTCTATCGTCGACATCTTCCCCTCAAGCCTCGATCAAGGCCTGCGGCTCGATTTCTTTGGCGACGAATTGGAAAGCCTGCGCCTGTTCGATCCAAGCACGCAGCGTTCTACCGGCATTCTCAAATCGCACCTGCTGCTGCCTGCTTCCGAAGCGCTGCTAGACGAAAGCAGCATCAAGCGTTTCCGTTCGCGGTATCGTGAGCTATTCGGCGCCGCGGCCACGCAAGACCCGCTTTATGAAGCAGTTAGCGACGGGCGTCGACTGGCAGGTATGGAGCATTGGCTTCCTCTGTTCGAGGACAAGCTTGCGACGCTGTTCGATCACCTTGCAGAGGACGATGTGGTTATCATCGACCAAGGCGCAATTGGTGCTGGTGAAGAACGACTGACGGACATCACCGACTACCATGATCAACGTGGCCGTGTCGCGGGCGAAAAAAGTGGATCGTACCGCCCGCTCGCCACTGACGCGCTGTATCTTGCGCAGGACGAGTACAGCGCTGCGCTCGAAGCAGCGCCAGCCCATCGCAGCGTCATCTTCGCTGCGCCGGACAGTGAGAAGAGCATCGACTTCGGCTTCATGTCTGCGCGCGATTTTACGCCAGAACGGGGTCGCGGGGATAACGTCTATGATGCCGCCGCAAAGCACTTCAAGGACATAGCCAGATCTGGCCGTAAGCCACTGCTAGCTGCCTATTCCACAGGCAGCCGCTCCCGCATCGCCTCGATCCTATCGGAGGCAGGGTGTGAGACGGCACAGGCGGATAGCTGGCAGGAAGCGCTCGGCCTTGCTGCGAAAGGCAAGATCGCTGCAATGGTGCTCCCGCTCGAAGCGGGCTTTGCCAATGACGATCTGGAGGTCCTCACGGAGCAGGACGTGCTTGGCGATCGGCTCGTCCGTCGTAAGAAAAAACGCAAGGATTCCGACGCTTTCCTCGCCGAACTCCAAGCGCTCGCCCGTGGCGATCTGGTGGTCCATGTTGAACACGGCATCGGTAAGTATCTCGGCCTTGATCCTATCGCAGTCGGCAAGAGTCAGCACGATTGCGTTGCCCTTGAGTATCACGGCGGTGATAAGTTGTTCATCCCGGTCGAAAACATCGACGTGCTCTCGCGCTATGGTTCAAGCGAGGAAAGCGTCCCGCTCGACCGGCTGGGCGGTGAAGCCTGGCAAAAGCGCCGTGCGCGCCTGAAGGAACGCATCACCGCAATCGCGGGCGAGTTGATGAAAGTCGCCGCCGAACGCGCGCTCAAGAAAGCGCCGGTCTTCGAAACCGAAGAAGCCAGTTACAACCAGTTCGTCGATCGTTTCCCATGGGAGGAAACCGATGATCAGGACGTTGCCATTGCGGATGTGCTGCGCGATCTCGAAAGCGGTAAACCGATGGATCGCCTCGTGTGCGGGGATGTCGGCTTCGGCAAGACCGAAGTGGCCCTGCGCGCCGCCTTCGTCGCGGCGATGAGCGGTCAGCAGGTCGCAATGGTCGCCCCCACCACTCTCCTCGCGCGCCAGCACTACCAGAACTTCACCGAACGTTTTGCCGGTTTTCCACTAAAAGTCGGACGCCTTTCGCGACTCGTCTCCTCGAAGGAGATGACCGAAACGCGTGAGCGCCTGGCAAGTGGTGATATCGACATCATCGTGGGAACACATGCGATCCTGTCCAAGTCGACCGATTTCGCTAATCTCGGTCTCGTGATCGTCGATGAGGAGCAGCGCTTTGGCGTGACGCACAAGGAGAAGCTGAAGCAGCTGCGTTCCGACGTGCATATGCTCACGCTGACCGCCACGCCGATCCCGCGCACTCTGCAAATGGCGATGACCGGCCTGCGCGAACTTTCCACCATCCAGACTCCACCGGTCGACCGTCTTGCCGTGCGCACCTACGTGATGGAATGGGATGACATGGTCATGCGAGAGGCGCTGCTGCGCGAGCATCATCGCGGTGGGCAGAGCTTTATCGTGGTGCCGCGTATTTCCGACATGGCCGATGTCGAGGAATGGCTGCACGAAAACGTGCCCGAGGTAAAAGCCGTCTCCGCGCACGGCCAGATGGGCGCAGGCGAGATAGAAGAGCGCATGAGCGCTTTTTATGAGGGCAAGTACGAGGTGCTGCTATCGACCACCATAGTCGAGAGCGGGCTCGATCTACCAAGCGCCAATACGATCATCATCCACCGCGCTGACCGTTTTGGCCTGGCTCAGCTATACCAGCTGCGAGGACGCGTGGGTCGCGCGAAACTGCGCGCCTATGCCTATCTCACCTATGAAAAGAACGTCCAACTGTCCGAGGTCGCGGAAAAGCGCCTCAAGGTACTGGGCGATCTCGACTCGCTGGGTGCAGGATTCCAGCTTGCGAGCCACGATCTCGACATCCGCGGTGCTGGCAACCTGTTGGGCGACGAGCAATCGGGCCATATCCGAGAGGTCGGCTTCGAACTCTATCAATCGATGCTCGAAGACGCGATCCTTGCTGCCAAGGCAGGCGAGATGGGTCTCGAAGCCGCCACGGATAAGGTCTCACCGCAGATCACCGTCGATGCGCCGATCATGATTCCAGAGGACTACGTCCCGGACCTGGCGGTACGAATGGCCCTCTATCGCCGTCTCAACCAGGCTCAGGACAAGTCCGAGATCGAGAGTATGGCGGCTGAGATGATCGACCGATTCGGCGACCTGCCCGATCCAACCAAGAATCTCGTCAGGCTGATCGAGATCAAGCAACAGGCTATCGAGGCGAACATTGCGAAGATCGATGTCGGCGCGCGAGGCACGCTGGTGACCTTCCATAATGACGATTTCCCCGATGGACCGGGGCTGATCGCCTATGTCGACAAACTCAAAGGAACCGCCAAACTGCGCCCCGACATGAAGCTGGTTATCAATCGCGCATGGGGAGACCCGCAAAGCCGCCTTAACGGGTTGTTCCAGTTGACCAAGGGGCTTTCAGGGATTGCGCGCAAGGCCGCGAGAGCGAAGGCGAAACAGGCAGCCTAGCGCCGCGATGACCTGGCCAGTCCGAGCATCTCCTCACTCGGCATCGGCTCAGCGCGAAGGAAGCCTTGCCAATAGTCGCAACCCTCACTGATGACGGTCGCCCGCTGGATTTCGCTCTCGATTCCCTCGGCGTAGACATCCAGTTCAAGCGCGCGGCCCAACGCAATGATAGCGTGCAGCACGGCGAGCGATTTTGCGTCGCCCGGAACCCCCTCAACCATGACCTTGTCCAGCTTGAGTGCATCGAGCGGCAATTCGCGCAGGTACAGAAAATTACAAAACCCCGCTCCAAAATCGTCAAGCGCGGTTCGGAAACCAAGCTTTCGCAAAGCCTTGAGTGCAGCAGCGGCCTGTTCGAGGTTGCGCAGCAAAACGTCCTCGGTAATCTCGAGCATCAGTCGGCTGGGTGAGAGATCGCTCTGTCCGATCAGCTCGGCAAAATCGGCCGCAAAGCGGGGATCGCCCAACTCTTCGGGTGTTATATTGAGCGAGAGATTCAATTCTTCGGGCCAGGCAGATGCATCTTCCAGAGCCCGTGCGACCACATGCCGCGACAAGGGGGCGACCAGCGCAGCACGCTCAGCAATGGCGAACAGGTCGCGCGCACCGATCTCTCCAAGGGTCGGGTGCTGCCAGCGCGCCAATGCCTCCGCACCGTCGACAGACCCTGTCTTCGCCGAAAACTGCGGCTGGAACAGCACCTCGATCTCGCGCCGGTCAAGCGCGCGCAAAAGGTCCGCTTCAAGCGCAGGGGATTTTACCCCGGGGAACGTTCCGCGCGGCTGTTTTCTTAGAGATGTTCGAGCCGATTCCATTGACTCCCCTTAAGCGCGCATTGAGGCAAAAAGGCACATCAATTGCAA
>JBCCVO010000009.1:0-74240 GCA_039195235.1 Pseudomonadota bacterium
ATTGGCCTTAAAGTGGTCAGTCAGGTTGCGGATACGCTGGGTCAGGATCGCAACCTGAACTTCCGGACTTCCGGTGTCACCCTTGCCTTGGGCGTTGTCTTTGATGATCTTGGCTTTTTCTTCGGCTGTCACCGACATATCTATTCTCTCTTACTCAGCGACATCAGGAAGGTAGAAACCCCGGACCACTTTGGTCGCACCATCCGAAATCTCCACAAGCGCTACCGGCACATTGTCCAGCATCGCACAGTAAAGCCCGGATGGTTGGGGCAGCTCAGACACGACCCGGCCCTGTCGGACCGCCTGCGCATCTGTCTGATCGAGGTGAAGGGCCGGGATGTCGTCCAGCCCCGCCTCTAACGGCAGGAGGAGGTCTTCAATGGGCGCGCCTCTACCGATTCCGTTGAGTTTGTCCAGCGAAATCGCTTGAGCTTCCGTGAAAGGCCCAGCCTTGTTGCGCCGTAAATAGGCAACATGGCCGACCGTTCCAAGGGCACGGGCAATATCGCGGGCGAGGCTGCGGATATATGTGCCCTTCGAAACATGCGCCGTCAGGGTAACCCTGTCGGCCAGTTCCAGTGGCGCGGAAGGGTCGTAAGGGTCGGGTCGGCCTGAGGTGGTCTGAAAAGCTGAGGCAAGCACGTCCTCACCGCTATACCCGGATCCAATGGCAAGCGAATGGATCGTCACCTGGCGCGATTTGAGCTGTACGTCTTTGCCAGCACGCGCCTGGTCATAGGCGCGCTTCCCCCCAACCTTCAACGCCGAGAATGCTGGCGGAACTTGTTCAATCGGGCCAGTGAAGTGTTCGAGCACCGACGCGATCGCAGCCATCGGAGGGAAGCGGTCCATGCGCTGGGTTACTTTGCCTTCAGCATCAAGCGTGTCGGTCTCCACACCGAACTGGATGGTGAATTCATAGATCTTGCTGGCATTGAGCATTCGCCCCGCAAGCTTCGTCGCTTCACCCAGCGCGATTGGCAAAACCCCTTCGGCCAAGGGATCGAGCGTCCCGCCATGACCCACCTTCATCTTTGGATGCCCGCCTTCGCGCAAATTGCGCTTCACCGCCGCCACCGCCTGCGTTGAGCCCAGCCCGCGCGGTTTATCGAGGATCAACCAGCCATTTACCATGCACTGCGCTCTACGGGCGCATGCGGTGAGCGTCCAGCGACAGAGTTAGGGGTTTTCCGAAAGGGTCAGCGCAGGCTCTCAGTTTACCCTCCTATGCCAGACCGACGGATATGAAACTGATTATCCATCCCGGTCTGCACAAGACCGGTTCGACATATCTGCAGCACGTGCTCAATTCGAACCATGCGCAGCTCGCCGCGCGCGGTGTCTGGTACCAGCCGCAGAAAGGCTACCCCGCACACCATTTCGCAGCGTGGCGCATTCTGCTGGGCGATCCGCAGCCACTTGAAGCAATGGTAAACGAGGCGCGCGACGCCAAATGCGATACAGTGATCCTCTCCTCCGAAGACCTGGAGGGCGCGCTGTATGACGAGCGTCCGCTACGAGCGATCGATGCGGCGGCGACATCGGCCCGGATCAACGAGATTGAGTGGCATATCGTCCTGCGTGATCCAGGCGCGGCCTTCGCCAGCCTGTTCGCACAACTGCAGCATCACGTCTATGCCGATGCATTCCAGCTGTTCTACGACGTGATGCGGCGCGGCTTCGCGTATATTGCAACACCAATGCCAGGTTCAGGCACGCCCTACTGGTATTACTGCTTCGATTATCTGAGAGACCTTACTCACCTACACGATTGGGCCTGCGCTCCCGTGATTGCGCATGACTTCGCCGCAAAAGCCGCGTTTCCTGGCGCCGGCATTCTCGAACGCGCGGGCGTACTGGATGCAATCGAGACACTCCCCGGCCCCGAGGCACGCAATGCTCGGCCAACCCGCGACGATATCATCCGCGGATTTGTTGCCCGTGTGACCGATGTTGTGCCGGAAGACGCTGACCAGCGTCGCATCGTCGAGGGCTTTCTTGGCTGCCTCGAAAACGGGCTCGACAATATCGAAACCTATGCCGAGCTCGTCAGCGCCAGCTATAGCGATAAAGCTCGCGCAGCGCTCGCGAAGTTCGGTGCGCTCGAAACGGTGCGCTAGGCCGCCGCCGGGTCGGCTTCGCTGGCATTCCCAATTGCAAGCTCGGCGTTCTGGCCAAAGATGATTTTGTTGGCGACGAGCGAGACCACGATTGCAAGCACCAACGTCACTGCCATGCCATGGATGTAGTGCGCAGGTTCCCAAACCATGCTCCAGAACCCGTAGAACACAACACCGGAAACCACTCCGATCATCGCAGCTGCGGCCTTTACGTTGCGGAAGGCAAGACCGACAACAAAGGCCGACAGGATCGGCATGGAGAGCAGGCCATAAAGCTGCTGGACTGTGTTGATCAGGCTTTCCTGACTGGCGAAGAACGGAACCAATGCTAGCGCCAGCACGCTCATGACGATCGACACCATCGCGCCTAGCCGCCCGACCTGCTTTGGCTCGTCGATATAGGCTTCGTGAATATCACACACGTAGAGCGCCGCACTGGCGTTCAGGATCGAGTTGAAGGTCGTCAACACGGCGGCGAAGATCGCCGCGGCGAAGGCGCCCGAGAGCCAGACCGGCAGCACCTCACCGACAATCATGCCGTAGGCCGGATCGCCGACGTCACCGAACAGCTTGTACGACACAATGCCGGGCACCACGACGATTACTGGCACGATAAGCAACCTTATACCCGCCGCGACCAGCACGCCCTTTTGCGCCTCCTTGATATTCGGGGCAGCCATGGCGCGTTGGGTGATCGTCTGATTTGTCGACCAATAGAATGTCTGGATGAAGATCATCCCCGTCAGCAGCGTGTGCCACGGTATGGGGCTGTCATTGTCGCCCACCAGTGTAAGCCGCTCCGCCGGAACGTCAGTGAGATCGAAATCGATCGCCTGCAACGACAGAAATACAACCAAAAGCGCGAGGCCCAGGACGAGAACACCCGAATAGGTATCTGATACTGCCACTGCGCGGAGGCCGCCGAAAATCGCATAGGCAGCACCGATGATCGCGATCACGATCGAAAGGGTCATGATTATCGCGAGATCGGTGCTTTGCCCGGTCAATGACAGCAGGAACAACGATCCACCGTAAAGAATAGCCGGGAGGAAGATGAAGATGTTGCCGAACAGGAACAGGACGCTGATGAGCGCCCGAATGTGCTTGTCTCCATACTTTTTCTGAAGCAGCTCGGTCGTCGTCGTGCAGTTGTTGCGATAGTAGACGGGCAAGAAGACGAAGGCCAGAATGAACAACCCCGCCACGGCAGCGAACTCCCACCATGCCAACAACGCCATCTGATTGCCGTTCATCCCGATCAACTGATCGGTCGAAAGGTTAGTGAGCGTGATCGAGCCTGCGACAAAGTACCAGGCCAGGCCGCCGTTCGCGAGGAAGTAATCCCGCTCATCACCATCTCCTGCACCGCGTTTGCCCCGGCAATGCATGTAAGTTACGAAGGCGATCAGCGCGGTGATGACCAAAAAGACCGCTATCTGAGTGGTACTCATTCGATTGGCTCTCCCGCCCCGTTTTCAATTCGCGGCGCTCTGACGGCACCGTCTGCCCTGCTCGTTGTCACAATCTCATGCGTTAGTCACAAGTCCCCGCAAAAGGAAATGGCGGGCATCCCATTTCAGGAACACACAACGATGGGTTATGCTTCGATCGCTGCTGAGATTTCCCAAAAGCTAAAATCGGTTCGGGTTACGGCGAATCCGAACGCGATACTCGGCTGGCGACCAGCCGACGGTTTTGCTGAAGCGGCGGCTGAAATGGTACTCGTCGCAGAAGCTCAGCTCGTCAGAGATATCGCGCAATAGCACTCCAGGTTCGCTCAGCATTCCGCACGCACGCTCCATTATCAGACTGGTCCTAAATGTCCGGGAGACCGCCCTGAGAGCTTCCGAAAACGCTAGCGAAAGCCCTCATACGATTGGTCAAGCCGAGCCGCGGCTGCGCGCACGTCCATTGTTTCGGCGATCGCCAACTTAGCACCTTCGAGCCGGGTGATGTCATTTCCCATGTCCTTTTCCTCAGCCTGCACGATATCCGCGAGCAATTCCTGAAGACGGACCGTTTCATGCATCAACTCGCTCTCGCTTTGTGCCCGGTTTCCGCCAATCAGGCCTAAGATACGGCCGCGCCAGAAATCCAACGGGCGCAGGGACACCACTGGACAATCCTGATCAAGGCATCCCGAAGACCGCCATGAGGTCGAACACCGGCCACTCGAACACGAGATAGAACTCATCCCAGCTTTCGCCACGAGGGCGGCCATACCAGTGTTCAATGCCGGGAAAGACCAGTATGGCATCGCCCGCATTAGCTGGTAGATCGACCCCGCGTTCATCGCGACAGCTACCATGACCTAGTGTGACATATACCAAGTTTAAATGGGGCAGTGTGCGCCGCGCGGTCAGCACGCCAACGCCATTGTTAAGAAAGCATGCGATCTTTATCCCGCCGATTGGAGATAGATGCAGATTCTGTTTTTAGACCTTTTCTTCCCACATTCGCCAATCCTCCGGAACGACCTACAGCTTGGATACCAAAAACTTCATGCGCTACCCAAATCCCTCGTCACAACTGATCCTGTTTGTCGTGAACACCGCCGCGAGCTGGGAAATCGGCTATGGGAAGAGTGGCGCGAAATACGCGATGGGATGGCAGATGGATTCCTTGGATGGCTGACAAAGCGCAAACTGGTGAAAGCGCAAGAGAAACACTCGCTGCCGAACGACAATATGATCGTACCGACAACGAAGAGATGACGGTCGCACAACACGGCCCTGGACCGGCCGATGATCCCGCCAACCCGATAGGTGGCGAGCACAGTTTCTTCGAGTTACGCGCAGGTGGCACCCTTATCGCGGTTGAGGCGACGAAGGGCATGCGCCCGATAGTTCTGTATGCAGGCCCCGATTTGCCCGGAGCGGAGGCACGGGATCTGGCACTTCTGGCGACACGTCAGCATGCCCCAGGCAGTGCGTCAGTGCCGCTCCGCGGTTCGATTCTTAACGAGATCGGCACGGGTATCTCAGGACCATCCGGCCTGATTGCCCACCGCGCCGGACAGGACTGGGCGATCGATCTTAGGATCGAGCGAGTCGAAAGCTTCGATGCGAATGCGATCGCAATCTACTGCCGCGACACCAATGTCGCGGTCGCATCGTGCCATACGCTTTCGATTGATCCTGACACAGGTGTGATGACAGGCAGCACCAGCATCGAGAACCTTGGGGACGATATGCTCGAAGTCGATTGGTGCACGGCATTGTGTCTTCCGCTCGACCAACGTTTGGACCGAGTCCTGAGTTTCACCGGCCGATGGTCGGGCGAATTCGAGATCGAGCATATCGACGCTTTCAAGGGCAGTATCGTACGCGAGAACAAGGCGGGTAGAACCAGTCATGACGCGTTTCCCGGCGGCTTTGTCGTGGCGGCGAACACAACTGAAACGAACGGCCCAGCGGTCGGGTATCACCTCGCATGGAGCGGCAACCACCGTCTGCGGATCGACCGGCACAGCGATGGTCGCTCACTGGTGCAGATGGGCGAGATGACATTCCCCGGCGAAATCAGACTCGGTAGCGGCGAGAATTATCGGTCTCCCGACTTCATCGCTGCGTGGTCTAACGAAGGGTTGAACGGCGTCTCGCACAAGTTCCACGATCACCTGCGCGGATCGATCATGGACCCACGCAGCCTGACCAGGCCGCGTCCGGTACACTACAACACCTGGGAAGCAGTATACTTCAATCACGACGAAAACACTCTGATCGAGCTGGCCGAGGCCGCTTCTGCGGTTGGTGCGGAAAGGTTTGTGCTCGACGATGGCTGGTTTGGCAGCCGCCGTCACGATGGGGCTGGCCTGGGCGATTGGTGGGTGTCGGATGAAGTCTACCCCAACGGGCTTCATCCGATAGTTGATAAGGTCAAGGCGCTGGGCATGGAGTTCGGCCTTTGGTTCGAACCTGAAATGGTGAATCCCGATAGCGATCTGTACCGCGCGCATCCCGACTGGGTGTTACAAGCTGCAGGGGTCGAAGCCGTTCCTTTTCGGGGACAGTTGACGCTCGATCTGACCAAATCTGAAGTGTTTGACTATCTATTCGACAAGATCACAAAGCTCGTCAGCACCTACGGTATTGCCTACATCAAATGGGACATGAACCGGGATACCAATCATCCCAGCAGCAGCGGGCGCGGGGCGATGCATCGCCAGACGCTGGCTGTCTACCGCCTGTTCGAACAACTCCGTAGAGCTCATCCCGAGCTTGAAATCGAAAGCTGCTCTTCCGGTGGTGGCCGGGCCGATTTCGGCATCATGCGTCACGCCGACCGGATCTGGACTTCTGACAATAATGACGCGCGCCAACGGCAGGCGATCCAGCGCGGTGCGACACACTTCCTGCCGCTTCGTGTACTTGGCAGCCATATCGGGCCAAAGCGCTGCCACGTCACAGGCCGCGAGTTTTCCATGGCGTTCCGTGTAGCCAGCGCAGTGTTCGGTCATATGGGTATGGAGCTTGACCTGCGCGACGAGAGCGAAGCGGATCTGGACGTGCTCAAAGCGGGTATTGCTCTGTACAAGGAGCATCGCGAGCTGATCCATACCGGCCAATTTCTGCGATTATCGTCGCCGCCGCATGCTAACTTGATTGGCTGTGTGTCCGATGATCGACGCGAGGGGTTGTTTTCCTATGCCAAACTGGACCCCGAACTCGCGACCTTGCCTGCGCGGATACACTTTGAAGGGCTCGATCCCAAAGCGCACTATCGCTTGCGCATGATCTGGCCTCAGCAGAACCCATCGATCAGTTCACCTTCGATCGTCGACGCCGCCGACCTTATGGGCGATGGTCGAACATTTGCAGGTGCCGCGCTAATGGGGCATGGTGTACAGCCGCCGCTGGCCTTCCCTGACACCTGCCTGTTCTACCACCTAAAAGCGGAAAACTGACATCCTGCCATGAGCGAAGGCTACGATCTGCTGGTGATTGGCGGCGGTATCAACGGCGCAGGGATTGCCCGTGATGCCGTGGGCCGCGGACTTACGGTATGTCTGGTCGAAAAAGACGATCTTGCGCAGCATACTTCAAGCGCATCGACCAAGTTGGTGCATGGTGGGCTGCGCTATCTCGAGCACTATGAGTTTCGGTTAGTCCGCGAGAGCCTGATAGAGCGCGAAAGGCTGCTCAAAATCGCGCCACATATCATCTGGCCACTGCGCTTTATCCTTCCTCACGACAAAGGTTTGCGGCCCAGTTGGCTGCTGCGCCTTGGCCTCTTTCTTTACGACAATCTCGGTGGGCGAAAACTCTTGCCGCCGACCAGAACGATCAACCTTCGCTCCGCCCCACATGGTTCTGTCCTCGAAGATCGACTGATCAAGGGTTTCGAATACTCTGATTGCTGGGTTGAGGACTCACGGCTCGTCGCGCTGAACTGTGTGGATGCAAAAGAACGCGGCGCAGATATCCGTACGCGAACGGAGTGTATTGGGCTGAAGCGCACTGCCGATGGCTGGAGCGCAACGCTACGCAGTGAAGCGGGCGAAGAGCAAGTCAACGCCAGAATGGTCGTCAATGCTGCCGGCCCCTGGGTCGATAAGGTGCTTGGCCATGCAATTCCGCGTGAAAGCCACGAGAATCTTCGCCTTGTCAAAGGCAGCCATCTGGTCTTCCCGCGTCTGTTCGAAGGCGATCACTGTTATATCTTCCAGAACAAGGACGATCGCATTGTCTTTGCGATTCCGTACGAACGTGATTTCACACTGGTCGGAACGACCGATGTCGGGTTCGAAGGCGATCCATCAGGCATCACGATTTCGCCAGAGGAAGCTAACTACATCTGCGATGCGGTGAACGAATATCTGCGCGTGGATATCTCTCCTGACCAAGCTGTGTCGAGCTACGCAGGGGTGCGCCCGCTCTATGATGATAGCGCAGCCTCTAACTCAACTGTCACACGCGACTATGTGTTCGAACTGGATCGCGGGGATGATGAAAGCGCGCCGCCGCTGCTTTCGATCTTTGGCGGAAAGATCACAACCTATCGGAAGCTCGCCGAACATGCGCTTGATAAACTGGGCGTCTCCGAAAGCTTCTGGACGGCAGAAAACCACCTTCCCGGCGGGGATATCGACCCTGAGCGCTTCGATGCCTTCGTCGATAGCATAGCGCAGAAATATCCATGGCTCGCCGAAAGCACAGTGCTGCGAATGACGCGCGCCTACGGCACTCGCGTCGATACCTTGATCGACGGGGCACAGGGTTTGAACGACATGGGCGCGCATCTCGGTGGCGATCTTTATGCACGCGAGCTTGAGTATCTTATCGAGCATGAATTCGTGACCGAGGCCGACGATGCCTTGTGGCGCCGGAGCAAGCTTGCGCTGCATCTTGACGAGGCGGAGCGCAAACAAGTGAGCAACTGGTTTGCGCAGCAGAGGAAGCAGGCGGCATGAGCGATACCGTCGCGCTTCCTCGCTCGCTTGGTGGACAGGCGACCTATCGCCGCGATTACTGCAAGGCCGATGGGCGGACGCTGCATCTCTATGGCCGCAAACCCCACTCTCTGCCGCCGCAAAGCGAGTCTACGGACCCAATTGCGCAAGGAGGTGAGATTCGGCACCATCCGCTGCGGGATGAGTGGAATGTCTATGCCGCCCATCGTCAGAACCGGACCTTCAAACCATCTGCGGCGGATGATCCACTGGCTCCTACAATGGTCGACGGACCGGAAACCGAGATACCGTTCGAGAACTTTGAACTCGCGATTTTCGAAAACAAGTTTGCCGCGTTCCATCCGAGCGTGGCGAGTGCTGCGAACCTGGCCGGGATTGACGCAGAGCCTGCCACGGGCGCGTGCGATGTCGTGGTGTATGGTCCTGAAGCCAGCGGCAACCTGCATAAGATAGGCGAGGATCGTCGGCAGGTGCTTATCTCAGCCTTGATCGATCGCTACGAGACGCTTTTTGCGCTTGGCTGCGAGTACGTCCTGCCATTCGAGAATCGCGGCGACGAGGTTGGCGTCACCCTACACCACCCACATGGCCAGATTTACGGCTTTGGGAGGGTGCCGCAGATCCAGCAACGCGCGGTAGATGCCTTTTCAAACGGATATGATCTTGCCGGAGAAATTTCCGTTGCAATGCCTGATTATGGCCTAGGCGAGCAAGGCGCTGTTGCAGCCTTCATCCCACGCTTCGCTCGTTTTCCTTATGAGGTTTGGCTTGCACCCTGCACCCGCCGTGAAGGGCCATGGGATTGCACCGACGAAGAACTGGAGGCCCTCGCGCACTGGCTGGGCGAGATCACCAGACGCTATGACGCGCTGTTCCAGCGACCCGCCGCCACAATGATGGCGTTCCACGCGGCACCGCGCGGAGGTTCAGACAACTACCATTTCACCATCCAGTTCTACCCACTGCTCCGCACTCCGGGTCGGGTAAAATATCTCGCCTCAGTCGAGCAGCACACAGGGATCTTTACCGTCGATGTTATGCCCGAAACAGCCGTTCGCGATCTAAGGAAGCACTCTCCGTGAGGCGAGCCTTTGCCGCCAGCGCACCAGGCCGGGTCAACCTGATTGGCGAGCACACCGACTATAATGGCGGTACAGTTCTACCTGCAGCCTTGTCGATCGGTCTGAAGGTGTTGCTGACCCCCCGCGCGGATACCGGCATCGAGGTAACCTCGAACGGTTATGAAATGCCTGCGATCCGCGATCTGGCGGACGATGCTATCGGCGATTGGGCCGACCCGTGCGTGGGCGCAATTCGCGAGGCCAACGCGCTTCGATTGTTGAGTGGCGGCGCAACCATCGATGTGCATTCGACCATCCCTGAAGGTTCAGGCCTTTCGTCATCGGCCGCCTTGATTGTCGCGGTTCTCAAGGCCGCGCGTCAAGCAACGGGAAATGGTCCAGACGACGTCGAACTTGCTGTCGCCGCGCGTCGGGTAGAGAATAACTACATGGGCGTGCCTTGCGGGATTATGGACCAGATGGCGGTCGCTCTTGCCACCCCCGGTACAGCCATGGCGCTTGACACCAACTCGCTCAGTTACGACCTCGTAGCCCTACCCGCCGGCCATGAGATGACGGTGGTACATTCAGGCCTGACCCGCAAGCTGACTGACGGACGCTACACCGCTCGTAAAATCGAATGTGATCAGGCCAAACAGCATTTCGGCACAGACGACCTTTGCCTGCTGGACCGCGCCATTGTTGAAGCTGCCAACGTCGACGATATTCCCAAGAGGCGCGCGCTTCACTGCCTTACCGAGCATGCCCGGGTGAAGGATGCGCTCGCAGCGATACAGGCGGGCGACATGCACTCATTCGGTGCACTCATGAACGAGAGCCACATTTCGATGCGCGACCTGTTCGAAATGTCTCTGCCGGAGATCGACGCCTTGGTGGAAAGCGCTGTCGAGTTCGGCGCATCGGGCGCGCGCTTGACTGGTGGCGGGTTTGGCGGCTGTATCGTTGCGTGCCTCAGGATCGGTCAACGTGACGAGTGGCTGAAGCAGTTGCTAGCCAAGCACCCAAAGGCCCGCTTTATCGATGCAGTGAGCGCGGCGGACTAGACCCCGCCGATAAAGCCCGCGATTTCAAGGTAGAACTCCATCACCCACTGGACCGGCGGCATAACGATCTGTTCGATCCAGCCAGTCCCGAATGCCCAGCTTCCTGCGATGATGGCAATCAGCAGAAACATACCAACCTGTTGCAGCTTGTCCCACTGGGCACGCAGATTTCGAGGCAACAAACCTCCTACGATATGCGATCCATCAAAAGGCGGGATCGGCAGCAGGTTGAACAGACCCAGGAAGATGTTGATCAGGATAAAGTAGAACAGGCCGGTCAACAGCAGATTGTCTTCGATCGCATCCGGCATTCCGCTCGCGGCGGTAACCAGTCCGAGTAACACTGCGCCAATCGCCGCAAGCACAAAATTGCTACCTGGCCCGGCAGCAGCCACTGCCATCATCCCATAGCGCGGATTGTCGAGCCGCCATTTGTTGACAGGGACGGGCTTTGCCCAGCCGAATACTGGGCCTCCAAGAAGTGCGAGCGCTCCTGGCACCAGCAACGTCCCGACCGGATCGACATGCTTTATCGGATTGAGTGTCAACCGTCCCCGCTCGCTCGCGGTTCCGTCGCCCAGAAGTTTGGCCATATAGCCATGCGCGACTTCATGAAAAACGATCGCAATGATGAGGCACGGGATCAAGACCAGCGCCAAGGTAAGAGTATCAAGCATTCAAGGGAGATAGGTGGGCGATGCAGGTTAAGCCAGTGCCGGACCGACCTACGCCCGCAACGCTTCGCTGAAATGCTTTCGGCACAGCGCAAGGTATCGGTCATTCCCGCCAATCTCGGTCTGCATACCCTCGCTGACCGGTGTGCCGCTGGCGTCCACGCGCAAGTTCATGCTGGCCTTGCGCCCGCAATGACATACGGCCTTCAGCTCGACGAGGCTGTCGGCTATGCCCAACAACGCGGCGGAGCCTGGAAAGAGCTCGCCCTGAAAATCAGTCCGAATGCCGTAGCACAGCACCGGAATGCCAAGCTCATCGGCTAGCCGCGCGAGCTGCCAGACCTGATCCTTGGCAAGAAACTGCGCTTCGTCGATCAGCACACAGTCGATCGGTTTTGCCTCATGAGCGGCACGAACCGCACACCACAGATCTGTCTGTGGCGAATAAAGCTGCGCGCCCGCCTCAAGACCGATGCGGCTGCGCACCATCCCTTTAGATCGCGTATCGATCTCGGCCGTCCAAAGCATGGTCCGCATTCCGCGCTCGCGATAATTGAAATCGGCCTGAAGCATGGTGGTCGATTTCCCTGCGTTCATGCTGGCGTAGTAGAAATAGAGCTTAGCCATGCGCTTTGCCTAATCATGCCGACAGCGATGCGCCAGAACTGCTTTCCACAGGCCTTGCATGACAAGACGTTAAGCGGGAAGACAGGCACGAGCGGCAATGCTAGCCGTCAACTCGCAATACGCTTTTGGCAGATTTCAGGGACTCATCCATATGGCAAGCGCAGCGCCCGCACAGGACGCAAACACCGCACCGGGCGGCATTCTGGGCTGGATCGAACGCAGCGGCAACAAATTGCCGGATCCGGTTTTCCTCTTCTTCTGGCTGATCTTCATCCTGATCGCGATTTCAATTGTCGCCGATCTGGTTGGCCTGTCCGCAGCCCACCCTACCGATGTTGATCCTGACACAGGCGCGGCGAGAGTGATTGCGGCGAAGAGCCTGCTTGCGCCAGAGAATATCGCCAGATTGTGGGTCGACATGCCGACCACCTTCACCCACTTTCACCCGCTCGGTTACGTGCTCGTGGTGATGCTTGGTGCTGGTGTGGCCGAGCGTGCGGGTCTGTTCGGGACTGCCATGCGCGCAGGTGTGCGCGATGCACCAAAGGCACTGCTGACGCCGATCGTTGTGTTGGTGGGGATGATAGGCAACCTTGCTGCCGACGCCGCCTATGTGGTGCTCATTCCGCTTGCGGGGATCATTTTCCATGCTGCGGGACGCAATCCAGTGGCAGGAATCGCAGCGGCCTTTGCAGGCGTATCAGGAGGGTTTTCAGCGAACCTGCTGCCCGGTCAGCTCGACGCGCTGCTGTTCGGGATTACCGAGGCCAGTGTTGAGACAGTGTTCGGTGACTTCACCGCCAATATTGTAGGGAACTGGTACTTCATCGCAGCGATGACATTCGTATTCCTGCCGGTCATCTGGTTCGTCACCGACAAGATCATCGAACCACGCCTAGGTGCGTGGGATCCGGCAAAGGCAGGAAATACCAGTGCCGAGGAACAGACCAACCGTCCACTTACTTCAGAAGAGAAGAAGGGCCTGAAACTGGCCGGGATTGCAGTGCTGTTCGTAGTCGGGCTTTGGGTGGTGTTCACGCTCGGTCCGGGCACCCCGCTGATTGACGAGACTGCCAGCGAAGAAGCACGGCTCAATCCTTTCTACAAAAGCCTTGTCGCAGGCTTTTTCCTGCTCTTCCTGCTGGCCGGTTGGGCCTATGGCAAAGGCGCAGGCACGATCGGCGATCATCGCGATCTGGTAAAGATGATGTCGGGCGCGATGGAAGATCTTGCCTACTACCTCGTATTGGCCTTCGCAGCCGCGCATTTCGTGGCGATGTTCGCTTGGTCTGAGCTTGGCCTGATCCTCGCTGTGCATGGCGCGGACTTCCTTGGAAGCACCAATATGCCTGCTTGGGCATTGCTCGCCTCAATCATCGTGGTGTCGGGTCTGCTCAATCTGTTCGTCGGATCAGCAAGCGCGAAATGGGCACTGATCTCACCGGTGATGGTCCCTATGCTGATGCTGCTCGGCATTACACCAGAGATGGCCACCGCCGCTTATCGTGTGGGCGACAGTGCGACTAACATCATCACACCGCTGATGGTGTACTTCCCGCTGATCCTTATCTTCTGCCAGCGCTGGCAGAAGGATTTCGGTATCGGAAGTCTTGCTGCTACGATGCTGCCTTATTCGATCGGGCTTATGCTATCGGGCCTCGCGCTTACAATTGGTTGGGTAGTGCTCGATCTGCCGCTTGGACCGGGCGCGAGCGTGTTCATGGAGATACCTGCGACAGAAACAAGCAGCCCGGCGGCACAGCCCGCAAATTGAACTATTCGCCGCTGGCAAGCCAACAGATGAAACCAAATGCTTTGAACGGACGTAGGGGTTTATGAGGGAGCATACGCAATGCCGCTGCTAAAACGCCTGTTTGTTCTGCCGCTGTTGGTGGCCCTATCGCTCGCAAACAGCGACGCGCCTTTGAGCTACACGCTCGATGCAAGTGCCAGCAGCGTCTCGGCCAAGGTCCCCTTCTTCGGAATTTCGAGCAAAACCGCGCGCTTCCCCAAAATGGAGGGCGCGGTGACCATCGTGCCCGGCCAGCCCGAGCAGGCCGTTATCGACGTCACGTTCGACGCGACCGCTCTTGAGGCACCCGACGAAACCACCTTGAAACGCCTGCGCGGTGAGAAGTTCTTTTGGGTTGAAAAGTATCCGACCGTAAGGTTTGCCGGCAAATCGCTGATAATGTCATCGGCAACACAAGGCTCCGTTTCGGGCCAACTTACCGCGCGCGGTATTACCCAGCCGCAGATTTTGGAAGTGACGTTCGACACCGATCCGCTGAAAGCCCCGAGCGGGGAGCCGGTCAGCTTCACCGGTAAGACAAGGATCGACCGGCGACAGTATGGGATGAAGAGTTATCAGCTCATCGTCGGTAACAAGGTCAATATAGAGCTGCGCGCCCGGATGCTGCCGCGAAGTTGACAAAGTTGACACTGTGTCAAGCACCATATCTCTCATAATATCTAATAATTCCAGGAATTTAATCCCGTTTTTCGAAGTTGACACTTTTGCCGCTCGAAACGGCCTTGGCAACAATACGACTTTGAAAGTGCATCAACCGAATGCCATTTTGCAGGCCGTGTAGGAAAGCAAGAAATGCTTTAGGCGAGACCAGCCCTATTGGTCTTCATCGAAACCATCCAAATCGCGCGCCACTTTCGGATCGCGCAGCAATTCCTCGATCCGGTCCGCTTCGGCGAAACTCTCATCCTTTCGAAACTTGAGCTTGGGCGCGAATTTCAGGCCGAGCCGCTTGGCGACTTCCCGCTGAAGAAATGCCGTATTCTGCCGTAAAGCATGCACCACATCATCCTCTCCCGCGCCAAGCAGCGGTTTCACATAGGCAGTGGCGTTGCGTAGATCGGGCGTCATGCGCACCTCGGTCACCGCGATGTTCGAAGCGCTGACCACGTCGTCATGCACTTCCTGCCGCGCCAGCAATTCGGACAGGATATGCCGCACCCGTTCGCCCACTTTAAGGACGCGGACCGATTGCTGCTCGGCGGTAAAGTCCTGACGTTTTGCCATTGTGCGATACCCGGCCTCCGGGGCCCTCCTAACTTTGCGGTTGCCTAGGCCGAACGGCGTATTGAAGCCTCACTTGCGACAACTAGGTGCAAGGCCCCTGACATTCAAATAAAACCGCAAGAGGTGCCCCGTGAAGAAGTCTACATCGATAATCGTTGCCGCCGCTCTGATCGCCCCTTCAGCCGCATATGCGCAGCGCCACACCACACCCGCTCAGGCCGAGCGTCACGCAGCCAATCTGGCAGAAGCCGAAAGCCACGAAGCCAAGGGCGAGACATATCGCAGCGCTGGCAACGACGAACGTCAGAACAGCACCGAAGTAAAGGCGTCGAAGGCTGGCAAGATCAACACAGCCAAGGCGAATGACGACGGAGCGAGCTGAATCGGCGCTCTGACAACGACAATGACAATGACAAGGGCGGGTTCTGGCTAATGCTGGGGTCCGCCCTTTTCGTTTCCCGGCGGTCGTGACTCGGCTTTGGTGAAGTTCAGCTTTCCATCGCCTCAACAATGCGTCGGATTGATCGAATATTACGCGCCGTCCCACGGCAACTAAGCCTGCGAGTGATGAAGTCTCCCGTCAGCTTGCTCCGCCCGACACCCTCGACATAATCGATATGCAAGACCCCTTGACCGCGTGCCAGTTTTTCAGGACCGCGCCCAGCTTGATCAGCTTCAAGCGTATCAAAGGCAGCGGAATCTGGATCATGTTCGAGAAAATGGACATGGACAAAATTGTCCGCGCCTGTCGCTGCAAACGGGCTATCGTCCATCGTAGCGATCAGGTCTTCCCTTGAGGCGATCACTGCAAAGGTGTCGATCCCGAATTGGTTTGTGAGAAGCTCAGCCATCTGCTTGCGATAGGTATCGGCCTGTCCAGGATCGCCATCAAACAGCACGTTGCCGCTTGCGGTGACAGTGGCGACATTTGCGAAGCCCGCATTGGTCAAAGCGTCCCGTAAATCCGCCATCTTGATCCGGTTGCCGCCGGTGTTGATGCTTCCCAGCAGCGCGACGAGGCGTGTCATCCGCCCATCCCCGTCTCGGTAGGAGACGGACGCGCGGTCGGAATGGCGGTCGATGTCGCGCGGGCGTAAACAGTGCCGTCCTCGGCCAGCAACTCGCTTTCAAGGAAGACGACGCGTCGCCCGGCTTTCACCACACGACCCTTGCCAATGATCTGTGCGTCTTCGGGGATCAGCCGGAGAAGCGACATGGACAGCTCCAGATTGAGCGGCGCCTGCTCTCCGCCGGTCGCCGCAACATAGGCATATCCCATCACATCATCGAGATAGCCCGCAACCAGCCCGCCCTGCACTCCGCCACGATGGGTGGTCATTTCCGTCTTCACAGTGAAGCGCATCGTCGCGGTCTGCGATCGCTCATCCCACTCGACAAATTCGGAGCCTAGCAGCGCCGTATGCGGGGAGAGATGCGAGTCTTCGGGATAGAAGCCCTTGCCGCTCATGCCGGCAGGTCCGTAGGTATGGCGGTCGACGTCGCCGTAGCGAGCAGCTTGCCAGCTTCGTCGTAAAGTTCACCTTCGAGAAACGCGACGCGTCTGCCAACCTTGACCACACGCCCTTTCGCGATGATCGGCCCGAGCGGCACCATCCGCATAAAAGAGAGCTTCATATCAAGGTTGAGCGGGAGCTTCTGACCATGCTCGCTGCCTTCGGTAGCCGCCAGCAAAGCGCCACCCATGACTTCATCAAGGAAGCCAGCAATCAACCCGCCCTGGACCGCGCCGCGCGGCGACGCAAAGCTTGGGGGCGGAGTGAAGCGCGTGGTCAGCTCGCCCTTGTCCGCATCAAACGATACGAACTCGCTACCCATCAACTCAGCCGACGGCGAGCGCTGACCTTCGTAGATTTTAGCCACGCGCTATTCCCCGATCAGAGCGTCCGCTCACGCTCCTCGACTTCGAAGACTTCGAGGCTGTCACCTGGCTTGATGTCGTTCGTGTCTTCCAGCACGACGCCGCATTCCAGGCCAGAGCGGACCTCATCGACATCGTCCTTGAAGCGCCGCAGCGAGGCGATGGTGGTTGCCGACACGATGACGTCTTCGCGGGTAAGGCGCGCAAACAGACCTTTGCGGATGACGCCTTCGGTAACAAGCAGACCTGCCGCCTTGTCCTTCTTGCCGGACTTGAAGACTTCCTTGACTTCTGCACGACCGACCACGTTCTCGATCCGCTCTGGGCCAAGCTCGCCAGCCATCTCCTTCGCGATTTCGTCGGTCAGGTGATAGATGACGTCGTAGTACATCATCCGCACACTGTCTTTCTTGATGAGCTCGCGGGCCTTCGCATTCGGTCGTACGTTGAAGCCGATGATCGGAGCGCTCGAAGCCGCCGCCAGCGTCACGTCGCTTTCGGTGATCGCACCAACGCCAGCATGCAGCACGCGGACCTTGATGAGATCGTTCGAAAGGTTGTGCAACGCTGTGTTGATAGCTTCGACCGAGCCCTGAACGTCCGCCTTCACCAGCAGCGGGAATTCGACCACGTCGCTAGCGAGGTTGTTGAACATTGTGTCAAAGCTGGTCGGTGCGAGCGCGGTGCGTTTTTCGGTTGCCTTTTCCTGACGGTAATCGGCGACTTCACGAGCGCGTTGTTCGTTCTCAACAACGGTGAGTTGGTCACCAGCTGACGGAACACCACCCAGACCAAGGACCTCAACCGGCATCGACGGCCCGGCTTCCTTGATCTGTTTGCCCTGATCGTTGACGATTGCACGCACACGGCCACTCTCGGTACCGACCACAAAAGTATCGCCCCGCTTGAGCGTACCGCGCGTGATGAGGACGCTGGCGACCGGGCCACGGCCCTTGTCGAGCTGCGCTTCGATCACAGTCGCATCGGCATCGCGGTCCGGACGCGCCCTGAGCTCGAGCAATTCGGCCTGGAGCGCAATCTTGTCGACCAGTTCTTCAAGACCATCACCCTTCAGCGCAGAGATCTCGACGTCCTGCACATCACCAGACAGCTTTTCCACGATCACTTCGTGTTCGAGCAGGCGGTTGCGCACATTGTCTGGATTGGCTTCGGGCTTGTCCATCTTGTTGATCGCAACGATCATCGGAACGCCCGCGGCTTTCGTGTGATTTATGGCTTCGATCGTCTGCGGCATGATGCCATCATCCGCTGCGACGACCAGCACCACGATATCGGTCACATTTGCCCCGCGCTGACGCATCTCGGTGAATGCAGCGTGGCCCGGTGTGTCGAGGAAGGTGATCTTCTTCTTGTCATTGGTCGTGATCTGATAGCTGCCGATATGCTGGGTAATCCCGCCCGCTTCGCCCTTGGTCACGTTGGTCCCTCGCAAGGCATCGAGCAGGCTGGTCTTACCGTGGTCGACATGGCCCATGATCGTGACCACCGGAGGACGAGGCTTCAGCGTCTCTTCGGGATCTTGATCGTCGGTCGTGTCGATATCGATATCGGCTTCGGACACACGCTCGATATTGTGGCCGAACTCCTCGACCAGCAGCTCCGCAGTATCAGCATCGATCGTTTGGTTGACGGTGACCATCATGTCGAGATTGAACAGTGCCTTGACGAGGTCAGCCCCCTTCTCACCCATGCGCTTGGCAAGTTCACCTACAGTGATAGCCTCCGGGACGACGACATCCCGAATCTGCTTTTCGCGTGGCTTCGATGAGCCACCGCCCTGCATGCGGCGCTCTTTCTCACGCGCACGCTTAAGCGCGGCGAGTGAACGTGCGCGCCGACCTTCGTCCTCGTTGAGCGCCTTAGTAACGGTCAGCTTGCCGGAACGACGTTTGTCCTTGCCGCCACTGCTCGGGACGGCGCGCTTGTCGTCTTTTTTCTTCTTTTCCGGGCGCTTGGGCTCGGGCCGCGCAACCGGCGTGAACTTGCGCGCTGTCGGAGCAGGCGATGCCGGTTCCTTCTCCGCCGGTTCTGCTTCTTCTACCGGCTCGACTGTTTCCTCAGCAGCTTCAGCCTCGGCAGCAGCCTTCGCATCTTCGGCCTCGCGTTTCTCGGCCTCTTCTTCGGCTTTGCGGTTGTGTTCTGCGCGCTTCTTCTCGTCCTCGGCAGCCTGTTTGGCCTTTTGCTCGTCGCGCTTACGCGCTTCTTCGGCGAGTTGAAGGCGCTGTTCTTCGGCTTCGCGCTCGAGCCGCTTCACGCGCTCTTGCGGAGTTTCCTTAGGCGCAGCCGGTTTCTTCGCCGCAGGTGCAGGTGCAGGCTTCGGAGCGGGCGCAGGTGCCGGAGTTGGCTCGGGTGCAGGCGCTGCCTCAGGTGCAGGCGTCTCGCCCGGCTTAAGGAGCTTACGGCGCCGCTTTACCTCGACCGCGACCTTGTTTGTGCGGCCGTGGCTAAAGGTCTGCTTGACCTCACCAGCATCGACTGCCCGTTTGAGGCCAAGCGGTTTGCGAGTGCGTTTTTCTTTTTCGTCGCTCATTCTAGCTCGTTAGTCCTTCACGTAATTCTGTGTCGTCACCCGAAGAAGCAGTCGGAACACCCGCTTCGGGCTGGTCTGGATTGCCGATGGCAGTCCTGACAAAATTCGATAGGCGATAAATCGCCTGTCCCACTCGGCTCGCAGCGCGCAGATCGCCAGAGTGCCCCGAAACGCCCAGATGGACGACATTTTCGCGGCCCAATGCCACAGACAGAGCTGCGCGGTCCAGAGGCAACACAGTTCCTCTTTCACCAGACCCCTCAGCTTCGCGCCCCACGCGCCATGCCTGATCCAATCTTTTACGCCCGTCTTCGCTGCTGTCGCTAGCGTGTAGCAACAGTGCAATTCGCCCCGTGCGGGCCTGTTCTTCTATCCTGCTCGATCCCAGCACGATATTGCCAGCACGCATTTCCAGACCAAATCGGTCCATAAGCGCCCGCGCCAGTCCTGCGTGGACCTGATCGGGCAAATCGTCGGAGTAGGAAAGGCCTGTCCCTTTCGGGGCATCTTTCGGCCCACCCTTGAAAGCGCGCATCAACGCACCCTTGAAGTGGCCATCGGCGATGGCGCTTTCAAGCGCACCGCGATCGGGCGCGATCCATGCGCCACGCCCGGGGGCCTTCGCCCCTGGATCGGGCAGCACAAAGCCATCGGGTGAGACCGCAAGCCGCACGAGCTCTTCGCGCGCGGCGGTTTTCCCCGAAAGGATGCAGCGCCGTTCGCTCCCGGAAATACGGGAGTCGACTGCTTCAGCGATGTCGGGCGTCAGGCGCTCATTGGGTGGAGTCCGCATCAGCGGCCTCCTGCGTGTCGGTCGTCTCGGCAGGTGCCGGAGCTTCCTTTTCGTCTTCGAACCAGTGCGCGCGGGCAGCCATGATGATCTCGTTGCCCTGCTCTTCGGAAAGTCCGTATTCGCCGAGCACACCACCCTTGTCCTGCTCGCGCTGCGGACGGCGCATTGGCGGGCCATCGGTATTGTTGCGCCGACGCGGGGCTTCGCGCTTCTTGGCGATCAGCTCGTCAGTGGCAAGGTCGGCCAAGTCGTCGAGTGTCTTGATCCCCCCCTTGCCTAGCGTCACCAACATCGCTTCGTTGAGATGCGGCATAGTGGCCAGCTCATCCTCGACACCGAGTTCGCGGCGCGCAGTTCGATGAATTTCTTCCTGCCGCTCGATTGCCTCAAGCGCGCGGCTCTGAAGCTCTTCGGCGAGCTCGTCATCAAAGCCTTCGATCGCTGCAAGTTCGGCCCGATCGACATAGGCGACCTCTTCGAGCATTGCGAAGCCTTCGGCCACGAGCAGCTGCGAGAGCGTTTCGTCGACATCAAGCTCTTCTTCGAACATCTTGGACCGCTCGGCGAATTCCTTCGAACGCTTCTCCGAAGCTTCTTCCTCGGTCATGATGTCGATCTGATGACCAGTCAGCTGGCTGGCTAGGCGTACATTCTGGCCTCGGCGACCAATTGCCAGCGATAGCTGATCATCAGGCACGACGACTTCGATACGGCCCTCTTCCTCATCAAGCACAACGCGAGCAACTGTCGCCGGCTGGAGAGCGTTGACGACAAAGGTCGCAGTGTCTTCCGACCAAGGAATGATGTCGATCTTCTCACCCTGCAGTTCCTGCACGACGGCCTGAACGCGGCTACCCTTCATGCCAACGCAGGCGCCGACCGGGTCGATCGAGCTGTCATGGCTGATAACGCCGATTTTAGCGCGCGAGCCCGGATCCCGGGCAGCGGCCTTGATCTCGATAATGCCGTCGTAAATCTCTGGCACTTCCTGCGCGAACAATTTGCGCATGAAATCTGGCGCGGCGCGGCTGAGGAAAATCTGCGGGCCGCGATTGTTGCGCTCAACCTTGGTGATGAGCGCGCGGACACGCTCGCCGACACGCGCGGCTTCACGCGGGATTTGCTGATCGCGGCGGACAACACCTTCGGCTCGGCCCAGATTCACGATGACATGGCCAAATTCGACCGACTTGATCACGCCCGTGATGATCTCACCTGCACGATCCTTGAACTCTTCAAACTGACGCTCACGCTCGGCATCACGGACCTTTTGGAAGATCACCTGCTTTGCCGACTGCGCATCGATCCGGCCCAGATCAACCGGCGGCAGCGGATCGACAATGAAGTCGCCCAAGGCTGCACCTTCCTGAAGCTTGTTGGCCTGTTTGAGATCCACCTGCTTGAAGTAATCTTCGACTTCCTCGACCACCTCGACAACGCGCCACAGCGTCAGATCGCCGGTCTGTGGGTCGAGCTTCGCGCGAATATCGTTCTCCGCACCGTAGCGGTTGCGCGCGCTTTTCTGGATCGCCTCTTCCATCGCTTCGATGACGATCGACTTGTCGATCATTTTCTCCGAAGCGACCGAGTTCGCAATCGCCAGGAGTTCTGCCTTGTTCGCGGAAATGGCACTGGCCATCAGTCGTCTGCCTTTTCTTCTGTATCTTCGAGTAATTCGTCGGCACCGCTCACGTCGAGCGGTTTAGTTGCGGCGATCAGCGCATCTGTCAGGATGAGCTTGGCCGAGTGAATCTCATTACGAGGCAGTTTCGCCTCGCCTGATTTGGCATCTTTGATCGAAACAATATCACCTTCGATTCCAACCAGTTCACCCTTGTACGTTTGTTGGCCGTCAAAGCCCTTGGCCATTACGATCCGCGCTTCGTACCCTGCCCAATCGGTAAAGTCTTTTTCGCGAGTGAGCGGTCGGTCGATGCCAGGTGACGACACTTCAAGATGGTATGCGCCATCCACCAGCACTTCGCCAGCTTCTTCGCACGCATCCATCATTTCGGAAACGCGACGCGACAGCTCGGCGCATTGCTCAATCACCAGTTGGCCGGTTGCCGGATCTTCCGCCATGATCTGCAGAGCTTCGCCGCCATCACCAGCTTCGGATGGCATCATCTTCACGCGCACGAGATCAAATCCGAGCGCTTTCGCCTCGGGCTCAATCAGTTCGGTAAGGCGCGCCAGATCGGCCATTGTACTCCAGTTCATATCAGCATGATGTGACAATGCTGTAATGGTGCCGGCCCCTCGCGGCGCCAGCGCTTCAATGTCTCGACAATGTCGGGATGAGGTTCAACTAGGCGCGTCTTTGCACGATTGCAAGAGCAGACAGCCTTGGTATCGGCAAAAGATCAGGCAGGTGATCAGTGTCGCCCTTCGACCCACTCACGCACCTCAGCACGAAGGGCGCGGCGCTCGTCAAACGCATAGCCATCGGCAAGACGGCGTACCTTGAGGACATCATCGTCGCTCAACCGCACATCGAATTCCAGCCCGTTTATACCTTTCGCGCTGCGCACCACACCGCCGAAGAGTTCGAAGTCAGCGAACAGCAGAAAACCCGCATCTCCAACTTCCAGAGGGCGCCGCAGACCTACACGCGCTCCATTACGCGACAAGTCCAGCAGTACGCAGCGCTGAGTTTCGCAAACCGTCAGGAGCCTAGCCGGGATCGACAAACGCAGCCTCGCCGCTGCGCGGCGCCCGACATTCGCAATCGGATTATCAGCAAGTGAAGCGAACGAGCCATACATGACTCAATGCGGTAAACGACGGTACTAAGTTGATCGACAAGGCAGACCCCTGGGAAAATGCCTAGCCGCCTTGAAGGAAAAATCTCTCAGTTTCATGGGTTCGCTCAACCGCCAGATGACCCGCTGGCAAGCTGACCCGTAAGCGAGGGGCGGTGCATCTTCCGGCATTTGGGATCGGGTCGGCAATCATTATCGACCACGCGATCTCCGCAGCGTTTTCATACAGCGCAATTGCATGCCAATCGCTTGCTGCACGGTTCTCACAACCGGTCATGTTGGGCACCGCCCTTTCCAGATAAATGCGAAGGCCTCTGTCAGCAGGTAAAAGTTGCAGTCTTACCCCGGTGAACGTGAGACCGGACAGAAACTAGCTCAGTCAGCCCAGCCGCCCGCATCTTCACCGAATTCGTCGGATTCATTTGCGTCGACACTATCGCTGTATCCCCAGCCATCTCGAGCAAGTTGCGCATTTCGAGTTTCAGTCTGTGCAGCTTCGATGGCACGATTGCTGACCCGTTCGGCCCGCTCGCCAATGCTGTCGACCGCGGCCGGCGCGACCACCGATGCACCTACAGTCATGATCAAGCCAAGCCCGAGTATCGCAAGGAAGAACAGAAGAAAGATGAAACGGACGCTGCTCGTAACAGAATCAATCAGATCGACCAATGTCCGCACCGCCGTGATCCTTTCTTTACGCCTGCATGCGAACGCTTAAAGTTGAACGGTAAACAACACGTTAGGTTACCTCCGTTGTACTCCCCATACACTTGGCAAGATTAGGCATCGCACCATAGTCGCGACGCTGGCCGTCGGTGAAGAAGGCCTCCCACACAATGCCATCGGGATCGCGCGTCCAGTTCTTGAACGAATGGGCATAACAGCACTGCGTCTCGCCCTCTTCGAATCGATCCGCTCCGGAGGATTCAATGTTGCGGTAGATGTCCTGCAATTCCTCTTCATTCGATGCCTGCAGGCCAACATGGGCAATCCCGACTGTGCCGCAAGCGGGCTCAATCGACAGATTGATGAAAGGGTCGTCAAGCATCCATTTCTTATAGTCTGCGCGATCGACAGACGGCTCTGCGCCGAACAGATGGGTGTAGAAGCGAGCGGACTCCTGAAGATCAGACACGCGCAAGTTGAGGTGGAAACGCTTCATCAGGGTTCTCCTGTCGTGAGCTGTTCGATCAAAGTCGGCTCCACGCACTCGGCCGCGCAACAATTGGTGAGCAGGTAGGCAATGAGCGAGTGCATGGCGGCGTAGTCCGCCGAATAGATGATCGACCGGCCTTCGCGGCGCTCACACACCAGACCGGCAGTTTTGAGGTTAGAAAGGTGAAAAGAGAGCGAACTCCGCGGGACATCCAGCAGCTCGGCAATCTTACCAGCGGCAAGGCCGTTATGCCCTGCCTGGATCAGCACCCGGAATACTCCGAGGCGATGGTTCTGAGCCAGCGCGCCGAGTTGGGCAACGGCCAGTTCCAGATCAATACTATCGGAGGTAGTCGAGATTTCCATATTTCCAGAAATATCGAATCATTATACATCCGTCAAGGCTTAGGAGGGCTCCTGCTCCTCCATCAGTGCGTGCTTCTTTATACAGTGACGCAATTGATCGTAGCTCAGACCAAGCGCCTTCGCAGTCTGACGTTGGTTCCAGCGATGCTTACCCAGAGCATGCTCTACGATCGCACGCTCATGCGCATCCACCGCCGCGCGCAAGTCTTCAACTGCGTCGAATTCGATTGCCGGTGCGGCAAGAAGCGCTCCTTCCCTTACATCCCCTCCCGCAGTCGGAGATGAAACGGCTTTCGAGCGGCGATGCGACGGCGTTGCCGGTTTCCAGGGACTGTCGAACGGATCGAATTGGACATGGGCGATCGGCCTTTCAGGATCGTCCCAACGATACACCGCCCGTTCGATCACGTTTCTTAGCTCGCGGACGTTGCCAGGCCATGCATAGTCCTCCATCTCGGCCATCACATGCTGTGCGAAGCCGGGCCAGTTATGCCAGTCTAACTCAGCTGCCATGCGTCGCCCAAAATATTCGGCGAGTACAACTATATCGCCCTCACGCACGCGCAAGGGCGGCAGCGTGATGACTTCGAAGCTCAGCCTATCGAGCAGATCTGCGCGAAACTCGCCGCTTTCTGAAAGCGCGGGCAGATCGTCGTTGGTGGCCGCGACGATCCGCACATCCACACGAACAGGGCGCGAGGATCCGATGCGCGTTACCTCGCCATATTCAACCGCACGCAGCAACCTTTCCTGCGCACCCATAGACAAAGTGCCCAGTTCGTCGAGAAATAGCGTTCCCTTGTCGGCTTCTTCAAACCTTCCCGCACGCGCTTTGGTAGCACCAGTAAATGCCCCCGCCTCGTGACCGAACAGCTCTGCTTCGATCAGGGTTTCGGGCAGCGCAGCGCAGTTCATTGTCACCAGCGGCTCGTCCCACCGAGTCGACAGGCGATGCAACCGTTCGGCGATAAGTTCCTTGCCGGTGCCCCGCTCGCCGATGACAAGAACAGGGCGGCTCATCGGTGCAGCACGGCTCGTCCGCTCGACCGCATCGAGAAAGGCTCCAGACTGGCCGATAAACTGGTTTTCGCGCTCCATGGCCAATCTATAGTGAAATTTCCCAATGCTTGGCAATAGAAACCAACACTATCATTGGGTTATCATTGAAAATCTAGATTTTTCTGCGGTTTATATGGTTTGGCATACCCCTTGCTTTGATATGAACAACACTTGCTAACGGTGCCAAGCGCACCATCGCAAACAAACGAACCAGAAGGGACCAACCATGTACAATCGCCGCTTCTTCGACAGCAAACTGGGTCAGGCCGCCATCGCCAGCATCGCTGCTATGGTCGTGTTTGTGGCGATTTCGAGCCAGATGCATGCCAGCCAGACTCAGGCCGCAACGATCGCGTATGAGAATGCGCTGGTCGACATCGCCTGAGCTTGACCTGATGAGCAAGCGCGAAACCCCGAAGACAAGCGAGACCCCCGTAGGGTCGGAGCATACAGCGCCCCCCGCAGGTGACCGCGATGCCTTTTCGATAAAGGCTGACGATGCGGTATCCAAAGATGCTCCGACCCGCCCCTCTTCGACGCCTTCTCCTTCTAAACTCGAACCAGAGCCGACGAAACCATCTCAGCGGGTTTCGCGGCTGGATCAGGAAATCGAGCGGCTGCGTCGCAGCCCTACGCCGACCCAGGGCCTGACAATTGGCCGCTCAGGGGGCTTCACTGGCGACCACAGTGCTGGCACAACCGACGCGAACGCCCAGAGCGATCGCGACAATTCGTTTTTTGATGGAGTAGCCTTTATGGGCATTTTCAGCCGCACCCGTGACATCATCGCCGCGAACTTCAACGATATGCTCGACAAGGCGGATGATCCGACCAAGATGATCCGCATGATCATCCTCGAGATGGAGGAGACACTGGTCGAGGTCCGAGCGAGCGCGGCGCGTACGATTGCCGATCAGAAGGAAATGCATCGCCATGTCGTGAAGCTGGACAAGTTGCAGCACGACTGGGGCGAGAAGGCCGAACTGGCGCTGAGCAAGGATCGCGAAGATCTCGCCCGCGCGGCGCTGGTGGAAAAGAAGAAGGCCACTGGCATGGCCGAGCAGCTGAAGGCAGAGATCGCGGTGCTCGATGATGCGCTGCGGGCCTATGAAGACGACATTCAAAAGCTGCAGCATCGCCTGCGCGAAGCTCGCAGCCGCCAGACCGCCATCGCAGCTAGGCTCGAAAGCGCGGAAAACCGGGTCAAGCTGCGCACGCTGATGAGCACTGAACGCACGGACGAGGCACTATCGCGCTTTGACCAGCTCGAACGCCGCGTCGATTATGCCGAAGGCCGCGCCGAAGCGCTGTCGATCGCCGACCAGTCAGGCACACCTTCGCTATCCGATGAGATTGCCGCGCTCGAAGGAGCCGATGCGATCGACGACGAACTCGCTGAAATGAAAAAGGCGCTGAACAAGAGCAGCGCAGACAAGAAGGACTGATCAGGTGGAACCAGAATTTGTCATTATCCCAACACTGCTCATCGGCCTTCCGTGGTTAATCCTGCACTATGTGACCAAATGGAAGACTGCAGCAACCATCACCACCGACGATGAAGTGCTGCTTGAGGAGCTTTATAATCTCGCCAAGCGCCTCGACGAACGAATGGACACGGTTGAGCGTCTTGTCGCTTCTGATGACCCCTCATTCAGCCCTGTTCAGCAGCTGATGCACAACCAGGAAGTCGATAACCAGCAACTGCGCGAACTCGACCGGATGATGGCCGAGAAGAAAGGAACCCAGTGATGAACAGCCCTCGCACCACACTCTATCGCGACAAGTACAACGCGAAGCTTATGGGGGTCTGCTCCGGGATCGCGGACTATACAGGTATCGACGCTTTCTGGGTCCGTCTTGGAGCGGTCATCACAGTGTTCGCACTCGGTCCGATAGCCATCTTCGCTTACTTCATTGCCGGTTTCATCCTGAACAAGAAGCCTGCGCACCTCTACCGCGACGAGGGTGAGAAGAAGTACTGGCAGCGGGTCAGGCAGAGCCCACAGCGGACCGCCCGCGAGATCCGCGCGAACTTCCGCGACATCGACCGCCGCCTGGCAGCCGTGGAAACCCACTATGTCAGCAGCAATCCGCGCCTCACGGCGGAGATCGAGCGGCTGCGCTGAAGCAAGCCTGAGGGGAGAGACGTCGCATGCCGATCCACGAAGCCGTAACGATGGTGATGGTCATGGCTATCCTCATTTCCGGTGCGTGCGCCACTATCCACACTGTTCTGGCGCACCGTCGGAAGATGGCAAAATTGAAATACGCGCATGGCAATTATGATGGCCGCCTCGCTCGCGAAAATGTCGAGCTGAAGGAAACGGTCGAAATGCTCCAAGATCGCATGGCAGTGCTCGAACGCATCGCCACCGATCCTGCATCACGAACTGCGCACGAGATCGAAAAGCTGCGCTGACATCGCAGAGAAGGGGAATCTTTGAATGTTTGACTGGGCGTATCTGATACCGCTGGCACCGTTCATCATGGTGGTCTTGATCGTCTGGATGCAAAACCAGCGGAAGATCGAAGAAAAGCGGCTTGAGGCGACTGCCGAAGCGAGCAGCGAGAAGGCAGCGCAATATGCGAGCCGGGTAACTGAGCTCGAACAGCGCGTGCAGGTGCTCGAACGGATCGTCACCGATGGCGGCTATGATATCGCCACTCAGATCGAGGCGCTGCGCGACGCTCGCGGAGTCGAGGAAACCGACAGCGGCGTTCCGCTCAACATCGCCAATAAGGAGAAAGCATGATGGATTGGGGTAGCCCTAGCTTTGTTATCGCGATCGTCGCCGTCTCGTACGGGGCCTGGATCCTTAACAACTGGATCCGCGCCAAGCACGGCTACGAGTTGGAAGATGAATGGGGCGGCAAGTCGACAAAGAAGAGCGACAGCGCAGAAACCAAGCGCCTGAAGGCCGAAAATCGAGAACTCAATGGCAAGCTCGACGAAATGCAGGACCGCATGATCGTGTTGGAGAAGATTGTTACAGATCGCGGCTATTCGCTCTCCGAAGAGATTGAAGCCCTGCGCGACAAACCAGATCCGGTTGCCAAATCCTCGGACAGTGGTGTCCCGTTGAACCTTGATCGCAAGGGACAGGAGGCATGAGCATCGATGCAGCCGCAGTTATTGTTCCGCATCTACCTTGGATCATCGGTGGCGGGCTGGCTTTGGGGGCAGCTGGTGTCGCCGGCTGGATTCACACGACCCGCCTGCGCATAAAGCATGGTTACCCACTGGAAGGCGCTTGGGGGCAGGCACTCAAGCCCAGCACCGACCACGAAGCGAAGCAACGCGTCACTCTGCTGACTCAGGAAAATGCCGAGCTGCGAGCAGAGCTGGGATCGGTGAAGGATCGGCTCGCCAATGTGGAGCGGATCGTGACCGATGGTGGCTATCACCTGGGTTCGGAGATTGATGCACTGCGCGATCGCTCGCTTGAGCATCGCACGGATGAAGGAAACGCGTGATGTCGGGTGCAGATACTCCGCCGGCTATTGAAGCACTGGCCGTTGCAGGCCCTGCGGCCGCGAGCGGCGGGCTCGTCGACATGATGGAACGGCTGCGCGACAGTTCTGCCGCGAAAGGAGCTATGTGATGGATAGCGATCTTGTAATCATCCTTGGCGCCGTAATCGTGATGCTTATCGTTGTAGGGGTGAGCATAAACGGCATCGTCGCCAAGGTGTTCGACCATGAAAACGCGGCAGCAGGCGGCGTCGACGGCTCACTGGATCGTCGCACTCAGGACATCGCTGCACGCACCGACATGATAGAGGATCGGCTTGCGGTTCTCGAACGGATTGCAACCGACCGCGGCCAATTGCTCACAGATGAGATTGAGCAGCTGAGGGTCGAAGCGAAGGCTGGGGAGGATGGCCGATGAGCTGGATGACATTCGCCTTGATCACCTTCTTCGGGCTTTGGGTTTACGAACGCGGTCGCAGCCAGCGGCTACGGCGGGAGAACGGTGATTTGGCGCAGCGCGTAACTCATCTCGAAGGCCTGACAAGCGCCACGGTCGACGAGAGCAATGTTCAAGACGAGATCGACACAGCCGAGCTGGTCGACCTGCGGGAGCGTGTGCAGGTGCTTGAACGGATAGCAACAGACGAAAACAGCACTGAAGCCCGCAAGGCGCAACAGATCGCCCGTGAAATCGAAAGCCTGCGCAGCGATATCGCGCAGCGTTCGTCAAAGACCAAAGAGGATCTGAGCGAATGATCGACGCAACCTTGATAGACCCCACTCTCGTGATTGCAGCCACCTGCCTGCTTGGCATTAGCGTGGTTGTCTTTGCTCTGCTGCGCGCATGGCAGGGCTGGCTGGAGTTGAAGCAGCAAGAGCTGGATCGCCGCGCGCGTTCGGCCAGCAGTTCCGAAGAAATCGAAGGCGGTGCCGGTGTCGGCGCTGCGCGGATCGAACTGGCCGACCTCAAAGAGCGGATCAAAAAGCTAGAAGCGATCGCCAGCGGCGTAGAACTTTAACTCGCTAAACCGGTAGACACCGCGGCTAGCTCCCCTACATAACGCGGCATGCGCAGTCTTGACGATATCCTTGAAGAATACGAATTTCTCGAAGGCGATGAACGCTATTCATTGCTGATCGAATTGGGCCGCGAGCTTGAGCTGATGCCTGACGCCCTGAAAACCGATGCGACACTCGTGCGCGGATGCTCTGCAGCGGTATGGGTCTACCCTACGGAAGCTGGCGAGCGGTTGCACTTCCTCGCCGATAGCAACGCCGCAATCACCAAAGGGATCGTCGCGCTGGTGATCTCTGCCGTGCAGGACAAACCAGCCGATGTGGTCGCAGCCATGGACGTGACCGCTATACTTGAGCCGTTTGACCTCAAGAACCAGCTTTCCTCCAACCGCACGCAGGGCGTACCCAACATGATCGCTTTGGTGAAGGAACACGCCGCTAGACTTGCTGCGGCCTAAGCCATGCGGCGGCTCTATCTTGCCGCTGGATTGGTGTTTACCGGGCTGGGCGCGATTGGTGCGGTGCTGCCCATAGTTCCGACCGTCCCGTTCCTGCTCGTCGCCGTATTCTGCTTCGCGCGCAGCAATCCTGCCTGGGAGCGCATGATCCTGGAGCACCCCACCTGGGGACCGCAAGTTCGCGATTGGCAGGAACGCCGCGCAATCTCCCGTCGCAGCAAAGTGCTGGCCATCGCCAGTATCGTCGCCGGGGTTGGCTTCACATGGGTAACGCTAGGCTTCCCATGGGTATGGATCTCGGTAGCGGTGCTGGCGATCGTCGGCGGCTGGATCGCGACGCGGAGCGAGTGAGACGATGCGCGACACAATACTGAGGCCACCGCGCACTGCGGAACTGCCAGCCGCAAGCGCGCTATGCATGCGATCAAAGGCGTATTGGGGATACGATGCCGCGTTCATGAACGCCTGTCGCGACGAACTCACCCTAACCGAGAGGGATCTGATTGAGAGCGACGTGATACTTGCCGTTCACAAAAGGGCAATTGCAGGGGTTGCGCAGGTGTCATTCGAAGGAGGCGAAGCGGAGCTCGACAAGCTCTTTATCGAGCCCGACTTGATTGGCCATGGCATCGGCAGAATCCTAATCGACTGGGCGAACCAACAGGCAAAGGAAAATGAGGCGAGCTATCTGTCGGTTACTGCCGATCCCGACGCATTGCCATTTTACAAGAAAATGCGGTTTGAGCAGGTGGGTGAAGAACCATCGGGTTCGATACCGGGGCGAGTTCTTCCGCGCTGCCGTATCGCGATTTAAGCCTGGGCACTATCCCGAACAACCGCGATGCCTGCCTCTTTCTGGGCCTTCAACTCAGCCTTAAGCTTTGCCGGATCGCGCGCGAAGACAAACCCAAAGCTCACCCCACCCTCTTTGCCAATGGTCGCGTGGTGCAGCTTGTGCGCCTGGACGAGCCGCTTGGCATAGCCTTTCTTCGGCACCCATTTGAAATAGCGCTGATGCACCAGCCCGTCATGGACCAACGTGTAGATCACGCCATAAAGGGTGATACCTACGGCGAACCACCACAACGCATCCCAATAGAGTGAGCCGAATATGTACATGACCGCGTTAATGCTGCCGAAAACAACCGCGAACAAATCGTTCTTTTCAAGTGCATTGTCATGCGGTTCGTGATGATCTCGGTGCCATTCCCAACCCCAGCCGTGCATGATGTATTTGTGCGCGTACCAGGCAAACAACTCCATGCCGATCAGCGCGGCTAGCACGGTAAGGATGACTTCGAGCCAGCTCATACTGCGACCTCTTCCGCCGGAGTAATCCTGCCCCGGACCGTTTGACCAACACCCGCCTTTTTAGCTGCTGGCAACGCCCACCATGGAACGTCGGGGCGCCTGTGATGTTCCAGATGATAGCCGAAATGAAAGCACGTGGCGAGGCTCGCGAGAGTGCCAAAATCGTTGCTGCGAGCATTGTGTCTGTCGGGAAAGCCCTCACCATCAACGTGATGGTGCGGACGGAAAGTGCCGAAGTAGAACAGCTGAAGCGAAGACAGTAATGCGGGCGCACCGTAGAGCATCACAATCTGGGCCATCGGAATGCCGATCACCAGCCAGTAGATCGCAACGACTGCGTGAACGTACAATAGCGATTGCCAACCGAAGTATCGTTTGAAGAACGTCGCATACCAGAGCGGGAAGCTGCGCGGATTGTCCTCGTCAAAATCGGGATCGCCAGGGTGGCCTGCCAGCCTGTGATGTGTGAAATGCGCATCGCGCAGCGACTTCCAGGAAAAGCCCGCATAGAGGAACAAGAGCGCCGTGGCGATCATCGAGGTCAGTCGTTCGCGCCCTGGAGCAAGCGTCCCGTGCATCGCATCATGGCAAACGATGAAAACGCCTACTGACAGCCAGCACTGTACCACCGCCATCGCAACCGCAAGCGGCCAGGTGCTCCATGTAAGCTCAAAGACAAACATGGCGTAGACATGAATGCTGAGCCACCCGCCAGCAATCAGGGCGGCCAACGCAAGACCAATCGCAGCTTGCCAGTTTTGGCTGGGAAGAGAGTATTTGTCGGTCACATCAACTCAGATTGGCACAAACGGCTCATTCAATGCGTATAGAGACTGGTGGCAAAGCTGCAATTGCGACGTTTTCAACGCAGCTTGCGCTGATCAACTGCCATCAGGAAAGAACAGCTCGCGCATATGCTCACCGATGCGCGCCGGGCGAAGGGTCTTTGCATCGATGCAGCACCAGCTCGATTTGACCTCAGCCAGCACATCTTCGCCGCGCCTGATCACGGTGTGATAAAACGCCCGCGCACCGTTATAACGTTCGAGCACGGTGCTTGCGATGACATCGTCTTCGAGAAAAGCAGGCTTACGATAGGTTATCTCATGCTTGAGCGCGACCCACGCTTTTTCAGCCACATCTTCTGCCGGAGCGAGCTTGTTCCAATGCGCCAGCACCGCATCCTGCACCCAATTCAGGTAGCGCGCATTGTTCACATGCCCCATGAAATCAATGTCTCGGGGTTCGACTTTTATCGGAAATGCGAAGGGCGCAGCGGACATAGCTGTTAGATAGTCAAAAAGGGCTTTCAGTTCCATGACAAATGCGTCTGGAACCATCAGTATCTTGCCAGTGTTGCTCAAGGGCCGCTAATCGGCAGAGCGAAGGGATGATTCATCACAATGGCGAGCAGGCCCCGCACACTATACGAAAAAATCTGGGACGCGCACGTCGTCGAGACGCGCGAAGATGGAACGGCGCTCGTCTATATCGACCGGCACCTCGTTCATGAAGTGACCAGCCCGCAGGCGTTCGAAGCCTTGCGCATAACCGGGCGTCCAGTCCGCCGCCCCGAATTGACGCTAGCGGTGCCCGATCACAACCTGCCCACGACGGCTCGCCGCGATGCATCCGGAACCAAGGTTCCAATAGCAGACCCGCATAGCGCAGCGCAGCTTGAGATGCTGGAGAAGAATGCACCGGATTTCGGCATTCGATATATCGGCGACGCCGATACCGAGCAGGGGATTGTGCATGTAGTCGGCCCTGAACAAGGCTTCTCACTGCCTGGCACTACAATCGTCTGTGGCGATTCTCACACCGCAAGCCATGGCGGCCTCGGCGCTCTGGCCTTCGGGATCGGGACTAGCGAGGTCGAGCATGTGCTCGCGACCCAGACACTGTTGCTGCAACAATCGAAGTCCATGGAGATCCGCATCGACGGATCGCTCGGTCCCGGTGTCACGGCGAAAGACCTGATCCTGCACGTTATCGGTGTGATAGGTGCGGCCGGCGGAACCGGCCATGTGATTGAGTATCGCGGAAAAGTGTTCGAGGAGATGAGCGTCGAGGAGCGGCTTACCGTGTGCAATATGAGCATCGAAGCGGGCGCGCGAGCCGGTCTCGTCGCTCCCGACGATACTGTGTTCCGCTACCTTAAGAATCGCCCTATGGCACCCAAGGGTGCAGACTGGAATGCAGCCGTCGACTATTGGCGAACGCTCCAAACCGATCCCGGTGCGGAATTCGACACGTCGGTTGTTATCGATGCGACAGAGATAGCTCCTACCGTTACCTGGGGCACCAGTCCCGAAGACGTGGTGCCGATCGGAGGCTCAGTGCCCTCGCCCGAAGGCTTTGCCGACCAAGCCAAACGCGAGGCTGCGCAAAAGAGCCTGGACTATATGGGCCTCACTCCCGGAACGCCAATGACCGAAATCCCGGTCGAGAACGTCTTTATCGGCAGCTGCACCAACAGTCGGATCGAAGACCTGCGTGCCGCCGCGACAGTGCTCAACGGACGCACAAAGGCCGCCAATGTGCGCTGGGCTATCGTCGTGCCCGGATCAGGCCTGGTCAAGCAACAGGCCGAAAAAGAGGGGCTCGATCGGATCTTCACGGAAGCCGGGTTCGAATGGCGTGAGCCGGGCTGCTCGGCCTGCCTCGGCATGAATCCGGATAAAGTACCACCCGGCGAACGTTGTGCGTCGACCTCAAACCGCAACTTTGTGGGCCGCCAAGGTCCGGGAGCGCGTACACATCTCGTTTCACCGGCCATGGCAGCAGCGGCGGCTGTAACTGGACGACTGGCTGATGTCAGGGAGCTTGAGCGATGACCGGAGAATGCCATTGCGGAGCGATCAGCGTAACCATCACGAACAAGCCCGACTATATCAATTTATGCGACTGCTCGCTCTGCGCCAAGACAGGCGGCGCGTGGGGCTATTTCACCACTGGCGACGTGCAAGTGAATGGGGAAACTCAGTCCTATCGCAGACGCGACAGAGACAAGCCTGCCTGCGAAATGCAGTTTTGTCCGAGCTGTGGGACAACCACACATTGGGTTCTTACAGAACACTATGATGTCGATCGCGTCGGCGTGAATATGCGCATATTCGAGCCTTCGGACTTGGACGGTATCGAAGCCCGCACACTCGATGGACGGAATTGGAACGGTGAAACCGAGCCTGCCCATCGCCGTCCTCCGGGAGAATTGGGCCATGACGTATTTCTCTAGCCCTAGACATCTTGCAAAGCCTGCAAGCGCGGCGCATGAGATATCCATGACCGACAAATCCCCCGAAGACACCCCCTCCAGGAAATCGAACGCCAGCAAGGCCGCGATCGGCGCAGCTGCTACAATCGGCTCCGCAGCGATTGCCGCTGCCCTACTCTATGCGGGCAAGCGGTTCAGCAAAAAATCCGGCGCGGATGCGACAGATGAAAAGCCGGAGGACAAGGTTCCTTCAGGCGAAAAACCCGAGACTGACTGAGAGCACGCGCGATGGACAAGCTTTCGCGCATTGCTGGCCGTGCGATCCCCTTCGGCGCCAAGAATGTCGACACCGACATCATCATTCCAGCGAAATGGCTCAAGACCATTACGCGAGAGGGACTTGGCGAAGGTGCCTTTGAAACGATCCGCGAAAGCGATGGCAACGTTTTCGATGATCCGGCATATCAAGGCGCATCTATCCTGATTGCAGGCGATAACTTCGGCTGCGGCTCCAGCCGCGAACACGCCGCTTGGGCGATCCTCGATCTTGGCATTCGCGCGGTGATTGCGCCAAGCTATTCGGATATCTTCTCTGGCAACGCAGTGAAGAACGGCATCCTGCCTGTCGTGCTTCCACAGGAAGCGATCAACCGGCTTATGGATGTTGCGCGCGATGGCCATCTGATCGATGTCGATCTCGAAACACAAACTGTCACCACCGAATTCCAGGACCGCTTTGCCTTCGAGATCGATCCGTTTCGCAAGCACTGCTTGCTGAACGGCCTTGACGAGGTTGCCCTGACTCTCGAGCGGCAAGCCTCCATCACGCAATTCGAAAGCGAGCGCTCTGCTACACAAAGCTGGCTGACCGTCGGCACAAACATCTAAGAAAGAGACCCTGACATGAAAGCCATCCGCACCCATGAAGTCGGCGGCCCCGAATCGCTTACGCTCGACGAAGTGCATGTTCCAACTCCGGGTCAAGGCGAAGTGCTGGTCGCGGTGAAGGCCTGCGCGATCAACTATCCGGATACACTGATGATCCGTGATCTCTATCAGTTCAAACCCGATCGCCCCTATTCGCCCGGCGGCGAACTCGCGGGAGTGGTCGAGGCTGTAGGTGAAGGCGTGGACGGCTATTCGGTCGGCGACCGGGTCATGGCAGGAATCGGCAATGGCGGGCTTGCCGAAAAGGTTGTTGTTCCCGCCGCAAGGATGTTCCCGATCCCCGATGGCGTTCCGTTCGAGAAGGCGGCATCCCTACTAATGACCTACGGAACGACGATCCACGGCCTGAAGGATCGCGGTCATATCAAGCAAGGTGACACGGTGCTGATCCTGGGGGCGGCAGGCGGTGTTGGCCTCTCTGCCGTCGAGTTGGCCAAGGCATTCGGCGCCCGCGTTGTCGCCGCCGTGTCGAACTCAGCCAAGGCTGAAGTCGCACGCAAAGCCGGGGCTGACGAGATCGTGATCTACCCACGTGAAGAGATGGACAAGGCGGCATCGAAAGAACTCGCACAGGCGTTCAAGGCTGCATGCGGTCCCGAAGGCGCAGATATCGTCTATGACATTGTTGGCGGGCAATATTCCGAACCAGCTTTGCGCTCGATCGCCTGGGAAGGCCGCTTTCTTGTGGTCGGTTTCCCGGCCGGGATCGCAAAGATGCCGCTCAATCTGACGCTGCTTAAGAGTTGTGACATTTGCGGCGTATTCTGGGGTGCCTTTACCGCCCGCGAGCCGGCGAAGTTTGTCGCTCAGGTCAAGGAACTGTTTGAGTTGATGCAAGCAGGCAAGATCGATCCTCTGGTATCCGAAACCTTCCCGCTCGAACGCGCGGGCGATGCGATAGCCAAACTCGAAAATCGCGAGGCAGTGGGCAAGCTTGTCGTCACTATAGATTAAATCGATTTTCGGGGCGCACTTGCAGGCGGTTGATCCTTGCCGCCGACACCGCCCCACCCTATTTCAGTTTAAAGCTTTTCCGGAGGGACACACATGACCGATTTCAAGGACCGCGAACGCGCAGAAGAAGCCAAGTTTGCGATGGACGAAGAAACCGCGTTCAAGGTGGCCGCACGCCGCAACCGTTTGCTCGGCGAATGGGCAGCGGGTGAGATGAACCTGACCGCCGAAGAAACCGACGCATATAAAAAAGCCGTTGTCCAAGCCGATTTCGAGGAAGCTGGCGACGAGGACGTGATCCGCAAGTTGCTGGGCGACCTTACTGCGGCAGGCAGTGCCATAAGCGAAGCAGACATTCGCACAAAGCTCGACGAGATGACCGTCGAAGCGAAACGCCAGTTCATGAGCGATAGCTGATACCATGCCGATGACGGGAGCTGATATCGAGGCGGCAATCATCGCCGCACTGCCGGGAGCGGTCGTCGAACTGACCGACCTGGCCGGTGATGATGATCACTGGGCAGCCAAGGTTACTGCATCGCAATTCGCGGGCAAAAACCGCGTGCAGCAGCACAAGATGGTATACGCCGCCTTTGGCGAGAAGATGGGCGGTGAACTGCACGCCTTGCAAGTCACCACGGTGGTTCCCACGTAAGCTGCAACAGATACCACAACTCCAAAGGCCTCTTTGAATTATGGCTGAAGATACCAATACCCGCATCCAGTCGATCGTCAGCGAAAACGACGTCGTCCTGTTCATGAAAGGAACGCCACTGTTCCCGCAATGCGGATTTTCGAGCCGAGCGGTCGCGATCCTCGATCATTGCGGCGTCGCCTATGAAAGCGTCGACGTCCTGCAGGACATGGAGATCCGCCAGGGCATCAAATCCTATTCCGACTGGCCGACCATCCCACAACTATACGTGAAGGGCGATTTCCTCGGCGGTAGCGATATCATGATGGAAATGTTCGAAGCAGGCGAGTTGCAGCAGACGCTTGACGAACAAGGCGTGAAAAAAGCGGAAGCTTAGTTGTCTGGCGCAGGCTCATTCAACCTGCAATGTTCAGCCTGACCGGCCCACGAGCAATTGCACTTTGACCGAAGAAGTTCCCCTTTCTCCCACAGCTAGCCAGAACCAAACGGCTGCGAAACAGCCGCAACGCCGACCGAGGGCCGCCCGCAGCGAGGCGACCTTGAGGGCGTAAAAGCGCGGAGGTTACGCTCGCGGATTCAAGTGCACAAAAAAGAAGCCGCCCCACTGTACCAGGTGGGGCGGCTCTTTTGTTCGGGGAGGCGAGACCCAGAGACCAGGAAGGGCTCGCCTCAATTTGAAGACCACTCGGGGTACCTCACTACATGCACCCCTCGTGCCAAAAACACTGACTGAAGCAAATTCAATAGCTTGCTTGGTTTACACTAATTAACCTTGTTCAGAGATGTAAAAGATACCGACAGGATACAAGGCCTGAAATTGCTCAGCCCTTGGCAAGGCGCAGCGAGCGGGCCATCACTTGTAGCCGATGAGCACCGATTCAGGCCCTGAGGGCATTCCAGCCGCAACCATTATCATCTTCCGACGGTGTCCCGATGACGGCGCACCGCAAGTCTTGATGACCGTACGATCGCGCACCATGACCTTTGCGGGCGGGATGGCCGTGTTTCCGGGCGGTCGCGTTGATCCCGCTGATTTCGATCTCGGCGCGAAGATCTCTGCCGATATGGACGGAACAATCACCATCGACGAAGCCGCACACCAGATAGCGGCAGTGCGGGAGACGCTGGAGGAAACGGGTCTCGCGCTTGGTTTTACCGGCGATATCACGGCCGAAGACGCAGCAGCAGCACGCATTATGCTGGAGGATGAAGGCGCTTTGGCACCAGTGCTCAATGCGTTCGATTGGACGCTCGATCTGGACCAGATCACACCGTTCGCGCGCTGGTTTCCCAAAAACGAAAAGCTCAGCCGCGTCTATGACACACGCTTTTACCTCGCTGATCTCGGCACGGGGCGGGTTGATGTTTCAATCGACAACTCGGAGAATACGCGGCTGTTCTGGACCAGCGCACAGGGCGCACTCGACATGGCGGAAATGGGGGAGATCAAGCTGATCTTCCCTACCCGCCGCAACCTTGAACGGCTCTCGCTGTTTGCAAGCTATGAAGAAGCCCGCGCTCAGGCCGAGGCGATCCCGGTCAAGACCATCGTCCCGAAGATTGACACGAGCAGCGGCAAGCCAATGCTCACGATTGGCGAGGATACGGGCTACCCGGTCACAGCTGAATTGCTGGAGACCGTCGCACGGGGTTAGCCGCGCTCAGATACCGACGCGTCAGCGCTCGGCGAAGTAGCGTCGATTCTGCTTGAAATTGACAACGCGATAGCCGCGCTCGTTCATTTCCTTGCGGTAGTCATACCGCGCATCGGCGATCTCACGTCGATATTCGGCGTAAGCGTCACGGCGGTCTTCTTCATCAGTCGCGCGGCGCAGATCGCTGCGAAGCTCGCGCTTGGCCTCGCTAATATCGGTCTTGAAGTCGAGCCACCAAGAGTTGGTGTCGTTGTTCGGCGCAATCGGCGCGCGATAGCGATCGACGAAGATTTCATCGCCTGCGGTCAGCGGAGCGGCTGTGAGAGTGACTGCCGCAGCAAGGGTTGCAAACAGGACGCGCGTCATCGGTGGTCTCCTTGAAGTTGCCTGTAATGGTAAGCTGGAGTGTCCGAGATGAACGGGAGTTGGCGGACCGGCGAACGAGCCGCTGGAGTCCCCGAACCGTGCTGATCAAGCGGCGAGTTGTTCGATTTTTGGCGCGCCCGGCAGGACTCGAACCTGCTGCCTCAAGATTAGAAGTCTCGCGCTCTATCCAGATGAGCTACGGGCGCGCGCCGTCTCGCCCAATAGCGCGCTTTTCCAGCCTTTCAAATCACGCTACGTCCGCACCGATGGATAAAACCGATACAAACCCAGATCCCGGCGCCGCATTCGACGCCGACCCGTATGACGGGATCGTAGCGACCAGCCACGCGCCGGTCTCTTTCCGCTACTACGAATTCGTGATGGCCGCGTTCGTCACGATCCTCCTGCTTTCCAACCTGATCGGCGCTTCGAAGCCAAGCTACATCACCCTGCCGGGCGGCGAGGAGTGGATCTTCGGTGCCGGGGTCCTGTTCTTCCCGATCAGCTACATCATCGGCGACGTTCTGACCGAGGTCTATGGCTATGCCCGCGCACGCCGGGTGATCTGGACCGGGTTCGCTGCGCTCGCCTTCATGGCGTTCATGGCTTGGGTTGTGGTCAGCCTGCCGCCCGCCAATGATTGGCCATTTCAGGAAGACTACGAGAATGTCTTTGGGAACAGCTGGCGAATTGTCATAGCGTCGATGGTGGCGTTCTGGGTGGGCGAGTTTGCCAACTCGATCGTGATGGCAAAGATGAAAATCTGGACCAAGGGCAAGGCACTATGGACCCGAACCATCGGGTCGACCGTGGTGGGTCAAGGTCTCGACAGCATGATCTTCTATCCACTCGCGTTCTGGGGTCTTGCTGGCTGGCCGCCGGAAACCCTGTTCCAGGTCGTAATCTCGCAATGGGTGATCAAGGTGACGTGGGAGGCGCTGCTGACGCCAGTTACCTACATGGCCGTCGGCTGGCTGAAGCAGGCCGAGGGGGTCGACTTGTTCGACACGGAAACGAATTTCTCGCCATTCTCCAGCAAGGAAAGCAGCGCATAGTCATCCGCCCCAATCAGTTCTTTCGCTCATCGCTTCTTCGTCGGCATCCAGAGGAGGCGCGCGCAAGTCTTCGTCGGCGACGATATCGACCTTGTATTGCAGACCCAATCGGGTCGATAGCAGCTTCAGGTCCTTTTCGGTAGGAATGCCGAACAAGTGCCTGTGGCTGTCGGCCAGTCGCAGGACGACTTGGTCCTTTTCAACCAGCAATCGGCTGATTTGAAGCGACTTGCGCGAGCGTCCACCCAGCCGCCGCGCCAGCCTCACCGCAAGGCCCCAGCATACGGCTTCTTCAAGCGCCTCTGCATTCGCGAGCTCTGCGACCTCGACGGGCATGTCGAGTTGATTGCCATTGGCGGCGATTGCCGCGGCCAGCATCGCGCGCTCTTTCCCATCGACTGCGATCCAGCGCTTGTGCAGTGCCCAGTCCACAGCTTGTGGGAGGCGAATATTCGGCTCAATCTGCATGGATGCGAGCGCAAGCATGGTAGCCGCGAGCCGCAGACGTTCGCTGCCGTGCTTTCGTGCAGGTGCCGCATCGACCGTCCACGCCGCCATGCGCGCAGCGAGCGTCGGCGGGGCGCCGCGCTGGGTTGCGAACACCGAAATGCCGGCAAGCAGCGGATCTTGCGCTTTTCCATGAGGCGGCAGACGATCATAGAGCAACCCTTCCCGCAGACCCCAAGCTGAGATCACGATTGCACTCGGCTCAAACCGCGACAGCATCGCTTCGAGCAGAACCGAGGCGTCGGGCAATTTCTCGGCACGCATCGAGGATATCCGCTCACGCGCCTTGAGGCTTTCGGGCGCCTCATCCGACAGGGCTTTCACCAGCGCGTGCGCTTTTTCTGGATTCAATTCGAAACCATGCGGATCCGACAGCGGATGGCCTTCGAGCTGCATCGCGTAGACCGCCATCGTCCGCCACGTCCCGCCGACGAGATAAAGCGGCTGTCCTTTCTTGATGTCAGGACGGGCTTTCTTGAGCACCTTTTCGAGCGACTTGCGCGTGCCGGAGCGGCTGTCAGCGCGGTAATCGGGCAGGCGCAAGGTTCCGAGCGGCAGAGTGGTTGCCTCGAAAGCCTCTCCTTCTCCAACCTGAACCAGTTCAAGGCTACCCCCACCGAGGTCGGCAACGGTCCCTTTGGCACCGGGAAATGCCCCGAGCACACCATGTGCGCTGAGCAGCGCCTCTTCCTCACCGGAGATCACGCGCGGGTCGAGGCCAAGCTCCCGCAAGCTCTCAACGAATTCGCCGCCATTGCTTGCATCGCGAACAGCCGCGGTGGCGACAGTCTCGACATCCTTGATCCCGAGATCATCGAGCAGCAGTACAAACCGATTGAGCCCGCGCATCGCCAGTGCAACCGCTTCCTCGGCCAGCTTTCCGCTTGAGGTGATGTCGCGGCCCAACTTTGCAGTGACCTTTTCATTCAACAGCACGGTCGGCGCGCGCATCGACCCGCCATAGATAACCAGCCGGACGGTGTTCGAACCGATATCGATAATCGCACGCTGCGGCGTGTTGCCAGAAAAGGCACCATCGCGGTCCCCGCGCCGCTTGCGCAGATTCATCCCGCGCGACCCTTGCGTAGCGAAAGTTTGGGCACCGCCCCGGCCTCCAGCGCTCCACCGCGCCCGGAAAGCGAGGGATTGGTCATGAAATAGCGGTGGCAGTTGAACGGCTTGTCCGCAGTCTCGACGCGCGAATAGCTGCCATCGCCGTGCAACCACCAACTCTGCTCGGTGTCGAGCATGTTGGCGAGCAAAACCTGCTGCAGCACTTGGTCATGCACGGTGCGGTTCAGGATCGGGATCAGAGATTCGACCCGGCGATCAAGGTTGCGTCCCATCAGATCGGCCGAAGAGATGAATACCGCCGCTTCAGGACTGGGCATCGGGTGGCCGTTGGCGAAAGCGTAAATGCGGCTGTGTTCAAGGAACCTTCCGATGATCGACTTTACACGGATATTATCGCTGAGGCCCGGAACGCCTGGGCGCAAACAGCAGATGCCGCGGCAAACCAACTCAACCGAAACCCCGGCATCGCTGGCAGCATAGAGCCGGTCGATAATGCCCCGATCGGTGATCTGGTTGGCCTTCATCCAGATCGCCGCAGGCTTGCCCTTGCCGGCATTGGCAATCTCGGTGTCGATCCGGTTGTAAAGTTCTTCGCGCAGATCCAACGGCGCAATCGAAATCAGTTCCAGTTCGTGCGGCTCTACATAACCCGTTACGAAGTTGAACATCTTGGCTGCATCGCGGCACAGCTTTGGATCGGCCGTGAAGAACGAAAGGTCAGTGTAGATTTTCGCTGTGATCGGGTGGTAGTTGCCAGTCCCGAAATGGCAGTAGGTGCGAAATCCGTCATCCTCGCGCCGCACTACCATCGCAGTCTTCGCATGGGTCTTCCAGTCGGTGAAGCCGTAAATCACCTGCACTCCGGCACGCTCCAGCTTGGTCGCCCAGGTAAGGTTCTGCTCCTCGTCAAAACGCGCTTTCAGCTCTACTACGGCAGTAACCGACTTCCCGCGCTCGGCCGCGTCGATCAGCGCGTTGATGACATTCGATTGAGCCCCAGCGCGATAAAGCGTTTGCTTAATCGCAACGACATCAGGGTCTTCTGCGGCCTGCCGAATGAAGTCGACCACCACTTCGAAGCTCTCGTAAGGGTGATGGATGATGATGTCTTTTTCGCGGATCGCGGAGAAGGCATCGCCATCATGCTCGCGAATACGCTCTGGATAGCGTGGTGAATAGGAGTCGAATTTAAGGTCGGGCCGATCTTCGGAACAGATTTCGGCGAGCCCGTCGATCCCGATCATTCCATCGGTCTTGATGACGGCCGCTTCGTTTACGCCCAATTGCTCAAGCAGGATTGCTTCGGCTTGCGGATCGAAATCGTCCTCCAACTCAAGCTGGATCACTTGACCTCGCCGCCGCCGCTGGATCGCACTGCGGAAGGTGCGCACGAGATCCTCGGCCTCTTCCTCAATTTCGATATCGCTGTCACGCAGCACCCGGAACAGGCCGTCACCGACAATGGTGAAACCCGGAAACAGCTTCTTCGCGTAACGCTGCACCAGGCTCGCGATCGAAATGTAGATCGCCTTGCCGCCGTCACTGACTTTGTTCGGGACGCGCACGAAGCGGGGCAGTGCGCTCGGGATCAGGATCATCTCAACGATCTGTTCCTGGTCGGCATCGCGCGATAGCGTGAACAGCAAGCCCATCCCTTCGTTCTGAACGAACGGGAACGGGTGCGCGGGGTCGAGCGCTTGCGGGGTGATCACGGGCAGGATTTCTTCAAGGAAGAACGCCTCGAGCCATTCATGCGCGGCACGGTTGATGCGCTTTTCGTCAGCAATGTGGATGTCGGTTTCGGCGATCCGGTCATGCAGGTCGCGCCAGATATCCTGCTGACGTTCGGACAATATAGCGAGCGTCTCACGAATCGCGGTGAGCTGCTGCATGGGAGTGCGTCCGTCGATCGACCTCTTATCAATCCCGCGCTGCGCCTGACCGACGAGGCCTGCGACGCGGATCATCATGAACTCATCGAGATTGCTGCCCGAAATCGACAGAAAGCGCAGACGTTCCAGCAGCGGATATTGCTCATTGCAGGCCTCCGCCAGCACGCGCTCGTTGAAGGATAACCACGACAATTCACGATTGAAATAGGCGTTGGCTTCCGCCGCAGCGGAAGGCGGAGCGGGCCGGGTCTCTTCGCCCGGATTGTCAGCGGTGATGATCGGGCTGCTGCTCATCGTCTTCCTGGCCGCACGAAACGTCTTATGCGCAATGAACGCACGCATTGTTCTCACACCAATGCGCTGTAAATCACCAAGCGCCTTGTGTCACACTATTGTCAGCTAGCGATGACCGGCACTGCTGCAAGCCAGATCAGACAAGTGATTTGCTATCCGCGATCTGGGTGATGCCCCTCTTGCCATTGGCATCGCGTCCCAGCTGTACGATAACGTCGATGACACTGGCGGCGTAGGCGATCGTATCAGGGCGCGTGAGGCCGATTCCAGTTTGCATTACCATCAGCGACAATTGCTCGAGCGCACCGCGCAGCGAGTTGGCGTGGATCGTCGAAAAGCTTCCCGGATGCCCAGTGTTGATCGCGCGCAGGAACGAGACGCTTTCTGCGCCCCGCAATTCGCCGAGCACGATGCGATCTGGGCGCAGGCGAAGCGCCGCCTGAAGCAGCTCATTTGGTGTCACCTTGGCCTCTCCCAGCTCACCTTTGACCGCGATCAACCCTACGGAGTTTTCGCCCGGAAATCTCAGTTCCGGCGTATCCTCGACCAGAACTACACGCTCCTGCTGTGGTATCTCGCCAAGCATTGCGTTCAGGAACGTAGTCTTGCCGGTGCTTGTCCCGCCGGAAATCAGGATCGTGCGGCGATTGCGGATCGCTTCGCGCAGATAGGCAATCGGCTGCAATTGCGGATCGGGCATTTCGACATGCTTCTCGCCCGCCAATGGCCCGGTGTCGTATGCGTCTAACGGCAGATCGAGCCGACGGTGACGGCGGATCGCCATCACCCAGTGTTTTCGGCTAGCAGGCGGTCCGCAGAACTGGATACGCGCGCCATCGGGCAACGTCGCGCCGAGCAGCGGGTGTTCCCGGTTGATCCCCTGATGACTGACCCGCGCGACCTGTTCGGCGAGGCGTTGGACCAGCCGGTCATCGATTTCCGGTGTGTCGATCCTTTTGATGCCTGGATCGGAGGCGTCTTCGACCCATACCTCACCCGGCTGATTGACCATGATCTCAGTTACCGTATCACGATCAAGCCAGCGCTTAAATGGCGCGAGATAAGCATCGAGATAGACGCTGCGTTCACCCATGCCGATAACCGTCCCCTCGTCGGGTGCGGCCTCGTCCCCTGCCCCATTAGAGGCGAGATTGTGAATGTCGGCAGTCACCGCGCTTATTGGCTGACAGTGCTGAAATCGAGGTCGCGGGCAGTAAACACGCGGATCGGCTCGCCCATTTTCACGCGAATGGTCGGGCTGATATTGCCGTTCTGTTCAACTGCCGAGGCTGCGGCTGACTGACCGGCTCCGCCAATCACCACCGATGCTCCGCTCGAAGCGATAGCGCCAAGGCCGCCGACGACTGATAGCAGCATGGCCGAGCCGAAGCGCTTGAAGAAATGCGTGTTCACATCGCCTTCAAGCCCCGTCGTCCCGTTGAAGGCCACCGCAGGTGATGCAATACTCACCGACGCCCCATCAGGACGGATCAGGCGGGTCCAGATCACGTAAGCGCGTTTTTGGCCCTGCTGAACGCCAGACTGGTATTGTCCAATCAGCCGCGAACTGCGCGGAACGAGCACCTTGGTGCCGTCGAAGCTGCGTACATCCTGGCTCACAACGGCGCGCACATAGCCGGGCACGTCGGTGTTGATCGCGGTTTCGAGCACTGCCGGAATCAGCGTGCCCTGAGTAACCGTGGTCGACGGATTGGCCATTGGCTGGGCCTGTGCCGGGGCGCCGCCTACGCCGCCAATGCGACTTGCAAAGGCCGCGGCGGAGCCGATCTCACCAGCTGCAGTGCCAGCACCCGGAGCGACTGAACCAGCAGCCTCTGCGAGGCGGCCAGTTTGCGCCGCCGAGCTTGCGTCGAAGACCATGGTCGGGCTCGCATACGGATTGATTGCAGCCGCCACGTTCGCGTTCGGATCATTGGCGAGGATCGGCGCAGGTGCGGGGTCAGGCTGACTGGGCGCAACTGCAGGCGCGGCAGGCTGCGGCGCGGGCGCCGGAACCGCCGCTGCAGCCTGCGGCGGGGCAACCTCTGGGTTGCCGACGCCATCAGCCGGAGCAAGGCGAGCCGCGTTCATACTCCACAAAGTCACCGCGCCAAGACCGAACACGATCGCCACGCCTGCAGCTAGGCCCAGACCTTCCGTCTTGGCTTTACGGTCGACGACAGCCGGGAACGCGCTGCGACTTGCCAGATCGATGACCTCTGCGGATTCGCCCTCGCGCGGATCGCTGTTGTCGGTTGTACCGCTGTCGCCCTTCTTGGGCGGAAGACGCATAGCCAGGCGCATTATCTAACCTCCGTAAGGATCATCGTCAGGTGTTTGGGGATTGTATTCACGATCCGCGCTCCTTGCGTCCGTTAAAGCTTGCGCTGCGCGGATTGGCTGGGACAGGTCCGTTGTTGGTCAGCGTCGCGGAATCGCGACCCGATCGCAGGATGATCTGCGCTGGAACCGTATCAAGCACCACCGTATCGCCGCGCACAGTGAAGTTAACCGGGCCTTCTTCCCCGTTGTGATTGGTGACGAGAATCGCCGGTATTGGCGTGCCCGCAGGCCAGGTAAGGAACACCGCCTCGCCATCATCATAGGTGCGGGTGGGCAGCAATTCACTTTCGCCGTCGCCAGCCCATTCGAAATTGAGCGCAGCCGGGTCGGCCACTGCGTATGGATCGTTCGCGGCAGCAAGTTCGATAGCGTTGGCCTCTTCACGCGCAGCCTCGTCGGCCGCAGCAAGCCGCGCCTCTGCCTCGGCCTTTTCAAGCTCAGGATAGCGGAACTGCATCACATAGAGTGGTGCATTGCGCGGACTGGAAACGAGATCGAACAGATAGGTTCGCTTGCTGGTAACGACCGTTAAATTCGTCTCGGCGGTGGGTGCAAGCGGCTTGACGAACAGGATGCTCTGCGCCTTGTTTGGCTGCACCTGCCAGGATTTGCTGTCACCGATGGCAACGTTCTCGATCCGCTCGTCTGGTGCGAACTTGATCGTCGTCTGGACTTTCACTTTGCCGTTGATTTTCACAATTGCGGCTTCGTCAAAAGTCAGCGTCAGGATGCGCGGGTCGATCTGGCTAGACTCGGTCGACGCGGCAGAGGCTTCCTGCGCGAGAGTGGGGCTCGAAAGCGCGAGGCCGAGGGCCAGTGCAGATGCTGTAAAGGGAAGCCGAAGCTGGTCGGCGCGGATCATCTCTTCATCTCCGATTTGGGAACCCCGAGCCGCGATCCAGCGGAGCGGAAGCGACTGCCGATCCCGCGCGTGCGCGACGTGGAGGGGTTAAGTGGGGTCACCTGACCGCCGCCTGAAGTCGTCGCAAAGACCTTGGTCTCACGCATGGTCGGACTGCTTGCTGCGGCTGCGTCATTCGCCGCGACATTGGCCTGCGCGGGGGCAACGTCGATCCTGCGCTGGCCAGCCGCCGCGACCGCAGCCGGAGCAACCTGCGCGGCGCGGTCGACCACCGGGGCTTGCGAAGCGGGAACCGAACGCGATGTGTCCATACCGCCATCGACATCCTTAGACGGGACCAATCCGAAAACCTGCCAGCCCACCACCATGGTCGAGGCGACCTTGAGCGTCATGAACATCAGCGCGACATGCACCGCGCCGACGAGAAAGAACGCCATCGCCGCCTGCTGGTCGATCTCACCAGGAACGGCGACCAAAGCTGCGAGGATAGGCACTGCGAGTTCGAGCATAATCGATCCGCCGAGCACCGCAAACAGCGGCGTCAGCGCCAGCATCACCACGCCCTTGAGCCAGCCAGTAAAAAGTCCGCGCGTGCCATTGAAAAGCCCCATGACCACGAAGATCGGTCCCAACGCGACAAGCACAGCTAAAGCGATGCGTGCGGTTACGAGCAATCCAACGGTACCGAGCAGCAGCAACATCGCACCAAGCCACATCATACCTGGCGGGGAGAAAGCATTGATGTCTGTTTCGCCATTGCTTGCATCCTGCACCGCAAGAAACACGATATCGAGCTTGGTCGCAAAGGTTGCAGTCGCCGAGCCATCCGTGTCGATCAACACCCCGGCAAGCCAATCCGGCGCGCCGATGGCAAGGTTCCATACGAAGCTTTGATACGCGACCCAACTGGTTGCGAAAGTCAGTACCAGCCCGATCGTGATCATGCGCGGCGTAAGCGCTCGGACCGACAGATTGGAGCGACCGAGTAGCAGGCTGATCCCGAAAAATGCGACATAAAGCGTCAGCAGGATCGTCAGCACGATCGCCAACGATCCGCCTGGTGCAAACAGACGTCCAAAAGCTTCGCCAGTAACTTCACCGGCTATGCAGTCCACCGCAGCGAGCGCCGCGGCGACACCAGTGCCCATATCTTGAGCGGCGAGATCGCAGGTCGTTGTCATTCGGCCGCCTGCCAGACGGGCAGTCCATCTTCATCCATGCTGCTGCTGCCATCGGGCCAGGCACGATTGGTTAGCGCGGGATACCATTGCGATGGTTCGTCACCGACCGCCTCGCGCAAGAGATCAAGCCTCCGGACAGCGGTTTCGCGGCCAGAAAGAACCGTGAGCACTTCCGGTGCGCCCGACAGATCAAGCCGTACCACGACGCTCGCATCGGGCTGGCGCACAAGGAAGCAACGGCTATGCGCGGGTAGTGAGCGGATCAGCGCCAATTCATGATCGGTCAGACCGAACCCGTCGCAATAATCCTCAGGGCGCGCGCGGCTGTTGGGCATGAACACCATGGTCGCGGTCTGCTCTACCAAGGCGGTGGAAATGCGGCTTTCGAGCGCGTCGCGGGCGGACTGTGTCGCAAATCCGACAAGCGCATTACGCTTCCGCAGTGTCTTCAGCCAATCGCGAATACGCGCGGCGAAAACCTCGTCATCAAGCGCCTTCCAGCCCTCGTCGATCAGGATCATGGTCGGCTGACCATCAAGCCGCTCGTCGATCCGGTGGAACAGATACATCATCACTGGCGTGCGCAGGCGCGGGTTTTCGAGCAGTTGGGTCATGTCAAACCCCAGCACGCGCTGGTCGAGATCAAGCAGGTCGTGGTCGTTGTCGAACAACCACGCATGTTCGCCGCCATCACCCGATAGCGTGCCAATCCATGCACTCAACCGATCCGCAAGATCGCCGGGCTCTGGTCGCTTTGCCCCGGCGAGAAGCTCTCTGAAATGGCGCAATCGGCGCAGGCTCGCATCGTTCTGATACGCAGCATCGACCGCCGCGCTGATCAGCGCGAATTCTTCGGGTCCATCAGCCTTCAGCAGAACCGAAAGCCAATCGCGCAAGAAGGCCTTGTTGGATGGAGTATTGGGCAGCGCCAGCGGATTGAACCCAGTCGGCTCACCGGGACAGATACGATCATAGCGCCCACCGATCCCACGAATGAACAGTTCCGCGCCGCGATCCTTGTCGAAGAGGATGGTGCGCGGTGAGAACTTCTGCGCCTGCGCTGCAAGGAAGTTCATCACCACGGTCTTGCCCGAACCCGAGGGGCCGATGACCGAGAAATTGCCGAGATCGCCGTGGTGGAAATTGAAGAAGAATGGCGTTGCGCTGGTGGTTTCCAGCAGAGTGACAGCATCGCCCCAATGATTACCGCTCGCCTGACCCAGCGCAAAGCCGTGAAAGCTCCCGAAACTAGCCATATTGGCCGAGGAAATCAGCGCGCGGCGAACGATATATTCCTCGTTACCAGGAAATTGCGCCCAAAAAGCGGGTTCAAGATTGGTGTCTTCGCGTACAGCAATCGCGCCAGTGTCTGCCAGGGCTGCCGAACAGGCGGCGGTCGCATCATCGAGACGATCAAGCGAGCGTTCGCGCACCAGAACCGTCAGATGATGATCTCCAAAGCCGACACCGCCATTGCCCAACGCGTCACGCGCGGCCATCATATCTGCGCGCTCCGCCGCAGCCTCTTCGTCAACCGAACGCGATCGGCGTAGCGCAAGATCAATCCGCTCACGCGCGGTTGTCCGCTCATTAGGCGCATAGCTTTCGGTGACGATCATCTCATATGGCAGCCGCAGCAGGCCATCAAGCAAGCCCGGAGAGGTAGCCTCAGGATAATCCTTAAGTCCGAGAATCGCCGAGAAATCCGGATCGCCTGACCCGCGCAGTTCCATCGCGTCGAGACCGAAACTCGCACGCCGATAAGGCAGCATTTGGCCGATATCTGTGTCATCAGCCGGACGACGCACCGGGCGCATCTCGCCGTTGTAAAGCGCCGAAAGCAGCTCAAGCACTTCGGAGTTGGTGCCGCCCTGATTGCTAGCAGGAGCGTCATAGTCGCCCAGCACGGCCGCGCCATAGGACGAGAGCGAAGCGATGAGGCCGGTGACCGCTGCCTTGAGACTGCGAATATCCCTGGGATCGGCTTCGAGTTCTTCCTTGCCCCTGCGCGAGAAGAACTTGCTCGCGCGTTCAGGAAGCCCCGTCTTTCCGCGCGCTGGGCGGCGGATCAGGGTGACAAACTGGTCGTTGATGAACAGCGAACCGCCCGCCAACCGCTCTTTCCATCGTGCATCAATATGGCGCGAAAGTGGATCGTCGAACTCGCCATCGAGCTCGACCTCGACCCGGCGACGGATGACGTGGTGATAAAGGACAAACCGCGCATCAAGTGTCGAGCGCAGCATAACTTCACGCGTCGCCGCATGGGCATTGAGTGCGTCGGAGTCCTCGGTTTCGAAAAGCAGGCCGGGCACCTGAATCGCGCTCATGACAGAGCCATCGCGCAGCAATACGGTATTTTCGTCGACGAGACGCTCATAGGGCAGGCGATCACCCACACGCGCTTCTTTCGCGCTCCAGGCCGCCGCTCCCATCCACTTCTTCATATCCGGCCTCCCTTGCTCAGGCCTCGATCATAGGGCGATCAGGGTGCATAGCTGTTGCAACCCCAGCGCTTGTAATTGGAAATACGCGGGCACTTCGAAACCTTGGTGATCCACAGGTCGAAAATGCGCGGTTCGCGCAGTGAAGCGAAATAGCCGATAACGTGCATCACCACCGGGACTGGCAGTATCCACCAGCTTTTGAGGATCAGAAACGCGATCGTCGTCACCATAAGATTGATGATGAAAAAATTCATCGTTACGCCCGCAAACATCTGCGGACGGGTGAGTGCGCGATGAACCGGGTGGCGAACGAGATCGGTCATTGTGTTTGCCCTACCCCGCCGCCGACTGGATACCGGCGACAATTGTGGTCGCGCCGAACAGGATGAAGACACCCACTATGACAGTCGCGCCAAACCGCCAGTTCATGCGGCCCGTCAGCATCATAAAGCCGATCGCGGCAACTGCCATTACAGCAACTGTCGTAGCGACCGTACCGAGCAAAGTGCCTTGCAGCCATGCGAGCGCGGATACGATAGGGCCCGAACCCTGCGGGTCAGCGGCTTGTTGGGCTAGGGCAATGCTGGGCGTCAAAAGCAATGTAAAAAGCGCGGCAAAACGAGCCGGCCAGCGAAACAGCGAATTCATGCAACAAGTCACTTTCTCAAGTACAACAGGTATCGATCGGGCGGCCTGAACGGACACTTATTGTTCTGCAGGTCGCGAATGGTTGGCAAGCCGCCCCATGATGGCGGCGACGTAGAGCTTCGTTTCACGGATGTTCGGAATTCCGTCCGCCCGGATGACACGGCCAGGCCCGGCATTGTAGGCAGCAAGAGCTTTTTCGAGGTCTCCGTCGAACCGGTCTAGTTGCTCACGCAAATAGCGAGCCCCGCCCTCAAGGTTTTGCAGCGGATCGTCAGGATCAACGCCAAGATAGCGAGCAGTGCCGGGCATAAGCTGTGCAAGACCGCGCGCACCAGCATGGCTGACGGCGTTCTCGCGCCACCGGCTCTCCTGCCAGACTAGCGCTTCAAGGAGGCTTGGACTGAGATCGAAGCGTTGCGAAAGCTCAGCAATCTTCGCAGCGTAACGAGGTGGAACTCCGGCGGCATGCTGCTCTGTGTCACCAATAATAGTGTCAGGGATAATCATCGCGGTGAGATCTACTGTCGCGGGTCCGATGGAGGTTGAAGGATCGGCGACAGGTAAAGACAGCGCGTCACCGCCGGCAACCCAGCGGGCTCCATCAGCATCCAGTTCCATGACATCGGCGCGCACGTGTGTAGCCGACATGGCCGTTGCCAATGCCAGCGCCGCAAAAACGCATTTTCGGTTCGCGCGCGCGAGAATCATCATGAACCCTCCGAGTCTTCATCCCAATGTCTATAGTAAATGACATGAAGGTGACAGACCGGCGCTTCCACAGCTCTGTTCAGTTCACAGGCATTAACGCATTGCGCCGCCCGATCCCGATCGGACCGGGCGGCGCAATGCCTTCAAAGCTGGACTAGCGCATCACTCGCGCAGAGTAACCCGATCGGTCGGCGGGCTGAAATCGCCTCGCTCCAGCATCCTCATGGCCTTGCGGGCCAGACGCCGCGAATCCGTCAGTTCGCCGTCGGCAGTTTCCAACTCGACCGGTTGCGAACTGGTAAGCGCAGCTTTGAAAAGCGCCTCTGCCTTTTGGTCATCGCCTGTATGCGCATAAGCGATGCCGAGATTAATGAGCACGCCGGGGTCTTCCGGCGCAGCCACACGCTGCGCTTCAAGTGCGGTAATCGCCTGAGTCTGGTTTCCGCTCGCCAGCGTCTTGGCGGCGAACTCGTTCTCAGTTCCACTAGTCTGCTGAGCAGATACCGGAGTGGCAGCGATGACCGTTAGCGAGCCTGCCGCGGCCAGCGCGATCGCAAGTGCTGATTTGGTCATAATCATGTCTCCCTTGATGTGTCATCATAGTGAAACATATTTCTTCGTAATGCAACATTACTGAAACATTGTCATATATCTGCAGATTTATGCATCTAAGATATTGATCTTAAATTGTAATAAATATGAAGTAATGACGCATTTTTCCGACGTCTGTCAGGCTATTCTCGGTCATCTTTGTCGCCATTCAGTCATAATCGCGCGTTTGCCGCTGTTATGTAATGCTGCAAGAATTCTGTCATGAGCGCACCCTAGCTCCGCCCTCGCGCACTTCTTTCGCGCTTATCTGATTCTCGGTTTTTGAGGGGACCGCTCGCTGTGAAAAACATTCATCGTAACTTCGTTCTTGGGTGCAGTCTTATTGCGTTGGCAGGTTGCGGAGCGGACGAGATCGTCTCGCCCGGTACCAGTGGCGACATCATTATTAACAACCCAAGTCCGACCCCGACCCCTACTCCCACACCAACCGGCGGCCCTACCGTCGTCGCTGCGGATGATTGCCCGACGATTTCGTCAACAAATGGCCTGGATGACCGGGGTGTTCTCGCGGGCACGCCAACGGGCGACTATCGCGTCTGCCGCCTTCCGGCCACGTTCGATGCTGACGATGTTCTGCCGTTCGAAGAGGGACTTCTCTATGAAATTTCCGGCCGAGTGAATGTCGGTACCGACCAGGGCTTCGGCAGCACCAACACCGATGTGACGTTGACCATCGAGCCTGGCGTCATCCTGTTCGGCGAGGATGAATCCTTCTTCGTGGTCAATCGTGGTAACACTATCCAATCCAACGGCACCGCGACGATGCCGATCGTTTGGACGAGCCGCGACAACGTGGTTGGTGATGCCAATGATTCATCACAGGCACAGTGGGGCGGCGTGGTCCTACTCGGCCGCGCTCGCGTTTCCGATTGCTCCACCCTGGTTTTCAACACCACCCCCGGTGACTTCACCACCAACTCACAATGTGAACAGCAGCTCGAAGGCACAGTCGTCGCGACGCCGTTCGGCGGCGCTGACGACACCGACAGCTCAGGTTCGTTCACCTTCAACCAGATCCGCTTTTCGGGCTTTGAGCTTCAGCAGGCCAACGAGCTTCAATCGCTTACGACTGGCGGTGTCGGGTCAGGAACCACGATCGAGAACGTGTTCTCTTTCAACAGTTCTGATGACGGTCTCGAGTTCTTTGGCGGTCAGTTCGACGCTCGAAACATTGCAGTGATCGGTGCGTCCGATGACTCGCTCGACGTGGACAGCGGCGCTCGCGTGAATGTGGAAACCGTGGTTGTCGCACAGCGTGACGATACCGGTGATAGCCTGATCGAATTCGACTCGCCAGATGATCTCGCCGACGGAACGCCCGGCAATGCGCTGCCTCAAAGTGAGTTCCAGGTGAACAACTTCACGTTCGTCCAACGCTCTTCGGCTTCGTCGCAAGTCGTGCGAGCTCGCGGCGGCGCTGCGCTGGGCCTAAGCAACGGCGTGATCGACACTGATGCGAATGGAGCGGGAATCTGCTTCCGCATAGACGAACAGCCGACTCTCGACAGTCTTATAGGTATCGAATCAGTCGTCGGCGATTGCGACGCGACGACCTTTGCTCGCGGCGATCGTTCCGGCAACGCCGATGAAACGACCGATGCGGAGGTTCAGACCGCCATCAATGGCGCGGGTTCGAACAACGATTTCGCTTTCGCGATCACTCTGACGAACACGTTCGTAAATGGCACTGGTGAGAACGGTGTCACGGCTTTCGACGCGACCGCCCTTTCGAGCTTCTTCTCGGCATCGACCTTCGTCGGAGCGGAAGATGACGACCTCGGTGACAATTTCGGCGACTGGACCTGTAACTCGTCAATCGTCGACTTCGGTAGCGCAACCGGTTCCTGCACTTCGCTGCCGGTTTACTGATCGCGCCTTTCAAATTCAGGGGGGCGCCGCAAATCGCGAGCGCCCCCTTATTGTTGTCAAAGACCTAATCATGAGGGGGTCTAGTATTATGTCGACCGGCATGCGCCTCGCAGGGCTGCTGCTTCTCACAACGTCGCTTACCTTTCCTGCGGTTGTTCACGCGCAATCGGCACAAGAGCCGGGCAGCGATGAAGCAGGCGACGATCTGACCGAAGACGTCCAGGGCGTCGCGGAAGAAGAAGACTTCGACCAACCTGATATCTCGGTACCGGGCGGCGGTATCATCGTGACCGGGAGGCGCAATCGCAATCCCGAACGCGCCTCGACTCAGGTGCTGAACGTTCTGTCTGAGGAAGACATCGCACGTACCGGTGAAGGTGATATCGCGGGGGCATTGGGCCGCGTGACCGGACTTTCGGTCGTTGGCGATGGCCGCGTATTTGTCCGCGGGCTCGGCGATCGTTATTCGCTGGCACTGCTTAACGGCCTCCCACTACCCAGCCCTGAGCCACTTAGTCGCGTCGTTCCACTGGACATTTTCCCGACCAACGTGATTTCATCTTCGCTGGTCCAGAAGACCTATTCGGCCAATTATCCGGGTGAATTTGGCGGTGGTGTGATCAACCTCACGACCAAGGCCGTGCCGGTTGAGGACTTTCTCACCGTCAGTTTCAGCACAGGCGGCGACACCGAAACCACATTTGAGAACGGCCTGACCTATTTCGGCTCGGACTGGGACTCGTTCGGGTTCGACAACGGCAACCGCGATATTCCATCCAACCTTCAGGCCTTTCTCGACAGCGGAGAACGTATAGGCTCTGTGCCAATCGAGGTCAGTGAAGGCATTGCCGGGCAGCTTCTGCCTCTCAACCTTGTAACGCTACAGAGAGAGAACAGCCAGCGACCGAACTTTTCGGGGTCGATCACGGGCGGTGCTTCGTTCGATCTGGGCGGAGACACCTATCTCGGTCTGATCGCAACTGCATCAATCGACAACAGCCTGCGCAACCGCACAGTCATAAGCCAGGGCGGCAACTCGGACCTGTCGGCGCTGTTCCAGGATTTCAGCACATTCATCACCGATGAGAACGTGCTGGTGAACGGTCTTTTCAGTGTCGGTCTCGATTTTGGCGAACACACAGTGCGTTGGACCAACCTGTATATCCGCGACACGCTAAAGACAGCCCGGCTAGAGACCGGGACCGACGTCCTTCCGGGCTTCTCCGGCTTCGACTTCATCAACCAGCAGACCGCCTGGTTTGAGCGTCAGCTGATCGACACACAGCTCGTAACCGAGCTCGATTTCGATCGCCTGGATGTTGACCTGCGAGCAGGTTATGCCCGCACTGATCGCGAAGCTCCATTCAACACCACGGTCAGCTATACACGCACCAACATCCCTAGCAGCCCTTTTGGCGACCAGTTCGTCGCCTATTTCAACCAACTGTCGGATGCCGGGATCACGACGGTCGCGTTCGATGACCTGAAGGAAGAGAACTACTTCGGCGGAATCGACCTGTCATACGAAGTTCTCGATACGCTCGAGGTCACTGTGGGCTATGCCTACAATGATACTGATCGCCGGTCCTCCAGCCGCGAGTTCCGTCCATTCATAACCGGCGATGTCCTCGACGATTCGCTTGTGCCCGCTCTCGGTCTGCGGCGTCCGGGAGACATCATCAACGGGTCGACCCTTGCAGGCTTCAACGTCACTCTGACCGAAGCCTCGCCCTTCCCGGTATTCGATGCGGCGCTCGAGATCCATGCAGGCTACGGCCTGTTTCGTTGGTTGCCAACCGACACCCTGACGCTGGAAGCCGGCGTTCGCTACGAGGAGGCGACGCAGACGGTCGATCTCGATCAGACGATCTTTATCACTCCGATCGCCGGGGCGACGCCAACCGACCTCAACAACGATTACTTCTTGCCCGGCGGCACGATTACCTGGGAGCCGATCGAAGATCTGCAATTGCGGCTGTCCGCTTCGCAAACGATCGCCCGACCACAATTCCGCGAGCTGGTCGAGCAGACCTATTTTGATCCGGAATCGAACCGCCGTTTCCGCGGCAACCCGTTCCTCGATGATAGCGAACTGATCAATGTCGAGGCCCGCGCAGAGTATTACCTCAACGGGTCAGACCGGATTAGCGTTGCAGGTTTTTACAAGGAGATCGACAATCCGATCGAAAACACGCTGGTCTCGGCATCTGGTCAAATCCTGACCAGCTTTGCCAACGCGCCGGCAGCGGAACTGTATGGCGGCGAAGTGGACGCGGTATACGGGATCGATCTCTACGATCTTGGCGGGACATTTTTCGAAACCAAGCAGATCCTGCTTCTCGCGAACTACACCTACACCCAATCGTCGATTTCGGTCGGTCCGGGCGATATCGCGCCTGTTCCAGGCAATCCGACACAGGCAGCCGATCAGTTGTTCGATGACGGCGCACCGCTGGTCGGCCAGTCGGATCACGTTGCCAACGTCTCCATTGGCATTGAGGATACCGAGAAAGTCCAGCAGTTCACGGTCCTGCTCAACTATGCAAGCGAACGGGTGACACTGCGTGGTGGTGCCTTGCCAGACGTGGTCGAAGATCCTGGTCTTACGGTTGATATCGTCGCCCGCACCGAAGTTGGTCTCGGCGGTGTTCCGCTGACGCTCAGCTTCGAAGCGCGTAACATTTTTGGCCGCGACAATTTCGAGTTCCAGGAGTTCAACGGCAACCGAATAGAGATCAACACATTCGAAGTCGGCACCGCGTTCTCCTTCGGAATATCGGCCGAATTCTGATACTGGCCAGCACCTGAATCTCGAAAGGCCGCCCTGGCAACAGGGCGGCTTTTCTTATTGGTCACGGTAAATCGAACACGTAGCCCATTGATCGCACGGTGCGCAGCGGATTGCCCCCACCTGCCGCCTTGATCGCTCGGCGTAAGCGACCGACCCAGACGTCCACCGTTCGTTCGTCAATCGGCGGTTCGCGTTTGCCCAGGCCGTTGATCAAGTCCTCGCGGCTGAGCACGCGGTTGGCGTTCTCGGAGAAGAACCGTAGCAGGCGAAACTCGTTGGGCCGAAGTTCGATTGGCTCTCCAGCCCAACGCGCCTGCAAGGCCGACATGTCGATCGCCAGCTTACCCCGCTCGAACAATTGCGCCGCATGGCGAACGCTGCCGCGCGATTGCAGTGCCAGCACCCGATCGAGTACCGCAGTACGGGCCAGCGGTCCGACCATGTAATCGTCCGCCCCCGCCTTCAGCGCACGGCGGCGGTCCTCTGGATCGTCCTCCTCCAGCACCATCGTCACATGCGCCTCGGTCGTGCGTGGATCAGCGCGCAGTCGGCGGCACATCTCGAGACCCGCCAGATCGTCCATCACCCAGTCAATGAAGGCCCACATCGGCCCTTCGACAAGACGGCGCGGACCATCTGCTTCGAGCCGGTCAAACGTGAAACGCCGCTGGTCATGGACGAAATCTTCGAGCGTTTCGCCGAGCTCGTTCGTCAGGAAGATATTGATAACGTCCATGGAGGCCCCACTCGATTGCCCCACGAGGGGTGACCATCATTCGTGACGCGTTCGTGACGGGTGTTTGACCAACTCTACAGCGTTGTCACATTAGGCATTCTTTATCGACAGCTGATCCATTTTCGGCAGCGGCATTCCGATACCCGTAGGCCATTTCGGTCGATACGGAGCCTCCAGCGCAGCGATCTCTTCATCCGACAATTCCATATCAAGCGCCGCAACCGCCGCTTCGATGTGGTGCGGTTTGGTCGCGCCTATGATCGGTGCCGTCATCGCTGGGCGAGTAAAGTGCCAAGCCAGCGCCAGGCTGGCCATCGCCTCTCCGCGCGCTTCCGCCAGATTGGCCAATGCGGCGATGATCGCGGCGTCAGCCTCGTCATCCTTGTAAAGCATCTTGCCCACGCCATCGGTCTCGCTGCGAACGGTCTCTTCGCCAACCGGGCGCGCCAGCCGACCACGCGCAAGCGGACTCCACGGGATGACTCCAACACCCTCATCCTCGCATAGCGGGAGCATCTCGCGCTCTTCCTCGCGGTAGAGAAGGTTGAGCTGGTTCTGCATCGAAATGAACGGGGTCCAACCATTCGCGCGCGCGGTCTCTTGCGCTTTGGCGAACTGCCATGCCCACATAGACGAGGCGCCAATATAGCGCGCTTTGCCCGCTTTCACGATGTCGTGCAGCGCCTCCATCGTCTCCTCAATCGGCGTAACATCGTCCCAGCGGTGAATTTGGAACAGGTCGATATAGTCCATGCCGAGCCGGCCAAGACTGTCATCGACCGCCTGCATAAGGCTCTTGCGTGACAGGCCGCCTGCATTGGGTGCGCTGCGCCAAGGGAAATAGGCCTTGGTCGCGACTACGATCTCGTCACGATACGCCATTTCATTGAGCAGCTTACCAGTGATCTCTTCCGACGTGCCGCCCGAATAGACATTGGCCGTGTCGAAGAAGTTGATCCCCGCTTCCAATGCGGCGCGAAAGAACGGACGGCTCTCCTCCTCGCCCAGTAGCCAATCGCCATGCCAGCCCTTGGTCGTGTCGCCATAGCTCATGCAACCGAGACAAAGTGGCGAGACCATCAGGCCGGAATTTCCGAGGCGGGTGAATTGCATTTTTATCTCCTAAGAGCTGGCGTGCGACCGCGTGTTTCCTACGAAGTTGACACAAATGACAGTGTGTCAGGCAGCGTATTCACGTTCAAGCCATTGTAATAAAATTCGAAATACCATCGAAAACGAAGTTGACACTTCTCCAACTCGAAACAGGTTCCATGGCTCATTCGCCCGCATTCTGGATCGCACGAACCGCCACAAGTAGGAAAGTCATAGCCTCTCGAAAGCACACAGTCTGCTCTCGATCCAGTTGTGGTCGTTCCTTCTTTCGCTAGAATGGCTCCATGAAAGCTAAACTAATCGCCATCGCGGTCTTCTCAGGTAGCTTGGGTCTGTTTCTCGGCTTGGAGGCAAATACATTTCTGTCCATCGATGGCTGCTTAGATGCCGGAGGGCGATGGGACTATCAGCGTGGCCTGTGCGAAGGCATCGCGCCCTGACGGGCAGCGACCCGTTTTCAGTCACTAGCCAATTCCTGCTTTGATGATCCCATCGAAGGTGGCTGGACCCGCACCCTACCACAGCACGCTAGATCGTTCCGGCCCTTGATACTCATAGGGATCGCTGCATTGCTTGTATCCTGCGACGCGCCTTTCGAACAGATCTGGATCATAGGCCGATTGCACGTCTAGGCTTGCACCAATCGGGTCCATCGCACGAGCGTAATGCAACGCTGTTTTTCGATCTCGCTGAGCGAAGAGTGGCGGAAGGAAATGCTCGAAGGTGCCTACTTCAATTGCGTTGTGCAAATGCCATGCAGCGAAGAACTCAGGTGAGTACTCGCCAGCGATCTTACGATTGATCATACGCGCTAGAGGATTTTTGCCTGTCGCACCTATCACCACCTCATAGTGGTAGTGTACGCCGATGGTCTCGCCGTTCTCAATGACATCTTTGTAGTGAATACGAAGGCACATGACTTTGCCAACGAAGGGGGCGGACTTGCCCATGGCCCAACCGTCGTTCTCACAATAGAAGATATCCAGTGCGGCATCGACTGGGTATTTCATGCCAAACGTATTGTATTGCATGGCTTCCTGGATTTTGATCTGCGCGCCGACCTGGGCTTCGCCGCGCGGCCCCACGTTTCCCAGCAGCGTTGCTCCACAATGGTCAGAAGGGTGCCACAACAAATATCCGTATACAGTCTGACCCTCATAACCTGGAGTATCGTCAAGCTTGACCTTGAGGTTCGGAAAATTCTGAAACCACCAGTGGATCATCTCGCTCGTCACGCCGCGAACAAGAGAGTGGTTTAGAACAGCACAAAACTGGCCATTGGGTCGTTTGATTATTTCGAACCGGGTGGTGTCTAACGATTTCAGATTCCAGCCGAACTCGCGAGACTTCGGCATGATAAATGTGTCTGCCAAGAGAACTAACTCCTTTGAAAGAGATAGCGGCAGCTTATCAATGTCTCCCCATGCCTGACTTAACCAAGGTTAAGTGCCACTTGCGCGATTGCGCAAAAACCGGCTGAGCCCCTGGGGCGTTATTCCAAGGAAGGATGCAACTTCTTTCTTTCGGGTCAGGCCAATGACTTGCTCGTGCAAGTCTTCCAACACACGGTAACGCACTTCGGTCAATCCGATCGTCTTGGCGACGATCATCTCTTTGTCGAAGCACAGGGTCTCCATCAGCTTGTGCCGCAGGTACTCGCCAAGTGGCCCGCCATGAAGATAATTCTCTCGAAAGAACTGGTCAGGCAACTCTACCCCGGCCACATCGGTGATTGCTATAAGATCGTCGGTGGCAAATTCCTTCATCCAGGTGCTGGTTAAGTTGGCGCAGAACTGACCGCGCTCGAAGAACCGTGCGATTGAATGCGACCCGTCGGAATGCGACTGCTCGGAGGCCACCACGCCTTTCGTAACGAACAGCCAACGGTCACCAATCAGATGTTGACCGTAGATTGATTCGCCTGCCGACCAATGCATCTCACGAACACTGGCTTTCACCCCGGACCACTCTTCCAGACTTATCGCTGAGACGGTCGCCGCGACGTCTGCCTCGAAGATCTCTAGTGGTGACATCAATTGCTTCCTATGCAGTGGATGCGAACTGAACGTGAGTGCTATGAAGTCGTTGGCGTCGGGTTCAATGGCAAGATTGATCCTATGGTATCGGTTACTTCCTTCGGCACAAGAGCATGACTCTCCGTTTTAGATTTCCTGCTCATCCTCTCGTGCAATCCAAACGTCCGCTCTGACCTCCACTTTCGGCAAATTCGCTGTAGCGAGCTGTCAACTGAAGCCGGATAAACGGTCGATCTGGCGCGAACGAGCGCGCAAACCGCCAATCAGCTCAGCGTCAACCCGCCATCGACCACCAGTGTCTGCCCGGTGATGTAGCTCGCCAGCGGCGATGCCAGGAACAAGGCGGCGCCCGCCATGTCCTCCGGCGTTCCCATACGCCTTAGAGGGATGGATTTGAGAGCGCCTTCGCGTCGTTCGGGATGCTCGGTGGTGACTGCGGTGAGCTTTGTCGGGACCAATCCCGGCGCGATCCCGTTCACCCTTATGCCATCGCGTGCCCATGCCTCGCCGAGCGTCTTAACAAGGCTCGCCGCGCCCGCTTTCGATGCCGCATAGGCGGGCGTTCCGATGGTCGATTTGAATGCCGCGACCGAAGATACGATGATCATCGAACCGCCAGTATCCGCGAGCGCCGAATGAAAGGCCCGCGCGACGTCCATTACAGAATTGAGATTGACGTCAACGACATCATCCCAACCCTTGCGCGCGAACTCCTCACGGCCATAGCGCACCGTGCCTTGGCTTTGGACCAACACGTCCGGCTCCAGCATGGCATCCGGGAGATCGCTGGCCGCCACGCGATCCATCACGTTCAACTGGTGATAGGCCAACCCGGTAAAGTCACTGTCTTCGGCTTCGAGATAATCACCTATATCGGGACGCGTACCGGTGACAGTGACACTTGCGCCCGCCGCGCGAAAACCGTGCGCAATACCATTGCCGATCCCGCTCGACCCCCCGGTAACAAGCACGCGCTTTCCGGTGAAATCGAGAGGGTCGGTCATCGCAGCTGGTCCCTCAAATCTCGCGGCTCACCACTTCCTTCATGATCTCGCTGGTGCCGCCATAGATGCGCTGGACGCGCGCGTCACGCCACAGACGGGCGATGGCGTATTCGTTCATGTAGCCCGCGCCTCCATGCAGTTGCAGGCAGGCATCGACCATCTCCCACTGCATTTCGGTGTGCCACAGCTTGGCCGCGCTTGCCTCCCCGGTGGTCAGTTCACCATCAAGGTGACGCTTGATTGCCCAGTCGAGATGCGCCCAGCCGACCTGTAGTTTTGCCTGAAGGTCCGCGAGGGTAAACTTGGTGTTCTGAAAATCGAAGACGGTGCGACCGAACGCCTTGCGGTCCTTGGTGAACTTGACCGCTTCATCGAAGGCCCGCTGAGCACCGCCCTGCGCTGAGACGGCGATGCTTAGGCGCTCCTGAGGCAACTCCTCCATCAAGTGGACGAAGCCGCGGTTCTCGCCTCCAAGGATGTTGGTCTTGGGCACGCGGACATCGCTGAAGAACAGCTCGGATGTGTCGGCGGAATGCTGCCCGATCTTATCGAGATTGCGGCCCTTCTCGAACCCTTCGGTGCCCGCATCCACCAGCACCAGCGAAGTGCCCTTGGCACCCGCGCTGGGATCGGTCTTGGCCACCACGATCACGCAATCGGCGTTCTGACCGTTGGTGATATAGGTTTTCGAGCCGTTGATGACCAAGTGATTGCCATCCTCGATCGCAGTGGTGCGCACGCCTTGCAAATCGCTGCCCGCGCCCGGCTCGGTCATGGCGATGGCGGTGATGATATCGCCCGAAATCATGCCCGGCAGGTACTTTTCCTTCTGCTCGTCGCTGCCCAGCCGCTCGAAGTAATTGACGGTGATATCGTTCTGAAGCGTAAAGCCAGCCGCGGTGCCCATGTAGGATAATTCTTCGGCGAGCACGCAGTTGAACCCGAAATCGAGGCCCAGACCGCCATTCTCTTCCTTCACCGTCGGACACAGCATCCCGGCATCGCCCAGCGCCTTCCACGCCTCACGCGGCACGATGCCTTCTTCTTCGTGCTGGTCGAGATAGGGCTCCATATGCTCGGCGAGCACTTTGCGGACGGTATCGCGGAACGCCTCGTGATCTTCGTTGTAGGCAGTGCGGTGAGCGGTATTGAGCATGGATGATCCCTCTTCCGGATAAAACGGTTGTTTTGCGAAACGGAAAGAAGCGCGGCTTTACGCTGGCGTCAAGCGCGAAAGATGCAACAGGCGTCGGGCGCGCCATAAAGAGTGCTTTGTCGGTCGGAACCATTGCACAAGCTTGGCGACTACCGCAAGAAGCGGGATATGTCTCGTACGCGGCCAATACTGTCCTGTATCGCGTCGGGGTTGGCGCTTTGCCTTGCTTTGGCAGGGTGCAGCCCATCCGAGGGGCAAATCAGCGACGACGCAACGGCTGAGGCCGCTGTTATGAGCAATCCGGTTTTCCACTTCGAAATCCCCGTTACCAACATGGATCGCGCCGTCACTTTTTACGAGGATGTCCTCGGTCTACAGCTGCGAAAGGAGCTCGTGGACGGCTACGAAATGGCATTCTTTCCGCGCTCCGACAAAAGCCCCGGGGCAAGCGGCGCGCTCGCCGTGGGCGATGTATACAAACCCTCGAGGGAGGGAGTTATCATCTATTTTGACGTGCCTGACATTGACGCTGTGCTTGATCGCGCAACGTCGCATGGTGTCGCGGTTTTGTATGACAAGAAGAGTATTGGAGACGCGGGTTTCGTCGCTGAAATCGAAGATAGTGAGGGCAATAGAATCGCGCTCACTCAAGCGCCTGACTGATCAAGAATTCACCCCACAAACGCGCGCTCAATCACGAACTGTCCGGGTTTGTTGTTCGCGCCCTCTTCGAAACCGCGCTTTTCGAGATCGGCGGCATGGTCCTTGATCATCGCCATGCTGCCGCACAACATCACGCGATCTTCGTCAGGAACGAAGCGTTGCGGGCCCCTGCTCTGTTCGAACAGGCGGCCATCGTCGATCAGCGTCTGGATGCGGCCCTGCGTGCGGAAGCTCTCGCGCGTCACCGTAGGCACATAAATGAACCGCTCGCGGTCTTCGTCTTCGAGCAGCGGATCGCCTTCTAGCTTGTTCTCCAGCAATTCGCGATAGGCCAGGTCGGCGACATGGCGGACCGAATGGACCACGATGATTTCATCGAACATGCCGTAAACCTCAGGGTCACGCGCAAGGCTCATGAACGGTGCAAGACCAGTTCCGGTCGAGAGCATGAACAGCCGCTTGCCAGGCAGCAACGCATCCGTGACGAGCGTGCCGGTTGGCTTTTTTCCAAGATAGATCGGATCGCCGACCTTGATGTGCTGAAGCCGCGAGGTCAGAGGGCCATCCTGCACCTTGATCGAGAGGAACTCGAGTTCCTCGTCATAGCTGGGGCTGGCGACTGAATAGGCGCGCAACAATGGCTTGCCGTTTTCCTGAGGCAGGCCGATCATCACGAACTCGCCCGAGCGGAACCGGAACGATGCGGGGCGCGTCATTTTCAGCGTGAACAGCTCGTCGTTCCAGTGGTGCACATGCGTGATTGTCTCAACGGTAAGCGCACCGCTTTCCTGAAACTGGTCGCGGTCAAGAATGGGTTGGTTCAAAATGAGCCTCTAAAAAAATGCGTAACGCCTACAGCGGCGATGTGATGGCGGCGCAAATGAACGTTTCGCCCCCCACCTTCAAGGTAGTTTAGCGATAAAGGCTGAAAGCGCGCCTTGGTATACCTCCAGCCTCGGCTACGAAATCAGTTCCATCCCGCCCGGTCGAAAATCTCCACCGCCTTACTCTGGTTGCGGCCGATTTCAGCAGCGTTGAGCGTATCGGATTTGAACTCGCCGAGCGATTCCACCGCTGAATTGGCTTCGAGACCGCTGACTGCCGGATACTCATTATTGCCATCCGCAAAGTAACGCTGGGCGCTTTCAGACGTGAGATATTCGAGGAACAGAATCGCGTTCTCACGATTGGGAGCGGCCTTCAGCAGGCCCGCACCGCTGACATTGATGTGCGTGCCGGTGCCGTCCTGATCGGGGAAAATCACGCCAACCTTGTCGAACAGCGCCTTCTGCTCGTCATCTCCCCCGGCAAAGCGCGCAAGGTAATAGGAATTGACCACCGCGATACGGCATTCGCCCGCTGCGACGGCTTCAATTTGCGAGGTATCGTTGCCCTGCGGATCACGGGCAAAGTTGGCAACGACGCCGTCAGCCCATGCCTCGGCCGCCTCTTCGCCTTTGTTCGCAATGATGCTGGAGAGCAGCGAGATATTGTAGATGTTCGAAGACGAACGAATGCAGATATCGCCCCGATAGGCCGGATCAGCAAGATCCTCATAGGTCTCAAGGCCCTCTGGCCTCCCCGCTTCATCGTTATAGATAATCACCCGTGCGCGGGTCGACAGGCCGACCCAAAGACCTTCTGGATGGCGCAGAAAGATCGGCAAGCGCTCGGCCAGAACATCGGATTCGACCGGGGCCAGCACGCCCGCTTCTTCGGCGCGCCAGAGCCTTCCGGCATCAACGGTTATCAGCAGGTCGGCAGGCGAGAATTCACCCTCGCTTTCGATCCGCTCGATCAGCGCATCGGCATCTGCCTCAATCCGGTTAACGGTAATGCCGGTCTGCTCGGTAAAGTCCTCATACAGCGCCAGATCGGTATCATAGTGGCGCGAAGAGTAGAGGTTGACTTCTCCTGCGTCGCCCGCCGTCTCGTCGCCCTCAGCGCAGCCAACAATGGCTAGCGCGAGGAGGCCAGCGAGAATACCGTTTTTCATGGAAGTGTCCTTCTGAGAAATTCTGCGAATGACTTGCATTATTATGTCTTGCAGCGCAAGCTCTATCGGCGCTCAAAAGCTAGGACACTGCCTGAGCGCGGAGTGACGCAGTAGCGCTGTTCAAGATCGATGGATTGTTCGGTGACAATTGTGATCTCTTCACCCGCCGCATTGGCCAGCAGCACCCGCGTTAAAGCACCAAGGGGATGGCAATCGCGAACGACCAGGCCTGCAGCATCACATGCAAGCTCAAGTTCCTCAGAATAGAGCAGCAGTTCAAGCTGCGATCCTTCGGGCATGGTTTCGCGAACACTCGTGTCCGGCCAAGTCCCAAACGGCGTCTCAATCGCCTTCCCGCGCCGCTCCGCAGCGACCACCTGCGCCCCCCGAAAGATCGCACCAACCGAAGCGGCAGCCGGTTGCTGATGCAGCTCTTGAGGCGTTGCGAACTGGATGATCCGCCCATCCTCCATCACCGCGATCCGGTCTGCAATGTCTAGCGCCTCTTCCGGATCGTGCGTGACCAACAACACGGTCGCCCCGCGCTCGCGCAGCAGCATCCGGCAATCGCGCCGCAAACTGCGCCGCAGGACAATATCGACACTGGCGAAAGGCTCATCCATCAGCAGAACTTGCGGATTGGGAGCCATCGCCCGCGCCAACGCTGCGCGCTGTTGCTGGCCACCCGAAAGTTCATGCGGGTAGCGCGTGCCCAACCCGACCAAACCTACCTTTTCGAGCCACACATCGATGTCACGTTGCTGCCCGCGTGGCAGCCCAAAGCCGACATTGTCCGCGGTCGTCATATGCGGAAACAGCGCGCCGTCCTGGAACACGAGGCCCACAGGGCGCGATTCAGGTGGCGGGTTTGCATGGCTGTCGGCCAGCAGCTCTTCGCCAATATGGATGCTGCCTTGCTGCACCGGCAGCAATCCTGCTGCAAGGTTGAGCAAGGTTGACTTCCCACAGCCCGACGCGCCAAGCAGGCACGTGATCTCACCTCGCGGCGCGGTGAAGCTTATATCCTCAAGCGCTCGCACGTCACCGTAAGCATGGGCAATATGGCGAAATTCGAGGCTCAAATCAGTGTCCTGACAGTAGATAGGCGTCGCTGGTGGTAAGCCGCCTTAGGCAGTTTGAAGGGCCAGACGCAAGCTTGAGCCTCGCACCACCTGTGCGTGCGCGGCCTCGAAGGTTCGACGGCTGGACGATTGCGGCATTGTTGATCGCCGCGATCGCAGCAATTCCCATCCTCGCGATCCTGGTCTCTGCCCCTACCGGGGGGGTCGAGGCAATCGCGCATCTCGCTCGCACGGTACTCGCGCGGTATGTCGGCAACACTCTGGCGCTGATGGTGATGACAGGCGCGCTTGCAACCATAGTCGGGGTCGGCTGCGCTTGGCTGGTAAGCGCGGCGGAGTTTCCCGGGCGTCGCGTGCTTGGATGGGCGCTGGTGTTGCCGCTCGCCGTCCCCGCCTATATCGCCGCCTATATCTATGCCGATCTGCTCGATTTCACCGGACCGGTGCAAAGCGGATTGCGCACAGCGTTTGGCTGGCAGGTTGGCGAATACTGGTTCCCGCAAATCCGATCCCTGCCGGGCGGCGCGTTCGTGCTTGGCATTGTGCTTTATCCATACGTCTACCTGCTCTCTCGCGCCGCCTTCGCATTGCAGAGCACCCGGCAATTCCGCGCGGCTCGGTCGCTCGGGGCGACACCTTCACGCGCCTTCTGGCAAGTTGCTCTACCAGCCGCTCGTCCCGCGATTGCCGGGGGGCTCGCGCTCGTATTGATGGAGACACTCGCCGATTTCGGGGTCGCCCAATACTTTGCAATTCCGACATTCAGCACCGGGATTTTCCGCAGCTGGCTATTGATGGGCGACAAGCAAGCAGCGCTCAAACTCGCCGCTATCATGCTGCTGTTCGTGATCGCGCTGATCGCATTTGAAGCTGCAACACGGCGCGGGCGGACGGACAGCCGCGACGGGCTTGCTGAGCGGCACGCAGGACCACTGGTCGAACTATCGCCTGCCGGTAAGCTCTTGGCGCTGCTCGCCTGCGCACTGCCCGTGTTGCTGGGCTTTGTCATTCCTGCCGGGTATCTCGGCATACTCGCGGCGGATGACGCCGCAATGGGTGCCGTACGTGACCTTTGGACCTATGCCAGCGGCAGCCTTTGGCTCGGCCTTGCGACCGCTTTGGTCTGCGTCGTCACTGCGCTGGTGCTCGCCTTTGCGAAAACCCGCTCGAACAGCACGCTCGCATCAGGCGCGATCCGGCTGGCAACGCTTGGCTATGCGTTGCCAGGAGCGCTGCTGGCGGTGGGCCTGCTGGCGCCGCTCGGCGCGGTCGATGTCAGCCTCACCCGCGCGGCGCGCGACAGTCTGGGATATGGTGGAGGATTGATTCTGACGGGCACCAGCCTGATCCTGGTTTACGCTCTCTCGGTGCGGTTTCTGACTGTAGCCTATAACAGCGTCGATGGCGGCATGACCAAAATCCCGCCCTCGCTCGATGCTGCCGCGCGCTCGCTCGGAGCCAAGCCTGCACGCGTGCTTACCCGTATCTACGCACCGCTGCTGCGTCCAAGCCTGCTCGCCGCCGCCGCATTGGTTTTCATCGATACGGTGCGCGAGTTGCCCGCGACACTCATCCTGCGGCCGTTCAACCTCGAAACCCTCGCCACACGCACCTATCGCCTTGCCAGCGATGAACGGCTGGTCGAAGCCTCGATCCCCGGATTGATTCTCCTCGCCGCCGGGTTGCTGCCGGTCCTGCTACTCGCGCGCGCCAGCCGTCGATAAGTACGAGCCTGAAACGCAATGTAAGGCTGGGTTGTCGCAAACCCTTGTCCAAGCGGACGCCCTCGTCCACAAGGCTCGGGTAATGGCAAGGTTCCCCTTTTCCGCCATCGTCGGCCAGGACGAAATGAAGCAGGCGCTCCTGATCGCCGCCGTCGATCCCAGTGTTGGCGGGGTCATGGTGTTCGGCGACCGCGGCACAGGCAAATCGACTGCGGCACGCGCGCTCGCGAGGCTTCTCCCGCCAATCTCCGCGATCAAGGATTGCCCATATGGCTGCTCGAAAGAGGATCAGGCCCGCTATCCTGACGTTTGTGGCACCGGCCCGATCCGCAAGCGGCCCGTGCCATTCGTCGACCTGCCATTGGGGGCAACCGAAGACCGGGTTATCGGCTCGCTCGACCTCGAACGGGCCCTGCGCGCCGGTGAGAAAGCATTCGAGCCGGGACTGCTGGCCAAGGCAAATCGCGGCTTTCTCTATATCGACGAGATTAACCTGCTTGAAGATCACCTCGTCGACCTGTTGCTCGACGTAGCGGCTTCGGGAGAGAACGTGGTTGAACGCGAGGGGCTGTCGGTCCGGCACCCGGCGAGATTCGTACTGATCGGCAGCGGCAACCCCGAAGAAGGCGAGCTGCGCCCGCAATTGCTCGACCGCTTCGGCTTGTCAGTTGAGGTGCGCACGCCTTCGGCAATTGAGACGCGGGTGGAAATCATGCGTCTGGTCGCGGCGAACGAACGCGATCACGAAGGCTTTGTCGCCCAATGGGCCGGGGAGGACGAAAAGATCCTCAAACAGATCGCGCGCGGCAAGACCCGTCTTGCCAAGCTCGAGGCTGGTGAAGACATACTGACTGACGCAGCCGAACTTTGCCTTGCAGTTGGAGCGGATGGCCTGCGCGGCGAGCTCACCTTGATGCGGGCGGCGAGGGCTCTGGCCGCGCTGAAAGGGGCAAGGACAGTCAAGCGAGAGCACCTGATTGCGGTTGCGCCATCCGCGCTTCGTCACCGGCTGCGCCGTGATGTGCTGGATGAGACCGGGTCGACAGTGCGGATAACCCGCGCGCTCGACGAATTGTTCGGATGAGCGCGGACGACGCAGCTGATCCCTTGGACGACGCGCTGCTCGCGGCCCGGCTGCTCACCCTCTCACCCTCGACATTTGGTGGCATCGTCCTGCGTGGGGCCAGCCCTGCACGCGATGCCTTGGTTGCAAGCCTTGGCGAAACGATCAGCGTGCGCCGCCTTCCCGGCCACGTCGATGATGAACGGCTGCTTGGCGGGATCGATATCGCCGCGAGCCTCGCTGCCGGACGCCCGGTGGAACAAACGGGATTGCTCTCCGAGGCGGAGGGTGGCGCCCTGCTGGTCCCGATGGCCGAGCGAATGAGCGAAGCGATTGCAGGACGTCTGTCGCAAGCTCTCGATGAAACGAGGGTCGCGCTGGTGCTGCTTGATGACGGCACCGAGGTCGAAGACAAGCCGCCGCCCGCCTTGACCGAGCGTTGCGCTTTCCTGTGCGACCTAATCCATTCGCGCAAGTGGGAGCGGATAAAGCTCCCAATTGCCAGCACAACGATGCCAGCCGATGTCGCGCCGCTCAGCAACGACGCGCTCACTGCTCTTGCGGGGACCGCCGCTGCCTTCGGTATACACTCGATACGCCCACTGCTGTTTGCTGGAGAGGCCGCGCGGGCGCATTCGGCGCTCAATGGTCGCAAGGAGACTATTGAAGCAGACCTTTCAGCGGCCGTGCGACTGGTATTTTCACCGCGCGCCACACAGATGCCGCCAATGGAGGAAGAGCCACCGCCCGAGCAACCGCCTGAACCTCAGCAGAAAAGTGATAGCGACAATTCCGACAACAACTCCAACCGCTCAGACCAGGAACTGGATGACGTGTTAGTCGAGGCAGCCGCTGCCGCCATTCCCAAAGACCTGCTCGCCCAGCTGGCGAAGGGCAACGCACCGCGTCGAGCCGGGGGCAGTGGATCAGGCCGGAAGAAAAAATCGGGTCTGCGTGGGAAGCCTCTTGGCGCGCGCCCCGGAATGCCGCGTGGGGGGGCTCGGCTGGCGCTGATCGACACGCTTCGAGCCGCCGTGCCGTGGCAGGAAGCGCGTCGGAGAGAATTGGGCTGCGAACAGCCCGATGCCGCTCCCGGCAAGATCCTGATGCGACGAGACGATTTGCGCGTCCGCCGCTTCGAAGAGAAAGCCGCGCGCGTCACGATCTTTGCAGTCGATGCTTCCGGCTCAGCCGCCGCTGCCCGCCTTGCCGAAGCCAAGGGCGCGGTCGAGCTGATGCTTGCCCAGGCCTACGTCACTCGCAGCGAGGTCGCATTGCTCGCATTTCGCGGGGACAGTGCCGAGGTGCTGCTGCCCCCGACCCGCTCCCTGACCCGCGCCCGCCGCGCTTTGGCCGAGCTTCCCGGCGGAGGCGGCACACCTCTCGCCATGGGCCTCAACGCTGCGCGCGAACTCGCGGACGCTGTCACCGCAAAAGGGCGCACGCCGAGCCTCGTGATCCTGACGGATGGTCGCGGTAATATCGCTGCCGATGGGTCGCCCGGTCGCAAACAGGCAGGCGAGGATGCCGAGGCCGCAGCCAAGGCGATATACGCCAGCGGTCTTGATGCACTGGTGGTGGATATCTCCGCTCGTCCCGGCCGCGATGCTCCCGAACTGGCAGACAAAATGGGCGCGCGCTTCCTCGCCCTGCCCCGCGCCGATGCGAAAGTGTTGCACGAAGCGATTTCGGCGATCCAGCCGAACCGGCAGCAGGCGGCATGAGCCGGGCACTCGACTGGAACCGCGAAGGGTTGCTGTGGCCGCACCGCGAGGCGAGTGAGTTCATCGAGGTTGGCCGCACCACCTGGCATGTGCAGCGGATGGGTTCCGGCACACCTCTGCTGCTGCTTCACGGGACCGGAGCCTCTGTCCACAGCTGGCGTGGATTGATGCCGTTGCTTGCACCAGACTTCGAAGTGATCGCACCCGACCTGCCGCGTCACGCCTTTACCAAGGGGCATCTGCCGACCGACATGGCATTGCCGACAATGGCACGCGCGCTCAACGATTTGATCGAAAAGCTTGGTGTCGATCCCGAACTAGTCGTCGGCCATTCGGCAGGCGCGGCGCTTGCTCTGCAACTGACGCTCGATCATGGATATGGCGGGCCGATCGTCGGTTTGAACTCAGCAGTCCGTCCCTTCCCCGGACCTGCCGCACAAGTCTTCCCGGCGGTCGCAAAACTGCTATTCGTCAACCCGCTGGTGCCGCGCATTTTCTCTGCTGCGGCAGGCTTTGGCAAAGAGGCAGAGCGCTTCATCTACCGCTCGACCCATTCTGAAATCGATGCTGAGGGCCTTGCTTGTTATACCGAGCTGCTGCGCAATCCGCGCCACACCAAAGGCGCGCTGGCGATGATGGCGAATTGGGACCTGCCCACACTGCGCGACCGGATGAGCGCGATCACCAATCCGGTGCTGCTGGTTCATTCGGACAAGGACAGCGCCATCCCCCTGGATTGGGCGCGGGAGGCGCGGGAGTGGCTGCCGAATGCCAGGCTAGAAGTGCTCAAGGGCCTCGGCCATCTTGCGCATGAGGAAGAGCCCAGGCTTGCCGCCAAGCTGATTTCCGAATTCACTCTCGATCATGCTATGTGAACCGCCTGATCAGGAGACGGATTATGGGCGAGTATGCTGGATTGATCGAGATGATCTTCTTCTACTCGATCGCGATCGGGTTTGGCGTTTGGCAATGGTGGAAGATGAAGTCAGAGCTGAAACGGGATCGCGCGGCGCGGGCTGAACGGGAGGCGAAAGAGCGCAGCGAGACCAAAGCCGCTACACCTTCTGAGGTCTCTTCTTATGGGCCTTCTCCCGGGGCATCCGATAAGGCAGCATGAACTGCACCAGCGGAGAGGCAAAACGGCGCATGTCGAGGCTTTCCTGCACCGCGCAAACATCTTCGCCATAAAGCTGCGATGACAGCTCAGAGCGGGTGTAGAACGGCGTATCCTCCCACGTTCGGCGAACTTCTGCCACACCGATCTGCGAGCGAGTGCGGCGCTCGATCCGCCACCTGCTGCGCGGCAAAGGGGCGATCGAAGGCAGGTCAATTTCGTCCGGAATGCCATTGGCGTTGAAGCGGATGGCGCTGGCGAACAGCGATCCGTCGCCGCGTTCGCCTTCGTAACAGACCACTGCGCCGCTGCTCATGTGCGCGCGCGACCAGTGCCAGACGCGAAAGCCTTCCTCCAGGGGTTCGCTCCCGCGATTGTGATCGAAATAGCCGCTGCCGCTCCACGAAACGCCGGGCTCGTCCATCTCAACCTCGACACGCGCGCGCGGTGCCATGCAATGCCAGATGTGGTTTTCAGCCGGATCGAGCGCGAAAGAGGTTGGATTCAACGCCTCCGGGATAACGCGGACCTTGCCACGCACCGGACGGCGGACGGGATTGAACAGCCTCTTGTCACGCTCTTCAATCGTAATTTCGAGGGCATCTCCGGTCCATTCGACGTGGCTGGGGCCGATCTGGAGATTGGCCTTGTCGCGCGCCAAGGTGGCTCTTGGCCGCTCGGTCATTACCCAGCGCCGATGGGGGCCGTACATTGCGACGTTCAGGCATGCGTGGTTGAGCGGATCGACCCGCCCGCTGCGCTTGTAGTAGGGGGAGAAGACGCTACCCAGAAAAGCGATGATGGTCAGACCGTGCTGCCCGTCCTCGCTGATCGCATCGACATACCACCAGGTGTAGCCGCCGGGTGGAACTTCCTCATTAAAGCGAGGTCCTTTTCGATTGTCCGCGCCGCCAACAGCCCGGACAAGGCGGCC
>JBCCVO010000010.1:0-64545 GCA_039195235.1 Pseudomonadota bacterium
CGCTTCGCTGCTTGAGCGCGTCCTATCCGCGCTACCGCTTCGCTGCTTGAGCGCGATGCGATGCACGCGGCTCAATCGTCTACCGCTCCGACCACAACGATGGCAACCGCACGATCAACACTTACGACGAGTACGGCCAGCCCAGCACCAGCAACACCGGGCGGTTCCAGTATACAGGCCAGACCTGGCTGCCCGAGCTTGGCATGTATTACTACAAGGCCCGCATCTACTCCCCGAGGCTCGGAAGGTTCCTCAAAAGCGATCCTATCAGACATGCACGCCGTCAGTTTCGCCGCAAAGACGCTCCGGCGTAGGGGTCATACTCGGCGGGTGGTAGCTCGCCTCGGACCTCCTCTGTCTCCACTTGGATGGGCGGTGCCACCGCAATCGGCGTACGGCGCTGCTCCATCCCTCCGATAAGCCCGGCCGCGATCACTGGCGCACCAAGCAATATGAAGCAGCCGAGTAAGGTGCGTAGGCCTGCTCGCAGTGGCAGCCGCCCGCTCAGCATCCGGACGCCAATAAACGCGACTGCCAAGACACAAAGTCCAATTGCGACCGGTCCGAGCAACACACTGTTGATCCACTCGGCAGACAAAGCGATCGGAGATCCGTTTGAGAAAGTCAGAAGCGGCTCTGCATAGGGAAACTTTATTGGCATAGCCTAACTCACCAGCGGTGATCGTGCCAAGCGTCGTCCGCCATAAAGATAACTGAATTGATCACAGTTCTCGTCGCGCGCAACAGCACCAGCTCGAAAGCGGCAGGACCAAGAGAGATGTCTGCATTCACCCCCAAACTCAGTCATGCAGCGATGGCTAAAAGTGGGCCGGAAGCGGTCTGTCCGCTCTTAGGCTGTGAATCGCTGAAAGCTGACATTAGGGAAGCGACTCAATTGCGGACGGCTAGCCGATCACTGACCCTCTCTCTTCGCTGTATCAGCTTGAAAAAGAGAAAGCGCCGCATCGCGCAGCGCTCCATCTGGAGCTTGCTTCAGACCCTCCACTTCAGAAACTGGCAGCCTTTCTACCATCTCGTTGAGCAATTTGCGATTGGCGTAGGAGTGATGAGAGGCAGGGTCATCGCTCTGATCTTCGATGAACTTTTGAAGGACTCGTTCGCGCGTCTCGTCCGCCATCGCTAGCTCCATCAGCTTTGCGCGATACTCAAGTTCCCATGATAGCATGTCTGGATAGGCATCTAAGTCCAAAAAATGCTGGGTTTCATGACCGAGAAAGGTCACCCTGAATTCTTCGCCCTCAATGTCATCATAGAGTGGCACGACAGCAAACAGCGTTCGGTCGGCAACCCAACCGCCAGCACCCCTGGTTTCACAGGTTGCATATTGGCCCCAACCAGAGATGATGAAATCGTCCAGAAACGCGACTTCGGTCTGGTATGTTCCATGAGGCATCTCAACCGAGACCGGCCCGCGTTCTTCATTCTGCCAGATCATCAATTCTCGCAGAACGCCTGTTTGCCCGAGAAGAGCATAAAGGCCATCAATAGACAGCCTTTCGCGCAGATTTCTCTCAATCTCAAAGCTATCGGCTCCTTCTGACAGATCGAGGATATCCCGGAGCTGTTGTTCGAGCTTTTCGGTATACTCCTCGCGTCTCTCAGGATCAGTTAACGCCGCGTGCCAGTACGCTTTGTAAGTCGCGACTATAGTATCGGCGAACGAGTTTTGATCCTGAGTGGATTCTAGGCTAGGCTCATGGCTTCCGAACCTTTCCAACATGCAGCTGCGATATTTCTTTTGCCCTTCAGTTAGGGCGACCCCCTCGATGGACCGCAAGAGCTCAACCGCACGCTGCGCATCTCCCTGCAGGCCTACACCGATAGCGTTTGAGATAACCTCGCCGTGATCGGTATCCGTCTCAAGCCGGGACATCCCCGACAGTCCGTTAGCCTGTGGGTCAGGCGAGCAGGCCGCTAAGGCCAAGCAGCACGCCCCAAAAAGATATCGCATGGTCAATCGGGCTCCAAGAGATGAATGGCACCAGCGTCTATTGCTACGGCGCCTCTGTGTCTTGAAGGTATTTGACCTTTCGCCGTTGGCGAGCGCGCTCCCTCAGCGGAGAGTATGAAATAAAAAATCCTATAGGAGACAAATGCGTAATCGAGAGTGGCGCGCATACTCTGGTTTTCGTGCAAAGGCGTCTCTGCACAGAAGGCATCAAAGCAAGACTTGCTACTTCTCAGCTAACACAGATCCAATCGCCATGATCTGTCAATTGAAACCAGCGACAAGAAACTCAGCCAGGCGTTTGTCCCCGTCCAGAAAGCCGACGATGCGATGCATAACCTCGCCGCCATTGGCTCCATTTGTCATGACGACGTAACCTCTGGAGGCTTCCGGATCGTAGATTGCCAGGGCCGCCTCCCCATGATCGCCGCCGCTGTGCTGGACGAGCTTGCGGTCGCCATAATCGTAGATGAACCACCCCAGTCCCCAGCCTTGGTTGACAGGGCAAAAATCAGCCCGCTTATCGCCTTGGCAGGCAGGGCGATAAGCGGTGCGATGGAGGATTGTGCGTTGCTCGGCTCGCAGTTCGGCAGACACTGCGTTGCCTTCCCAGACGTTTATGAGAAACCGGGCGTATTCGCGCGTCGTCGAGCGCATGTCATCGCTCGCAAGTGGCGTCTGTCGAACAACATTGTAGACGGCCTCACCGGCCTTGTAAGGTGTCGCGAGATGACGTCGCCACTCACGTTTTTCCGTAAGTCCAGACAGCGACATGCCCGACGGCTCGAACACTAGTTGGCTTGCAAGCTCCTCCCAGTCCCCTCCGGTTGCTGCGGCGGTCGCTTGTCTCATCCATTCGTAACCTTCGCCGGAATACTCGGTTTCAGTATCGGGATCGTGCGAAAACTTAAGCACCCCATTGGTGAGGTAGCGCCAATTTGTAAAACCCGTGCGATGACGCATCACGAGTCGCGGTGTCAGAGCTTGTATACGCGGGTCTTGAGCGACATCTTCCTCGACATGATGTTCCGCCAAAGGCGTATCGAGCGAAATGCGGCCCGCTTCGACCAGTCGCATAACGATCTCAGCGGTCACGGGCTTTGTCAGTGAAGCGATGTTGTAAAGCGTTTCGTCGTTGGCGGGAAACCCCCAGCTTTGGAAACCATAGTGACGCACGAAAGCGATTTTACCGTTTTCAATATAGGCGACACCCACACTAGGGACATTGTATTTCGCCAGAAGCAGAGGAGCGAGTGTATCCAACTGCTGGACTTTCTGAGACGCGGTCAATTCGGCGGACCCCTCGGCTCTTGCGAGCGCGGGGACAGGTGAAAAAGAGGCGATTGCCAAAGCGACCAATATGGCCTTCGAAATCCCAAGCATTCTATTCTCCGATTTGCCCGTCGTTGATATTCTCGGCAACTAGTGTGCCTAGTTCTGAAAGCACATTTGGTCTTGAAGGGATTTGACCTTCCGCCATGCCCCCGGAGTTCTCCCCGTAAGCGCACCAACGGAACGGGTGAGATGGGCCTGGTCGGCAAAGCCAGTTTGAAAAGCGATGTCCGCGAGGGTCTCTTCGCCATTCACAATAAGGCTAAGAGCACAACGCGTTTGTGCCTCATGTAGGTAACGCGATGGAGTCGTGCCATAGGCGCGCGCGAAGCCTCGGCTGACAGTCTCTGGTCTCAGTCCCGCATTGATAGCCCAGGTTGAAAGAGAAACAGGGCCAGAGCGCAAGTCCCTAGCGAGCAAGTCTGGCCAGTCCAACTCAACACATTTCTTAACCGACTGTGGCCTTAGAAAATCGGCGACAGCGCGGCTGTCGATAGCGGCCACTTTAAGCAATCCATCTGGATCTGCGACCTGAAAAACAGGAGGCAAACTCAGATAGCCCGGAACGGGGATGTTCGCGATTGAGCAGCACGACAACACAGAATTTGCATGTGCTTCGAAGGCCCCATGATACACTATATCCCCGGCACCTAATCTCCAACGCCCGGTGTCGCCGACCTCCTCGTATGACCCTCTAAGAACTACAGCAGCATAGCCAGACGCATGGCGGTGCCGCGGCCTCGATCCAACTTCAAGATACTGATCTTGCAAAACCCTGAACTCGCAATTTCGGTGATCCTTGTCCGCGTTCATTGATCTAGCGTGACAAACGTCAAGACTATTTCCACCTTCTACGCCAAATCTCGACGTGTAAGGGTTGGGCCGATTTCAGACCGTCCGGTTTCCGTCACCGATCGTGCAAAGCCGGGCCTTCCGCTGCCAACTGCAAGTTGCAAGCTTCGCTGACTTTCGAGGTCAATTGATCTCACCATTCAAAGCTTTCCCCGTCCTCAAACGCAGCGTCGATCGCCGGAAGGTGTCGGTTCTTGAGCAACGTCGCCTCGGCCAAAGCGCGGATGGCTGGGCGGCCGCCCGTGGCGTTGTTCGCCACGACGAGCGCGGTCTGCTCCTCCGGGAGGATGACCATATAGGTTCGAGCACCGTATTCGCTGCCACCATGCGAAAGCGTAAGCGTGCCATCGTTATTCGCCACCCATGATAGACCAAATCGCTCATAGCTTTCGGATGCGCTTTCCAACAGTGAAGCGTCGTTTGGTCTTGTGATGTCAGACCACAGATCACCAAACGAGGATGATTGGTCGATGAAGTAACGTAGAAAGGCTTCCAGATCGTCCGTGGTGGTCAAAAGGCCGCCCTTGAAAGGCGCCTCATCCCATGAAGGCGGGTCGAAACGAAACTCATTGTGATATTTTTGGGTGTAATTCTGCAAGCCTGAGGGCGGCCCTTGGAACCACGAGCTGTCCATCCCCGCAGGGTCGAGCAAATACTCCTTCGCCAAAGCCTGAATTGGTCTGTCAAACTTCGCCTCGAGCGCACGGCGCAAATAGGTGTATCCTTCACCGGAATAAGATTGCCGTGTCCCTGGATCGTGCAGGAACTCAAGACCTGCCTCACTGGCGTGATTGGGCAATCCGCTAAGGTGACGCAGGACCATCCGGGTGGTTAGCTGTTCGATCCGTGGATCTTCGCCGAGGGCAGGATCGCGCCAGTGATTTGCGAGTGGCTCGTCGAGAGACCACAGACCCTCTCGCACGAGTGTAAGCGCGACCATCGCACCGATTGGCTTTGATACCGATGCCATCTTGAACAAAGCGTCCTCGCCGGCCGGCGTGCCGTCGGACATGATGCCCTTTGTTCGCTTCGCGACAGTTTGGCCCCGATCGATATAGACGAAGCTCAAAGCTCTTACATTGTCGCGTTCCATGACCTCGGTGAGAAGCGCATCGAGATCGACATCATACGGAAGCCTCGCCTGGAGATCGGGCAATCGATGCATCTGCCCAGCGGCAAGCTCGAACTCATGGTCGTCCCCCAGTGAGAACACCGTGCGCGTATCAAAAGGTGAGATGCGATAGCGGCCCTCAGGCACGATAGCGGCGTACCGTCCGCTTTGACGATCGACCTCGAGCAATTGGCGGTAAAAGCCGTCCTCGCTGATCAGGTAGGCCCAGTCGGGCGGCGCATCGGAACTATCCTGCCAGGCAATGCGTCCCGCGATCGTTCCCAATTCGGTGTCGTGCGGCAAGAGAGCGATCCGTTCCAAACGGCGATCAACCAGCCACTTTTCGCCCTTGGCGCCGAATTGATGGGTCAGTCCATCATCGTCACTCAGTTCGACATCGAAGCCGATCACCAGCGGTACGTCACGCGGCACACTGACGCCGAGCGCGGCCAGGTCGATCAGCCATTCCTGCACGAAAGCGTCTGGACGAGAAGACGTCTCAACGCGAGCGCCATCCTTATGCTCTGCCTGCACTACGCTAAGCGTCTTGCGCAGCACGAACTGCGCCGGGCGATCAAGCACCAGGTCGTTCTCGGCGTCGATGAAGATGTCGGTCTTTGCCACGGGTTCGCGCATTTCCAGCGCGGCGTAAAGCTTGGTGCCATCGGGCGAATAAGCGAGGCTCAATGTCACCGGGTCGCTGTCGAACGAGGACGCGATGAGCGTGTAGACGGCGGCATCGCCTATCCATTCCGAGGGGTCGCCATCGAGAGCGATGTCGCTCTGTGTCGGGTTGGCGACAGGCAGGGCAGTCTGCGCCTTAGCCACGCCCGGAATCATTAACGCGATGGCCAGCAGCGACCAATATTTCTTCATCACGATCTCCCTCGATGTTGCCCCTTGCGTAACTACGACATCTGTCGTAGTCAATCGTCATCTGATCGAGGGAGAGTGGATAGTGCATCGGCCGAAATCCCGCTTAAGCTTTGTATCTGCGATCCTTGCCACAAGCTCGATCGCACCACCACTAACGGTCCAGACAGAAACGATCGGGCGGATCGCCGAATGCTCCGGCGCGCTCGAAATGATGCTGTCGGTTCCCGATATTCTGGACGTACAGGTCGACGAGGAACAACGGATCGCGATCGTGCGCGAATTCCCAGATTGGGAGCAGGATTTCTACGACAATGAGATTTTCATCGTCGACGATAGTGGAGAGCAGCAACTGACCGATAGTCCCGATGGGGGTTCGTGGCATCCACGCTGGCAACCCGATGGAGACGCACTGGCATTCCTGCAATACAGTCCCAACAGCGGAACCCAGCTGATGCTGCAGCCGGAACTCGACCAGCCACCCTTGCGCCTAACTGCTATTCAAGGTGGCGTCCGTTCTTTCGAGTGGGCGCCGGACGGGCGCTCGATTGCCCTGCTTCTCACCGAACGACCGACAAACGACGCGCGCACCGATCGCTATGGCGCATTCCGTCTGGCCAGCAAGCCATCGCGCGCGCGCCATCTCTGGCTGCTTGATCTTGATCCATCGATCCCCGCCGAGCCGGTTAACCGAAGCGACAGCGCTTTTATCACACGCCTGACTGATGGCGATTTCACGGTCGGCAGCTTTTTCCACTCGGGCGGATACGCGTTTACGCCCGATGGCCGAGAGGTCGTGTTCGACCATTCGGACAGCAACAGTCCTGACGACGTCGATACGAACGACATATCCGCCGTTACCGTTGCGACCGGAGCGATGCGCCCAATCGTCCAACAACCGGGCATCGACGCGCGCCCTTTCGTTGCGCCCAATGGCACGGCGATCGCCTTCGAAACCAGCGATGGTTCTTACCGCTATTATGGACGCGATCACCTCGCTGTGACATCGTTGAAGGGCGGCAACATCGACGTGATTACTCGCGACTTTCACGAGAGCGCCGATCTCGTCGGATGGGATGAGCGCGGCATCTCCTTTCTCGCTTCCGACCGGATGCGGGAGGCGCTTTACCGATACGATGTGAGAAGTAAGCGTATCGAGCACTTAGAGACAGGTACTCTCAACGTCTCTCACGCCGCCACTTCGCTCAATGGAGAAACCATAATAACGGCGGTAGGAGTGGAGCGCGGCACGGAACTCTATAAGGTCGCAGGTGATAGGGCAGTCGAACGCCTCACCGACACCACCGCTGGTTACTTCGTGGCGGACAAGCCTCTCATCTCGATCGTTCGATCGCGGGCGGCTGATGGGATTGCCAGCGAGGGTGTTCTTTATCTCCCGGCCAGCGCAAATCCCTCCCGCGACGCACCGCGACCGGTGCTGACGATCATTCACGGAGGCCCCAAACGCACCTCACGTCCGACGCTGGTGCATGACTATGTCTATCCGGTGCACTATTGGCTTAGCCGCGGAGCGGCGGTTTTCATGCCGAACTATCGAGGCTCTGCCGGCTATGGCGATGTCTATCGCGCAGGGAATGTCCGGCACCTCGGGGACGGGCCCGCATCCGACATCCTCGCAGCTCTCGATCAACTCGTCGAAGAAGGAATTGCAGATCCGGAGCGGCTAGGCGTGATGGGGTGGAGCCACGGCGGATATCTGACGGCTTACCTCGTGTCGCAAACAGATCTGTTTTCTGCTGCCTCTGTCGGGGCGGGCATTTCGGATTGGCGAACCTATTATATCGAAAGCGATGATCCGAACGGAGCGACGCAATATCTGCAGGCAACGCCATGGGAAGACCCGCAAATCTATACGGCCACGTCGGCTATGAAAAATATCATGCAGGCGCGCACGCCAACCTTGATCCAGCACGGGGATCGCGATCGCCGGGTCCCGCTCTCAAACGCCATGGAGCTATTTCGCGGGTTACAGGATGCCGGCGCTCCGACCGAGCTGGCCATCTACGAGGGGCTGAATCACTATTTCAGCAAGCCGACGGCGCGATTGGCCGCGGCCGAGCATAATCGGCGCTGGTTCGATCATTTTCTTTTCGAAGGAACAGAACTCGACCTCTCGTTTCGGCACGAAAAACACAGTCACGCCGAGTCCTGCGCGCGCTAGCCGATCGCTAGTCGTTCGGCCGCCTCGGCTTCTTCATGAAGTGCCTCCGCATGTCCATGGGCGCTTTCGGCCTGTCGCTGCAACTCCCGCGCTCTCACATTTTCCCCTCGATCGAAAGCCCGCTCGGCCTGATCGAAGACGACCTCAGCTTCGTCGAACGCGCGCTCGGCTAGTTCATACATTGCGTCGAAGTCTTTTCGTATCGGAGGGGACGGAGGAACCGCTAAGGCTGTGCCCGTAGTCGAGGTCGCGGATGCCGCCTCATCCACCGAAACCACATTCTGTGCTGGTGACCCGGTGTCAGCAAATGAAGTCATCACCGTCGAGACGCCACCAGTGTTGGTGGGCGCGGCCTCCTCGTCCCCACTCGACACATTTTCATATGCCATCGGAGGCTGCTGCGGATCGCGCCGCGCCGTCTCAGCAAGGGTGACCACGGATCGAGCTTCCTCGATCGCCGGACTGGCGGTTGCCGCAACGCCAAACATGCCAGTGCCGAGGAGTAGCAATCCGACCATCTTCACTCGCTGAAGCGTCGCCGCCACTTTTCGGCCTGGAAGATTCAGGAGCCGGCGAAGCCGTTCTTCGAACGCTCCGGAAGTGGATCCCGCGACGAAGGCCAATGATTTATGTCGCCGATCCTCAAGCGCCAGCGATGCAAGCGCTTCTGCGAGCAAGCGACGTTCTCCGCCGTCTCGCGCCGCGCGCTCATCGGCCGCACGTTCGCGCAAGTCAGAGAGTGACGAAAGGAGCGGCGGGAGTCCCGGATTGAACCAAAGGAGGCACCGAAGAACCGCTTCGGCATGCAGCATCGCAATGTCGCCATGAGCAATGTGCGCCATTTCGTGTCGGCAGACGATCACGGTTTTCTCAAAGTCGAAACTATCAAGCATACGCAGCGGAAGAAGGATGGCGGGACGAAGTATCCCGCAGGCGCACGGGCTGCTGATCTTGTCAGATACCCGGACCGAAACTGCGGGGAAGATTCCGAACCTCCTCCGGATCTCATCTATCTGTTTTTGCAGTTCCGGCGGCGCCTCATGGGCCCGATCGCGAAGATCGGCCACCTTTCGCATCGCACATAAATTGCGCAGCGCGATAACGGCAGCGCCAATCGACCATAGCACAAGGACGATCTCCGGTTCGAATTGCCAGGACAGGTCTATCAACGGCGCAGGCGCGCTCGCAAAGTCAGACTGATCGCTTGGGAAGTGATCCGACGAGGGCAAGAAGGCCTTGGGGTCCTTATTAGCCCATACGGCATGCCATCCGAAAATCCCGGATAGCCCGACGCTTCCGAACAACCCGCCCTTGTAAGCCAGGTTGCGCTGGGACACCGGAAGTAATGCCAACTTTGACTGCGCCAAGCGAAGGATCCCCGCGCCGAGCAGCAGGATCCAGACGCTGTGAAAGAGCGATAGACTGACCGTCGCCATCCATTCGTCGCTGCCGGTCATGGCTGATCCTTGTCTTTCGTGCGGGACTGTTCGATCAGCTTTTCGATCTCGTCGAGCTCTGCGTCGCTCAGCGGTCGCTGGCCAAGCGCCTGTGCGACCAAACCGCCAACCGAACCGCCGAATGCCGTGTCCAACAGCCGCGAAACCAGCGTCTGGCGCACCTTGTCGTGATTGCCGACCGCACGATAAAGCGTGGCGCGAGTGGTCGAAGGTACTCGCTTGACCAGTCCCTTGGCCTCCATGCGCTGCAGCTGCTTCAGGATTGTCGTGTAGCCTACGCCACGTTCTTCGCCGATCCGTTCGTGCACCTGCCGCGCAGAGCATGTTTCTTCGTCCCAGAGGACATTCAAAATCGCAAGTTCGGCCGGTGCGGGGGCGTGATTACTCGGCATATTTAGGTTTTAAGGCACTTGGGTGGGTTTGTCTCGGCATATATGCGTGACAATCTAAGCCTTCCGGCTACTGGGCCGATTGCAGAGATTCCGGTTCTGGCCAACCGAAGTCGAAAAGCGGATTGTCCGCTCACGACCGACACTCGGACACCGCCGTCCACATTGGTCAGGCAAGCCTACTTCGGTCCTAACTGACCGGATTCAGGCCGTTTCATCCATTCACTCATCGAATTGAAGTGAGTGCAGCTAGCAGCCGCTTACTCACATTTTTCGATGGAAGTTTAGTGACTGCCGTCAAATTGGTATGACAGATATTTCCACAATGGTCTGCAAAATAGGTTGACATACATCTAGGCCAATCTATCGTTTGCTGCATAATAAGTGAACTAAATGGGAGAGTAGAGATGGGGATTCGGCTCGCGCCGTCGCGTGCTTCTGCACGTAAGCAACGCATTATCGCGGGAATGTTGGCAGGCTCGGCAATTGCGCTGATTCCTGGCGCAGCTCTGGCTCAGGACAATGAGAACGATGCATCAGTTGCCAGCGGCGGTGAAGGTAACACCATCGTCGTGACTGGCATTCGCAGCTCGCTGCAAAGCGCTCTTAACGAAAAGCGTAACGCCGACAGCCTGATTGAGGTGATTCAAGCAGAAGACATTGGTAAGCTGCCCGACCAAAACCTTGCTGAAGTTCTTGAGAACATTACCGGGGTCCAGATCACGCGTACCGCAGGGGTCGGTACGGGCGTCCAAATTCGCGGCACTAACGATAATCAGGTTCTCATCAATGGGGTTGCAACTGTCTCAGCAGGTACTGGGCGTGGTGGCATCAGTTTTGAGGACATCAACCCAGCGATCATTGGCGCGGTGGAGGTCATTAAGGCTCCAACAGCAGATACAATCGAAGGCTCCGTCGGTGGTACAGTGAACCTCCGGACAATCCGCCCGCTTGATATCACTGACAGGATATTGTCCGTTCGGGTACAGGGGGAGTACAGTGAACTCTCCGAGAATGTGAAGCCCCGCCTTTCGGGTAGCTTTGGCAATATCTGGGAGGCCGGTGATGGTGAAATCGGCTTTGTTCTGAGCGCCAGCTATACCAAGCAAGAGGCAACGTCATTCCGCCCGCGTGTAGATCGGGATAACTTCATCGCGGCAGGCCAAGCTGTGACTGCGGCAGGTACACCCGGGCCAGACTTCCCATTCCTGAACATCCAGTTCCTTAACCAGGAGTTGGAGAACTTCGAGTTCGAGACAATTAATATCGCCGGCTCACTGGAGTGGGCTCCAAACGACAATCTCAAGTTCTTCGCCGATGTGATCTATAATGATCAGGAGCGCCGTCAGGACAGCTCGCGTGTGCAAGGGTCTGGGGTTAGTGCGGTTGATCTAATCAACGTCCCAGATGGATTTGAGACAATCAACTTCGGTTCGCTCGATGGGCAGGAGCTTGGTAGTATTGAGGCAGCGCTATTTGGCACCATTCAACCGAATCTTGCGGTTGATGATGATGACCCCAACCTGCGCTTTTCTAGCGACACAGGCGCACGAGTGACCGAAAGTGAACTCTATCGCCTCGGCACTGAATTCACGACTGGCCGCCTCACTACGCAGATTGAGTTCGCGCGCTCGACATCGGATACGGCAAGTCCGAACCTTAGCACGACGCTTAACTTCATCAATCCAAACCCACTGACACCGCTGGACGGTAGCAGTAACGACAACAGTGTTCCTTTCATTTACGATTTGACTGGTGGATCGCTGACATTCGGAATCGATTTTGACTCGCCGTTTGCGCCAACAGTGGCGCAGCTGCTTGACCCTAACAACACCGTATTGGACGCGGTGCAAAATAGTAACAATATGACAGAGAACGAGTTGGATGCGTTTCGCATTGATACCACGCTCGATCTAGAAGATACGTTTGGATTTATTACCTCTCTCGCCGCCGGCTATCGCTACAGTGATAGCTCAAGCGAATTCAACCAGCTTCAATCGAACTTTGGTACTGGCGCAATCGCCAACAGCCCTAGTGGGGCGGCCTTGGCAGGCTTGATTGTGCCTGGACCGGATAATTTCGATGCTGCGGATGGCCGCGAGCTAGCGGTACGAAACTTCGTTGTGATCGACCCCGATCAAGCATTTTCTGACCGAGACAATGTGATCGCTGCTTTGCAGGCAGCGCTGGATGCAACGCCCGGCGGTCAGGCGGCCATCGCCAATGGCGGGCGGCTGCTTGCAGACCTTGATCCCAACTCACCCAGCAATCTTGGCGGTTCCTTCCGCGTTGAGGAAGAGACCCACGCCCTATACGCGCAGGCAAATTTCGAAGCTGGTCCGGTCCGGGGTAACGTGGGTTTCCGCTGGGTCGATACAAGTATTGACTCGTTCGGCAATGTAATCGCAGACGGAGTGGCTTCGCCTGTTACCTCTTCAGGAAGCTACAGCGAGTTTTTGCCGCGCGTAAACGTCATCGCCGACATCGCGGAGGATTTGATCTTCCGAGCGAGCTTCACCGAAGACATCAATCGTCCTGACTTCGATGATCTATCGCTTTCGGTGACGTTCCCAACCGGACCGAATAATGCCGTCTCGTTGGGTAACCCCAATCTGGCACCAGAAACGGTGCAATCCTATGATGCCTCGCTGGAATGGTATTTCGCGCCGTCCTCTTTGGTTAGTATAGGTTTCTTCCATAAGGATCGTTCAAATCTGTTTGTCACACAGGTTGAAGATGCGTTCGAAGATCCTGTGACTGGCTTCCGCGATATCACTGATCCGTGTGAGCAGGGCGGTATCTTCAACCCGGTTCCTGACCGCAACGTCCTCTCGGACACTATCGGTAACGGCTTGTGTGTTCCGCTTCAGACAATCATCAATGATACGGCAAGCACCACACAAACCGGTATCGAGGTCGCGTTCCAATACGATCTGTCCCAATTTGAGGACACTCTCGGCTTCGCGTCAGGCTTTGGGGTTATCGCGAACTACACCTATCAGGATTTCGGGGGTGGCGAAGCAACCCAAACCTCTTCAGGCCGCGGTCAGCAAATTTTCGAAGGCATTAATCCGAACGTCCCCGATCCTGTGGAAGCCGTTCAAGGGTTGTTGGATTTCTCTGAGAATGCCTACAATATCACGCTCTACTATGAGAAATACGGCATATCGGCCCGTGCTCGTTACACTTGGCGCGATGCCTTCCGTACGTTGGATACAGCGGCGGGTGCATCGCTCAATTCAACGCTAGGCTTCCCGGTTGTTACTGACTCGCGAGGACAGCTGAATGCGAGCGTCGTTTACGACGTCACAGACTTTCTGAGTGTCGGCGTAGAGGGTGTAAACCTCACCAAGTCTGACATTAGCCAGTTCTGTGTGAATGACGGGGCGTTGCTTTGTTTCCAAGGCTTGCCTGATCGCAGGCTTACATTTGGCGTGACTGCCCGCTTCTAACCCGTGCCTTTGCGCAAGACGCCAGCTGCGGCCCACTGAGAGGTGCGGCGGCAGCTGGCGGCGCACAAGCAATGTGGAGTTTAATTGTCTAGGAAATTGGTATAGAACCCACGTGGAGTCAGGTTGGAGCTAAATCGCATATGAGTAGCAAGCGACTTTTTCAGTCAGTGGCAGAACAGATCGCCGAGCTGATCGACGAGGGTGCCTATCGGCCAGGAACCCGGTTGCCTGGTGAACGCGAGCTTGCTGAAAAACTTGGAGTAAGCCGGGTTACGATCCGTGAGGCTGAGATCGCATTGCAGGCCATCGGACGCCTTGAGATCAAGACTGGCTCTGGCGTCTATGTCAGCGAAAAGAAGCCTGTAATTGGCGAGGCCTTGCCAAATGCCAGTGCGTTCGAAGTCACCGAAGCAAGGCTGCTAGTGGAATCTGAGGCAGCTGCTCTTGCTGCGCACAATATCTCTGATGAGGCCATCGCGAAACTTGGCGAGCTCATTGAGCAGATGCGCACCGGAACCCCTGAAGAAGCCGACGAGGCTGACGAGCAATTTCATATCACCATCGCAGAGGCGTCGAACAATGCCGCTATGGTGCACACGATCCAGTCGCTTTGGCGAATGCGTGAGGATATTCCGGAGGTTAAGGCAACCTATCAGTCGGTTTGTATACACGATGCGGAATCGCGCACTGAGGAACACAGGGCGGTTTTCGATGCCCTGTGTGATCGTGATCCAGCACGAGCGCGTGCCGCTATGCGCGAGCACTTCCACCGCCTGCTCGAAAACATGCTTGAGGCCACTGAGCGCAAGGCCCTCGAAGAAGTCCAGCAACAGGCATCACAAAGTCGCGAACGCTTTATGGCGGCGGCAAAAATCGGCTAGGCCGATTGGTATTACATAAATTCGATATTTGACATGCCAGATTGATTGACAATCAATCGACTCGTCCTATAGTTCTCCCATAAAGAGGACGGAGAGGACTGAGGGATGAAAGCGAGGCTTGGCCTTGTCGCAGTTGTGGTGTGTGCGATTTCGACGCCCGCATGTGCCGAGCATATCCTCGTTACCTCTCCTGCCGAATACGCGGCCGCCGCCGACGACATTGAGGCGGGCGATACGATTGTTTTGGCATCTGGCGAATGGCGAAACTTCGAACTTGTCATCACAGGCGAAGGCCGGGCCGATGCCCCAATCACCGTTACGGGCGAAAAACCTGGAAGCGTCGTCTTCACAGGCCAATCCAGCCTTCGCATTGGGGGCGAACATGTGGTGGTTTCAGGGCTGGTTTTCCGAGACGGCTACAGCCCGCGAGGTGAGGTTATCGCCTTTCGCGTCTCGCCAGAGGATCAGGCCAGCAACTCGCGGGTGACGCAGGTCGTCATTGACGCGTTTAGCAAGCCTGACAGGTATGAAAGTGATTATTGGGTAGGTCTTTATGGCCAGAACAACCGCTTCGACCACAACCACCTTTCGGGCAAGACCAATAAGGGTGTGACTTTTGCCGTGCGCCTCGACACAGCGGAAAGCCGGGAGAACGGGCACCGGATCGAATACAATTATTTCGGTCCGCGCCCTGTACTTGGCTCCAATGGTGGGGAGACTTTGCGGATCGGCACAAGCCGTTATTCGATGTTCAACTCGAACACCGTTGTGGCTCAAAATATCTTTGATCGAACTGGCGGTGAGGTGGAGATCATCTCCTCGAAGTCAGGCGGCAATACCTTTCGCGGAAACGTTTTTTTAGGAGCGCGCGGCACGCTCACGCTTCGGCACGGCGATAACAATGTGGTCGAGGAAAACGTCTTCCTTGGTCGCGGTGCGGATTACACGGGCGGCGTTCGCGTTATCAATCGCGGTCAGACGGTGCGCGGCAATTATATGGAAGGCCTTCGCGGAGAGGCATTTTCCAGCGCGCTTGCGATCATGAACGGTGTGCCAAACTCGCCCGTCAATCGCTATGTCGAGGTGGCTAACGCCACCATTGAAAACAACACAATCGTCGATAGCCGCAGGGTAGCTTTCAATGTGGGTGCCGATGACGAGCGTTCAGCTGCGCCAAGCCAAAGCACCTTCGCCAACAATCTGTTGAGCGGGCTTGAGGGCGAGTCCTTCCTCGAGGCCTATGACGATGTGTCCGGCATCGCCTTTAGTGGCAACCATGTCGTTCAAGGCGGCGTGGCTGAGGAGTTTGCCTCCTTTGATAGTGGTCCGATTGAATTGGAGCGCGCCGAAAGTGGTCTGCTCTATCCAACTGACCCAGCGTTCTCGTCGGTAGGTGCGGCGCGCGATCTCAAAGTCGTCTCGCTCGATGAAGTGGGTGTCGATTGGTATCCAAAGCCGGGAGAGCGCGAAGCCTTTGGCGGCTCAGGCCAGGTAATCGAAGTCGCGCCCGGGCAAGGGACGTTGGCCGAGGCAGTCATGTCGGCAAAAGACGGCGACGTTCTCAAGCTTGCTGCTGGCGAATACGTTGTGGATCGCTCCATCCCGGTAGGCGCTACGGTCGCACTTCAAGGAGCCGGGTCAGCGGCGACCACGCTTTTGTTCACACGTCCCTCGCTGTTTGAGCTTCGCGAAGGTGGAGAGCTTAGGCTTCAGGGCCTCGCGATCGACGGTGCGCTTGCACCCGATTCGGTGGGTAATTCAGTCATCCGTACCGGCATATTCCCGATCCAGTCCAATATGCGCGTGGAGATGGATGGCGTCGCTGTCCGGGGTTTGACGGTCAACAAGTCGTTCAATGTTTTGACCCTAGGCAAGAACACGCTGGCGGACCACGTCTCAATCCGCCGCAGTTCGTTTGCCGATATTTCTGGCACCATCGTTTCAGCCGCCGCAGAGACCGAGGATTACGGCCAATACAACGTCGAATACCTCGACATCACCAAGAGCGCTTTCGCGCGCATCGGCGGCCCGATTGCCGATATTTACCGTGGCGGGCGGGACGAAAGCACCTTTGGCCCCAATGTCACCATTGCCCGAAATGCGCTCGATGATGTTGGCAATGCGCCAACAAATGGGACCAGCGCCTCGCTCCACTTGCATGGAGTGCAAATTGCGAATGTCGCTGAAAACGCAATTGCGGGTTCACTGCCATTCCGAGTGGTTCACACAGTTGGCACACCCAAGACGCGAATTTCGAACAACCTGTTCAAAGGCACCGGTCCGCTGATCCTTGAAGAATTGATCTTCGAGGGTGAGCACAGAGCCACACTGACGGACAACCAATTCGACACAGGAGGCGGATCATGACGCGCCTTGGTCGTTTTGCAGCGGCGCTTGTGGCCTGCTCTCTCCCAGGCTGCGCCATGGCCTCTGCAGCACAAGAGGTCGTCTCAGCCCCGGTGGCGGAGGCGACCTCACAAATGCCGCCGCTCTTCGCCCGGGAAGTAGACCTAGCGCGCACGTTCGTTGATGGCATGATTAATGCCGGGGTGACCGTTCCCGTGCCCGAGGACCCTGGCGGCGGCTACACCCACGAGCAGCACAAACGAAATTTCCGAGCGATCTACCAAGGTGGTCAGCTTTTCCAGATCACGGGCGAGGCCAAGTATCGCGACTTTGTGCGCGACATCTTGCTTGAATATGCACAGCTTTACCCGACGCTCGGCGACCATCCAGAGCGCCACGATCAATACTCGGGACGTATCTTTTGGCAGGTCCTGAATGATGCCATGTGGCTGGTCCATGCGGTTCAGGGCTATGCGCATATCCGTGACACGCTGAGCGAAGAGGACCAGCAACGCATCGACAATGATGTGTTTCGCCGCGCTGCGCATTTCCTCTCTGTGGAATCGGTCGAAACCTTTGACCGCATCCATAACCACGCGACATGGGCGACCGCTGGCGTGGGCATGACCGGCTATCTGCTCGGCGATGACGATATGGTTGAGCGCGCGCTGATGGGCTCTGACAAAAGCGGTGAGGCGGGCTTTATCCGCCAAACTGAGCTGCTCTTCTCACCAGACGGCTATTACACCGAAGGCCCGTATTATCAGCGGTTTGCACTACTGCCCTTCCTCGTGTTCGCCAATGCCATTGAGCAGAACGAGCCCGAGCGTCGCATCTTTGAGCACCGCGACGGCATCCTTTTGAAAGCTCTGCGCACCACGGTTCAGCTGAGCTATCGCGGGTATTTCTTCCCTTTCAACGATGCGATCCGGGACAAGAGCCTACGCACAGCGGAACTCTACGAAGGCATCGCGATCGCCTATGCGGAAACCAGCGATCCGGCGCTTTTGTCCGTCGTTGACTTCCAAGGGCGCACCGTGCTCACCCTTGGCGGCGAGTTGGTCGCGCGTGACCTGGCGGCGGGCAAGGCCAAACCTTTCCCTTTCCGCTCACTGTTGCTCTCAGATGGGCCGAACGGTGATCAAGGTGCGGTCGCCGTTCTTCGCCAAGGGCAAACCAATGCGGAAGGCGAACCAGCAACAGTGTTGATCGCCAAGAACAGCTCGCAGGGCATGGGGCACGGGCATTTCGATAAGCTGGCATGGCAGCTTTATGATCGCGGCAACGAAGTCGTGCGCGATTATGGCGCGGCGCGCTTCCTCAATATCGAGGCCAAACGCGGCGGGCGGTATCTGCCGGAAAACACCACCTGGGCGAAGAGCTCGGTCGCGCACAACACACTCGTGGTGGATGAGACCAGCCATTTTTACGGTGATGGCAAACACGCCGACAAATTCTGGCCCACGCAGACCTACTTCTCAGATGCCGAGGGGATTCAGGTCTCAAGCGGCATGATTGACAGCGCCTATTCCGGTGTCTCGATGAGGCGCACGCTTCTGATACCTTCAATCCCGGGCTTGGAAGAACCTCTGGTGATCGACCTCGTGCACGCCTCAGGCGATGCGGCGCACCAATATGATCTGCCGCTGCATTACTCGGGTCATATCATGGAATATGACTTTGAGGCGCAGCGCAATATTGCCGAGCGTCCAGTTCTCGGGGCAGCGAACGGCTACCAGCATATCTGGGTTGATGCTGAAGCTGCTATCGAAAACGGGAGAGGGGCTCTCACCTGGATCCTTGATGGCCGTTTCTACACCTATCGCTTTGCCGGAAACGGGCCGCTTACCGCGATCCTTGGTGAGAGCGGGGCGAATGACCCTGAGTTCAATCTTCGCCGTGAGCCGTTGCTGATCCTGCGGGCTCAGCGCGAGGGCGCGGTCAGCTTCGCCAGCCTTATCGAGGCGCACGGCAGCTATGATGGCGCAGCCGAGCAAACACTCGATAGCCGTAGCCTTGTCGCCGACCTCTCGCACAAGCGTGTGAGCCAAATGGACATAGTCAAACTGACCCTGAAATCAGGGCAGCGCTACGCGGTAGCGGTTTCGCACAATCCTGATTCAGAGGCGGCGCACAGCGTCACCCTCGGTGGTGAGAGCATCGATTGGACTGGATATGCGGACGTCGTTGCACTGGCGGCAAAAGAGTAATGGGAGAGCCCAGAATGGTTATGGTGAAAGAGGCCCAAAGCCCACCCTTCGTGTTCGCGAAGGACACTGCCAAAGAGGATCTGGGTGGCTGCATCACGCGCCAGATCCTTGGCTATGGCCCCGAGATCATGGTCGTGCGCGTCTGGTTTGAAAAGGACGCGATCGGAGACGTTCATTCCCACCGCCACAGCCAATCAACCTATGTCGAAAGCGGCAAGTTCGAGGTCTTTATCGACGGCATAAGACAGGTGCTGGAGGCGGGCGATAGCTTCTACATCGCGCCGCATCTTGACCATGGTGCGGTGTGCCTTGAGGCAGGCGTGCTAATCGACACCTTCAGCCCCCTTCGCGAAGACTTTCTGGGGATCGAGGGGTAAGGTCATGTTCAAAGGCAAACTCCGATTCTGGATCGTCGGGCTTGTCGCCCTTGCGACCATCATCAACTACATCGACCGCGGCGCCTTGGGCTTTTTGTGGCCTGAAATCTCCAAAGAGCTTGAGCTCAGCGAGTATGATTATGCGATCATTCTCAATATATTTACCTTTGCCTATGCCTTTGGTCAGTCAATCTTCGGCAAGATCTTTGACTGGATTGGGGTGAGGCTTGGCTTTGTCCTGTCCATCGTGGTCTGGTCGGCAGCAACCATCCTTCACGCCTTTGCGCGGGGGTTAGTCAGCTTCGCCATATTCCGCGCCATTCTAGGAGTGTCAGAGGCAGGCAACTGGCCTGGAGCAACCAAGGCCAATGCTGAGTGGTTCCCGATCAATGAGCGCGCTTTGGCGCAAGGGATTTTCAACTCAGGCGCGGCAATCGGCGGTATTGTGTCCGCACCAATCATCGGCCTTCTCTTCGTATGGTTGGGCTCCTGGCAGGCGACCTTTATCGCTATCGGGGCTCTCGGCTTCTTGTGGCTCATCCCATGGCTGATCGTGTACAAAAGCGGGCCTGATGCGCACCCCTGGATCACCGAGGAAGAGTGTCAGTTTATCCTCACCGGACAGCGTAATGTCGAAACCAATGAGGTTGCAGATTACGCGCCGGGATCAGCCGAAATCTTGAGCCGCAAGGAAAGCTGGGGTGTGATCCTCGCAAGCTTTTTCCTTGATCCAATCTGGTGGCTCTTTGTGGGCTGGCTCCCGATTTACCTCGCCAAAACCTACGGGTTCGGCGTTGAGGAAATCGCGGTTTACGCGTGGATCCCATACGTTGGTGCCATGTTCGGCGCATGGTTCGGCGGGCTTCTGGCTGGCAATCGGATCAAGTCAGGCTGGAGCGTCAATAAGACCCGCAAATCAGTGATCGCGCTTGGCGGTGTGATCATGTTGGCCTCGCTCTTGTCGACAACGCAGGCGTCCACCCCGCTCATCGCGGTGCTTATGATGGCGGCGATCCTGTTTGGCTTTCAAACAGCCGTCGGCAACATTCAGACTCTTCCTAGTGACTTCTACAGCGGTGCCTCGGTTGGCACTCTCGCGGGCTATGCCGGTACCGCTGCGAAGCTTGCTGTGGTGGGGCTGAACTTCCTGATCCCAGCGATCACAGTGACCAGCTACGCGCCGGCGTTCATCGTCGGTGCCGGTCTTGCGATTGCGACTGTTCTTTCGGTGCTCATCCTGTGCCCCGAGATCAAGCCATTGAAACCTAAAGGGGCCTGAGGGCCTCGTATTTCCTTAGGGGGAACGAATATGAAATTTGCTGGCAAAGTGGCTGTCGTGACCGGTGGGAGCCGGGATATTGGCCGGGCAGTATGCGTCAAACTTGCGTCCGAAGGGGCAAGCGTTGTCGTCAATTACAACAGCAATGAGGCAGATGCCGATGCGACAGTTTCAGAGATTGAGACCGCTGGAGGTAAAGGCCTGGCTGTCAAAGCCGACGTGACCAAACCTGCTGAAGTGGACGCACTGATCGCAGCCACACGCGAGGCCTTTGGTAATGAAATCCACATCCTCGTAAACAACGCAGGCGGCCTTGTTGCACGCAAGACCTTGGAAGAAATGGACGAAGAGTTCTTCAACTTCGTGATGCAATTGAACGCGACCTCAACCTTCCTTGCATGCAAAGCGGCTGTGCCACTGATGAAAGAAAGTGCAGCGATCGTGAACCTTGCAAGTCTTGCAGGACGCGATGGCGGCGGGGGCGGGGCGATTGCCTATGCCACGTCTAAAGGCGCAGTGATGACCATGACCCGCGGCCTTGCCAAAGAGCTTGGCCCGAAAGGCATCCGCGTCAATGCGCTGTGCCCAGGCATGATCGCCACCACCTTCCACGACAAGTTTACGCCTGACGCAGCGCGTGAGAATGTCGCCAACGCCACACCGCTTCGCCGCCAAGGCAAGGCTGAGGAAACTGCTGATCTTGTCGCTTATCTCGCTTCTGACGAAGCCTCTTTTGTCACGGGCGCGAACATCGACATCAATGGCGGTCTCGCCTTCTCGTAAACGGCCGACACGATGAGCAACTCACTTTCAGATCGCCTTGCCGCCGCGCCGGTCGTTCCGCTTATAGGCGAGAACGATGCCGATCGCGCCGTTATGACCGCTGAAGCTCTTGCAGCAGGCGGTCTGCCGGTCATCGAAGTCGTAATGCGCAGCAGTGACGCGCAAAAGGGCATGGAGGCCATTCTTGCCAAGGCGTCTGGTGACCTGATTGTTGGCGCCGGCACTGTGCTCACACTCGATCAAGCCAAGTCAGTGCGGGCGAGCGGTGCTCAGTTCATTGTGTCGCCAGGATTGGTCGACGAGATTGCTGAATATTGCTTGGCGGAAAACATCCCCTTCTTCCCTGGCACAATGACCGCAGGCGAGGTCCAGCGCGCCTACGCGCTAGGCCTGCGAGAGGTAAAATTCTTCCCTGCTTCGCTCGCAGGCGGGGTGCCCATGTTGAAAGCGTTCTCTTCGGTCTTCCGTGAAATGCGCTTCATGCCAACAGGCGGCGTATCGGCAGGCAATCTGGCCGAGTTTCTCGCGCTTCCAAGTGTCCTGGCATGCGGCGGCAGCTGGCTCACCCCGAAAGAGGCGATTGCCGCTAGCGACTATTCTCAAATTACAACCCTCGCGAGCGAAGCGGTAATAATCGCTGCCCACGCTCGCTGATATTCAATGAAAGCTCCTCCCCATGGCTGAATTCCTCTCCTTCGGTGAAATCATGCTCCGGCTTAAGACGCCTAGCCACCAACGTTTCTTCCAATCCCCTGAACTTGAAGCGACCTTTGGCGGCGGCGAAGCCAATGTCGCGGTTGCTTTGAGCAACTACGGTTTTGATGCAGGCTTCGTGAGCGCGCTTCCCGACAATGACATTGGCGAGAACGCCATCATGGAATTGCGCAAGTTCGGCGTCGATACGGCTCACGTCAGTCGCTCGGGAGACCGGGTTGGTATCTATTTCCTCGAGACGGGCTCAAACCAGCGTCCCTCCAAGGTCGTTTATGACCGTGCAAACTCATCGATCTGTAATGCAGGTCTCGATGAGTTTGATTGGCCGACAATCTTCAAAGGCGCCAAATGGCTCCACATCACTGGGATTACACCAGCGCTGAGTCAATCAGCAGCGGACCTTTCCATGGCCTGTGTGAAAGCTGCCAAGGCAGCTGGCGTGACCGTTTCCTGCGATTTCAATTTCCGCGGCAAGCTTTGGAAGTATGGCAAGAGCGCGCCTGAAGTGATGCGCGAGCTTGTCAAATATGTCGATGTGGGCATCGCCAACGAAGAAGACTGCCAAAAGTCGCTCGATATTTCGGTTGATGTTGATGTGGAATCGGGTGAACTCGACACGGCGAAATACGAAGCATTGGGTCAGAAGGTGCTCGACATTTATCCCGAGATGCACACCATCGCGATCACACTTCGTGAGAGCCTGAGCGCTGACCGCAACAACTGGTCGGCGTGTCTGAGGACCCGGGATGATGGCTTTATTCTAAGCCGCAAATACGAGCTTACCGACATTGTCGATCGTGTTGGCGGCGGAGACAGCTTCGCCTCAGCGCTCATTTACGGTCTGAACGCCTATGAGGACCGCCAACAGAGCCTGGAGTTCGCAGTAGCGGCCTCTGCGCTCAAGCATACGATCATGGGTGACTTCAATCGCGTGACCGTACCAGAGGTCGAAAAGCTGATGAGCGGCGACGGATCGGGCCGCGTTCAAAGGTAAGCTGGGCCATGCAGCCATTCACTCTAAGATTGATAGTTGGCTGCGACCCAACCATCGGGCTGATTCTGCGTCTTTCGAGCGTGAACGACAACACGTCCACAGATCAGGAACGTTTTGAAAAGGTGGTCTCAAGAGAACTGGTCGATGATTTGGCATTAGATCAGCTTGATTGAGCAACGACTGCTTTCACCTACCAGTCTTTGCCTTGTGCTGTCAGACACAACAAACCCGATAGCGGTCGCGTGGGGCGTCCAAGCGACCGCCTGAACGTCAGATTTCCGTTTTCTCGGCGAGCGTGAGAGCATCCTCAATGTCGACGCCAAGGTAGCGAACCGTGTTTTCGATCTTGGAATGACCGAGCAGAATTTGGATTGCACGGATGTTGCCTGTCGCCTTGTAGATGATTGACGCTTTGGTTCGGCGAAGTGAGTGCGTTCCGTATTCTTCGGGCCTTAGCCCTATCGCTTCGACCCACTCATCCACCAGCCTTGCGTATTGGCGTGTGCTCAGGTGACGTGCATGATCAACCCGGCTTGGAAATACGAACTCTTCGACATCGCCGCCTCGAAGTTCGAGCCATGCGAACAAGCTTTCTCTGGCATCCTTGGCTATCTCAAACTGGACTGGTCTACCTGTCTTGCGCTGCGTAATCGTTGCACGCGCCCTGACTTCCGGACCGCTTACCAGATCGCCAATTTTCAGCTCGACGAGATCACACCCTCGCAGCTTGCTATCGATTGCTAGATCAAAAAGTGCTCGATCTCGAACGCGCTTTTCGCGATCAAGAAAGAACCGGATAGCCCATATCTGCTTTTGGTTGAGCGGACGCTTGGGTCCGATCTTAGCGCCGAAGTTCCATGGCACCCGGCTTTGTGCTGCCGGATCGAATTGTGAGTAAGTCATTTTCGTTCTCCTTGGCCGGAATGGCCAAAGAGATGGTCAGCTGAGCCGCGTTAAAGAAGCCGGACAAGCCTACCGAACCGACTTTGGTTTGGATCAGTTGCCCTCATTACTAGCACCGGTATCGGCCGGGGGATTGCTAATCGCTTCCAGGAATCTCATCGGATCCAAATCAAGCTCGTTTCTGGCGTCGATCTTAGAATGGTACCGGCTCGAGTCAGGGCCCCAATCGAAGTATATGCCGGTGTTCGGAACTTGCAGCTGCTTTGCTTCTTCAGGAGTGATATTGAGGCTGACAGAAGCAAGTTCGTGGCCGTGATCTTGTCCTACCGCTTTCGCGAACAGACTGAGTCGATAGTCTCCAGCCTTAAATTCGAAACTATCCAGGTCCGTTTGCGCCAAAAAGTGATGGTTAGCTGCAAGCCCTTCTGGGCCAACAAACAGGCCGCTTCCTCTGGATAGTTCCTTGTCACCATAGACCCAAATGTTGAAGTTCTGACGCGTTTCGTTCCTCTCAAGCCGAGCAAACATATGCTCGAGCACGACTCCTTTACTTCCAGTTGAATAGAGCAAAGTCCGAAGAAACAGTTTCGGTGAACCGGTTTCTCCGCTGTCCGGGCCGAAGAATATCACGGTCGGTTTGGTCATTTTGATGACTCCACGACGCAAATGACTGAGCCACAAAGTCACACCTGATAGAATCAATGCCAAGACCGAAATTGTCATAGGAAGAAATTCCAATTGGCATCCTTTCGAACCACTAATGTGTGGTCTGCGTACCCAGCAATAACGCCCAAGGCAAAACCCAACCATTATGTGAGAGTATTGCCCTCGATCCTACGTCTGCTTTTAGGAACTAAGATCTCGGATGGCTACGTCTGGGACTGGGGCGCATTGCCGTCATTCTGCGATAGTTCGAGCAGCGGCAGCTAGATATGTGATTGTCGTTGACACATCTGCGATCCCATCGATCGCGGCCTTTTGTTGATCTGCGGGCAAAGATGCGACAGTCAGCGCGGCTGTCGCGTGATCCTCCATCAACATCCCAATCTTGGTGCTTAGGAGCCTGATCAGTTCGCGGTCGATCTCATCCATGAGCGCCACAATGCTCGGACGTCTGCGCAAGTCCACATGCATCTTTTGACATCGCCACTCTTTTCGACTGGACTGGTCCGCGAAAGCGAGCAAAGTCGCGGTGTCATCTTCGACGGCTTGCCGCCAGTTCAACCCAACGGACTCGCGGCTCGGATCAGTAGAAGCGCCAAGTCGTTTGGCGCTGTAAGCGGGAAGCCAAAAGAATGACCAAAGCAACCCAATCAAAAGTCGAGAAAGTACGACGGCTGCTCAAGCGCAAGCGAGGCGCAAAGCTCGATGAGATCATAGCGGCAACCCAGTGGAAGAAGCACAGCATCCGTGCGTATATTTCTCGTCTGCGCAAGCAAGGATATTGTGTTGTTTGTACGCGCGATCGAACAGGTGCCAGTCGCTATCTTGTCACTGCTGAGCCGGGGCAATGATCGACATCGAATCTGAACTCGCCGATCTAAAAGCCTGCACAACCAAACAGCTCAAGGCACGCTGGCATCAAGTGATGCGCTGCCCTGCCCCTGATATTGGCCCAGACCTCTTACGCCGCACGATCTCCTACAAGATACAAGAACGCGTGCATGGAAAGCTACCGCGCTCAACCGCATCGGCTATCGCCAAGATTGGAGAACGCCTCTCCCGGACAGGTGAAGCTAGCACCGCGACGCCGCAACTTAAGCCAGGCACGCGGCTCACCCGATCTTGGCATGGCAAAATGCATCAAGTGTTAGTCTGCGAGGACGGCTTCGAGTTCGAAGGCAGAAGTTACAATAGCCTGTCGCGGATAGCCCAAGCGATTACGGGAGCGCATTGGTCTGGCCCGCGTTTCTTCGGACTTGCGCGTAAGAAGGTCGAGCAAGATGGCTAGCGAGGCTTCGCGAAAGCGCTGCGCAATCTATACGCGCAAGTCGACCGAGGATGGTCTTGAGCAAGACTTCAACAGCCTCGATGCTCAACGTGAAGCCTGCTCCGCCTTTATTCTGAGTCAGGCCGGAGAGGGTTGGGAGCAGGTCGATGACCTTTATGATGATGGTGGCTGGTCGGGCGGCTCGATGGAGCGTCCCGGACTACAGCAACTTCTAGACGATGTTAGGGGCGGCAAGGTCGACGTGATTGTCGTCTACAAGGTCGATCGACTGACGCGTTCGCTCGCTGACTTTGCCAAGATCGTGGAAGTTTTAGACGACAATAAGGCTTCCTTCGTCAGCGTAACACAAGCGTTCAACACAACCACAAGCATGGGGCGCCTGACCCTCAATGTTCTTTTGTCATTTGCCCAGTTCGAACGCGAGGTCACGAGCGAGAGGATCCGTGACAAGGTTGCTGCGTCGAAGAAAAAGGGCCTGTGGATGGGAGGAGCCATTCCATTTGGCTTCAAGCTCGAAGACCGCAAGCTGGTTGAGCGCGAGAGTGAAGCTAAAGATGTCCGGTACATCTTCAATCGATACCTAGAGCTCAAATCAATCCCGGCGCTTGAGGCAGACCTTGCCGAAGCCAGCATTCGTACTCGAGTGAGGGAGTTTTCTTCGGGCCGAACGGCTGGCGGCATACCGTTCATGCGAGGCCCGCTCGCGCTATTGCTCAAGAACCCGATCTATGCCGGCAAGGTCAGACACAAGGGTGCTGTCTATGAAGGCGAGCATGACGGCTTGATATCTGAAGAGCAGTTTGAGGCAGTCCAGCGTCCTCTTTCAGCCAATAACCGCCGCCACAGCATTGGTCGCAACAGCAAGACACCTTCGCTCCTAAGTGGGATGCTGACCGATCCTGAAGGGCGTCCAATGTCTCCAGCAAGAGGGCAAAAGGGGAGCAAGGTCTACTGTTACTATGTGACCCGCAATCGCGGGCGCGATGCTGAGGCATGTCCGTGGCGGCTTCCAGCAGGGCCCATAGACAGCATGGTAATCAACGCGGTTGCTCAATGGCTCTCCCGGCCATCTTCGGTTGAGCAAGCAGGCCGAGATCAATGGCAAGATGCGCTCAACGTCCGAATGAGTATCAAGGCCAAAATCGAAACAGGCTCCGCGGCCGACAAGCGCGAAGTGTTGCTAGGTCTCAGCTGTTCCGTGCGACTGCAACGAGACGATCTGGCGATCACTCTTGCGCTGCCTGGCGACGAAGATTCTACTGAGCTAAAGATCCAATCCAAGATCGTGCGACGTGGCCAAGAGGTAAAGCTCGTCGATGTATCGGGGGCTACTCCTTGCAAGGCAGACCCAGTGCTTCTCCGACTGGTCGCCCAAGCTTTTGCCGCTCGCAAACACCTGATCGACCAGGAACCAGAACCGCTGGTTGAGGGCCTGAGCAAGAGGCACTTGGCACGACTAGCTCGTCTGTCGTTGCTCGCGCCAGACATCATTCAGGCCATTGTCGAGGGTCGCCAGCCTGCTCATCTCGCTGGCCGGCAACTTCTTCGGCGTGGGGATGTTCCGCTCGCCTGGGACAAGCAGCGCAAATTGCTCGGATTTTCCTGAAGCTCACCCAAGACCGCCTTGAAGTTTGGTGCCAGCAAGATGGTCCGCAGAGAAAATCGCCCATTTGCACGCCCGCATGCGGTGCCATTGGAGTCTACGGGCACCGCACCCATGCGATGGGCGTCCACAAGTCGCTGAAATTACCTGGCAAATCTTGGATCTCGTGGGAAAACGCCTCAACTGAGCTAAGATCAGAAAATGAATGGTGCCACGAGAGAGAATTGAACTCTCGGCCTCGTCATTACCAATGACGCGCTCTACCACTGAGCTACCGCGGCCCTCTTTCGAGAGGCGCGCCTATCGTTGCGAAGACGCGCCTTGTCAAGCCAAGCTTGCACCTTTCGATCCATAGCAGCTAGGCGTTTCATATGAGTGAAGGCAAGAGCAAGAATCTGTCGCGGGAAGAGCGTCTCGCAGCCAAACTGCGCGAGAACTTGCGTCGCCGCAAAGCGCAATCGCGAGCTAAGACGGACGAATCGGGCCAGAGCGGGGTTCCCAAGGGCAGCAGCGAAAGCTAACAGCACGTGCTCCAAACCTTGCAGGAGCATATCCCCTCGTGCCGAAATTGATCCTCGTCCGCCACGGTCAGAGCCAATGGAACCTCGAAAACCGCTTTACCGGATGGTGGGATGTAGACCTCACCGAAAAGGGCGTCACTGAGGCAAAGGCGGCTGGAACCCTGATGAAGGACAAGGACGTCCTGCCGACGGCCTGCTTTACCAGCGTGCAGACACGGGCGATCAAGACGCTCAACCTCGCGCTAGAAGAGGCTGGACGGCTGTGGCTGCCAGTGACCAAGGACTGGCGCCTTAATGAAAGGCACTATGGTGGGCTGACGGGGCTGAACAAGCAGGAAACCCGCGACAAGCATGGCGATGAGCAGGTGCATATCTGGCGGCGCAGCTTCGACACGCCGCCTCCGCCGATGGAACCGGGCAGCGAATTCGATCCGGGTGCTGATCCGCGTTATGATGGTATCGACGTTCCCTACACAGAGAGCCTCAAGTTAACGATCGAGCGCGTGCTGCCATATTGGGAAAGCGACATTCTACCAGTCCTGTCCAGCGGAGAAACGGTGGTGATTTCCGCGCATGGCAATTCGCTTCGTGCGCTGGTGAAGCACCTCTCGCAAATCTCGGATGAGGACATCACCGGTCTGGAGATTCCCACCGGGCAGCCGATCATCTATGACTTTGACGAGAACATGGTGCCGGGCGAACGGTATTACCTGAAAGACAGCTGAGGATCGCCATATATGGGGGCAAAAGTAGCCATAGTCATGGGCAGCCAGTCAGATTGGCCCACCATGAAATGCGCCGCCGATATCCTCGGCGAGCTAGAGGTTGAGCACGAGGCACGGATCGTCTCTGCCCACCGCACACCCGACCGGCTGAGCGCCTTTGCCAAAGGTGCCGAAGGCGAAGGTTTCGATGTCATTATCGCCGGCGCGGGCGGCGCTGCGCATCTGCCCGGCATGATCGCGGCGATGACGCATCTGCCGGTGCTCGGAGTCCCGGTTCAGTCGAAGGCGCTTTCCGGCATGGATAGCCTACTCTCGATCGTGCAGATGCCAGCGGGCGTGCCTGTCGGTACGCTAGCGATTGGCGAAGCAGGCGCAAAGAACGCTGCACTGATGGCGGCAGCGATCCTTGCGCTTGGCGATGAGGACTTGTCCGAGCGGTTGCAGGACTGGCGCGCATCGCGAACCGCCGATGTCGGCGAGGCTCCGGTCGACTGATGTTACCACCCGGTTCAACCATCGGAATTCTTGGCGGCGGGCAGCTTGGGCGGATGCTCGCCATGTCCGCAGCGCAGCTTGGTTATCGCTGCGTCGGTTATGCGCCACCGGGTGACAATGTCGCAGCCGATGCCTGTTCAGACTTCTTCGAGAATGGTTGGGGCGACAAGGATTCGCTCGCTGCCTTTGCCAGCCATTGCGACGTAGTGACCTGGGAGTTCGAGAATGTCCCACTCACGGCATTCGCGGCGATTCCGGATCGCCAGCTCGTGCCAAATCCCAAGGCACTGGAAACAGCGCAGGACCGATTGAGCGAGAAAAGCTTCGTCGAACAGCTTGGCGGCATCTGCGCACCTTACATGCGGGTCGAGAGCGACGAAGACCTGATGCGCGCGATCGATAAAGTCGGCACGCCAGGCATCCTGAAAACCACCCGCGACGGCTATGACGGCAAAGGCCAGTGGCGCATCGCAAGTCGCCGCGAAGCGGCGGGTGTGCGCTTCCCCGGTCGCCCGTGCATTTTTGAAGGCATGGTCGATTTCGAGACGGAATTCTCGGTGATCCTCGTGCGCTCGGCATCTGGAGAGATCCGCTGCTGGGACTCGACTTCAAACACCCACGAAGGCGGGATGCTCGCTCATTCCGTGCTTCCCGCAGGTGCACTGGTCGAGGCTCAGGTCGAGGCGGCGCGAGAGATCGCAACGAAAACCGCCGATGCGCTGGGCTACGTTGGGGTGCTGACGCTCGAATTCTTCGCCACCGAAGACGGTCCGATTTTCAACGAAATGGCCCCGCGCGTCCACAATTCCGGGCACTGGACTATCGAAGGTGCGGCCACGAGCCAGTTCGAAAACCATATCCGCGCGATTTGCGACCTGCCTCTGGGCGAAACCGCAACCCGCTTTGCCAGCATCGACATGCGCAATATCGTTGGAGAAGAAGCTCTCAACGCGCACCACATCCTTGCGGAATCGGGCGAGCCGCACCTGCATCTCTATGGCAAGCAGGAGGCGCGCGAAGGCCGCAAGATGGGCCACGTAACGCGGGTGGGCCTAAGCAAGCCGTGAACGATACGTCCGATCCGTCAATAGTGATGATCTATGCCCGCGCAGCCAATGGCGCGATCGGGCATGAAGGCACTTTACCCTGGCGCCTGCCCGCTGACCTCAAACGCTTCAAGGCGTTGACGATGGGCAAGCCGATGATCATGGGACGCAAGACTTTCGAAAGCCTGCCGGGCTTGCTGCCTGGGCGCCGCCACATAGTGCTGACCCGGCGAGAGCAGTGGGATAGTGAAGGCGCGGAGATTGCGCATTCGGTCGACGAGGCGCTTGGCCTGGCGCGAACGGACAACGAAGCCGGAGATGTCGCAGTAGTTGGCGGCGCTGCGATTTATGACGTTTTCCGCCCGCTCGCCGATCGTATCGAAGTTACGGAAATCCATGAGGACTATCCTGGCGATACTTTCATGAAACCGCTCGGATCGCAATGGAAGATCGTCGCTCGCGAAGACCATCCGGCAGAAGGCAACCGACCCGCCTATTCCTTCGTCACTTACACCCGCGCGAGCGAGGACGGCGCAGAATGATCCGGAACGTTTCCTTCGGCTTGCTCGGATTGATAGTGCTCACCGCGACCGCGTTCTTCATCTTCGCGCCGGGCATTGTCGAGCGTGACATGAACACGATCGACGGCAAGCCCTTGCCCGAAATCAGCGCCGAGGCAGAGGCGCTGCATGCCACTCTAACCATCGTCGATCTGCATTCGGATACGCTGCTGTGGAAGCGCAGCCTGCTGACAGATTCGGATCGCGGGCATATGGACCTTGGCCGCCTGATCGAAGGCAATGTCGCGCTGCAAGTATTTTCCAGAGTGACCAAGACCCCTACCAACCAGAATTACGACAATAACAGCGCCGAGGGCGACAATGTCACACCGCTGGTGATCGGCCAGCTGCAACCCCCGCGCACCTGGACCTCGCTGCTGCAACGCTCGCGCTATCACGCTGAAAAACTGTATGCGGCGGCCGCCAATTCTGACGGCGCCCTTCGCGTGATCAGCACCGACACGGGTATCGATGCCCTACTGGCAGACCGGAACGGTGAGAGCACTCCGGTCGGCGCTATCTTGAGTACCGAGGGCCTGCACAATCTCGAAGGCGATATCGAGAATCTCGACGTGCTGTACGACAATGGAATGCGCATGGCAGGGCTGACGCACTTCTTCGACAATGACCTCGCCGGATCGATGCACGGGGAGGAGAAAGGCGGGCTCACACCGATGGGGCGTGAGGCGATCCGCCGGATGGAAGACATGGGTATGATAGTCGACATCGCGCATTGCAGCCACACCTGCGTCGGCGAGATCCTTGATATTGCGCGCCGCCCGGTCGTCTCAAGCCATGGCGGAGTGCAGGCCACGTGCGAGGTCAACCGCAACCTTACCGACGACGAGATTCGCGGCGTTGCGGCAACCGGCGGGATTATCGGCATAGGCTATTGGGAGGGCGCGGTCTGTGACACCTCCCCCGAAGCCGTCGCCTCCGCGATGAAGCATGTGCGCGACCTTGTCGGGATCGAGCATGTCGCGCTTGGCAGCGATTACGATGGGGCCGTTACGGTGCGCTTCGACACTTCAGGACTGGTGCATGTGACGCAGGCACTGACTACAGCTGGCTTCAGCGAAGAGGACGTTCGCGCCGTCATGGGCGGCAATGCAATACGAGTGCTCAAAGCGGGGTTGGTTCCGCTGGCCGACCTTCCGCCCGAACCGGATGCTGAGGGGCCTGACGACGCATGAGATGGCTTGATCACCGCGAACCGATCACCGAGGCACTGCGCGGCGCGGTCATCGCGCTCGGCAATTTCGATGGCTTTCACCGCGGGCATCAGGCGGTCGCAGGCGAGGCAATCAACTGGGCGCATGAAGAGGGGCGTCCTTCGATTATCGCGACTTTCGATCCGCATCCGGTGCGGTTCTTCAAGCCTGATGTACCGCCATTTCGCCTGACAACGCTCGAACAGCGGCAGGAGCTGTATCTCGCCGCCGGTGCGACCGCGATGCTGGTGTTTCACTTCGATCGCGAGCTGGCCGGCACGAGCGCGGATGATTTCATCCGCGACATTCTTATCGAGCGGTTCGGTGCGCATGGTGTTGTAACCGGCGGCGATTTTACTTTCGGCAAGGGCGCAAAAGGCAATGTCGAACTGCTCCGCTCGCTTGGTGGAGAACTTGGTCTGCAATCTCGCGTGGTCGAGGCGGTTGAGCAGGACGGTATCGTATCGTCCAGCCGCATCCGCGAAGCTCTGCGCGAGGGCGATCCGCAGCTTGCCGCCGAATTGCTTACCCGCCCCTTCGCCATTCGGGGAATCGTCGAGCATGGCGACAAGAATGGTCGCAAACTCGGCTATCCCACCGCCAATCTCGCAATCGACAAATATATGCGCCCCAAATACGGGGTTTACGCGATAACGGGTCGTATTCTTGCCACCGGCGAAGAGCTGAAAGGGGCTGCCAATATCGGCGTCCGCCCACAATTCAAGCCGCCGAAGGAGCTGCTCGAACCCCATTTCTTCGACTTCTCCGGCGATCTCTACGGTCAGGAAATCGAGGTTGCCTTCCGCCACTTCCTGCGTGGTGAGGCGAAGTTTGACGGGCTCGATCAACTGATCGAGCAGATGGACGCAGATTGCGCCAAGGCACGGCAATTGCTCGCATGAAGAGGTTCCTGCGGTGGGGCGGCCTGATCGCGGCTCTCCTTTTCCTGATCCTGACAATCACCAATGCCAGCTGGCTTGCGCCCGATCCGGTTGGCTCGCCCAAGCTGATCGCGCATCGCGGTCTTTACCAAGTGTACAGCAAGACCGGTGTCGAGCGCGACACGTGCACAGCGGATCGGATTTATCAGCCCTATCACCGCTATCTTGAAAACACCGTTCCCAGCATCCTGCGCGCCCAAAAACTGGGCGCATGGATGGTCGAAGTCGACATCGCTCCCACCAAGGATGATGAACTGGTGGCGTTCCACGATTGGACGCTCGATTGCCGGACCGATGGCAGCGGCAATGTGCGCGATGCGACGCTGGAGGAACTGCAGGCGCTCGATATCGGTCATGGCTACACCGCCGATGGGGGCAAGACCTATCCGTTTCGAGGGAAATTCGTGGGCGCCATGCCGACCTTCGAAGATGTCGTCCGCGCTCTGCCCAGACGCGGACGCTTGATGATCAATTTCAAGTCGAAAGACCCAGGCGAAGCCGACTTGCTCGCGCGAAAACTTGCTGCAGCCGGACGCGATCCCACGAAGTCGGGCGACGGGTTCTTCGGCCATTCCGGCCCAATCGATCGTATCCGCGAACTCTACCCCGATGTCTGGGCCTGGAACCAACAATCGGCGCGCGCATGCTCGGAAGACTATGTCATGTTCGGCTGGACGGGCTACCTGCCCGATAGCTGCCGAGGCGAAACACTGCTGGTTCCACTCAATTACCAATGGGCGTTTCCGGGTTGGCCCAACCGGCTGATCGCCCGAATGGAGGAATATGGCGGTAGGGTGATAGTAGTCGGCCCAGTCGGAGAAGACTTGCCCAGGGGTATGACACTCCCCGAACAACTCACCGAAATCCCTGACAGCTTCAACGGATATGTCTGGGTCGAAGACGCCTTCAGCATCGCTCCCGCACTGTTTCCAAGCTTCGATGATCGCACCCAGAAAGAGATCGACGCCTCGCAAGCCGCGCTTGAACGGCGGAGAGCCGCGCAATGAGGGTTCCCCGCGAGGCGCGAATGTCCTAACGGGCACGCCTTATGTCTGATCAGCGCGCCAAAGAACCCAGGGACTATAAGGATACGGTTTTCCTGCCGAAGACCGCATTCCCCATGAAAGCCGGCCTTCCGCAGAAGGAGCCGGGCATTCAGGCGCGCTGGCAAGAGATCGATATCTACGCGAAGTTGCGCGAGGCGCGCGCCGGTCGCGAGAGATTCATCCTGCATGACGGCCCACCGTATGCCAATGGCGACATGCATATCGGCCACGCGATGCAGCGCATCCTGAAAGACATGGTGGTGCGCAGCCAATCGCTGCTTGGCAAGGACGCGCCCTTTGTTCCCGGTTGGGACTGCCACGGCCTGCCGATCGAATGGAAAGTCGAAGAGCAGTACCGCAAGAAAAAGAAGAACAAGAACGAGGTCCCGCCACACGAATTCCGCGCCGAATGCCGCGCCTATGCGCAGAAATGGGTCGATATCCAGCGCGAGCAACTGAGGCGGCTTGGCCTTATGGGCGAATGGGACAATCCCTACCTGACGATGGATTTCGAGGCAGAGGGGACGATTGTCGCCGAACTGCTGAGATTCGCCGAGGCAGGCAACCTTTATCGCGGGTCAAAGCCGGTGATGTGGTCTCCGGTTGAAGAAACCGCTCTGGCAGAGGCCGAGGTCGAATATGAAGACCTGACCGACAGCCCGCAGATCGACGTGGCGTTTGAGATCGTTGAGTGCCCGAATGTGCCCGAACTGGTCGGCGCGCATGCCGTGATCTGGACGACGACCCCGTGGACAATCCCGGTAAACCAGGCGATCGCATATGGGTCGGATGTGGAGTACATCTACTATTTGGCCAAAGACGGAACAACATACCTGGTCGCGCGGGACTTGCTCACGGATTTCGTGGCGCGGACATGCCGCGATCAAGGCGTTACCGACGTCAAGACTGGTAAAGATACGGGCATAGACGGCCATCTAGTCAAAGGCTCCGACCTAGCCGGAACCAAGGCCCGCCACCCGATGCACCATCTCGGCGGGTTCTACGCCACTCCGCGCCCCTTCCTCGAAGGCGATTTCGTTACCACCGATAGCGGCACTGGCCTCGTCCACATGTCGCCAGACCACGGCGAGGACGATTTCGATCTTTGCAAGGCGAACGGGATCAACCCCGTCTTCGCGGTGATGGATGACGGGCGCTATCGCGACGACTGGCTGTGGCTGGGCGCGGATGACAAAGACGAAGACGGCAAACCGCGTCGCCGCTCGGTCATCAACAAGCCCTTTAACGCGCCCGAAGGCCCGATCTGCTCGGATCTGCGCGAAGCGGGCGCTTTGCTTTCCGCCAGCGCGGATTACGAGCATTCCTACCCGCATTCATGGCGGTCCAAGGCCAAGGTGATCTTTCGCTGCACGCCGCAATGGTTCGTGCCGATGGACAAGCCGCTCGACGAGCCAAACCAGCCCGCCGAAGCGCCCAAGGTTGCGCTTAATGGCGTGGGCCATGGCAGGGGCATTCCCGGCACCCTGCGTGAACGAGCCATGTCCGAAATCGAGCGAGTCCAGTTCGTCCCCGAAAAGGGGCGCAACCGCATCGGATCGATGGTCGAGGGACGCCCCGATTGGGTGCTCAGCCGTCAGCGCGCATGGGGCGTGCCGATTACGCTCTTCGTTCGTCCTGACGGCACCTATCTGCAAGACTCCGAAGTCAATGCGCGCATCATCGAAGCAGTGCGCACAGAAGGTGTCGATGCGTGGGAGGAAGCGCGCAAGGCCGAATTCCTAGGTGATTTGTATGACTCGGACGAGTTCGAGATGGTCACGGACATCCTCGATGTCTGGTTCGATTCGGGCTGCACCCACGCCTTCGTGCTCGAAAGCGGCAAGTGGCCTGATCTCCAATGGCCCGCCGACCTATACCTTGAGGGCAGTGATCAGCATCGTGGCTGGTTCCAGTCAAGCCTTCTCGAAAGCTGCGCAACGCGTGGCCGCGCGCCTTACAATCAAGTGCTCACCCACGGCTTCACCATGGATGCCAAGGGCCTGAAGATGTCGAAGAGTCTCGGCAACACGGTCGATCCATTGAAGATCATGGAGCAATACGGTGCGGATATCATCCGGCTGTGGGCACTGAGCGTCGATTTCACCGAAGATCACCGGATCGGCGATGAAATTCTCAAGGGCGTTGGCGACCAATATCGCAGGTTGCGCAACACGTTCCGCTATCTGCTCGGCGCGCTCGACGGTTTTATCGGCGATATGTCCGATGCGAGCGAGATTCCGGAGCTGGAAATCTATGTCCTCTCGCTGCTGAGCGAGCTGGATGGCAAGCTGAGAAAGGCGGTCGACGAGTACGACTTCAACACCTACACCCGCCTGCTGGTCGACTTCTGCAACGAAGACTTGAGCGCGTTCTTCTTCGATATCCGCAAGGATGTACTCTATTGCGACGGGCCGAACAGCAGCACGCGCAACGCCTATCGCACGGTGCTAGACCTGCTGTTCCACTCGCTCGTGCGGTATGCCGCGCCGGTGCTGGTTCATACTGCAGAGGAAGTGTGGAAGTCGCGCTATCCCGAAGATGATGAGCAGGGCGGGAGCGTCCACCTGCTCGAATGGCCGAGCGTGCCGAGCGTGCCAGCAGATCGCACCAAGTGGGACGCGCTGCGGGCGCTGCGCGAGCGCGTGACCGAGGCAATCGAGCCGCTACGCCGCGACAAGGTGATCCGTTCGAGCAACGAGGCTATCGTCAGCGTGCCCGCCAGCGCGGTGCCCGACGGCGTTACCGACGAGCAGCTCGCCGAATTGTTCATCACCGGGACAGTGACTCGCGGCCAAAGCGATGAGGTGAGGGTCTCCAAATCCACTGACGCAAAATGCGGCCGCTGCTGGCGTTTGCTGCCCGACGTGCCCGAAGACGGCGCGCTATGCGGGCGGTGTGCGAAGGTCGTGGCCGAGTGGGACGCAGCGGCGCTATGAGAAGCCTCTTCACCCGCAACCGGCTGATCGGCCTAGCGCTCGCTGTGTTCATTGCCGCGATTGATCAGGCGGTGAAGTGGTACGTGATCGGCCCGCTTTCGCTGCGGCAGGTGCGCAAGATCGACCTGCTGCCGTTCTTCGACCTGACTTACACCGAAAATCGTGGCATCTCGCTTGGGATGCTGCAAGCGACCAGCATGGAAATGCGCTGGCTGCTGGTCCTCGTCACTGCACTGATCGCGCTGGTTGTGCTTGTGTGGATGATGCGCGAGAAACTGCTCGGTGATATTCTGGGGCTCGGGCTGATTTTGGGCGGGGCGATAGGCAATATCCGCGATCGCTGGGATCTTGGCTATGTCATCGATTACGCCGATTTCCACGTTCAGGCCTTTGGGGGCACCTTCCGCCCGTTCCTGGTATTCAACATCGCCGATGCAGCTATCACCATCGGCGTCGTCATAATCCTTGCCCGCAGCCTGTTCCTGCGCGACAATAATGATACAGACACTGAAGAGCCGTCCGCTGAGCGGCCCGTGGAGAGTTAGAAATGCGTAATCTGAAATCCGTCATCCTGTTGGCTTCGGGCTGTGCCATGCTCGCCGCGTGCGGGGGCAGCGGGATTTTCAATCGCGACCGTCCCGATGAATTCGCTGTGCAGCGTCAAGCGCCGCTGGTGGTTCCGCCTGATTTTAGCCTTACCCCGCCCGCTCCCGGTGCACCGCGCCCGGCCGAAGGCACTGCAGCCGATCAGGCGCTAGAGGCTCTTTTCGGTGGCCCCGCCGCGCGCAGCGAAATTGAGCGAAGCACGCTGGACCGTGCAGGAGCCGCCGCGCCGAGTATCCGCTCAACCGTCGGCGATCCGGGAACCAACACCGTGGCCAAAGGCAGCGTAACGCGCGATATCATCGCTGCACCCGAAGGTGACGGCGCTAGCGCGCAGACGCTTATCCCAAGCTGATTTTGTTTCCGCAGTAGTCACATCCGTGACTGCGATTTCCTCGCTCACGCGCCTTTCAGGCGCATCTCTGCGGGTGGGCGATCGCCCTTGCAGCGGCTAGCGCCGCCCTTTGGTTCTTGGTCACGACAGTCAAAGGCCGACTGGCCGTCGCGGCTTATGCCGCTTAGCCAAGGCGGACGGATGTCCGCCGCCCGGCACGTGGAGGCGAACGCAAAAACTCATGAATATCGCACGCCGGATGGCTTGCAGAAATCAAGAATTTCCCACCTCTTCCTTCACCAGAATCTTGTCGATCCGTCGGCGATCCATGTCGACGACTTCGAACAACCAGCCCTGGTCAGAGAAATGGTCGCCTTCGACTGGCAGCTTTTTCAGCACCGACAAAACATAGCCCGCCGCAGTTCCGAATTCCCGGTCATCTCCGTAGTCGAGGCCCAGCCGGTCGGCGAGCGCATCGGCTGACAAGGCACCAGAGATAAGCAGGGAGCCGTCGCTGCATTCGACCACCTGCGGCGCGTCGCCTTCGTCCTGATCGCTGACGAAGTTCCCAGCCATCGCCGTTAACAAGTCGACCGGAGTCACGATCCCTTCGAAATGGCCATATTCGTCATGCACCAGAGCCATCGCGATATCGGCGGATTGCAGCACTCGCAGCGCGTCCATGGCGTCGAGCTGGTCGGGAACCACTTCGGCCTTGTGCATCATCGTATCAAGCGAGACCGGCTGACCCGCAACCATAGCCGCCAGCACTTCGCGAACCTTCACCACACCGAGAATTTTATCAGGCGAGCCATCGGCGATCGGCAGCATCGAATGCGGACTGTCTTCGATCGCCTGCTTGATCGCCTCTTCCACAGCGGCCTTGTCGATCCAGTCGAGTTCGGTGCGCGGGGTCATCATTTCGCGCACGGGTCGTTCGGCAAGCCTGACAACGCCGGTCAGGATCTGGTGTTGGTCAGATTCGATTACGCCCGATCGGGTGGCGTCAGCAAAGATCATTTGCAGTTCTTCAGCAGTAACGGTGCTGGTGCCCTTGGATCGGATACCGAACAGTCGAATGACCAATGCCGAGGATTTGTCGAGCACCCACACCAGCGGCGCAGCGATCCGAGCCATGAGCGCCATCGGCCGCGCGGTCACCAGCGAAATCGGGACCGCCGCGCGCAGGGCAAGCTGTTTGGGAACAAGCTCGCCAATCACGAGACTGAAATAGGTCGTGAGCGCGATCACGACCGCGAATCCCGCTTGTCCGGCCATATCCGCCGACATTCCCATAGCCGCCAGCCGTTCGCCCACTGGCTGACCCAAGCTTGCGCCCGAATACGCTCCGTTAATGATCCCGATCAGGGTGATGCCTATTTGTACGGTGGAAAGGAACTTGCCCGGTTCCGCCGCCAGCGCGAGCGCCGTCTTGGCGCTGGCGGAACCCTCTTCAGCCCGCGCCCGCAGACGCGCGGTTTTGGCCGAAACAATTGCGAGCTCCGACATCGCGAAGATGCCGTTCAGCACAATCAGTGCGGCGATGATGAACAGGTCGGCCCAGGGAAACGGTGTCACGGCGCTGTCGCTAGCACAATTGCCGCGCCTTGCCAGCCATCGGTGTGGATGGCCGTCCCAACGACATGTTCAGCCTACCGTAAAGCAAGCGCGATCAATCAGTTTGTAGCAGATCGAAATCGCTTAATCGCCCACGCCCTTGTGAAAGCCACGACGGCGTGCGACCTAATTGGATTTAGGAGGGACCACCATGAAAACATCACGCATCCTGATTTCAGGAACCGCGGCGCTTGCCCTGCTTGGCACCAGCGCCTGTGTCACCGACCCAAACACCGGCGAACGCAAAGCCTCGCGCACCGCAATCGGCGCAGGCGTCGGCGGTGCGCTTGGCTATCTGCTTGGCGGAGTCGTTGGGGGAAGCACTGCGCGTATCATCGGTGCCGGCATTGGCGGTTCGGCGGGCGCGGTAATCGGCAAACAGTTCGACGACCAGATCAAAGAGCTTGACGAGCAGACCGAAGGAAGCGGTGTCGATGTCGAAGAGGTCGGGGATGGCGATGCGATCCTTGTCCGCCTTCCAGATGGTGTGACCTTTGCCAGCGGATCGGCTGAGATCAATCCCGGTTTTTACACCACACTCGACACAGTGGCCGAAAGCCTGATCAAGTATCCCAACAGCCTGGTCGACGTGTACGGCTTCACCGATACGACCGGTTCGGATGCGCTCAATCAGGGCTTGTCAGAACGGCGTGCGCAAGCTGTCGCCGATTACCTTGCCGCGCGAGGTGTGGCGCGCAGCCGCTTCGAGACACGCGGGTATGGCGAAAGCTACGATTTCCTGCGGGTCAAAACTGCGGACGGCATCGCCGAACCGCTTAACCGCCGGGTCGAGATCAAGATCACGCCGATCAGCCAGGAAGATGTCGCGGCTGCGCGCGCGCAGTAGTCTGTCGGGAATGCGCGTCTGGGCGCGCGATATCCTCGCTTACGCGACCTGAAGGTTCCATCACGGTGGACGAGCAGCCGCGCCTGCGGGTCGCCTGCGGGCGGTCCGTCTGGTTCTACCTAAGTTTGGCAGCCCGTCCCGCCAGCCGCACTACAGCCTCATCATGGATCGCTGGCGAGCACGCCAGCACTCCGAAATCGCGCGGATCGCGTTTGTTGTAGCCGAGCGGGTTGCCGAACGCGTCAGACACCCGCGCACCGGCTTCGCGGGCGATTAACGTCGCCGCCGCGACGTCCCATTCATAACCCCAGCGAAGGGTTGCCACCAGATCGGCCTGATCGGCCCCAACCATCGCGATCCTCAGCGCGATCGAATTGGGTTTCTCAACGACCACCAGATCGGAATCCGCATCGGGCAACTGGTCGATCGGGATGCGAGCGCCGCTGAATTGATCGCGCGTGCTTGCATGGATGGGCGCTTCGTTAAGCGTCGCTCCCTGGCCCGCCACCGCGCACCATTCCTCGCCCCGAGCCGGGGCCGAGAGCATTCCGATCAAGGGCCGCCCTGCACTGATCAAGGCAACCGACACGGCCCAACCCGACCTGCCGCGCACGAAATCTCGCGTTCCATCAACTGGATCGACCAGCCAGATCAGATCATTTTCGAGCCGCGCCTTGTCGTCGGCGGTCTCTTCCGAAAGCCACCCCGCCGATGGCAAAAGGGCGCCGAGTTCGCGGCGCAGGAACGCATCGACTTCAAGATCGGCTTCACTCACCGGATTACCGGGCGTCTTGTCCCAACTCTCCAGCTTGTGCCCGGCCCCCGGCCAGCGAGAATGCGCAATTCTCCCAGCTTCGCGGGTGATCTCGGTAAGGCGCACATGATCAATCATCTCAGCGTTTAGTCGTGGCTGTACGAAGGAGACTTTTCAAGCGTCTCGAACCATGCTTAGGCCCACGAGCAAATCCTCTCTCCAAGCCCCTGCCCTCAAGTAGCGAAGCGATAGTGCAACAAGAAGTCAAAGGGATCACAGCTGATGAACGTCCATGAATACCAGGCCAAGGAACTGCTAAAGGAACACGGGATCGCAATCCCTGCGGGCTACGCCGCGCTAACCGTCGAAGAAGCGGTCGAAGGCGCGAAGCAGCTTCCCGGCCCGCTCTACGTGGTGAAAGCGCAGATCCACGCTGGCGGACGCGGCAAAGGCAAGTTCAAGGAACTGCCTGAAGATGCGAAGGGCGGCGTGCGGCTCGCTTTCTCGCTCGATGAAGTGGAAAGCCACGCCAAGGAAATGCTGGGCAACACGCTGGTAACGATACAGACCGGCGATGTCGGCAAGCAGGTCAACCGCCTCTATGTCACCGACGGCGTCGACATTGAGAGCGAATATTACCTCGCCATGTTGGTCGACCGGGCGAGCGGTCAGGTCGCTATGGTGGCATCAACCGAAGGCGGGATGGACATTGAAGATGTCGCGCACGAAACGCCTGAGAAGATCACCACGATCACGATAGACCCTGCGCAAGGCTTCATGCCGCACCATGCGCGCGCTGTCGCTTTCGCGCTGAACCTTTCGGGTGATCTGAACAAGCAGTGCCAGAAGCTCGCCGGCCAGCTCTACAAAGCGTTTATGGCGAGCGATTGCGAAATGCTCGAAATCAACCCGCTGGTTGAAACAAAGCCTGACAGCGACGGCAACGCAATGCTGCTGGTGCTCGACACCAAGATGAGCTTTGATGGCAACGCGCTCTATCGTCACCCGGCGATCGAAGAAATGCGCGATGAGACCGAGGAAGACCCCGCCGAAGTGGAAGCGAGCGAGTACGACCTCGCCTACATCAAGCTCGACGGGAATATCGGCTGCATGGTCAATGGCGCAGGCCTTGCGATGGCGACGATGGACATTATCAAGCTGAACGGGGCGTTTCCGGCGAACTTTCTCGACGTGGGCGGCGGCGCGACCACCGAGAAGGTGACCGCAGCGTTCAAGATCATCCTCGCAGACGATGCAGTAGAAGGTATTCTGGTGAACATCTTCGGCGGGATCATGCGCTGTGACACGATTGCCGAGGGCATCGTCGCAGCGGCCAAGGAAGTCGAACTCGACGTACCACTGGTTGTCCGTCTCGAAGGGACAAATGTCGACAAGGGCAAGGAAATCCTGGCCAATTCCGGCCTCCCGATCGTCCCCGCGGATGATCTGGGTGACGCCGCAAAGAAGATCGTCGCCGAGGTGAAAGAGGCGGCGTGATTTGACAGAGTATAGCGGACAGTGCCGATGCGGGGCTGTCCGTTTCGAAGTCGTCGGCAGCCCATTGCTGACGGCCGCGTGTCATTGCACCGGTTGCCAACGGATGACGGCAGGGCCCTACTCCTTGAGCGCGCTATATCCCGCTGATCGCTTTCAGTTGATCGAAGGCGAGACCGTTCTGGGTGGCCTCAAGGGTGCGGCCAGACACCATTGTTGCGAAGATTGCTTAAGCTGGCTTTTCACCCTGCCAGCGGGACTGGACGGATTGGTCAATGTCCGCACGGCGATGCTGGAACGCGCCTCAGAGTTTCCGCCTTTCGCTGAGTTTTATCGTGCGGAAGGATTGCCGGGGGTAGCAAGCGGGGCATCACGCAGCTTTGATATGGCACCATCGGCAGATGAGTTTCTTCGGCTGTCCGAAAGCTATCGCGATTGGGACGGACGACCAGCTTGACGCGATTATCGAGTCGGCAGAGGCGCGGGCAACACTGGCGCACTACTGTCCATGTAAGTGAGCCAATTGCGCCAGATGGTGTGCGTGCGCCTGTCGGTCAGCTCAATCTGGCAACCAAGCGCGATCATGGTGCGGATCGTTCCCTCTTTCCAGGACTCCCAGACCGCGCCGCATTCGGAATCGCGATAGACCTCAAACGCTTTCTCACTCCCGCGTATCTGCTCCAACACTAGAGGATTGGCTGCCTCTCGCTCAGTTGCAGCAGCAAGGTATGCAGCGCGGCGTTCTTCGGAGACCGTGAGGCGATCGGCGAAACACTGATTCAGGTCAAGTGTCGTACTGGCGTCGGGACAGGAATTTGCCTCTCGTTCGCTCGGTCGTTCGAACCTGAACACCAATTCCTGCACCTCAGGCTTGTCACTTTGCATACGCACTGCCGCCACCAATCCTTCACCCGGCCTGTCGCTATCCGCGCAACGCAGCGTCAGCGCGTGGAAGTACGCAGCGCAGGGCTCAAGCGCTACGAGGCGGAAGGTGAGCATGTCGTCCTTTTCCTCCCACGCCGTCAGGTCGGCGTTGAAGTGCTTGAGCCGCAGAGCGAGCGTTCCGTTCTCCTGCATCAGATACAAATGCTCGGTAAACATGATTTCGCCGCCGGAGGTCTCCTGCACGAAAGTGCCGACCATGGTGCCTCCAGTGGGCGGCAGCCAGCTCTCCATCGCCGGGGCACCTTGAATGCCGTCTCCTACCCATTGCCCCACCAGCCAATCGAGTTGATCCAGCGATGCCGGAGGCGATTCGAAATCCTTTTCACCCAGTCGGGTTTCAAGCGCAGCGTCCTGCGCCACCGCCGACCCGGCAAGCGCAATCGCCGCTAAAACTGATCCAATTAAACGCCCGATTGCAAACATTGCACGCTCTCCTGTCCATTACGTTCGCCTCTATGCAACTCAAACGCAAGATGCATGATAAGAGAGGGTTGACGCAGGAAAGACGTAGCGCGAGACCGCGATTCGACAGATACGCAAAAATAAATCGCGCCGCCTCGTTTGCTTGACGTTTACGTAAACGCAAGCTAAGTCTGCGCCCACGTTTTCGCATAGCAAGGCTGACCTCTATTGAACTGTGGCGGCCAAAGGGAAGGAACGCACATGAAAATCCTCGTCCCCGTCAAGCGGGTGATCGATTACAACGTGAAGCCGCGCGTCAAAGCCGATGGCTCTGGCGTAGACCTCGCCAACGTCAAAATGAGCATGAACCCTTTTGACGAGATCGCTGTCGAAGAAGCGATTCGCATCAAGGAAGCGGGTAAGGCTGAAGAAATCATCGCCGTCTCGATCGGCCCGGCCAAGGCTCAGGAAACGCTGCGCACCGCGCTCGCCATGGGTGCAGACCGTGCGATACTGGTCGAAACCGACGAGGAGGTTGAGCCGTTGGCCGTCGCCAAGATTCTCAAGGCGATTGCCGATGAAGAACAGCCGGGCCTCGTACTGCTTGGCAAGCAATCGATCAGCGACGATTCCAATCAGACCGGCCAGATGCTCGCTGCATTGATGGAACGTCCGCAGGGCACGTTCGCCAACACCGTCGAAATCGAAGGTGATTCTGTCGCCGTGAAGCGCGAGATTGATGGCGGTCTTGAAACCGTGAAGCTTGATCTTCCAGCGATCGTCACCACCGATCTTCGCCTGAACGAGCCGCGCTATGCATCGCTGCCGAACATCATGAAGGCGAAGAAGAAGCCACTCGATACGAAGGCCCCGACCGATTTCGGCGTCGACATCGCGCCGCGCCTGACCACCACCAATGTCGCCGAGCCGCCCGTTCGCCAGGCCGGTGAGAAGGTCGAAGACGTCGCCGCGCTGGTCGAAAAGATCAAGGCTCTCGGTATCGCATAAGCGATTGCCTGAGCAGGATAAGGATAGATCAATATGAACACTCTGGTTCTGGTCGAACACGACAATTCCACCCTCAACGACGCGACCCTCGCAGTCGTAACCGCAGCATCGAAGTTGGGTGAGGTCCACGCCCTTGTAGCTGGCCACGATTGCGGGTCGGTCGCCGATGCTGCCGCCAAAATCGCGGGCGTTGCCAAGGTGCTGAAGGCGGACGATGCGGCCTATGCCCATGGCCTCGCTGAAAACGTTGCACCGCTGGTCGCCGGCCTGATGGAAGGCTATGACGCGTTCCTCGCGCCAGCCACCACCAGCGGCAAGAACATCGCTCCGCGCGTAGCGGCTCACCTCGACGTCATGCAGATTTCGGACATTCTCTCGGTCGAAGGGCCCAAGACGTTCACCCGTCCGATCTATGCCGGCAACGCAATCGCGACCGTCGAAAGCGCCGATGCCAAGCTCGTTATAACCGTGCGCGGCACCGCGTTCGACAAGGCCGCGAGCGAAGGTGGCTCTGCCGCAATCGAAGACGCATCAGGCCCGGGCGATGCTGGCATTTCAAGCTTCGTCAGCTCCGAAATCGCCAAGAGTGAACGTCCGGAACTGGCCAGCGCCAAGGTCATCGTGTCCGGTGGCCGCGCGCTCAAGGACGGCGAAACCTTCGAAAACATCATCAACCCGCTCGCCGACAAGCTCGGCGCGGCAATCGGTGCATCGCGTGCTGCGGTTGATGCGGGCTACGTGCCGAACGATTACCAGGTCGGCCAGACCGGCAAGATCGTCGCCCCGGAAGTCTACATCGCCATCGGCATTTCGGGCGCGATCCAGCACCTTGCAGGGATGAAGGATTCCAAGGTCATCATCGCGATCAACAAAGATGAAGACGCCCCGATCTTCCAAGTCGCGGATATCGGCCTTGTCGCCGACCTCTACAATGCAGTGCCGGAACTCACGAGTTCGCTCGGATAAACGCACTATATTGCTTTGCGAGAAGCCCCCGCTTCGCTATTCTGGGCGGCGGGGGTTTTTATTTTGAATCTCAATGTTTTGATCGGGTTAGAATGGCCTTGATGGCGAACCCCGACGCAGGCTGCGAAAAAACCTATCGTGTTGGAGCCTAGGAGCTAGTGGTTCTTAGAATACGTTCCGGCGAAGTGCCGCCTCGCCCGCCCTTTCGGTGAAGGAGAAAATGCGCACGTTCTTTCCTTCGAACATTGTCGCCCAGCTCGAATAGTCGTCTTCATCGTGGCAGGGCCGAGCCTCAAGCGGTTTTGCGGCAAGCGCTCTACGAAGGTGTACTTTTCGATGGTCAGATGCCCGAGATGACTGCGCCCTATAAAGAAAACGTAGATACCTATGGCGACGCGCTGGTTTAGTCGGATCTGAAGATCGCGATTGCGGATGATACGTCTTTGGAGGCTGATGCGGATAAAATCGAGTTCATTGCTCTGCAGCAGGGCAGTCGGCGAATCCGGCTGGCGACCAGGCCGCTCACCAATGGCGTTCAAGGCAATCAACGATCGTACTCAGGACATCGTCCAGTCTTGATGGCTAAACTCGCAGAGCAAACCATTCCGTTCGTACTTTGCGACAGGTGTCACCTACCGCACACGTTGAGACGTACCTTCAATCCGCTATCATCTTGATGCAATTACGGTAGGTTCGCCGCACGATCTGGCGACGCCGTTCCCGCGTTCGTACGGTTGCGTTGGCGCTGTCGCGGTCCAACAGATGTTCGAGAAGAATAGCACGCTCCTCCGCAGGTGATTCGAGCCGGTCGAGCAAGCTGTTCATCAGAGATAGCGCCATAGCGTCGCTCGCGCCGCTCTCGGCAAGAGGCAAAGCGGCATCATCGGCGATCTCGACTACAAGGCGCTCCTCCCCGCTATTTCCGAGCGCCTCCAGCGACACCGTCATCACCCCTGCATTCTTCGCGCTGGTACGCTGATCAAGCCGCATTCGATGGCGCAAGCTCTGAAGTTCGCCGCGGATCTGCCAGGTCACATGGGTCGCAAATCGCGCCTTCTCCCGATCAAAGCTCAGAAGGGCGCGGTGCACCCCGATCGCCGCCGCTTGCTCCGCATCCTCGCGCATATCTTCCAATCGATACTGACGGATCAGCTTGGCAATGCGAGGAATGAGCATCGCCAGAAGACCTGCAAAGTCGCGTTCATAGGCGTTCGTGGTCGCGTCGTTTTCAGAAAGGCGCTGTGCGATTTTCTCGATCGTCTCATTCAGGTGCGCTCTCGTACCTTGGTCCATTGCCCCACCCCTTGGTCTGAAACCATCGGTAGGGGGCGGTGTTTGAGGCGGGACTGCGTGGAGACTACGGTTGACTGCGTAGCGAGGCAGCGGCGATTTTTCGCCGCAGCCCGAAACTCGGCAGCGAAAGCGGTCGACCTCCGCGTGGTGCTTCATAGCGATCGGATGCGATCCGCGCAGCGCAGCGAACCGCTTCGGCTGTGTCTCCCGCCATAAGGGCGGCGGCGCACATCGCACACTCACGCTGAGCCTGATGCGTGCGATCCTGCTCCACAACTTCAGCCAGAAGGTGGAACAGACGAAAGCGTGCCTCGGCGAACCGATCCGGGTTCGTACCTGCTTCGAGCAATGAAAAGTACAGCTCGTCGCGCGGGTTGCGGATTGCAGGCCGACCACCGCGCAAGGCTGGCCCGGTAAGCACGAAAGCACCCGAACCGACTTCGAAGCTACACCCTTCGCGGGCGGTAAGCAGCGCACCATTGATCACGGCCTGCGCGCCCGCTTCCAACTGCACGATCTGCGGCGGGGGAATGTCATCCGATACATCCATGTAGAGTAAGAACGGCGCGCTGAGCCTTTGATAGACTCCGCAAGACCACCTAGACATGAATTACAGGAAGCTCACAATGAAGTGTAATGTCATGCCGACTAGCCCGCCCACCAGAGTTCCGTTGATGCGGATGAATTGCAGATCGCGGCCCACCGCGCTCTCGATCCGCCCGGTGATCGTGGTGGCATCCCAGCGCTTCACCGTGTCGGATACGAGTGTAACAATCTCTGTGCCGTAGCGGGTCGCCACGCCTACCGCCGTGCGGCGGGCGAAGCGGTTGATCTGGACCTGCAATCGCTCGTCCTGCTTAAGCGCACCGCCAAGATCGCCCAGGCCTTTTCGCATTTCAACACCCAGCACGCTGTCGGATTCGCGAGCGCGGCGGATCAATGACCGCCGGATGCGCTCCCACACGCCCATCCACCAGTCGGCAACAGCAGGGTTCTCGATCAGATCACGCTTCATCTCCTCTACCCGCTCACGGGTTTGCAGATCATGCTGAAGGTCTTGCGCAAGCTGTTCGAGCCCTTCTTCGATCTTGTGGCGCAGCGGGTGATCGGGGTCGACCAAGACCTCGGCCAGCAGTTTGTAGAGACCATCGAGCACCGAGCCGGAAATCCGCTCATCCAGCCCGGTCCAGCGCAGCACTGCATTGGCGCGTGAACGAATGATATCACGAACGGTCTCTTCATTATCTTCGAGTGTAAGACCCGCCCAGCGGATCAATCCGTCAATCAGCGGCAAATGACGGCGGTCAGTGATCGCGCCTTCAAGCATCCGCCCAGCAAGCGGCGAGACGTCGATCTTGGCAAATTGCGAAGCGAGGCCGGACCGCACTTGGTTGCCCAGTCGGTCTGGATCAAGTGATTCGAGCACTTCGGCCAGCAATTCCGCCGCGCCGCCAGTGATCCGCGAACGCGCGTCGGGGCCCGCTGAGTCGGAAGAACTCGCAAGAAAATCACCCACTCCTCGCGCGACATTCATACCCGACATGCGGCGCGCGACCACGGCGGGTGTCAGGAAGTTCTCGCGCAGGAACTGCGCCATCGTGTCGGCGATGCGGTCCTTGTTTTCAGGGATGATCGCCGTGTGAGGGATCGGTATGCCAAGCGGGTGACGGAACAGCGCTGTCACGGCGAACCAATCTGCCAGCCCACCCACCATCGCCGCCTCGGCGAAAGCGTTCACATAGCCCCACGCAGGATGGTTATCGATAAGGCCGTGCGTCGTGAAGAACAGCACAGCCATCGCCGCCAGCAACCCGGTCGCAGTCCAGCGCATGCGCCGGGCACGGTCCGCCGTCAGCGGTTCGCCGCCAAACTTGAGCGGTACAGGTCGGGCCGAGGTCGCCATGGGCGCCCTAATAGCCTCGAAATTTATCGGGCGTCACGCGTTTGCGGCTCATTCCGCCGGTTCGGCTCCCGGGAACGGCAAGTCCGGCTTCACATCATCCGCCGCCGGACCATGCGGTCTGGTCTCGTCGCCTGGCTTGTAAGTGAGCATCCGCTCACGCAGCCACGGACCGGCGCGCTTCTCGAACCCGTCAGCGAGGCTGAAGCCGGCCGGTACGATCAGCAGCGTCAGGACTGTCGACAGGATCAGACCACCGATCACGACGATCCCCATGGGCTGACGCCACGCGCCATCCCCGGTGAGCGAGATCGCTGTCGGGATCATTCCCGCCGTCATCGCCACAGTTGTCATCACAATCGGCTGCGCGCGTTTGTGCCCGGCTTCCATGATCGCTTCGAGCTTGCCGGTGCCGCGCGCCATTTCCTCGATCGCAAAGTCGATCAGAAGGATCGAGTTCTTCGAGACAATTCCGAGCAACAGCAGGATACCGATATAGACCGGCATTGTTTGCGGCATGCCAACCAGCCAAATCAGCAGGATTCCGCCGAGCGGTGCCAACGCCAGCGACGTCATATTGACCAATGGGCTCATCAATCGTTTGTAGAGCAGCACAAGGCAGGCAAACACGAGGAGCACACCGGCAATGATTGCGACGGTCAGGTTGGCAAGCATTTCCTGCTGCCATTCGTCTTCGCCTACGACATCGCGGATAACCCCGGTTGGCAGTTCCTGCAGGATCGGCAGCTGGTCGACCTGAGCCTGGGCTTCACCCTTCACGACCCCGCTCGCAAGGTCGGCGCCTACAAGCACGCGGCGGTTCTGGTTGTAACGCTGGATAGCGGTTGGACCAGAACCGAACTCAATCTCGGCAACCCGCGATAGCGGCACCGTTCCACCGCTGGTCGTCTGAACCGGCAGGTTCTCGATCGTCGTCATGCTCGTGCGTGCTTCTTCGGACAGTTTCACGCGGATCGGAATCTGACGATCGGAGAGCGAGAAGCGCGCGGCGTTCTGCTCAATCTCGCCCAACGTCGCGATGCGAATGGTCTGCGATAGAGCGATAGTCGTCACGCCGAGCTCGGCCGCGATCTCTTCTCGCGGCGTGATGATGATCTCAGGGCGATCGAGGTCAGCACTTATGCGTGGGGCCACGATATCATCGATGCCCTTCATCTGCTCGACCAGCGTTGTCGCGGTCTCTTGAAGCAGATCGGGGTCAGAACCCGCCAACATGACCGTCAAATCGCGACCCGACCCAAAGCCCTCACTTTGCGACTCGAACCTTACGCGGGCGTCGGGGATGTCCTGAAGCAGCGGTCCAACTTCACGCTCGAATTCAATCGAGGTGCGTTCGCGATCATCCTTCAAAGTGATGTAGACGTTTGCATTGCCGATACGGGAGCGCTCCAGCATCAGCTCGACTTCCTGCTGTTGCTCGAGAATCGCAACCACCTGTTTGGTCACTTGCCGCGTGGTCTCCAGAGTCGTTCCCGGAACCATCTCGATTTCGACTGTGCTGTTCGAATCGTCGATCGAAGGCTGAAATTGGCCCGGAATCTGACCAAACAAGAGCACCGTGATAAGCAGCGAGAACCAGCCAACGCCCAGCATCCAAACACGGTGATCATAGAAGCGGGCGGTAAGATACTTCGTGTTTTGAGCGAACCATCCCGATCCTCGAGAAGGCAATTCGATCAGCTTGAACACCAGCCAGCCAGCCGCAAATCCGATGCAGGTCGCGACGACAACCTGAGTGATCTCAAAGATTTTCGAAACCAGAAAATACGGGAGTGAATTGGAGTCGCTTGATACTGCTTCGGCGACCCTGGAGGGAATCTCGAGACCCGAAATCGCGCCGAATGACATGAACATGGCCATGGTGGTCACGGCCAGAACTACGATTACCACCAGCAACAAGGCGATAGCGTAGAGCCAGCGCATGCGCGGCGAAGACAGGCCCGCGCGGCGTACCGCCATCCTCCCAGTGTTCAGTGTCCAGGCAAGGACCCGCATATAGCGATCCATCCAAGGCCCTTCGCCATGTTTGGCGTGGCCATCTGCTCTAAGGAAATAGGCCGCCATCAAAGGCGTTATCATACGCGCCACAGCCAGGGACATCAGAACCGCGATCACCACGGTCAGGCCGAAGTTCTGGAAAAACTGACCTGAAATGCCCGGCATCAGGCCGACGGGCAGAAACACCGCGACGATACAGAAACTGGTTGCGACGACCGGCAGGCCGATCTCGTCAGCCGCATCGATACTCGCCTGGTAGGCGGTCTTTCCCATACGCATATGTCTGACGATGTTCTCGATCTCCACAATCGCATCGTCGACCAGCACGCCTGCCACCAGTGCAAGTGCGAGGAGGGAAAGGAAGTTCAAGTTGAACCCGAGCAGGTCCATGAAGAAGAATGTCGGGATTGCCGAAAGCGGGATCGCGACCGAGGAAATGAAGGTCGCGCGCCAGTCGCGCAGGAACAGAAACACCACAACCACAGCAAGCAAGGCACCTTCGATCAGCGCCGCCATCGAACTTTTATACTGGCTTTCCGTGTATTTGACCGTGTTGAACAGCGGGATGAAACTGACGCCGGGATTTTCGGACTCGATCTGCGCGATCTTGGCCTTGGCTTCATCAAAGACCGTGACGTCGGAAGCTCCGCGCGCGCGGCTCATATAGAAGTTGACAACTTCGCGATCCCCGACCTCACCGATCGAGGTCCGCTCAGAAAAGCCATCGCGTACGGTCGCAACATCGGCGAGGCGAATTGTTCGGCCACCGCCAAGCTGGATCTGCCTCTGCGACAAATCGTAGGCGCTGCTGTTGTTGCCCAGCACGCGCAGCGATTGGCGCGTGCCGCCGACCTCTGCAAGCCCGCCCGCAGCATCGATATTGGCTTGGCGCAGCACGTTATTGACCTGCGAAGCCGTGATGCCGAGCGCTTGCATCTTTGCCGGGTCGAGAATGACTTCAATCTCACGATCAACGCCACCCCAGCGCCCCACCTCAGCCATGCCAGAGATATTGCTCAGTTGCTTGTTGACCGTATCATCGACAAACCAGCTAAGCTGCTCGATTGTCATATCGTCGGCCTGCACCGCATAGATGCCAAGGAAGCCACCGGCAATTTCCGCTTTGGTGATCCGTGGTTCAAGAATGCCATCGGGCAGAGAGCCACGGACCTGGGAAATTGCATTTTGGACTTCAACGACCGCATCGTCTGGATCGGTGCCGATCTCGAATTCAACAAAAGTGTCGGAGCCACCTTCACGTGCAGCCGAGTTGATCGATTTTACGCCGTTGATCGAGTTTAGCGCGCTCTCGACCCTCTGCGTAATCTGGTTTTCGATCTCAGTCGGCGCGGCGCCAGGCTGTGAAATGACAACCTGAACTCCCGGAAATTCGACGTCCGGGTTGTTGGTCACGTCCATGCGCGAGAAGCTAACTAGGCCCGCGAACAGCAGCGCGGTGAACATCACCAGCGGAATCACCGGATTGCGGATCGACCAGGCGGACAAATTGCGGAAGTTCATAGTGATCTTGCCTGTTTTTCGCGTCGCTTGCCTTCTAACATACGAACAAAGCGGACGTCTGGATGTATCCTAGCTTTCCTGCCGGCGAGGATTGACCGTTTCCCCCGGGTTAAGGAAGCCGCCTGCACGCAACACGACCATTTCATTACCCGAAAGGCCCTCGATGATGGCGATGCCCTCTGCTGTCGCCATGCCGGTCTTGATTGCCTGACGGGTGGCCTTGTTTTCTCCGTTGACGACATAGACAAATGCGCCTTGGTCGTCAGACAGCACTGCGCTTTCAGGAAGCACAGTCGCGGTCAAAGTCCCGCTGTTGATCCGCGCGGTCGCAAACCCTCCGGGGCGCAATTCCGGCGCATAGGAAAGCGCGATCCGTGCAGTGCCCTGACGGCTTTGCTGGTCAATAACCGGCGAAAGTTGCCAGACTTGGCCTTTGAACTCTTTTTCCGATCCGGTCGGGATAACACTTGCGGTGATGCCTTGCGACAGGCTGGCAAGCTGCGCCTCGCTCAAATTGGCGAGCATCTCCATCTCACCGCCACGCGCAATCCGAAACAGTGGGGGCGTTCCCGCGCCAACGATCTGCCCGGGTTCGACACTTCGGGCGAGCACGTAGCCCGAAGCGGGCGCGACGACATTTAGGCGGGCAGCGCGGGCACGCAATTCGTTCAATTGAGCTTCGGCAACCTTTACGCGAGCCACGGCAGAATCGCGGGTCGCGGTTAGCCGATCGACATCGGCCATGGAGACAAATCCACGCTCGACAAGCTGAAGCGCGCGGTCAAGGTTGGCCTGCGCGATATTCGCATCGGCTTTTGCCACTTCGATCTGAGCTGCCTGCGCTGCGGCCTGCTGGCTTTGTACGGAGCGATCAATCACTGCGAGCACCTGGCCAGAGCTCACCCAGTCGCCTGCGTCGACGCGCACCGACAAGACCTGACCGCCTTCGCCCACCACACCGACAGGCATTTCCCGCCGCGCAGCAATTGTGCCCGGTGCCTCGATTACGCCTGAAATGGTGGTCTGTCCCGGAGCGATCACTGTTACGACCGGCGCTTGCGCACTGTCATCGCCAGCAGCCACGGTCTCGCTGGTGTTGACCGCGAAATATGCCGCAATTGCCAGCAACACACCCAGAATGCCGATGCCGCCGAACAGCAACCACCGAGACACGCCGGAGCGCTCACCATCGGTTGCACCAATGGCGCCATCAACGTCGGCAGCTACATTGTCAGCAGCTTCAGCAGTGATGGTAGTCTCGTAGTTCATTCGGTTACCTCAAAATCAGGACCGGTGTATTATAGACATAAGTCAGTTCGCGCAATCCCCATTAGGCCTGAGGACATAGACACGCAATCCTTGGTTCGACTGACGACTTTCAGCCTAGACGAAGGGCGATTGGCCGTGTTTTTCGCTCTGCCCCGGTGAACAACCCAAAAACTGCAAGATCGTTTCATCAAGAACGGCAAGAGGCGACACAGCTTTGAGCTGCGCCGCCTCGCTAGCCTAATCAGGTTGGCAGTTTAAGCGTTGTCCGCGCTCAGCGTACTCGACCTCGCTGGATCAGGTTGACAACGCCTAACAGCACGATCGCGCCCATAACTGCCACCCCGAGGCCCACCAGTGAGAACGACTGCACGCTTCCGCTGATGCCGAGCAGCGGCCCGGCAATCATGTTTCCGATAATCGAACCGACGCAGCCGACCACGATGTTCCAGAAAATCCCCATCGACGCGTCACGGTTCATAACGAGGCTTGCAAGCCAGCCCGCAATGCCGCCGACGATAAGTGCAATAATCCATCCCATGTCCGAATATCCTCCTGACTCTGGTAGTGTCACCTACGCCAAGGAGCGGAAGAAGGGAAATGTTCTGGTTATTCTGAGGCTGTGAATGGCCGTAAACAGTTGATTTTTAGTATTTTAACTGGCGCTCGTAGAGATCGCGATAATGCTGGATACGTGTAACGCGCAGGCCTTGCATGCCGGAACGGTCGACCGCGCGTTGCCAAGAGGCGAACTCTTCCAGCGTAAGCCCGTAGCGTTCCAGCACTTCGTCGATCGTAAGCAGACCACCATTGACGGCGGCGACCACTTCGGCCTTGCGACGCACGACCCAGCGCTTCGTCTTCGGTGACGGCAGGTCGTCGATCGTCAACGGCTCGCCGAGCGGGCCAATCACTTGTGCTGGGCGGATGTCCTGATTCTCAATCATCAATCGTCTCTCGCGTCGCCTGTTTCCGCATCACCCTGGGGTTCATTGGTAATGCCCGGCGAGGCTTTAGAGGCCTCTAAAGCAACAGGGTTAACAGGCCGTTCCCCTTGTTCGAGCGACTGAAAGTAGGTCGCCGCAGCGTCACCGAAACTTGCTGCAGTGCCTTCGATATTGATCCGCGCGTCGCGGCGCAAAACCCGGCGCAAGTCCCGCGCGGCGTTAAGCCGAGCGGTCAGCTCGTTCCACTCGACCGCCCGCACTGCATCGCCGCCTTTGCCAGGTACGCGATCGCGACTGCCGATAAGCATGTCGCCAGGGATCGAATCGGGATCTAAGGCCCTCGCTTGATCTTCGGAAATAGGGATGGCTTTTTCAAACATGACGACGGCTATAGGCCGCGGTCGTCAAGATATGGTGAAACTGGAATTTACCAGCCCTTAGGAAAAGTGCGGGCCGCCTTGCAGCGTCTTGGCAACGAGCGAGTCGCACGAACTGCGCCCTTGGCACTGGCGCAAATCCGACACATTCCCTATATGGCGCGCACCTCATGGACACCGCAACCCGCCTCGACGCCAGCCCTGCTTTCGGGCTTGATACAGCCAGCCTGTTCGATCTGCCGCGCCCCGCATCCGAATGCCGGATTGTGGTAGCGATGAGCGGCGGGGTCGATTCGTCTGTGGTCGCCGCGCTTGCGCATGACACCGGCGCAGAAGTGATCGGGATCACGCTGCAGCTCTATGACTACGGCGCAGCGACCGGGCGCAAGGGCGCATGCTGCGCGGGCGACGATATTCGCGACGCGCGCAATGTCTGCGACCGACTGGGCATCGCGCACTACGTGTTCGATCACGAAAACGCGTTTCGCGAGGATGTGGTCGAACAGTTCGCCGACGAATACCTCGCCGGGCGCACACCAGTCCCCTGCATCCGCTGCAACATGGGACCGAAATTTACGGACCTGTTTCGAATGGCGCATGAGCTGGGCGCGGATTGCCTCGCGACCGGGCACTATGTCCGCCGCGTGGAGGCAAAAGGGGGGCCGCATCTCTACCGCGCGGTCGATCCGGCGCGGGACCAGTCATATTTCCTTTACGCAACTACGCAGGATCAGCTCGACTACATCCGCTTTCCACTAGGCGGCCTGCCAAAAGCACAGGTTCGCGAACTGGCAGAGCAGGCTGGCCTGCGCAACGCGGCCAAGCCCGACAGTCAGGACATCTGCTTCGTTCCCGACGGCAACTACGCCAAGATCGTCACCAAGCTGCGCCCCGAAGGCGGCGTGCCCGGCAATATTGTACACGCTGCAACGGGTGACATGCTTGGGCAGCACAAGGGCATCATTCATTTCACCGTCGGCCAGCGCAAAGGCCTTGATATCGGCGGCCAGCCAGAGCCGCTCTATGTCATCGACCTCGATGCCGAAACCCGCGAGGTGCGGGTCGGGCCGAAGCGAATGCTGGCAGTGGAAAGCGCTGCCCTGATCGAAACCAATCGCATCGGCCCCCTTCCTGATGAACCGCTGACGGCAAAGGTCCGCAGCCTCGCCAAACCGGTGCCAGTCACTCTCGACGGACCGCTTGGCGACAATGAGAGCACAGTGATCCGCTTCACCGATCCCGAATTCGGCGTCGCCCCCGGACAGGCGGCAGTGATCTATTGGGGAGAGCGCGTGATCGGCGGTGGTTGGATCGATGCAACCACGTCTGTAGCTGAGTAGGGCGCGCGAGCTAGTAGCTCAGCTCTCCCAGGTCTCCAGCACGCAGCCATAACCTTCCCGGTATGTCGCGGTGCTAGACGTCACGAGAGGGAAACGCGCGGTGACGCTCTTGGCATCCACATCATCGACCAGCGTCACCAGCTCCATCCCGCCAAGTTTGTCCTTCTCGCAGTCTTCGAGATCGCGCCCGGCAACGAACCGGCACGAACACGCAACACGCGCGGCATAGGATGTGCCGACCTCAGCATAGCCGTTGATCGGTTCGCGATAGGCATAGACCGCGCTTGCCAGGCCGATCCCGATCAATCCAAGCACCCACCAGCCGATTCTGATTGAAGATGATCGCATTGCTTTCGTTTTTGCCATTGCCAAGCCGAGGTCCTTGAGGAATTTAGAGCGCGATGATTGGTCGCAAACGTTCCCTTATCGCTGCAGCAACACTCCTGCCAACCCTTGCTGCTTGCGGCAATACGCCTCCCGCAGGTCCGGCACCGCTGACCGATAAGGCAATGGCTGCGGTGACCGACGATGCGGGCGCGCCCAAGGACCAGCTCGCACGCGAGATTGACGACCTGTTCAATGGACAAGACCTTGGAGATACCCGCGCACTGGTGGTTATGGCAGACGGCGAACTGGCGGCGGAACGCTATGGCTCGGGCTACGACAAGGACACGCGCTTTGTCAGCTGGTCGATGGCCAAGACGATCACCGCCGTGCTGGTCGGGATGCTGATAGCCGATGGGCGTTTGAGCCTCGATGATCCCGCACCGGTCGAGCTGTGGCAGCGCCCCGGCGACGCCAGGGCAGAGATCACACTGCGCCACCTTCTGCAGATGCGCGCCGGGCTGCGCCACACCGAAGCGGGCGATCCGCCCTACGAATCGTCTGAGGTCCGGATGCTCTTTCTCGATGGGCGCGATGACATGGCGCGTTGGGCGAAGGAGCAGCCACTCGAAGCCGAACCGGGTGAGAAGTTCGAATATTCTTCGAACACCACGGTCATCCTGGCCGATCTTGCGGCGCAGGCGCTGACACAGAGCGATGATCCCGAAGCGCGGCGCAAGGCGATAGCCGAGTTCCTCGATGAGCGCCTGTTCGACCCACTCGACATGACATCGATGGTGCCTGAATTCGACGCCAGTGGCACGCTTGTTGGCGGCAGCCTGATGCACGCGACGGCGCGCGACTGGGCGAAATTCGGTGAGTTCATGCGCAGACGAGGCCGTGCACCGAGCGGGGAGCAGCTGGTGCCAACCCGCTGGATCGAGGAGATGACGACGCCCAGCCCAGCCAGCGGTTTTTACGGCTACCAAACATGGCTGAACCGTGAGAGCGGGATCGATCGCGATGAGGACACTGCCGACAGGGGACCGGACACGATGTTCGCCGCGATCGGTCACATGGGGCAATATGTCTTGATCAGTCCTGACCAAAGACTGACCCTCGTCCGACTGGGTCATTCGAACCGGACAGAGCGTTTCAAGATGCTTGCGGAACTGCTAGACGTCGTCGAGCTTTACCCTTCACGGTGACCGCGCGGATTACTCAAATCAGATTCTGGCGACACCTTCAATCACCGTTACGCAAGGCCCGCCCAGCCACGCTCGGTCGCCATCAAGCTGCAAAGTGAGATCTCCACCACGCTTGCTTGCCTGATGCGCAGTCATCGTATCACGACCGAGTTTTTCCGCCCAGTACGGGGTCAGCACTGCATGGGCCGAGCCGGTCACGCTGTCTTCGTCGACTCCAGCTCCCGGCACGAACACGCGGCTTACGATGTCAGTCTTGTCGCCCGGCGCGGTGCAGATGAACTGATCGACCCCGAGTTTGCCCAGCCCTTTAAGGTCGGGATCGAGTGCACGCACTGCTGCTTCGTTCTCGAACAGAAAGACATTATACCGTGAATTATTGCGATGGACGTCGAGAGGTTTTGCGCCCAGCAGAGCGACAGCTTCCGGATATTTGCCAGGCGCGGTTTGAATCGCTGGCAGCGCAAGTTCGTATTCATCGCCATTACACCGCACTTCGAGGATTCCGGCCTTTCGCGTCCGAAACGTAACGCGATCGCCGCCATCGCGAGTAAGCAATACATGCCCACTCGCCAAAGTCGCATGACCGCAAAGCGCGATCTCGTAGGTAGGCGTGCACCAGCGCAGCTCCCAATCGGCCTCACCCGTTTCATCGCGCAAGACAAAGGCGGTTTCGGCGAAATTGTTCTCTTCACCGATCTTGATCAAAACATCGTCAGGCAGCCATTCGTCCAGCACCATCACAGCGGCCTGATTGCCGCCGAACGGCCTCGCGCTGAAAGCATCCACGTGCCAGTAGGGAATCGTCTGCACCATCAATCCTTCTCCAGCTTCTCGAACTCGTCAGCCTCAAGCAGCGGATTATCCGGCTCGTCGACATGGCCTTCGGGATCGATGTGGATCAATAGGTCCATATCCGGAAAATGGCTCGAAAGATCGTCTTGCACGCGATCAATGATTTTATGCGCGTGCTCGACTGTCATGTCGCCGGGCAGATCAACGTGAAACTGCACGAAGTCACGCGTACCGCTGGTGCGTGTGCGCAGGGCGTGGAGACTTTCAAGTTCCGGGTGGCGCGCTGCGAGCTCGACGAGCCGGGCGCGCTTTTCCTCCGGCCATTCGCGGTCCATCAGACTGTCGATCGCCTCGCGTGCCGTTCCCCACGCGCTCCACAGCAGCCATCCGGCAATGGCCAGGCCAAATAGCGGATCGATCCCGGTCATCCCGACATATTGATCGAACACCAGTGCAGCGATCACTGCAAGATTGAGCAGGAGGTCCGACTGATAGTGAACGTTATCGGCCTTTATCGCGACCGAACCGGTCCTGCGGACTACATAACGCTGCCAGGAAATCAAAATGAGGGTCGCCGCAATCGCTATCACCGATACGACTATACCTTCCTCGGCAGAGGCAGTTTGCTGACCCTCGACCAGGGCAATCACTGCGCGGAAGCCGAGCGCTGCGGCTGAAAGCGCTATCAGGATGACCTGGAACATCGCTGCCAGCGATTCCGCTTTGCCGTGGCCGAAGCGATGTCTTTTGTCCGGCGGCTGGGCGGCGATCATCACTCCGACCAGCGTCGCGATCGAGGCCACAAGGTCGAGTGCCGTATCCGCAAGGCTGCCGAGCATCGCGGTCGAGCCGGTCCGCGTCGTAGCCCAGAGTTTTAATCCGACGAGAAACAGCGCGGTCGCGATCGACGCGAATGCCGCGCTGCGTGTCAGGGCCGCTTTGCTGTCAAAAAGAGGCCTGGTCACGGATAGAGCAATGTATCGGACCATGTCGGGGCGTCGCCTGCCCCCTCAAGCGTGAACAGTCGCCGGTCATGCAGACGATTGTCGCGATCCATCCAGAATTCGATCCGTTCCGGGCGCAACGTGAAGCCGGTCCAATGCGCCGGGCGTGGAACTTCGCCACTCGCTTCATACTCGGCCCACAGCGATTTGACGCGGTCGATATAGTCTTGCCGCTCCGGGAGAGGCCGCGACTGATCACTTGCTGCCGAGCCGACCTGGCTCTTGTAGGGCCGCGAGTGGAAGTAGGCATCGGCGCGTTCGGACGTCACTTCGGCCAGCGGACCCTCGATACGGATCTGGCGACGCAGGCTTTTCCAATGAAACAGCAACGAGGCCTGCATATTGGCGCGGATTTCGCCGCCTTTGCGACTGCCTGAATTGGTGAAGAAGGTGAAACCACCCTCCTCGTAGCCGTGTCCTTTGAGCAGCACCATCCGAACCGACGGCATTGCGTCGCGCGTGGCTGTAGCGAGTGCCATGGCGTTGGGATCGTTCGGCTCGCTGTTCCGTGCCAACGCGAACCACTCGTCGAACAGAGCGAACGGGTCCGCTCCGCTTGGAATCTGGCTATCGGCAAGCTGGGCTGCATCAAGGCTTGTGATCTCATTCATCGGTTCGCGTTCTCGCTTGGTTTTTAGGCCTTGTAGGAGTCACATGAGACACTGTCATAGGGAGAAAACCCCTTCGCCTCTCGCCCCTGCGGATAAGAGCGATATGGGAGATAAGCGATCGGATGCCAGCAGATTATGTTGCTTGATGCCGGCAGAAAGCGCCCGGTGGTTAAGATGAACTGTTCGTCAAGTGCGATGCACGCTTGCACGCAGGCACTGCCTCACCTAGCTAACACAGCATGGCCGATCCTTACAGCAGACTTGGCGTTGCGCGCACAGCCTCCGAAAAGGAGATCAAGAGCGCCTATCGCAAGCTTGCCAAAGAGCTGCATCCAGACCGTAACAAGAATAATCCCAAGGCGGCTGAGCGCTTTTCCGACGTGACCAAAGCCTATGACCTGCTGTCCGACAAGGATAAGCGCGCGCAGTTCGATCGCGGTGAGATCGATGCCGAAGGCAATCCGCTCAACCCGTTTGCGGGTATGGGCGCAGGAATGGGTGCACGCGGTGGCTATGGGGGTCAGCGCGGCTATCGCGAGCAGGATTTCGGCGGCTTCAGCCCCGATGACATGGATCTGGGTGATCTGTTCGAGGGTCTGTTTGGCGGCGGTCGAGCGCGGCAAAGCCCCGGAGCAGGAAATGGCGGCGGGCGGCGCGGCTTTGGTCAACGCCCTCCCCCACCCAAAAAACGCGGTGCGGACATTCAGTATCGCCTCGCCGTGCCCTTTGTCGATGCCGCCGTCGGCCGCGATCAGCGGATCACTCTGGCCGATGGCAAGGCGATTAACCTGAAACTGCCGGTAGGCGTCACTGACGGCACTCAGATGCGACTACGCGGTAAAGGGCATAGCGGGCCGGGCGGCGACGGCGACGGGATCGTCGTGATCGAAGTCGGCGCGCACCCCTTTTTCCGCCGTGATGGCGACAATATCCGCATGGACCTGCCGATTACGCTCAACGAGGCGATCCGCGGCGCAAAGATCAAATGCCCCACAGTCGATGGGCCGGTGATGCTGACTATCAAGCCCGGCACCAATGGTGGCACAGTGATGCGCCTGGCGAGCAAGGGCTGGACCAAGCACAGCGGAAAAAAGGGAGTCGAACGCGGGGATCAATTGGTCACGCTGGAAATCCAGCTGCCTGAAGATCTTGGCAAGCTTGAAGAACAACTCGGCGACTGGGCCGACCCCGCCCGACCGCGCGAGAAATTCGGGCTATAGAGCCAATATCATGCGGGTGCCGTCCAAACTTCCGTCGCCCGAAACGCGCGAAGTTCAATCATTCTCGCCGGAGGCACGGCGGCGTCATCCTCTACACGCAGCCCGATTCGCTGCTGTCGAAACCGAAAAACGGACACGGTTGCAGACCCTCGTAGCGCTTGTCAGACCTGGCACGCGCGCGTTCGAAGTCGCGCGACGCACAGCCGTCGGCACTTACAATGACGGCTTCATCCACGCCGGAAATCTTGCCTATCTTTCGATGTTGGCGATTTTTCCGTTCTTTATCCTTGGCGCGGCGGTGTTCGAATTGGTTGGCGGGCGCGAAGAGGCGGTCAAACTGATTGACACCATGTTCATGGCCGTGCCGCCGACAGTGGCAAGCGTAATCGGCCCGGTGGCTCAGGACGTAATGAGCGCGCGCGAAGGCTGGCTATTGTGGTTGGGTGCGGGGGTGGCGTTGTGGACAGTGTCCAGCCTGATCGAAACAATCCGCGACATCCTGCGCCGCGCTTACGGCACCAAGGCGATCTACGCGTTCTGGAAATCCCGCCTTCTGTCTTTCGGCCTTGTTCTAGGCGCGGTCATGCTATTGATGGTCTCTCTGTTCGCTCAGGTCGCAATCGGCATGGCACAACAGATAATCGACGCCTCCCTGCCACAATTGTCCGAAGCGATCGGCACTCTGCGTCTGTCACGGGTCGTCCCGGGCATCGGGCTCGCCGTATCGCTGTATCTGGTTTTCTACACGCTGACCCCCAGGGAGTATCGCAAGCGCCAATATCCCAAGTGGCCGGGCGCGCTGTTCACCACATTGTGGTGGCTCGGCGTGACGACGGCGATGCCGCCAATCCTCCGGAGCATCGTCAGCTACGATCTGACCTATGGCAGCCTTGCCGGGATCATCATTGCACTGTTCTTTTTCTGGCTGGTCGGGCTAGGACTGGTTATCGGCGCTGAACTGAACGCAGCGCTGGCAGAGCCGGAACCATGCGATGGGAGCGCTGTCGAGCGTAACCTCGACTCTGGCGGCGGGACAGATGAGGAGAGTGCGACATGACAGGTCTTATGAAAGACAAACGTGGGCTCATTATGGGTCTTGCCAATGATAAGTCGCTCGCCTGGGGCATCGCCAAACAGCTGGCAGAACATGGTGCGGAGCTGGCCTTTTCATATCAAGGTGAGGCGCTGGCCAAGCGGGTAAAGCCGCTGGCGGAGCAGCTTGGCAGTGACTTCACCTTCGAATGCGACGTATCAGACATGGCTTCGCTGGATGCGGCGTTCGACACGCTGAAAGAGCGCTGGGACACGCTCGACTTTGTGGTCCATGCGATCGGGTTTTCGGACAAGTCGGAGCTGCGCGGCAAGTATGTCGATACCAGCCTCGACAACTTCCTGATGACTATGAACATCTCCGCCTATTCGCTGGTCGCGGTAGCGAAGCGCGTATCGGACATGATGCCCGAAGGCGGCGGCAGCATTCTAACACTGACCTATTACGGTTCCGAAAAGGTTGTCCCGCATTATAACGTCATGGGCGTCGCCAAGGCGGCGTTGGAAACCAGCGTCAAGTACCTCGCTAACGATCTGGGGCCACGCAACATTAGGGTGAACGCGATCAGCGCCGGGCCGGTAAAGACCCTCGCGGCGAGCGGGATCGGAGATTTCCGCTATATCCTCAAATGGAACGAATTGAACTCCCCACTGCGCCGGAATATCACGATCGATGATGTCGGCGGTGCAGGCCTGTACTTCCTCTCGGACCTCGCATCAGGTGTCACGGGCGAGACCCACCACGTCGATGGCGGGTATCACGTGGTTGGAATGAAACAGGAAGATGCGCCCGATATCGCGCTCGATACATAGCGCGCGCTATTTTGAGCCGAACCCGGTCGCGATCGTATGGATCGTACGCATCACGATCAGAACGTCGAGCCAGAATGAAAAGTACTTGATGTAATAGAAGTCGTACTGGAGCTTGATGTCGATGTCGTCGAGGTTGGCGACATGCCCTTGATTCACCTGCGCCCAGCCGGTCAGCCCCGGTTTCACGATGTTGCGGTATGAATAGAATGCGAGGTTCTCCTCGTACCAGTTCGCGAGCGCGTTTGCCTCAGGACGTGGGCCTATGAGGCTCATCTCACCCTTCAGAACATTAAACAGCTGGGGCAGCTCATCGAGCCGGAACTTGCGGATGAACTTGCCAATCCGGGTGACGCGGGAATCGTCTGATTTCGTAATCACGTCGTCGCGCTCTTCATTGCCACCGTTGGACTTCACCCAGTTCGACATAGAGCGAAATTTGTACATCCGGAACGCATGACCACCATATCCGGTGCGGCTCTGAATGAAGAACGGCGATTGGCGGTCTTCGAGCCAGATCAGAACCGCTAGCACTGCCATCACTGGCAAGGTCAGCACAATCAGCACGACGCTACCGAGCAGATCGATCAGGCGCTTGATCGGAGTGTAAGACTGATTGGGGACCAGCGAACCGAGTGAGTTTTCAGAAAGATGCTCGATCTTGACCTGCCCGGTCAGCGATTCGGTGAGCTGCTTATAATGATAGACCGGCACGCCCGCGAGCGACGCCCTGGCCAGCAAACGCTCCCATTCA
>JBCCVO010000011.1:0-55360 GCA_039195235.1 Pseudomonadota bacterium
GAAGTAGAGGCCCGCAGCGCCGATCAGCACCACGAACAGCCCGACTATGAGGCCGAGCCGCCTCATGCGATCAGTCTACCTTCTGCATAATCAGCGACGCATTGGTTCCGCCAAAGCCGAAGCTGTTGTTCAACACCGCGCGCACTTCGCGCTCTTTTGCCTTGAGCGGAACGAGGTCGATGCCTTCGGTCCCGTCGTCAGGATTGTGCAGGTTGAGTGTAGGCGGCACGATCTGATCGCGCATGGCGAGAAGACAGAACACCGCCTCGACCGCGCCAGCACCGCCGAGCAAGTGGCCGATGGCCGACTTGGTTGAGCTCATCGACGCGCCGCTGAGACCGTCGCCCAGCACTCGCTTTACCGCGGCCAGTTCGATCGTGTCGGCCATGGTCGAGGTACCGTGAGCGTTGACGTAGTCGATATCGCCTGGACCAAGGCCGGCCTTCTTCAGCGCCATCTTCATTGCCAATTCCGCACCCTTGCCTTCTGGATGGGGTGCAGTGACGTGATAGGCGTCGCCTGAAAGGCCATATCCGGTTACTTCGGCATAAATCGTCGCGCCGCGTGCCTTGGCGCGCTCGTATTCTTCGAGCACGATCACGCCTGCGCCTTCGCCCATGATGAAACCGTCGCGATCTTTGTCATAGGGACGGCTGGCCTCGGTCGGGCGGTCATTCATGCTCATATTTAGCGCGCGCGCTTGGGCAAACCCTGCGATCCCAAGCGGGTTGACGGTGCTTTCAGCGCCGCCTGCCAGCATTACATCGGCATCGTCCATCGCGATCATACGCGCGGCATCACCAATTGAATGCGCGCCAGTCGAGCAAGCAGTTACAACCGCATGGTTCGGCCCCATAAAGCCATACTTGATCTGCACCTGACCGGTGACAAGGTTGATGAGACGACCGTGAACGAAGTGGGGGCTGACACGCCCAGGTCCCCGCTCATGCAGGTTAACACTTTCCTTCTCGATCCCAGGCAAACCGCCAATCCCAGCGCCAATGGAGCAGCCAGTGCGCTCTTTCTCAGCATCGGTCATTTCGGTCAGACCGGCATCTTCGAGCGCCTGCCCTGCAGCATCGATGCCGTACACGATGAACGGATCGACCTGCCGCTGAATTTTGCCGTCTACACGCTTATCGGCATCGAAACCCCAGGGGTGGTCCTTACCTTTCACCTCACAAGCGATAGTGCATTTCTGCCCTTCAGGATCGAACCGAGTGATCGGCCCGGCACCGCTTTCGCCTGCAATCAGGTTTCGCCAACTGGTCTCGACATCGCCGCCCAGCGGGGTGACGAGCCCAAGTCCGGTTACAACCACTCGACGCATTCGCTCTCTCCAAGAAACGCTACAGGCCCGGACCCTTGTCGGGCTCGGGCCTGTTGGTCAGCTACCCGCGCGGCGGGCAAACTGCGGGCAAGTTAGCCCTTGTTGTCTTCGATGTACTTGGTCGCATCGCCGACGGTTGTGATCTTCTCAGCCGCGTCGTCGGGGATTTCGACACCGAATTCCTCTTCGAAAGCCATCACAAGCTCGACGATGTCGAGGCTGTCAGCGCCCAGATCATCGATGAAGCTCGCATCCTGAGTGACCTTGTCACCTTCGACGCCGAGATGCTCGACGACAATTTTCTGCACGCGGTCGGCAGTATCGCTCATGTTTGTCCCTCTTGGATTGGGGTGTTGGATTTAGGTTTGCCCTAATGGTCGGTTCGATTGAGCGCAAGTGAAGATCGCCCCGCCCTTTGGACTGTGCCCGGTTCAGGCAAACAGGTCCAACGCATCGAGCCGTTCGATATCGCTTCGCAGAAGAAGCGAACGCTCAATCGTGTATTTATGCCAAGATCCGAACATGACAAGGGCTCGCAGACCCTGTCCGCTGATCGAATTGAGCGCGGAATTGATCAAATCTGTGTGCGCGGCGTTGATCTGGGTCCAGCCGCCAGAGCCGAGATCACGGTCGAAATAGACCTGATAGGGGGTCTGTGCGCGTTGGACGAGCACATCGTATTCAAGGGTGTGAATGAAGCGCGGATCATCACCTCGCCCGTTCAGGGCACGCGAATATTCCGCCCGCGCTGCCTGATGTTCAGCCCATTGCGAGGCGCGTGCGGGATCATTCTCGATTTGCTTTAGCGCTGCGCCGCGGTCGTCGGCGATCGTTTGCGTCCATCCCGCAGTGCCCACCAGCTCGAAATCCATTTCACGCGACAGCGGGAACACAACGTCGGTGTACTCGGGAAAGACCCTGGTTCGCGATTCCGTCACTTCGCCGGTCTCGGCAAAACTGCTCTTGGCCTTGGCAATACGATCAGGCGGAATTTCGGTAAGGATCACGTCCGGCTCGGCCCGGCGCACCGCCTCGCGCAGCACGTCGAGCGAATAGGTCCGACTGCGGCGATGGGTGCGGTGGATCACGCCTATTACCGTGACTTTGGTCAGCGCATCATTTGCTGGCGCTGGACCGGGCGCGCAACTTGCAAGCGACTGGCTAGCAGCCCCCGCCCCGGTCGCGGCTGCGAGACTTCCGAAAATAGCTGATCGACGCGTTGTTTTCATGGCTTTCCTTTCGGCGGCGACCGGAGCAAGGTTACGGCAACTGGCGCAGTGTGCCCCATCATCAGGACGATTTGCACCCTTGCTAACTTTCTATTCCGATAAACAGGCCGCGCACGCTCCGCTGCGTGAGATGAACAATGGCGAGTGGATGGACTTTGCCGAGAGCCCTGATCGGCTGAGTTCGATCCTCGCTGCGATCGGCGATGTCGAGCCGCCGCGCGATCACGGCGATGCGGCGCTGCGACAGGTACATGACGCGGCCTATCTCGATTTTCTGCAATCGGCCCACGATACATGGCTGGCGCAAGGCCGGACCGGTGACGCTCTCGGCTACGCTTTCCCGGCCGTGCGCCGCCGCCCGCTGTCGCTGGAGCGGATCGATGCGCGGCTGGGGCTTTATGGCTTCGATGCGGCCACACCGATTGCTTCAGGCACATGGGATGCAGCTTATTGGGGCGCGCAAAGCGCTCTGAGCGCGCTGGAAGCTGTCGCATCCGGACAGCAACAACAGGCCTTCGCATTGTGTCGACCGCCCGGCCACCATGCGGGTCGCGACTACTATGGCGGCTATTGCTACCTCAACAACGCGGCAATTGTTGCCGATCAGGCACGCAGCAGAGGCCTTGGCCCCGTCGCGGTGCTCGATGTCGACTATCATCACGGCAACGGGACACAGGACATCTTCTATGATGCAGGCGACATCTTTTTCGCCTCGATCCATGCCGATCCATCCATGGATTACCCCTACTACTGGGGCCACGCCGATGAGATCGGCGAAGGGGACGGGAAAGGCACAACACTCAATTTGCCACTTCCGCGAGGGACGAAGTGGAGCGCCTACCACCCCACTCTCATGCATGCGCTGGATGCCATTGCCGCGTTTGGAGCGCGGTTCCTGGTAATCAGCTATGGCGCTGACACTTTCGTCGAGGACCCGATCTCACATTTTGCTCTGACGACCGAGGACATGGGACGGATCGGCACAGCAATCGCAAGCATGAAACTGCCAGCGGTCGCGGTCATGGAAGGCGGCTATCGGATTGATGCGCTGGGCGCGAATGTCAGCGCGTTTCTCGATGGGTGGGAAGCTTAGCTGAAGTGTAAGCCTTCGTTGCGCGCCGCCAGTTGTGCCTCGACACGATGCCTCTGCGCGATCCGATCCATCGCATAAGTTGGATAGTCACGCCCCGGATCGATCGACAAAACGGGGAGACAGTAGTCGATCGCGACGTTTGCTCGCCGCGAGATCGGCGATGATTTCACTCAGCAGCTGTCACGTAGCGAATCCGCCATCTCGTCGGGGCGAAGATCAAAGTCGTCATCTCCGCAATAGCGCACCGACTGCGATACCGGGGTCTGGCGCGAATACAGCTGCCGTCCTGCCGCATCGTTAGCATGATGCGGGGATCGAGCCGCACTTCCGCAGGCTCCGCTTATCAGGGCACAACAACAAAGTTCCTCAAGAACAAAACGCCTGGAGCAATTCTGGCGCTTTCTTCCCTCTATGATCAGCCTTCGGATGCGTCCGGCTTCTTCGATGGCTCGACCGTGCGCAGGCTAAGTTCGCGCAATTGAACCAGCTCGGGCTTGCTCGGCGCGCCCATCATCAGGTCTTCACCCTTCTGGTTCATGGGGAAGGCGATTACCTCACGGATCGCCTCTTCGCCCGCCAGCAGCATCACGATGCGGTCGATTCCGGGAGCAGACCCACCATGCGGCGGTGCTCCAAGCTTGAACGCTTCGATCATGCCGGAGAATTCACGATCGACGGTGGCCTTGTCGTAACCCGCTATCTCGAACGCCTTGTACATGATGTCCGGACGGTGGTTTCGGATCGCGCCCGAGGACAGCTCATAGCCGTTGCAGACGATGTCGTATTGCCACGCCTTGATCTCCAACGGGTCCATCGTCTCCAGCGCTTCCATCTCACCTTGCGGCATGGAGAACGGATTGTGGCTGAAGTCGACCTTTTTTGCGTCTTCGTCATACTCGAACATCGGGAAATCGACGATCCAGCAGAATTTGAAGCAACCCTGCTCGATCAGCTCCAGCTGTTCGGCGATTTGCGTGCGAGCAGCCCCGGCCAGCTTGGCCGCGTCCTTTTCCTTGCCAGCTGCAAAGAACAATCCATCATCCGGACCAAGGCCCAGCTCGTTGTAAAGCTCTTCCATTCGATCCGGGCCGTGGTTCTTGGCAATCGGACCGCCAAATTCGCCGCCTTTGCGGGTGACATAGCCTAGGCCTGCAAAGCCTTCGCCGCGCGCCCAGTTGTTCATGTCATCAAAGAACTTACGGCTCTTCTCATTGGTCTTCGGTGCCGGAACGACGCGGACGCATCCGCCAGTGCCGACAATCTTCTCAAACAGACCAAAGCCGGATTTTGCGAAGTGACTGGTGACGTCGCTGATGATCAACGGGTTGCGCAGATCAGGCTTATCGGTGCCGTACTTCAACATCGCTTCGGCGTAGGGGATGCGTGGGAAGTCGCCCGACGCAGTCACAGTTTTTCCGTCCGCAAACTCGGCGAACACGCCGGCAAGAACCGGCTCCAGCGCCTGGAACACGTCTTCTTGTGTCACAAAGCTCATTTCGAAGTCGAGCTGGTAGAACTCGAGACTGCGGTCAGCGCGCAGGTCTTCGTCGCGAAAGCACGGCGCAATCTGGAAATACCGGTCAAAGCCCGAAACCATCAGCATCTGCTTGAACATCTGCGGCGCCTGCGGAAGCGCGTAGAAATTGCCCGGATGCATCCGGCTCGGCACAAGAAAGTCGCGCGCGCCTTCGGGGCTGGACGCGGTCAGGATCGGGGTCTGAAACTCGGTAAAACCCTGGTCAATCATTCGTTGGCGCAGCGAGGTGATAACCTTCGACCGTAGAACGATGTTGCGGTGCATGGTTTCACGCCGCAGATCGAGGAACCGGTATTTGAGTCGGATCTCTTCCGGATACTCCTGCTCACCGGCAACCGGCATCGGGAGCTCTTCAGCCGCGCTCTGGATCGTGATCGAGCGCGCGAACACTTCAATCTCGCCAGTGGGCAGATCGGCATTCACCGTCTCAGGCGTGCGAGCCTTCACATCGCCGTCGATGGTTACGACCGACTCGGCGCGCAAGCCTTCAAAGACTTCAAGAGCTGGCGAATCCTCGTCAGCCACGATTTGAGTAATCCCATAATGATCGCGCAGATCGACGAACAATACGCCGCCATGATCCCGCTTGCGGTGAACCCAGCCCGAAAGGCGGACGGTTTCACCGACATTCGCGGCAGAAAGCTGTGCGCAAGTATGACTACGGTAGGCGTGCATCTAAACTCTTGTCCTGTTCGAGGGTATGGCCCAAAGGACCACGGCGCGAGCGCGCTATCAATTGGAGAGCTGTCAGACGCCCTCTATACGGGCGCGCTAACAGGGCAAGCATTGCGTTTTGTCAAGTCGCGCGCTTTGCAAGCACCTGGGCTAATTCTGGCCCGAGGGCGGCACTCCGCCCAAAGATACGAAGATGACATGAAAATACATGACCTGATCACTACTACCGACGCGCTGGCCGATTTGTGCGAGCGCCTCGCGAAATCCGAATTTGTCACCGTCGATACCGAATTCATGCGCGAGAACACCTATTGGCCGGAATTGTGCCTGGTGCAGATCGCGAACGCAGAAGAAGCCGCCGCAATTGATCCGCTGGCCGAAGGTATCGATCTCAAACCCTTGCTCGATCTGATGTGCGAGAACCATGACGTTCTCAAAGTCTTCCATGCAGGCGGACAGGATGTCGAGATTATCGTAAACATGACCGGTAAGACGCCGCAGCCGATTTTTGATACCCAGATTGCGATGATGGCAATCAGTCAGTCAGAACAGATCGGCTACGCAAACCTCGTCGACACCTGGCTGAATATCCAGATCGACAAGGGCGCTCGCTTTACTGACTGGTCACGTCGCCCACTCACGGATCGCCAGATCGAATACGCAATCGGGGACGTGACGCATCTGTCGAAGATCTTCCCCAAGCTCCTGAACAAGCTGATCAAGACCGAACGTGGTGCATGGCTCGATGCCGAGATGGAAAAGCTCGCCGACACATCGAACTATGTGATCGATCCCGACAAGTCATGGAAGCGCATCCGCTCGCCTGGGCGAAACGCGCAGGTACTCGGCCGGCTCAAGGCACTTGCCGCCTGGCGCGAAGGCGAAGCGCAGCACAAGAACATTCCGCGCGGCCGGATCATGCGCGATGAAACGCTCGCCGACATTGCAAGCCACCCACCCAAGAAACAGAACGACCTCGCCAAGGTACGCGGGTTGTCTTCGGCGTGGCGCGACAACGATATTGGAAAACGCCTCATGAAAGTCATTGCTGATGCCGAGCCGCTGCCGAAATCAGAAATGCCTGAAAAGATGAAGCGCGGCGCACCTCTGGGTAAGGAAGGCGCATTGGTCGCCGACCTGCTCAAGCTGTTGCTGAAGATTCGCGCCCGTGAAATCGACGTGGCTGCTCGCTTGCTAACCCGGGCTGATGAGATGGAAGCGCTGGCTGCCGGAGTGCGCGATCTTAAAGTGCTGAAAGGCTGGCGATACGAAGTGTTCGGTAGAGACGCGCTGGAACTGGTCGAGGGCAAGCTCGCCTTTGCGGTCGACAATGGCAGGCTCAAAATGACCCATATCGACGACATGCAGGCAAGCATGGAAGAAGCGTTGGCAGCAGAATAGGCGCGCGCGTGAGCACCTACCTTCCCACTATCAAGCAGCTGCAATACCTGGTCGCGCTGCACGAACACGGCCATTTCGGACGCGCGGCGGATGCAAGCTTTGTCTCGCAATCGACGCTTTCGGCGGGCATTCGCGAGCTGGAATCGCTGCTCGGCGTCACTCTGGTCGAGCGCAGCCGCCGGGTGGTGCGCTTCACAGCTTTGGGCGAGCAAGTGGTGGCCAAGGCAAACCGCCTGTTGCGCGAGGCCGAGGAATTATCTGACCTCGTGCAGGCAGCTGGGCAGCCGCTCTCTGGTCAACTACGTATGAGCGTAATCCCGACTATCGCGCCATTTATGCTGCCACGCATTCTGCCGCGCCTCAAAGAAGAGCGCCCGGATCTCAAGCTGATGCTGCGCGAAGAGACCAGCCAGGATGCGATTGAATCGCTGCAACACGGCCTTGTCGATTGCGTTCTGCTAGCCCTTCCGTTCGACACCGGAGAGGTCGAGGTCGAGCACATTTCCGATGACCGGCTGTTTGTCGCCTTTCCCAAAAACGACCCGCGCGATCCGCCCGCCCTGATCCCTCCGGACATGATCGATCAGGGGCGGCTGTTGCTGCTCGAAGATGGTCACTGCCTGCGCGATCATGCGCTCGCGGCGTGCAACCGCTCCGAACTCCGCTCAAGCGCGGCCATGATCGGCACCAGCCTGCATACGCTTGTACAATTGGTGGAGAACGACCTCGGTCTCACCATGCTGCCCGAAATGGCGATTGATGCGGGGATACTGACCGGCACCGAAGTCGTCGCGCGCCCGGTTGAGAGCAACACCGCAAAACGTGAAATCGTGTTGGTTTGGCGCAAGAACTCCCCGCGCGAGGCGGATTTCAAGCTGCTGGCTGAGGAATTGCGCGCCGGTTGAACGTGAGAACTGTAACCAAACGCTGTTGGCGACGTATTATCTCTAGGCATGAGCAAGTGATTTATTGCGGGGAAGCGTAAGAGCTGCGTGTTAGTAACTGCACCTGATCCGAGATCCCGGACTGTCTGACTCTCACGCAAGACTTGGATGACTTTTCGGCGTTTTAATCACGCTCAAGGATTGGACGGAAATGGGGCGCGAACATGAGTAGTCTTACCAAGCTTATCCTGCTTCTGGCCGCAGCGGTTACAGGGCTTTTCACTTTTGGAGCGTTAGCGTTTTCAAATAGTGAGAATGATCAGGGTCGCTCGCGGCCAGACACGATGATCGCATCGGACAACCTCCCCGAAAACTATGCGACTGCGGTCTTCGCGATGGGCTGTTTCTGGTGCGCGGAAGCGGATTTTGAGAAAGTCGGCGGTGTTGTCGATGTGGTGTCGGGGTACACAGGGGGCATAACCGTCAGCCCAACGTATGAAGAAGTCACTTATGAACACACCGGCCACTACGAAGCGGTTCTGGTAACCTATGATATGACGAAGGTCGGCTACGATGATCTGCTCGACGTGTTCTGGAGGAATGTCGACCCCTTCGACGCACGTGGGCAGTTCTGCGACAAGGGCAGCAGCTATCGCGCCGCGATCTTCCCAGGCAACGAAGTTGAGCGAAAAGCAGCAGACGCGTCGAAAGCAAAGTGGGAGAAGGCGCTCGGCAAGGAAATCGTCACCGCGATCGAACGACGCTCACACTTCTATTCGGCGGAAGGACACCATCAGGATTACTACAAGAAGAACCCGATTCGGTATGGTATCTATAGAGGCCGCTGCGGACGTGATCGCAGGTTAGAGGCCGTCTGGGGCGCACTTCCCCAATAGGTCTTGTTAACTAACTTCGTATAACAAAAGGGCCCAGAGCGGACAAACCACTCCGGGCCCTTTGTCGTTCTGGATAGCAATCAGATCCCGTCGAGACCCTTGCTCACCAGGATGTTAACCGCGACGCGGCGGTTCTGCGCCTTGCCGTATGCGGTCGAGTTATCCGCTGCCGGGTCAGACGTGGCCAATCCGGTCGGTGTCAGCATACGATACGGCTTCCAGCCACATTGCTGCTGAAGGTAATTTACCACTCGCCCTGCGCGCTTGTCGCTGAGTTCCTGGTTGACCTCATAGCTGCCAGTGGAATCGGTATATCCGACCACCAGCAATACGGCATTGTCCATTGCCTCAGCCTGAGCTGCAGCGTTGCACAGTTCCCCGCCGGCTTCGGCGGATAGGTTGTACTTGCCCGTATCGAAGTACACGTTGGTCGTGCCCTTGATATTATACTGGTCGATGTCGCCAACGCGGCCCCGCAGAGCCTCAGTAGCCGCGGCATTTTCGGAGATCGCGGTCTCATTCTTAGCGAAACGCTGTGACGTGCCGTTACGCACCAGCTCAGCAGTTTCGAGATCGTCCTTGGTAAACCGGATTCTGCTGGCGACGAGGCCGCCGTTCCACTGCACCGTGCGGACCTTTACTGGCAGGCCGTTGAGCAGTTCATCGGCGGACAGTGAGGTGCGGTTGATACCGAACAGGCCACTGCTGGAGCGGATGTCGGTTCCTGGGCTGATGCGAACATCGGTGCCGGCTCCGTCTCCACCCATGATCTGCAGCGTATCGCCTTCGCGCGCGCCAATGAAACCTTCGATATCGGGGCCTTCTTCGAGGCCTGAAAGATCAGCTGGGGGTGACCCGTAAACGGTCGTCAAAACTTCGCCTTCATTGTCGGCTGGTACAGGCACCGGATCCTGCGCTGCCACACTGCCCGGCACTACCAATGCAAGTGTGGCAAGCAGGGCGATTGCCGATGGTCGGTTTGCATTTACTCTCATCACGTTACTCCTTCATACTGCGCAGCCGGACCGGCACATTCGCGGTCGATTGTCCGACCACCCCCCGTACGTTGGCCTGCCAGACTGGCATGACCCCCTTTTGCTTGCTGTTTAAGGCGCGCGACATGCAAGCCACAATCACGCGCTTCGGATGCCACAATTGTTCGGCCAAACCTTTCTGCCACATGAACAGGAAAACTAACAGAGTTAGCTGTATGGGCAATTGGAGCGCTTCATGCGGCGAACCGTTAAAGGTGCACCATGCGTGAGACGAACCGTAAATCGAATGCGGTTGAATGGCTGTCCGGATCACACCGGCCCTGCAGTCAACCGATTCTTCGACGTTGCTTTCCACATTTGTGCTGCTGGTCTTTCGCATTGTGGATGACCTCAACGAAGCGATCGAGTTCATCGGCGGTCTTGCTGCTTTGTGGATACTGGCCAGCGCCCATTTAAGCAGAGACAATCTTGAACGGATCTGAGCCATTCGGGGAACCCTCGCCACAACAACAAGGATACGATCGACTCAATCGGGCCTCACCTTCTGTCAAGCGTCATCAATCTGTTTATCGGTGTCCCTGATCGTGTTGGCGCTTTATGCCGTGGTGTACGATAGCCTGCGTCTATTCGCTGCGATCCCGCTCCTGCTGGCGAACCGGTGGCATCTGGAAACACGCAATCTGCTCAGTTGGTGGAGGGCTGTGCGTGCGCTTCAATCCATGTGCTTGAGGCCGACCCTCAGATAATCCCAACCGGTTATGCAAGTCAGCACCGCTGCCGCCCACAGAGACGTCAGACCGATAAGGTGCACAATCTCCTGCTCCATTGGGCGGCAGACCGGCTCGAACGATGGGCACGGGGCGCCTGACACCGCCCCTCCCCCAATCAACGCTCCGAGTGAGACCAATTGGAAGGTCGTCTTCCATTTGGCGAGCTTCGACACCGGCACCGAAACCTGAATCCCTCCGAGGAATTCCCGCAGGCCCGATACGGCGATTTCGCGCATCAGAATGATAAGTCCCGCCATGACATGGAAATCACCGACATAGGGTCCGCGCAGATATCCCTGCGCAGTCAGAACGAGGATTACGGTTGCAACCATGATCTTGTCAGCGATCGGATCAAGGAACTGACCCAGTTTCGACACCGTCCCCTGCGCGCGTGCCAGATAGCCGTCGAAGAAATCGGTAATCCCAATCAGGCAATACAATACAAAACCGATCGCGTAGCCGAGCCGCCATTCCGGCCACCAAAGAAAGAATGCCAAAAGTGGCAGCGCCAAAATGCGCGAAAGCGTTAGGATGTTGGGCAGCGTCAGCATTGCGACATCCGCCTTAGCGACCAACTGCCCGGCACAAAAGCCACGCAAAACTGAAACCGCAGGCTTGTGAACAGCAGCGTGTGCGCTATGGCTTCAAAGTCGGGGATCAGGTTTCCGGCATCGTGATTATGACAACTTCGACGCACCTTATGCGCCGCAAGCGCTTTTTGCCGCTGATGGTCACGCAGTTTTTCAACGCCTTTAACGACAACCTATACAAGACCGCGCTCGTTCTTTTCGTGGTTTACTCGGTCTACAATGACGAGCAGCAGGAGGCGCTTTTCAGCGGCCTTGCTTCTGTCATCTTTATCATCCCGTTCGTCGTGCTTTCAGCATTGGCAGGACAACTCGCCGATACTCGCGACAAGGCGATGATAATCCGCACGGTCAAGGTGTGCGAGATTTGCTGGGCGTCAATGGGCGCGGTCGGGCTGTTCATGGCCTGGCAGGGGATCATGGTGCACACGGTTGCCATCCCGCTACTGTTGTTCGTTGTGTTTCTTGCCGCAGCGCAGTCAACGTTCCTCGGGCCGATCAAATACGCGATTCTGCCGCAGCATCTCAAGAAAGAGGAAGTCCTGCCTGGCACGGGACTGGTCGAAGCAGGCACTTACATCGCCATCCTGACTGGCACGATCCTGGCCGGGTTTATCGCGGTTCAGGTCGCCATGGTGCTGATCGTTCTGACCGCTCTCATCGGATATTTCGTCAGCCGTTTCGTGCCCGACGCACCTCCGCAGAGCGACTATGAAATGCACTTCCCGCTGTTGGAGCCTTATGCTGAAAAAGTCCGCAATCCGGCGCTGCGCTGGCTTGGCTATCCGGCGGTGGCGGTTGCCGATCAGGTCGTTATGAGCTGGAAACTGGTGCGCGACACCATGCACAACCGCGAGATCTGGCTTGCGATCGTTGCGATCAGTTTTTTCTGGACCATCGGCGCGGTGCTTTTCATCCAGTTTCCTCCACTCGCCAAGAACCAGCTGCTGGCAAGCAAGGAAGTCGCCAGCCTGTTCCTTGTCATCTTCTCGATCGGTATTGCGATTGGTTCGGTCGGGATCAACGCGCTGCTCAAGGGAGAGGTTTCGGCGCGCTACTCACCTGTATCGGTGGTTGTCATGGGCGTTTTCGTACTTGGTTTTTACATCGTGTCGAAAGCGTGGATACCGAACCCTGGCGGAGAACTTCTGCCGATCCAGACGTGGATCATGGAACCGCTGGCGATACCGCTTTCGCTTATGTTGCTGGGCATTTCCACTGCCGGAGGATTCTTCGTGGTGCCGCTTTACGCATTCCTGACGACGCGCTGCGCGCATGACGCCGCCTCACGCACGATTGCTGCGAACAATATTGTGAATTCGCTGGCGATGGTGATCGGGTCGGCATTCGCGATCGGTCTGACATCACTCGGCATTCCGGTTGTCGAGCAATTGCTGCTCGCCGCGGCGATGACCGTGGTTTCCGCCTGGCTTGGCTGGTTGCTATTCAACGCAGAGAGAGATGCTGTCGCCCAGCTCGCCGAGTAGGCGAGCGTCGAGCGCTCGACGATCTCACACGGTGAAGGCGAGGATCGCTGCCGTCGCAGCGACGTAGGTGCTCGCAAAACCACGCACATCGTCCCGCGTGAGCGCCCATAGGCTTTCGGCAGGGATGTCATGCAAGTCCGCCTTCACATAAGGCGGAAGGTTTGACCGAAAAGGATGCTGCGCTTCCTCGTCAGTAAGCACCAGCGCTCTTCGCTTTGATGATCTGTCTGCATCTTCGCGCCGCACATTGGGTTTGCGGACGAGGTCGTGCGTGAGTTTCGCATATGTCATGGCCAAGGGCGTTAACACTTTTTTAACGTTTTGGGAGAGCGACTGGGCAACGTGTCGCAGCGCGGGACATTAAGGACCTCCACTAACTATGGCTGCTGCGCGGCCGCGATCGATTGCGTCCCCCGATTGCGTCCCCATGCGGAGCGAGCTAAGCGCCGAAACCGGATCGAGGGAGAGAACATCCGTGGCCCAAACCGCCAACAGCGCTGCCGAATTGCTGGTCGATTGTCTGGTCGAACAGGGCACGGACCGCATCTTCACCGTGCCCGGAGAGAGCTTTCTTGCGGTGCTTGACGCGTTGCATGAGCGCTCCGAAATCGAGACTGTTACCTGCCGGCAGGAAGGCGGGGCCGCCTTTATGGCCTGCGCAGATGGGGCAATGACGGGACGCCCGGGCATCGGTTTCGTAACGCGCGGTCCGGGTGCGACCAATGCCAGCATCGGCGTACATGTCGCACATCAGGATTCACAGCCGATGATCCTGTTTGTCGGCGACGTCGCACGCGGAATGAAGGATCGCGAGGGCTTTCAGGAAATCGATTTCCCGGCCTTTTTCGGCCCGATCTGCAAATGGGCTGCGCAGATCGACGACCCCGCGCGCATCCCGGAATACATCGCTCGCGCTTACTCGGTCGCGATCAGTGGCAGGCCCGGCCCGGTCGTGCTGGCGCTGCCCGAAGATATGCTGTGCGACGCGGTGGACGCGGCGCTTGCCCCTCGCCCCCTCGTAATGCGCCCTGCGCAAGCCGCTTGCCCGGACGCCATGCAGGCGATGTTCGCGCTGATCGCTGATGCGGCCAGCCCGATCGCAGTGATTGGAGGTGCGGGCTGGAATGCCAAGGCGCGCGAGCATTTCCAGACATTCGCCGAGAGCATCGGTCTACCGGTCGCCACGGCGTTTCGCAGGCAGGATGCCATCTCGCCATCCTCGCCGGTCTATGCCGGCAATCTCGGCTATGGTCCCAACCCAAAGCTGGTCGAGCGGATTAGGAACTCCGACCTGGTCCTGGCCGTCGGCGCACGGCTGGGCGAGGCGACGACGGACGGCTACGAAATCCCCACTCTCGAGCATCCCGATCAATTGCTGGTGCACGTCCATCCCGACCCCAATGAACTTGGCCGCGTCTACAGGACCAACCTTGCGCTCGCCTGCTCGGTCGACGAATTCGCCGAAGCGGCTGCGCTGTGGGAGGATCATACGATCATCCCTTTCGATGCAGGCGCGCAGGCGCATGCCGATTGGGAGGAATGGGCGACGCACTTGCCATCTGACACGCCGCCCGCGCTCGATATGGGGGCATGTGTCACCGCCATGCGCAAGATGCTCCCTGCCGATTCCATCATCTGCAACGGAGCCGGAAACTTTGCTGGATGGTGGCATCGATACTGGCGCTATGCGGGGCACCCGACCCAACTCGCGCCGACCGCCGGTGCGATGGGGTACGGCGTGCCGGCCGCAGTCGCAGCGGCACTGCGCCACCCCGATCGCCAAGTCGTCGCAGTGGCAGGCGACGGCGATTTTCTGATGAACGGTCAGGAACTGGCGACCGCAGCGCAATACGGCGCAAACCTGCTGGTGCTGGTAGTCGACAACAGCGCATATGGCACAATCCGCATGCACCAGGAACGCGAATATCCGGGCCGTATCTCAGGCACAAAACTGGCCAATCCGGACTTTGCCGCGCTCGGCGCGGCGTTCGGCGGGTGGAGCGCAGCTGCCACGACGACCGACGAATTCGAGGCAGCCCTTGCGGAGGCGCAATCCCGGTCAGGGCTGCGCCTCATTCACATGACAATCGAGATCGAACAGCTCGCCGCCAGCGGCGCAACTGTCAGCGGGCTGCGTGCCAAGGCCTAGGCTCGACCCTCGGCCATTGCGCAGATCAACTTCCATTCGTCGGGCTTGATCTTCGCAACCGAGAGGCGCGAAAACCGCACCAGCTCGCAATCGGCGAGCTTCGGCTCTGCCTTGATCTGTTTTAGTGTCACCGGATTGTCAAACTTGCGCTTGGGCTTCACCTTCACCGCCGCCCATTTGCCGGTCTCGTCGGTCGGGTCGAGGATATCGGCAACGGTTACCTCGCAAATGCCCACAATCTCGAGCCCCTCACGCGAGTGGTAGAAGAAGCACTCGTCCCCGACATCCATCGCCTTCAAGTTGTTCTTGGCAAGATGGTTGCGCACGCCGTCCCATACGCCCTCTTCCTCATCGACGAGATCATCCCAGCTGTATTTGAAGGGTTCCGATTTCACGAGCCAGTAATTGGGCACTTGGGTCGTCTCCTGATGCGTACCTATCAACCGCCAAGTAGCCAACCGACCGCGCCGCCGCCAGCCCCCACGCGGCCTATACCACGGGATTAACCCGATTTTTAGGCATGGCGCGCATATCCGGATGGTAACGCATTCTAATGGGGGAGCACGCCGTTCGCGGTATGACTCAGCAATAGTGGCAGCCAACGAAACCAAAGACGGCATCGGCCCGGCCGAGCGGGACCCCATTGCGCTCGGCATTGCGACCGCAGCCATCATCATGTTTGTCGGCACCGGCGGGGCGGTTCTGCCCAGCGTGATGGATTCCATTCTTGGAAACGGACCTGCGCCCGACAGCGTGCGAGTTAACGCCCTGCTCCTCAACATCGCGCTGATCATCTTCGGCTGGCGCCGCTATCGCCAACTCACTCATGAAATCAGCGAGCGCAAACGTGCCGAAGAACACGCACGTAACCTTGCGGAAATCGATCCGCTAACCGGTTGTCTCAATCGTCGCAGTATGGCCGACGCCACCGAAACCGCTATCGTCGAGGCTAAAAGCCGCGGTGAGGCGATCGCGTTTGTGATGATCGACCTCGATAACTTCAAGCAGATCAATGATATGCATGGCCACGGCGTCGGCGATGCCGTCTTGGTGATCCTGGCTGAACGGATCGGCAGCCAGCTGCCAGCGCAAGCCAGACTGGCGCGGCTTGGTGGCGACGAATTCGCGATTGTGATTCCATTTACCCCGGCTCACTCCGAACGGATCGACGACCTCGTGATCCGCCTGTTCGAGCAAGTCGCAACCCCTTTCGACACCGAAGCGCTGACAATCGATGCCACGATGTCAGTCGGTATAGCATCCGACCATGACGGGCATGGCGTCAATCCGATGGTGTCTGATTCCGCTGCGCTGATGCACCGCGCCGACATTGCGATGTATCATGCGAAGAAGCAGGGCAAGAACCGCTTCTTCTGGTTCGAGCCGACCATGGAAAACGAGTTGCGATTCCGCAACGAGCTGGAGACCGGCCTGCGTCGCGGCATATCGCGGGATGAGTTCATCCCCTATTACGAACAACAAATCGATCTCGAAACCGGCAATCTGGTCGGCTTTGAGATGCTCGCGCGGTGGCGTTCGCCGCAGCTTGGTCTGGTCAGCCCCGAGATTTTCATCCCGATTGCGGAAGAAATCGGCTTGATCACGGAACTTTCAGATCAGCTGATGAGCCGCGCTTTCTCTGATGCGAGTGAATGGGCGGATTCGCTCTCGCTCTCGATCAACATCTCGCCGGTGCAGTTGCGCGATCCTTGGTTTGCACAAAAGCTGCTCAAATTGCTGGTCAAACAGGGCCTGCCGCCGCAACGTCTTGAGATCGAGATTACCGAAAGCTGTCTGCTCGACAATATCGGCATGGTGCGTTCAATGATCACAAGTCTGCGCAATCAGGGCGTGCAGATCAGCCTCGACGATTTCGGTACGGGCTATTCGAGCCTGGAACAGTTGCGCACCTTGCCGTTCGACCGCCTCAAGATCGACCGCAGCTTTATCAGCGAGCTAAGCAATCCAGAAGGTCGCTCTGAGATCGTGGACGCCATCGTCTCGCTTGGCCGAGGGATGGACCTGCCGATCACCGCCGAGGGTATCGAGGACGAAGACGTGCTCAAGACGCTGCGCAAGATGGGTAAGCTGAAGGGTCAGGGTTACCTCTATGGCCGTCCGGAAACCGCTGAGGAGGTGCGCGAGCGCCTTCGCGCCGAAGGATTGCTGTCTGAGCGGAAGGGACCGGCATCATTTGCCAAGCAAGAACCGGAAACCACGCTGGTAGTGGATGACGTCGAACTGGCCCTGCGCCGCGCGCATCAGTAACGCGACGCGTCCGAGCACTTCGCGCAAGCACCGATAGACTGGACGCAAGGACGTCGCGCGCATAAATGCGCTGCGTAATGCGCGTTCCCTTCATCAAAATGCATGGTCTCGGCAATGATTTCATCGTGCTTGATGCACGTGAAGATGCAATGCCACCCATCACTGCATCGATGGCGTTGGCACTTGCCGATCGTACTGAGGGGATTGGCTGCGACCAGCTTATCCTGCTTGAACCGAGCGCGAAGCACGCCTTCAAGATGCGGATTTTTAACGCGGATGGTGGCGAAGTTGAAGCCTGCGGAAATGCTTCACGCGCGATCGCGTTGCTGCATGGCGAGCCTGCGCAGATCGAAACGGATGGTGGGTCAATCGCCTTGCAACCATCCGATGGCGGTGCGACGGTCGATATGGGCACGCCGCGCTTTGATTGGCAGGCAATCCCCCTCGACTACGCCATGGACACAGCGAGCATGCCGGTACGCTGGGGCGAGCTTGAGGCTCCGATGGCAATAAATGTCGGCAATCCGCATGCGGTTTTCTTCGTCGAAGATGCCGAGGCGGTAGACCTCGAAACGCTTGGCCCGGTGATCGAACGCGACCCGGTGTTTCCCGAAGGTGTGAACGTCAATGTCGCGAGCGTGGTGAGCGAGGACCACCTGCGTCTGCGGGTATGGGAGCGCGGTGTGGGCCTGACGCGCGCTTGTGGAACCGGAGCCTGTGCAACGGCGGTGGCTGGGATTCGCAAAGGCCTGACCGGGCGAGCGGTGACTGTCTCGTTACCCGGTGGTGACTTGCAAATCGTATGGGACGCCGACGATCGTATTCAGATGACCGGTCCGGCAACCGAAGCGTTTCGTGGGACATTCGAATGGGATGACTATTCTTGAGCGCTCCTGAAGTGATCTCGCCCCGAGTCATCTCATTGGGCTGCCGGCTCAATATTGCTGAGAGTGAACGCATGCGCGCCATGCTCGCCGATCAAGGCGACGTGGTGGTCGTGAACAGCTGCGCGGTGACCAGCGAAGCGGTGCGCCAGACGCGCCAGGCGATCCGCAAGGCGCGACGCACACGGCCAGACGCGCGCCTGCTGGTAACGGGTTGTGCAGCCGATATCGAGCGCGAGCAGCTGGGGCAGATGCCCGAGGTTGACGGTTTGATCGCGAACGACCGCAAGCTCGATCCGCGCGCCTGGAATGTCCCCGTTGCCGAGGCTCCGCTCGCCCCGACCAAGACCCGCGCCTTCATCGCCGTGCAGAATGGCTGCGACCACGATTGCACATTCTGCGTGATCCCTCAGGGGCGCGGAATGAGTCGGTCGATCGCCGTAACCGATGTGCTCCGGGAAATAGAGCAGCACTTGGCGCTCGGCGCCAAGGAAGCAGTGCTGACCGGCGTCGACCTGACATCGTGGGGCCACGATCTTGCGGACAGCCCCACGCTCGGCACGCTGGTAAATGCGATCCTTGATACCTTTCCCACCCTCGCCCGGCTGCGCCTGTCCTCACTCGACGGGATCGAAATTGACGAGGCTTTGTGCGAACTCTTCGCTCACGAACAGCGCGTGATGCCGCATCTCCATCTGTCGATGCAGCATGGCTCCGACCTGATCCTGAAGCGGATGAAGCGGCGGCACTTGCGCGGCGACGCGATCGATCTGGTCTCGCGCCTGAAAGCCCAGCGACCTGAAATCGCAGTGGGCGCAGACCTGATGGCTGGCTTCCCGACGGAAACCGCCGATCACCATGCCGACAACCTCTCGATCATCCGTGAACTCGATATCGTACACGGTCATATCTTCCCGTTCTCACCGCGCACCGGAACGCCCGCCGCGCGCATGCCGCAGCTCGATCGCTCGCTGATCAAGGCCCGCGCGGCTGAACTGCGCGCCGCCGTGGCAGAACAGCGCAAGGCCTGGCTCGACAGTCTTGTGGGCGAAACCCTGCCTGTTCTCGCCGAACGCGATTGCACCGGCTACACGCCCAGCTACGCCCGCGTCGCTCTTCCCAAGGGAACCGAAGCGGGCGAAGTGGTCGATGTGACAATCCACGAAATCAAAGAAGGCCTGCTAAAGTGAGTGAGAACAGCTGGAGCCAGCGCCTTTTCGGAGGGTTCAGCAAAACGTCCGATCGGCTGTCTTCGAACCTGTCCGGCATAGTCAGCACAGCCAAGCTGGATGACGCGACGCTGGACGATATCGAAGATGCGCTGATCGTCTCCGACCTTGGTCCAACTGCGGCTGCGCGCATCCGCGCCAAGCTTGCTGAGAAACGCTTCGGCCTCGAAATCACTGAACGCGAGCTAAAAGAAGCAGTTGCTGAAGAGATCGCCGAGATTCTGCGCCCGGTGGCGAAGCCTCTCGAAGTCGTTGCCTTCCCCCGCCCGCAGGTGATCCTCGTGATCGGGGTAAACGGGTCCGGAAAGACGACGACCATCGCCAAGCTCGCGCACCTCTTCATGGAAGACGATTATGGTGTGCTGCTCGCTGCGGGAGACACGTTCCGCGCCGCCGCGATCTCGCAGCTCGCCACTTGGGCTGAGCGCGCTGGCGTAGACATTGTACGCGGCCCGGAGGGCGGCGATCCGGCCTCAATCGTGTTCGATGCTGTCAAGCAGGCAACCGATACCGGAATCGATGCGCTAGTCGTCGACACTGCCGGACGTCTCCAGAACAAGCGCGAGCTGATGGACGAGCTGGAGAAAATCCGCCGCGTCCTGGGTCGCCTCAATCCTGAGGCGCCGCATGATGTGGTGCTGGTGCTCGATGCCACCAATGGCCAGAACGCGCTTTCCCAGATCGACGTTTTCAAGGAGGTCGCGGGCGTCACTGGTCTGATCATGACCAAGCTCGACGGAACCGCACGCGGCGGCGTATTGGTCGCCGCAGCCGAACAATATGGTCTGCCAATCCACGCGATCGGCGTGGGTGAAAAAATGGAAGATCTGCGCCCGTTCGATCCCGATCTGGTGGCGCGCGTGATTGCGGGAGTGGCCTGATGGCAGACGCGGAATCCCAGCCTAGCGAAACCAAAAAGGCCAGATCTAGCTGGTTAAGCGTGGTGGTCGACTATGGGCCGCTGTTGGTGTTCCTGCTGGTCTATCGCCTCAATTCACCGAGCGAGACCAATGCGCTCGCCGAGCTTCAGGCGATCATCTACGGCACTGGCGCATTCATGGTCGCCGCCGTGGTGGCGCTGCTCGTGTCGAAATGGCGGCTTGGCAAGGTCTCACCGATGCTGTGGTTCTCGACCGCGCTTATCGTGGGCTTTGGCGCGCTGACGATCTTTTTCGGCGACCCGACTTTTGTACAGCTGAAGCCGACCATCATCTACTCGGTGTTTGGTGTCGCTCTGCTGATCGGTTGGCGGATGGGCAAGCCGCTTCTGAAGATCCTGCTTGAGGCGGCCTTCGAAGGCCTTACCGACGAAGGCTGGCTCAAACTGTCGCGCAATTGGGGTGTGTTCTTCCTCGCCCTTGCCGGCCTCAACGAAGGCCTGCGCGCCTATATGAGCTTCGAAGGCTGGTTATGGGCGAAGTTCTGGATATTCCTGCCACTCACCTTCCTGTTCACATTTACGCAGATCCCGATGTTACTAAAGCATGGGCTGGCGCTGGAGGATGCGGACGACGTTGTAAAAGATGAGCCGCCGACGGGGTAGGAGAGCTTCAACGGATCGGAGCAGCTGCGGTCGGTCGCAGCGTCGAGCGAACTTCGACACTCGACGCGTCTCTACAAGCAAGCATTCTGCTTCCGCAGTATCTCGGATCTCGCCAGGTATGGAGATTTCGAGCAAAGGAACGTGAGATATGGGGAATCCCTTTGAAGATGCGGCCAGAGCTGCGCTGCCTGCTGGAGCAACCCGGACGAGTGGCGATTATGCAGCACTCATCGGCGCTTGGATCTTACGCGGTCGCTACGCCGCCGCCGTAAGTGGGTGGGCGCCAACAGCAGCGGTCGGAGAGGCCGGAGTTGCGACAGGCGCTGCATTATCGGCATCGAGTTTGTGGCTTGCCGGCGCGATTGCTGCACCAGCAGTAAGCGCCTATCTCGGTTTCCGTCAGATCATCAGAGCGAGGGAACAAGGAGAGGCAAACGGGCTTTATAACTCATTCCTCAGCACGTTTTGCGGCCAGGTAGTGTACTTTTCCAAAGGCCGGACAGATCACCCAGCATATCCATCGATCCTCACGCCAGAGCTACGAAGTGCAGCGAGAAGTGGGCGCAACGCGGCGGTTCGCGTGCTCAACGACCTGACCACAGCCCAAAGGGAAGAGATTTTCAGTCACTATCGGCGAAAGACAATCGATCAAGGCGTGCACGAAATGGTCGAGAACCTGGGTGGATATCGGATCTGATCTTCCATCTTGCCGGATGACAAGCGACCTAGATGATCACCGGCATCCGTCGATTGATTTTCCTACACGCCCAATCCGCGCCATAGTCCGTGCGGTTCTTTGAAAATCGTATCCTGAAGCACGTTTCGAGTTGGAGAAGTGTCAACTTCGCCTCTTCGGATCAAGTATCTGAAAGCGCAACGATAACTCTCGAAATCAATGCCTGACACACTGTCAACTTCGTCAACTTCAATACGATGGACTTATCCGAGCCAAGAAAGCCGAAAGGGCAAAATCAACCGTTGGCGTATCCCAACCGCGCATACGCCGCAGCAGCAGCTTTCAGGAACGCCTTTGCATCGTCGTGCGAAAACAGGATGCCGACATCATCAAAATTGAGAAACAGCCGGTTTCCATCCCCGGCAAATCCGGTCGTGCCGATGCTGATCGTCGCCTTGCCTTCAAGCTTGGCGAAGTCCTCGACGACGTGTTTGAAATCGACGGTTGTTGCCATAGCTATATCTCCACTTGGCTCCCCAGCTCAACAACCCTGTTCGTGGGCAGCTTGAAGAAGTCCATCGCGCTCGCCGAATTCCTCAGCATCCAGGCGAAGATCTTCTCGCGCCAGATCGGCATACCCGGCTTTTCGCTCGCCAGCAGCGTCTGGCGCGAAAGGAAGAAGCTGGTGTGCATCATCTCGAATTCGCCCCCGCAATACTGCTTCATGCTTTTAAGGCCGGTCGGAACATCGGTTTCTTCCATAAAGCCATAACGCAGGATCGCGCGGTAGAACCCGTCACCCATGTCGGTGTATTCGCAGCGTTTTTCGGGATCGACGTAAGGCACGTCCTGAATCTCGATGGTGAGGATCACAACGCGCTCATGCAGCACCTTGTTGTGCTTGATATTGTGTAGCAACGCGGATGGTACTCCTGCGGTCGAGCTGGCCATGAAAATCGCCGTGCCGGGCACTCGAAGGGCGGAATTCTTGGCCGACTTGGCAAAGATCTCCATCGGTAGCGCGACCTCGCTCATCCGGTCGCGCATCAGCTTGCGCCCGCGCGCCCAGGTGGTGAGCAGCAAGAAGGCGATGAAGCCGATCATCAGCGGGAACCAGCCACCATCTGGCACCTTGGTCAGATTCGCCGCGAAGTAGGCTCCATCGACGATCAGAAACAGCAGCACAACAGGCGCGGCGTACCACCATTTCCACTTCCACACACCGACCAGCAACACCGCCATCAGCAGCGTGTCGATCGTAACTGCGCCCGTCACCGCGATGCCGTATGCATTGGCCAGGTTAGACGAGTTCTGGAACGTCAGCACCAGAATGATAACCGCAACCATAAGCGCCCAGTTCACCGCGGGGATATAGATCTGTCCACCTTCGGTCTCGCTGGTGTGGCGGATGTTAAGGCGCGGGATATAGCCCATCTGGATTGCCTGTTGCGTTATCGAGAACGCTCCGGAGATCACCGCCTGGCTGGCGATGAAGGTCGCCACGGTCGCCAGGAACACAAGGGGCAACCGCCATTCCTCGGATGCGAGGAAGAAGAACGGGTTCTGGATCGCTTCGGCGGCTTGCTCTGGCGGAAGACCGATCACCATCGCGCCCTGACCGAAATAGTTCAGCAACAAGCATGGCATCACAAAGCCAAACCAGCTCAAGCGCATCGGCCCGCGCCCGAAATGCCCCATGTCGGAATAGAGCGCCTCGGATCCCGTAACCGCCAGCACGACACTGCCCAATGCAAGGAAGGCAAACCAGCCATCGAGGATGAAGAAATTGACCGCGTGATACGGATTGAGCGCCCACAGTATCTCGGGCATCTGGATGATCTGCCAAAGGCCTAGCGCCGCGATGACCGTGAAGTAGACGATCATCACCGGGGCGAACAGCGCACCGACCTTGGCCGTGCCGCGCTTTTGCAGCACAAACAGGAACACCAACAGGCCGAGCGCGATCGGAATGACGAAGCTCTGCAATCCGGGATCGACCACGGTCAGCCCTTCGACCGCCGATAGCACCGAAATCGCAGGCGTAATCATGCTGTCGCCATAGAACAGCGAAGTCGCAAACACGCCCAGAAGCACTGCGACCCAGCCGTATTTCGACTTGGACAGGCTGCGGGAAATCAGAGCGACGAGCGCGAGCGAACCGCCCTGCCCCTTATTGTCCGCGCGCATCAAGATCGTAACATACTGGATCGCAACGACCAGCGTCATCGACCAGAAAATCAAGCTGATGACGCCCAGAACATGCGCTTGGTCGAGCTGAACGGTCGCGCGACCAACGAACGTTTCGCGAAACGCATAGAGCGGGCTGGTGCCGATATCGCCGAACACGATACCGATCGCGCCGACCGCCAGCGCGGTCTTGGACGCAGTGTGCCCCTTACCCCCGGATGGAGGCTGGTGTGCTGGCGCTGCTACTGTCTCGCTCATGCCCAATGGATTTCCCGAGTTTGGGTCACATCAGGACCCTCACCGATACTGCCCTCTCACGAGCCTACTCTTTGCCAAGCAAGTCCGCGCCCCGAAATGCGGTTGTCCGCAAGGCCGCGGCACCTAGCACCCGGCGTTCGCTCCTGCAACATGAGCTTCAGCGACCTTGCAGCATCGGGGCATTGGCGATCATCTGATCAAGCGCGGTAACCCGTCGAGCAACATCTGATCGCCACGGCGCATCGTCGGGCGTGTTGTCGAGCAGTTCGCCCCATACAGCGCGAGCCTCGCGAATTTCGCCGCTGCGAAGATAGGCAAAGCCGAGGAAGAATTGGGGTGAGGGATTGGCCGGATCAGCGGCACTTGCCCGATCATAGGCGGCACGCGCTGCCGGCGTTACAAATCCATCTGCATGCGCAACCAGCGCCATTCCGAGCGCAAGCCATCCCTCAACATAGTCGGGATGCTCTCTCAGACCCGGTGTGAGGAACTTCGCCGCATTCTCAAACTGGCCGCGCCGTGCAAACGCATCAGAGGTGACGAGGTAATCGCGCCGGGAACGTCCCTCGCCGAACAATTGTCGCCGGGCATCGACCATCTCCTCGCCCGATTGCGAAGTGGGTGCCTGTTCAGCCTTGGGGCTGGCAGGCTGGCCGGGAGATCCCTGCCAAGCATATCCCGCAAGCCCAAAGACCAGCGTCGCGGCGAAGAGCGACCAACCCTCGCGCGGCAGGCGCAACGGGAACGCCGCCACGATGAAAACCGCTAGTGTTAGCCCGGCGACGAGTACCCAACCGATCATGTGTCATCACCTTCACCGGTACTACGGCGCTTACCCAGGCGGTTCAGCAACACAAGCAACACAATCAGCAGCAGCACGGCGGGCAAGGCAAAAAGCGGCCATGTGGTCGCGTTGACCTCGGGTGAATAGCTGACATAGTCGCCATACCGCTCGACAAGCCACGCACGAATCGCCTTGGGTTCCTCGCCCGCCGCGATTCTGCTGCGGACCTGATGCCGCATATCACCTGCCATCGGTGCATCGCTATCGGCGATGCTCTGCGACTGGCAGGTGAGACAGCGGAGCGTCTCCATCAGCTCGATCGCCTGCGCTTCCTGCTCGGGGTCTTCAAGCTGGGTATAGGCATAGGGTGCAGGCGGCAGGTCGTCCTGCGCGGCGACTGGCAGCGCAATGGAAAACAGCGCGAGAAAGACGAGCAGGCGGATCATCGCACGTCCTCCAGAATCTGGAGCAGTTCGGGCACTTGGTTTTCTCGGATATCGCCGATGTGCTGATAGCGGATGTTCCCCTCGGCATCGATCACGTAGGTCTCCGGAATACCCGACGATCCCAGCTCAAACTGGATCGCCGATATCTCGTCGGAACCGATGCGGCTGTACGGATTACCGTGCAGTTCAAGGAATTGCGCCACGTCGTCAGGCTTGTCACGGATGGCGACGCAGATGATCTCGACACCGGCTTCCTTCAACGCTTCGAGTTGTGGTGCCTAGGCAATGCAAGGCACGCACCAACTCGCCCAGATATTGAGCAAACGCGGCCCTCCACCGATGAAATTCGCCCGCGACGCGCCCTCAACTCCCTCAATCGCGGGTGACAGATCAAACTCCGGCAATGGCTTGGAGATCATCGCCGAGGGGATTGTCGAATCTTTCGACTGAGTCAGCATGTAGCCGCCGAGCCCCAAGATGAAGAAGCACAGCCCGAGTGGAATGAGGTAAACCAGCCTCATCATACCACCTTCGCAGTCCTGGCTTCAGCAATTTGTGCCATGTCAGCGCGGCGTTCGGCCACGCGCCTTACGGCAGAGCGGCGACGCAGATCGCTGCCGAGCCGCCCGACGATTGCGAGTACGCCGCCAAACCCGATAAGCAGCCCGCCGTACCAGATGAAGGTCACAAACGGCTTCCACCAGATTCGCAACTGCCAGCGTTGTGTTCCATCGGGAGCCTCGCCCGCAGTGGTGCCGATTACCGCATAAAGCTGTCCGTCCCATTGGGTGAGCAGCGCGCTCTCGCTAGTCGCCTGCGAAGGAGCCCAGAAATTGCGCGCCTGAGGGGTTAGTATCACTGACTCGCCTCCGTCCCGGCTCGCCAGCACACGCGCTTCAAGCGCGGTCCAGTTCGGGCCTGCTACCGGATCGACGCTGTCGAGCATAACGCTCCATTCGCCTGCAGTGGTGCTGTCGCCCGGGGCAAGAGCGGCTAGCTTCTCTTGCGTAAAGGCACTTTCGCTGGCCATCCCAAACAGAGCGATCGCGACGCCGAAATGCGCCAGCACCATGCCCCAGGTTGCGACAGGAACGCGCAGGATCTTGCGACCCCGCAGCGGCAAAAAGGCTGCAACTGCGAGTGCCGCGGCAAGCGCAAGGCCAAGCACAGGCAGTAGTGCGTAGTCGCCAACAATCGCCACGATTGCGGCCACCGCCACAAGGATCACGCCTACTATCAATAGCTCCAACTTGATCCGTCCCGGCTTATCATTCTTCCAGCGCAGCAGCGGGCCGACCGCCATCACCACAAACATGGGAACCGCGAACATAGCGCCAACCGGATTGAAGTAGGGCGGCCCGACCGACACCCGCACATCAAACGCTTCAGTCAACAGCGGGTAGAGCGTCCCCAACAGCACGATCGCAAGGATGGCTGTGAGCATGACGTTGTTGAAAACCAGCGCGCCCTCTCGGCTCGTTGCGGAGAAGCGCTTGCCCTCCGCCACGGAACTCGCTCGCAGCGCGAAGATGGTAAGCGCCCCGCCGATATAAATCGCGAGCAAGATCAGGATAAAAGTGCCCCGTTCAGGATCGACCGCAAAAGCGTGGACGCTAGTCAGCACGCCCGAACGCACGAGAAAGGTGCCGAGCATGCTCATCGAGAATGCCAGCACGCCCAGCATTATCGTCCATGTACGCAAGGCGTCGCGCGCGGCGAGGACGCTTACAGAATGCAGCAAGGCGGTTGCAGCGAGCCATGGCATCAGCGAGGCATTCTCGACCGGGTCCCAGAACCACCAGCCGCCCCAGCCCAGCTCGTAATAGGCCCAGTAAGAACCCGCCGTGATCCCAACCGTCAGGAACACCCACGCGCCCAGTACCCACGGCCGCATGACGCGCGCAAATTCGGGCGTGACCTGCCGAGTGATCAGCGCCCCCATCGCCAAACTGAAAGCAACTGACAGCCCAACATAACCGACATAAAGTGTGGGCGGATGCAGCGCGAGGCCAATATCCTGCAGAAGCGGGTTAAGCCCTACACCTTCCGCAGCAGGCGTTGGCAGCCGCTCGAAGGGGTTCGAACTGAGCAGTAGAAACGCGTAAAAGCCCAGCGCCACTAACCCCTGGACCGCCAAGGTCGCGTGCATGGTCTTTTCTGGCAGGCGTCGCTCGGCCGCGGCAAGCAGGCCACCCGACAGCGCAAGCACCGCGACCCACAGCAACATTGAGCCTTCGTGGTTTCCCCAAGTCCCGGTGATCTTGTACAGAAGCGGCTTTAGCGAGTGCGAGTTCGTTGCGACAAGTTTGATAGACAAGTCGGTGATTGCAAACGCCCACAACAGCATAATGAACGCCAGCGTCGCGAGCAGCGCCTGCACTATCGCAGCGGGCCGCGCATACATCGCGAGCAAGGGAGCTTCTTCGTCACGGGCGCGCATTGCCAGTGCGCCCGATGCCAGCTGCAACACGGCGAGCGCAGCGGCTAGCCAAAGGGCGGCAAGGCCAATCTCTGCGATCATGTGCTGCGTGCGCTCCTAGTCGAGCCCGACAGTTGTTTCGGCGACCGTGTCCGCCGCCCGATGCCCCTCAAGCCCCTCTAGTTCCTTGGGTACATAATTCTCGTCATGCTTGGCCAGCAAGTTGGTTGCGAGGAATGTTCCGTCAGCTTGCAAGCTGCCTTCCGCGACGACGCCAGAACCCTCGACGAACAAGTCCGGGAGGATACCGCTATAACGTACCGGGACCGCGCTCGCTTCATTGCCGGTAACGACAAACGCGATGGTGATCCCGTCATCTTCGGTCTGGATCGAACCTGGCAGCACCATACCACCTAGCCGCACAGCCTGTCCGACAGCGGGCGGCTCGGCTGCAATCTGCTCGGGCAGGTAGAAATAGTTCGCCTGATTGCGCAGTGCCCACGCGGCGATAAGGCCCGCTGCAATTATCGCGATCATAGCGATGACGATCAGCGTCAGTCGTTGATGCTTGGCCTTCATCGGCGCTTCACCTCGTCGCGACGCGCCTCTGCGCTACGCATGCTGCGCCAGCTCCAAAGCGTCAGTATTGCCAGCCCGCCCAGACCGATTGCATAGGCGGCGAAGACGAATTCCCAATGATCGAGCGCTTCACGCATTACACACTCCCCACAGCTCTGGGGGAAACAGGCACATCGTCATCCATCGCCCGGCGGCGCAGGCGCGCTTCCACCTGAGCGTCTGCGATAAGCGTGCGCATCCTCATCATGACGAGCGCACCGTATAGCAGTGAAAATCCCAGAACGGCTGCGAGCAGTGGCCAAAGAAATACAGGGTCGATGGCACTCTTGCCAGCCGTGATGCTAGGGGGTTGATGGAGCGAGTTCCACCATACAACCGAGCGGTTGATGATTGGGATGTTGATAGCGCCCACAAGGCCAAAGATCGCGGCAATGTTGGTCGATCCACCTTCGCGTGCAGTCGCCTGAGACAATGCTATGTACCCGCCATAAAGGAACAGCAGCACAAGCATGCTCGTCAGCCTTCCATCCCACACCCACCAGGTACCCCAGGTCGGCCTGCCCCAGATCGATCCAGTAACAAGGCATATCGCGGTGAAGGCCATGCCCGGAACCGCGATCGCTCGTGCGGCGATGGCGGCGAGTGGGTGTTTCCAGATCAGCAGCGCAGCACTGGCGATCGCAATGCCGGTCCAGCCGCCCATGCCCAACCAGGCGCTCGGTACGTGAATGAAAAGGATACGAACACTCTCACCCATCAGTCGGTCGGGTGGCACCATCGTCAGGCCCCACGCGATCGCTCCCACAGAAAGCAGCAACCCGCTCCACAGGCATAGCGGCATCAGCCACTTGGCAAGTGACAGGAAACGGGTGGGATTGGCGTAGATATGCATGCTTCAGCGCTCTGCCCGGTGTTTTACTGTCCCCGCCGTCCCCCGCAAGGGCGCAAAGCACGCAAGTAGCGCTGCATCGGAGGCAATCGGCGCAAAACAGTCGTCTGCTTACCGTCCGATCAGCTTCTGAGCCATCCGGTCGGCGACCACATCGGGCGAGTTCTTGCTGGAGTCGCTCTCCCGCCATATCTCCTCAAGCCGCTCGGGGATTAGGGCAATCCGCTTGCGCACTTCGTTGATATCTCCGGAAACTCCATCGCGTCGCGCGAGATATTCCATCGCGACAGAAATGATTCCACCGGCATTGATGACGTAGTCGGGGGCGAACAGGATATCGCGTTCAAACAAGGTCTGGCCGTGATGCGCGCGTGCCAGCTGGTTGTTTGCGCCGCCGGCGACAATTGCGGTATCTAATCGGGCAATTCCTTCATCATCCAAGATCGCACCAAGCGCATTGGGGCTGAACACATCGCACGCGACGCCCAAAATCGCATCCGCTCCTACAGCTTCACCACCCAATTCGCGGGCTAATTCCGCAGCGCGATCCGCTTGGATATCGGCCAATGTCAGCTTCGCACCATCCTTGGCCAGCAATCGAGCGACGCCCCCACCTACGCTGCCTGTGCCTTGAACCGCGACATGGACGCCCTTGACGCTGTCCTTGCCCAGCTTGTGCCGGACAGCAGCCTTGATGCCGTGATAGATGCCCATCGCGGTGAACGGGCCGGGATCGCCTCCAGCCGTGTTCTCGCCTGACACCGGGAGACCTGAAACGTGTGCGGTGCGTTCTGCCACGGCGACCATGTCCGCCTCGCTGATGCCAACATCTTCTGCGGTGACATAGCGACCGTTCAACGCCTCGACCGCATCGCCGAACGCGGCCAGCATTTCAGGCGTCTTGGCGCGGTTTTCGTCGGCGAGGATCACAGCCTTACCGCCGCCCAACGGCAGGCCAGCCATCGCATTCTTATAGCTCATACCGCGCGACAAACGCAGGGCATCGCGGATGGCGTCCTTCGGCTCCGGGTAGTGCCAAAAGCGCGTGCCGCCAGCGCCTGGCCCGAGGTGCGACGAATGAACCGCAATAATCGCCGTCAGACCGCTCGTCCGATCGCGCACCACCTGCACGAGTTCATGATCATCAAAATCGGATTCGGTCCAGAAAGCGGTCATACGCAACAAAGCCCCAAGTTATGGCGCGCGATATCGACATGACCGTTTCAGTCGACGGGGAGATTCAGGAAAATGGGGCGACCGAGGGGTCTCGAACCCCCGACCTCCGGTACCACAAACCGGCGCTCTAACCAACTGAGCTACGATCGCCACATGCCCCGCCCCAACACAACCAAAAGGCTGTAGCCAAGTCCGCGCAAGGGGGGCGGTGTACGCCTGTTGCGCGGTCGGTCAAGACTGCGGACAAGCGGCGCGAGCCTGTTGCACAAAGCCTCTCTCAAGGGAAGCGAAAACTTCGTTTGACGGCATTGCGCGCAAGATTGTTTCGCGCAGGTCTGGCGGCTTGCCTGACGCGATGCCAGACTTATCGTTATGGGCATGACCGAACCGGGCGATTCTTCTGCTGAGCAACTGTTGACACGCGATGGAATCCAGCGCGTGCCAACCCCCAAAGTCGAGATTTTTCAGCTCAGGAATTTCCTCGATATAGAGCACTGCAAAGAACTGATCCGGCTTATCGACAAGGATCGCCGACCATCAACGATCGCCGATCACAACGGCGATGACTATTTCCGTACCAGCGAGACCTGTGATCTCGAGGTGACTGAGCCTGCGGTGGAGCAGCTTGAGACGATGCTCCTTTCCCTGAACAGAATCGATCCTGCCCATGGTGAACCTGTACAGGGACAGCGCTACGATATTGGGCAAGAGTTCAAGCCGCACACTGACTACTTCACGCCGGGCGGCCCTGATTACGAGAAATTCTGCTCAGTCTCGGGCCAACGCACTTGGACTTTCATGATCTACCTGAACGGAGTGGAGGCCGGCGGCGCAACGCGGTTCAAGGCGATCGGTAAAACCTTCCAGCCCGAATCTGGCAAATTGCTATGCTGGAACAACAAGCGCCTCGACGGCAGCGTTAACCCGTCCACTCTCCACCACGGCATGAAGGTAAGAAAAGGTGTCAAATACGTGATCACCAAATGGTATCGGGAAAAGCCCTGGGACTGGTGACATCTCAATGCTGCACAGTCAGGTTCAGGCCGACGGCTCCGATCAGAATCATCCCGATAAACCCGAATTGCAGCGCGCCGAGGCGCTCATCGAAAGTAAAAACCCCGATCAGGCTGATCGCGACTATCCCCACGCCTGACCAGATCGCATAGACCACTCCCACCGGAAGCACTTTCATCGCCGGGGCCAGCGCAACGAAGCACGCCGAAAAACTCACTATCGACAGGATGCCCCAGTGCCATTTCGTGAAACCGTCGGACAGCTTGAGCAGGAATGTGCCCGTCACTTCTAGCATGATGGCGATGCCGAGGAATATCCAAGCATTCATAGCGCGCCAGACTATCCGGCAAACTTCGCGCCCACAAAGAAAAAAGGGCGGCCCGCAAGGACCGCCCTTTCGAAATCGCAGATTATGTGAGCGATCACTTCTTGAGACTGAGTCCACCAAAGCGCTTGTTGAACGCGGCAACGCGGCCACCTTCCTGAAGCTGCTGCTTGCCACCGGTCCACGCCGGGTGGCTGGTCGGGTCGATGTCCAGCGCGAGAGTGTCGCCTTCGCTGCCCCAGGTGGAGCGCGTCTGAAACTCGGTGCCATCGGTCATCTTGACCGTGATCATGTGATATTCGGGATGCCCTTCGGCTTTCATCGTCTTTTTCCTTCGTAGCTTCCACCGGTTCCGACCGGATGCGCTGTTGAATTGAGAAGCGGCGCAAATAGCGCCACCCAGCAAAAATGCAAGCAAGTCTTTATGCTTTGCATTGTATCCGCGACGCGATTTCCTCCGCCCAAACGGGCCACTGTTCGGGCGGTCGCACTTGCGGGCCGCTGCGCGTCCGCGCTCTGCGACCAAACCAGTAGGTCCGGGCAACAGCTAAGCCAAGAACGCTGCAAGGCCGACCGGCTACCGACAGAGATTCGACCTTCACAGTATATGAGTAAGGAAATCGCCAGCCCTAATGGGCGTAAAAGAATCAAGCAGGCGGGTCCGCGATCATCGCGGTGAAGTCGACCTGGCAGGACGCCCTACCCTCCACGCTAGCCTCGCCTTTGAACTTGTAGACACGGCTGCGTTTTTGAACAAATTCGACTTTCAGATCGAGCAGACAACCCGGTGTCACGGGCGTACGGAACTTCGCACTTTCGATACCCATGAAAATTACCAGCTTACCGGTGCCCGAAAGCTCCAGTGTTTCGATCCCGAGGATCGCGGCGGCCTGCGCCAAAGCTTCAATCTGGAGCACGCCCGGCATGATAGGAGCGCCCGGGAAGTGTCCCTGGAAAAACTCCTCGTTGATACTGACGGCTTTGATCGCGTGGATGCGTTCGCCCAGTTCGATCGACTGCACGCGATCAACCAGCAGCAAAGGATAACGGTGCGGCAGAGCCTTTAGGATCTTGTGGATGTCGTAATCCACGATTGGCTCCGATGGTGTCGCCTGATCGCTCATGCCCTGCCCTGTTTCCGTTTCGCTGTATGCCTGGTCGGGGCCTAGCGGCCTTCCGGAGCCTGCGTATTGCCCTGCTGCTGTTGCTGCGCAGCCTGCTGGCGCTGTTGCAGCACCTGCGCCGTTACAAGCGTTTGCTGGATCTCTTGGAACAGCTGCACACCCTGACGGCTGGGCTGCCAGCCTGCGGGCGGCACGATGCCCACCGTAGGCACCTTCGTGTTGAGCGATGTGGTGACCTGCTGGGTCACGTCAGCTTCCTGTGGTGCATAAAGCACGGTCGCCGGGTTCAGTACCACCTGAATCTGCTGCTGCGTCACCACTTCCTGTAACGCGGCCGGATATTGCGCGATAATCTGCTCGATCGCGAAGATACGTGCAGAATCGACCTGGTTGGTGAGCTGTTGGATTTCCTGCTCAAGCGTCTGCAACTGACCGAATTGTGGGCTGGCCTGTGCGGCCTGCAACTCAGCATCGTTCACTTCGTTGTCGCCATTGGTGTCAAAGCCCTGCAGCAGCGTCTGACGCTCCTCGGTTTTGGTCCGCCGGGTCTCGATCTGAGCGGAATAGGTGGTGGAAACCTGATTGTAAGCGGTCTGCAGTGCGCTGGTGCCGATAACGGCGCGCGAAATGTCTACCGTGGCAACCCGGCCTTCGACCTGAGCGGCAGCAGGCACGGCATGAACAGCACATGCGGAGAGGCTCGCAAGAGCAAGCGATTTGGCAAGAAGTTTCATTAGAACTGAGTTCCTACATTGAACGTGAAGGTTGTGTCGTCATCGCCCTCGACCTTGCGGATCGTCTGAGCGAAATCGATGCGGAACGGCCCGAAGGGCGAGTTCCAGTTTACGCCGATTCCAGCGGTAATGCGTGGCGACGGTGAATCACCGACGAAGATTTCAGCTTCGTTAAGAACTGTCGGATCAAGCAAACGGATATTGGGCGTCCCATCCGGCTGCGTGGCATCGGTAGTCTGGTCGCCATTAGGGTCCTGAAACAGCGGATTGCCGTCGTCGTCCGTAAGCTGGACACCTGCCGCATTGTCGAGCAATACGGGTTCGGTCAGTCCCCACAGAGCACCTACATCGACCCAGATCGAAGGTCGAAGACCCAGTTCGCGCGCGCCCGAGCCAAGCGGAATTTCGAGCTCTGCACGACCCAGATAATAATTTCGCCCACCCAATGCATCATCGCGGGTCTGGTTGCGATCCTCAATGAAGGTGATGTTTCCATCGTCGTCGAGCACGGGATTGTTGAACTCGTCAAGGATCGAAATCCGGCGTAGGATACGAGGGCCGACGCCGCGAATGTCAAACCCGCGGAACTGCGGCTCGCCCAGGAAGAAACGGTCGGTCAGTAGGATATCTTCGACTTCGGGACCACCGCGGTCTTGGAGCGAAATGATCGTCCCACCTTCGGCGAGGACGGAGAAGATAAACCCGCTGTTTCCGACGTTCCAAAACTGTTGGGCTCGACCACGGAAACGCGCGTAACGCACATCGCCGCCCAGACCTGCGAACTCGCCGCTGATGGAGAAGGTCCGCCCACGGGTGGGGCGTAGGCGCGAGTTAAGAGAGTTGTAATTGAGGTTCAGCCCGACAATCGAACTTAGCCGTTGGCCAAGGGAGTCGCACAGGAAGCGGCCCGCACGCTGGGGATCGCATTCGAGGTCACCATCGCCATCGATGTCGGCAAAGAAGGCATCCTCATCCAGGCTCACATCGTCGTAGTTGATTGTGTAGCTTCCGACCAAGGACATAAATTCAGTCAACGGAACACCGACGCGGATGCCAGCACCGGTGGTACCCTGTTCGAAGATCGTGTTGCGATCCGCATTGGTAAAGTTGAAACTGTTGAAATCGCGTCGGTAGACATCGACCCCTGCCGAAATGTTCCGGTCGAACAGATACGGTTCGGAAAAGCTGATCTGCGCCGAGCGCGAGAACTGCGACCAGTTGACGCTCAGGCCTACGGTCTGGCCGCGTCCCCGGAAGTTGCGCTGGCGGATGCTGCCCGCAAGGATGAACTGCTCGATCGACGAGAAACCTGCCGAAAACTGCAATTCGCCTGTGGGCTGCTCCTCGACGTTCGCTTCGAGGACGATTCTGTCGGGAGCGCTGCCTTCGACTTGGTTAACCTCGAAATTCTCCTGAAAGTAACCCAGCGAGTTGATACGCGCTGTGGTCCGCTGAACACCAAGAGAGTTGAATGCGTCGCCTTCGCTGATGCGGAACTCGCGCCGAACAACCTTGTCTTGCGTTAAGGTGTTGCCATTCACGTCAACCCGCTCGACATAAACGCGCGGCGCCTGACGCAGGACGAACTCGATATTCATGACGAGGTCGTCTTTTTGCCGATCGAACCGCGGTTGCACATCGGCGAAGGCGTAACCAAACCGACCCGCAAGCTCAGAGAGTTGCTCGACCGTATCCTCTACCGCCTTGGCATCGTACCAGTCTCCGGTCTTCATCGAAAGACCAGCGGCAAGCTGATCGCTGTCGAAATCACGCAATTGGCTTTCGACCTCGACATCGCCGAATTTGTAACGCTCGCCTTCCTCGACCACATAGGTGATGATGAAGTCTCTCTGATCCGGCGTAAGCTCGGCGACAGCAGAAACCACGCGGAAATCGGCGTAGCCTTCGGTCAGATAAAACTGGCGAAGCTTCTGTTGGTCGAAGGCCAGACGATCCGGATCGTAGCTGGTGTTGGAGCTGAAAAACCGAGTGAAGCGTGCCTGCTTCGTCACCATCTGCCCACGCAGCTCACCATCGGAGAACTCTTCGTTGCCAATGATGTTGATCTGACGAACCTTGGACTTGGGCCCTTCGCTGATCTCGAACACGATATCAACGCGGTTCTGCGGCAGTTGAACCATCTTCGGCTCGACCGTGGCTGCGAACCGGCCCTGACGCTTATAGAGCTCGATGATACGCGCAACGTCGGCCCGAACCTTGGAACGAGTGAAAATCTGGCGTGGAGCCAGCCTGATTTCGGGAATAATTTTTTCGTTATCGAGGCGGTTGTTGCCTTCGAGCACAATGCGGTTGATCACCGGATTTTCGGTGACCGTGATCACAACGTTGCCCGCATCGTTGCGGATGGAGAAGTTCGAAAACAGCTCGGTCGCGCCCAAGTCCTTCAGCGCCTGGTCCGCCGCGACGGACGTGTATTCCTGCCCTACGCGCAGACGAATGTAGCTGAGGATCGTGGTCGGCTCGAGACGTTCGGCACCAGCGACGCTGATCGTGCGTATTGTGTTTGATGCCGGAGCCGGCGCGGGTGCTGGCGCCGGGGTCGGGGTCGGCGCGGGAGCTGGCTGCCCCGCGGTCGCGACATCGCCAGCAGCTTCGTCCTGCGCATGCACAACACAAGGAACACCCGCGAGCATGGAACTGCACGTCAGCGCTATGGCCAGCCTACCGGCCCCGCTCAAAGGCATTGGGGTCACAGATTGAGGCATGACAGGCTGAGCGCCTGTCTCACTGCATCGATTCATGAAATTATTTGTCCCGTCCAACCCGTCTTCACCAAGCCCGAAATTCTTGGGCACGCCTCCCCCGGCGCTTAACCGATAGGCCCGAAAGCCTGTATTGCCTGTGCCCCATGCACAGAGCTCAATCAAGCGGGCAACACCCTCTCGCCACGCTCGTCCGTTCGCTTTCCCCGGCTAACTGCCAAAAAGCGGCAGAGAGACGAGGTCGTTGACCGTCACGACCACCATCAATGTCAGCACAATCGCAATTCCCGTGCGATAGGCCCATTCGGTCGCTTGCGGACCCACCGGTTTGCGGCGGACCGCCTCGGCGGCGTAAAATGCCAGATGGCCGCCGTCGAGAGCGGGGATTGGCAGCAGGTTAATGAATGCCAAATTAAGCGAGATCAGCGCGACGAAGTTGATGAAGGCAACGAAGCCGAGGCTCATCTGTTCGCCGGAGTACTTCGCTATCTTGACCGGACCACCCAGTTCCTTGACTGACCGATCGCCGACCAGCACCTGCTTGATCCCCGTCAGCATCATCTTGAACAGATCCCAGCAATGCGCAGTCGCAGCAGGGATAGAGCCAAGGATTCCAACCTCTTCATAGGTCACAGTGGCCGGCTCGGTGTCAGGTCGGAACACGCCGATCCTACCAATTGTCATTTCATTGCCGAACCCGTCCTGCTCGGTCACTCCGTCGATCGTGACCGGAAAGCTGAGCGTTTCGCCGCCTCGATCAACCGAAAGCTCGATAGTCCGGTTCGGGTAAAGTTGAATTTGTGCGAGCAATTCTGTGAAGTCGCTCACATCTTGCCCGTCTATACGCACGATCCGATCGCCGACCTCAACGCCCGCATCACGCGCAGGGGAGGATTCGGAGAATCCCGCGACTTCCGTCGAGTTCTCCGGCAATTCCACGTTGGGGCGCCCGATAATCGCGAAGAATGCGGCGAAAATCGCGATCGCAACCACAAGGTTGGTTACCGGCCCGGCGGCGACGATCAGGGCGCGTTTCCACAGGGCGGCCGTTTGAAAGCTGCCCTCTTCGACCTTTGCATCGGGGTCGGGCACACTCGCCGGGTTCATATCACCGCGGAACTGCACGTAACCACCAAGCGGTAATGCCGAGAGTTTCCAACGGGTTCCGTGCCTATCGGTGCGTCCCCAAAGCTCCTTGCCAAAACCGACCGAGAATGCGTCAGCCTTTACGCCAAACCAGCGCCCGACAAGATAATGGCCAAGCTCATGAACAGTGACCAGCGGCCCCAGCAACAGCAGGAACCCGACGGCGTACATCCAGAAAGGGGGCGACTCAAACAACGGCGGAACTCTCCAGGATCTGCCGGGCGCATCTGCGAGCCTCAGCATCGATTGCAAGCACATCTTCGAGAGTGCTTGGTGCGGTGGCGCTATAGCGACTTAGTGCGTCTTCGACCACTGCCGCAATTCGTGTGAACCCGATCTGACCGGCGAGGAACGCCGCAACCGCGACTTCGTTGGCCGCGTTGAGCACAGCAGGGGAAGCGCCACCCGCTTGGATCGCCTCACGCGCAAGACGGGTCGCGGGGAAGCGATCCTCGTCAGGAGCCATAAATGTCAGTTCACCAATCCCAGCCAAATCAAGCGGCTCGAGCGGAGTCTCCATCCGCGCTGGCCATGCAAGGCATGACGCTATCGGCACGCGCATGTCCGAGGGGCCAAGCTGGGCGAGCGTCGAGCGATCGCGATATTCGACCATCGAGTGAATCACGCTTTGCGGGTGTACCACAATCGCCAGCCGATCGAGACCGACCGGGAACAGATGATAGGCCTCGATAAATTCCAGTCCCTTGTTCATCATCGTGGCGGAATCAACGCTGATCTTAGCGCCCATCGACCAATTGGGATGCGCCACGGCCTGCTCAGGGGTAGCAGCAGCCAACTGCTCGGGTGTCCACATGCGAAATGGGCCACCGCTTGCCGTCAGGGTAATGCGAGCCACGTCATCGAGATTGTTGCCGGCCAAGCATTGGAAGATCGCATTGTGTTCACTATCGGTCGGGAGCAAAGTCGCGCTGTGGTGAGCGATCGCCGCGGTCATGACATCACCCGCTGAAACCAGTGCTTCCTTGTTGGCGAGTGCAATCGTCCCGCCACGCTCAATAGCGGCCATCACCGGACCGAGCCCGGCGCATCCGACAATAGCCGCCACCGTCAGATCGACCGGTCGCGCAGCGGCATCGCACAGCGCCTGCTTTCCGCCTGCAGCCTCAATACCTGTGCCGCTCAGCGCCCCACGCAAATCGCTAAGGCATTCTTCATCGCCGACCACCGCCAACTTCGCGCCGAACTCGCGCGCCAACGCTGCAAGTGCTTTCGCGCTGCAATTGGCCGTTAGCGTATCGACGTGCCATTGTTCAGGGGTCCGCCGCACTAGATCGAGCGTTGATGCTCCGATCGAGCCGGTTGCGCCCAGGATGGTAATCGAACGAGACATGGTCAGCCTATCCTAGCAGATCGGGTACAACGGCCACTACGAACAGCACGAAAAACACCGCGATGAACCCGTCGAGCCGGTCGAACACGCCGCCATGACCAGGAATGAGACTGCTCGAATCCTTCAAACCTGCGCGCCGTTTCATCCAGCTTTCGAAGAAGTCGCCTGTCTGTGCGATGACTGCAATGACAGTGCCCGCGACCACCGCCATCGCAATCCCAAGCATATTGAACTCGGGCGATGCCACTGGACCATAGCCGATCAGCTCAAGAGTGACCGCAACCGCACTTGCGGCAACAGCGCCGCCGGCCAAGCCGGCCCATGTCTTCGAGGGACTGATATTGGGGGCAATCTTCGGGCCGCCGATCGTGCGTCCTGCGAAATAGGCCCCGACATCGACCGCAATGATCGGCAGGATGAAGACCAGCATCACTTCGAGCATGCCATAGCTGATCCGTATCTGGATCATCGCCAGCGCTGCAGCGCAAATATAAGCAGCACCTGCGAACAACCATAGAATCTCTGCCAGCGCCGACACGCTGAACGCGCGCACGATGCCGTTCCATTCCCAAAGCACCATGCCTGCGAGCAGCACGACAAAGCCGATCCAGAACCACCCGCCCAGCCATAGCAATAGCGCCGATATCGCCACCATCACGACCGCAGAGGCGAACCGCACAGGTAGATCGGATGTTTTCGAAGTCACTTCAGCGCCCGCCAAATCGTCGCTCCCGTCGGGCAAAATCGTCGAGCGCCTGCTGCAAATGCTCCGCTTTGAAATCAGGCCAGAGCGTGTCGACGAACAGCATTTCGGCATAAGCAGCCTGCCATAGCAGGAAATTCGACAAGCGTATCTCTCCGCTGGTCCGGATCAGTAAATCGAGCGGCGGCAGGTCATGCGTGTCGAGCTGCGCTTGGATGGTTTCGGGGGTGATATCGCCCTGCTCCGCAGCCTTGGCAGCCGCACGTGCAATCTCATGCTGCGCGCCGTAATTGAGCGCCACGGCGAGCGTTTGCGTGCCTTTAGCGGTCTGCGCAAGGGCATCTTCGAGCATGGCGACGATATCGGGCGCGAGAGAGCGCCAGTCACCGATGATCTTGAGCTTCACATCGTTGGCAACGAATTCAGGCAAGTCCGATTTGATGAATTTGCGCATCAGATTCATCAAATCGTCGACTTCGTCTTCGGACCGTTTCCAGTTCTCCGAGGAGAATGCATACAGCGTTAAGCAATCGAGTCCCATCGGCTCAAGCGCGCGGACCAGCCGCCGGACGGCCTCCACACCTCGCTGGTGACCGACGGCGCGCGGAAGCGCGCGCTTCTTGGCCCAGCGCCCATTGCCATCCATAATAATCGCGACGTGGCGGGCACCGTTTCCGGGACACCCCCCATCCGTCGCGGGCTGGTCGCCCATCTGGCCTCCCCTGCCCGGTTTCAAACTACTGGCCCAGCTACTGGGTCAGGATTTCCTGTTCTTTCTTGGCTGCCGCTTCATCGGTTTCGGCAACGTATTTGTCGGTCAGCTTCTGGACTTCGTCCTCCATCCGCTTGCGCTCGTCTTCGGAGATTTCCTTCTTCTTCTCATCGGTCTTCAGCGCTTCCATCCCATCGCGGCGGACGTTGCGGATCGCGATCTTCGCCTTTTCGGCATAGCTGCCAGCGAGCTTGGCGAGGTCCTTGCGCCGTTCCTCGGTCAAGTCGGGCATCGGCAGACGCAGGGTCTGGCCGTCGATCATCGGGTTAAGACCCAGATTCGCGTGGGCGATCCCCTTCTCAACTGCCATAAGGTTTGATTTGTCCCACACCTGCACGCTCAACATGCGCGGTTCGGGCGCGGAAACGGTTGCGACCTGATTCAGCGGCATGAGAGCGCCGTATACTTCTACCTGCACGGGATCGAGCAGAGTGGTGTTGGCACGACCAGTGCGCAACCCGCCGAGATCGCCCTTGAGGGAGTCGACTGCGCCCTGCATCCGGCGTTCAATGTCGCCTTTATCGTATTGCGGCATGGATCAGGCTTCCTTCTGTACTATCGTTTGCACGCCATCGCCCGAAAGAACACGGGCGACATTGCCTTTATCGCGGATTGAAAACACGACTATCGGGATATCGTTCTCGCGGCAAAGCGCCACAGCGGTTGCGTCCATCACCTTCAGGTTCTGCGAGAGTACGTGATCATAGGTGATAGCATCAAAGCGGGTGGCTTTAGGGTTGTGCTTGGGATCGCTATCGTAAACGCCGTCGACGCTGGTGCCCTTAAGCAGCGCGTCGCAATTCATCTCGGCCGCGCGCAAAGCTGCGCCGGTGTCAGTGGTGAAAAAGGGATTGCCGGTTCCAGCGGCAAAGATCACGATGCGGCCCTTTTCCAGGTGCCGTTCTGCGCGGCGGCGAATGTAAGGCTCACATACGCTGCTCATCGGAATGGCCGATTGCACGCGGGTCTGCACACCTGCTTGCTCAAGTGCGTTCTGCATCGCTAGCGCATTCATCACTGTCGCGAGCATACCCATGTAATCGCCGGTAGTCCGGTCCAGCCCCTTGGCCGCGCCGGAGATCCCACGAAAGATGTTACCGCCGCCAATGACGAGGCACACTTCAAGACCCGTCTCCTTCGCCGCCTTAACCTCTTCGGCAAGCCGCGCGACATAGGCGGGATCGATACCGTAGTCCTGCTCACCCATCAAAACCTCGCCCGATAGCTTCAGGAGGACGCGCTTGATTTCAGGCATTGGCATGGGACTAAAGGTCTCCAGTCGGAATACTTGCTGGCGCGGGCTTTAGCGAGTGCATTCGCACCACGCAAAGGCAAAGCTGTGGGTTCGACTCATGGCTCATAGCGATACACTATCTCGCTGATCGGAATAGCATCGCCGACACGCCATCTTTTGCCATAGCAGACGAGAAAAATCGGTTCGTTGCGCTCAACCTGGATGATCAACTGCTGCATTGTGAAGGCGCCTAAACGCTGGGGGTTGAGCTTCAACTGCATCCCTGAGAATCTGCCGATCGAGCGGTCATCACCGATGAAGACCGCTCGGGCGCGGATGCGAGTTCTGAACCAGTCATACCCGACGATTTCATCAACAACTAGGGCGACGCCTCGCCGACTGTCTTTTGATCTATCGTTCATGGGGATCGGACTACAAACAGTCAGCTGGTTCAGAAAACAACACGACCGTCGCAACGCTAAGCTGCGACGGTCGTTTGTCGTTCGGATTGTAAACGCTCAGCCACCGACGGCGGCAGCAACCTCCGCCGCAAAGTCGCTCTCTTCGACTTCGATGCCTTCGCCGAGCTGGAAGCGGACATAGTCAGTCAGCGCGACACTACCGCCATTGTCCTTGCCGAACTTGGCAACGGTATCTTCAACGCTCGTCTTGTTGTCCATTACGAACATCTGGCTCAACAAAGCGTTTTCCTTCGCGAACTTCTTGATCGCGCCTTCGACCATCTTCTCCTGCACGTTTTCAGGCTTGCCACTTTCGGCCGCCTTTTCCTGTGCGACCGCGCGCTCACGCTCGATCACTGTCGGATCGAGGCCGTCAGCGTCGAGTGCCTGCGGGAACATCGAGGCGATGTGCATGGCGAGCTGCTTGCCAAACGGCTCAAGCACGTCTGCGCCAAGGTCGCTCTCGAGAGCGACCAGCACGCCGATCTTGCCAAGGCCTTCAGTCGCGGCGTTGTGAACGTAGGAAACGACCTCACCCTGAGAGACGCCGACGCTCTTCATGCGACGGATCTGCTGGTTCTCACCGATGGTTGCGACGTTGTCGGTCAGCTTGTCGGCGACGGTGCCGCCGTCGGGATAGCCAGCAGTCTTGAGCATTTCGACATCGTCGGCGTCGAGCGTCAATGCGACTTCGGTGGTCTTGCGCACGAAATCCTGGAACTGGTCGTTCTTGGCGACGAAGTCGGTTTCCGAATTGACTTCGACAGCTACGCCCTTGGTGCCCGAAACGGCAACACCAACGAGACCTTCAGCGGCCGTCCGGCTCGACTTTTTCTGTGCGGTGGCGAGACCCTTGGCGCGCAGTGCATCGACAGCGGCCTCGATATCGCCGCCTGCTTCTACAAGCGCCTTCTTGGCGTCCATCATGCCTGCGCCAGTCTTTTCGCGCAGTGTCTTCACATCGGCGACGGTGAAATCAGCCATGGAGATTTCCTTTTCAATAGGGATTTGGGCACCGGGCCCGTGTCGGATGCCCGGCGCGCTAATACGTGATTGTGACGCGCCTTTGACGCGCGACACGAAACACAAAAGGTTCAGGCGCTCGCGGCAGCCGCTTCGGCAGGCGGTTCTTCCATCGTGCCGATATCGCCCGAATCGGCGACTGCGCCGCCCTTGCCAGCCATCGCCGCATCGCCAATCGCTTGGCAGTATAGACGCACAGCACGGCTCGCATCATCATTGCCCGGAACTGGGAATGCAATTCCCGTTGGATCGACATTGGTATCGAGCACCGCGATCACCGGAATACCAAGAACGGCTGCCTCCTTGATGGCGAGGTCTTCCTTGTTGGCGTCGATCACAAACATCACGTCAGGAATGCCGCCCATGTCGCGGATTCCGCCGAGCGAAAGCTCAAGCTTGTCGCGCTCACGGGTGAGGTTCAGAACCTCTTTCTTGGTAAGACCGCTAGTGTCGCCCGAAAGCTGCTCTTCAAGGGTCTTGAGACGCTTGATCGACCCGCTGATGGTCTTCCAGTTAGTGAGCATGCCACCTAGCCAACGGTGGTTCACGAAGTGCTGGCCAGAAGCGCGAGCGGCTTCAGCGATCGGCTCTTGCGCTTGACGCTTGGTCCCGACGAACAGAACCTTGCCGCCTGCACGGACAGTCGACTCGACAAAGTCGAGAGCGCGCGCGAACAGCGGCACGGTCTGCGACAGGTCGATGATGTGAACACCGTTGCGATTGCCGAAGATGTACGGCTTCATCCGCGGGTTCCAGCGGTGGGTCTGGTGCCCGAAGTGCGCGCCAGCCTCAATCAATTGCTGCATAGTGACGGTAGTGGCCGCCATAAGGTAATTCCTTCCGGTTTGTCCTCTGAAAGGCTGGAACCGCTGGCGGAGTGTCCCGCTGGCAGCACCGGTATAAAGCGCCTTCCATGTGAATTTCGCGATCTGCCGGGGCATTGGCGCCCCTGTTTCTACGCGAGAGCGGCCCCATAGCGGCGATCCAATCAGAAATCCAGCCCCAAACGCGCGTCCGAGCTAAAAATCACGCCTTTAGAAGAATCATCGCTTGACACAACGGAACACATATAGAACAAAGGCGTCAGAACAAAAATAGAACGAAGCCTCCCGTAACCAAATGGCGCTTCCATCCGAACAATGGCCGATAGGAGTAAATCCATGATCGCAACTACGCTCACCGCACTCTTCGTGGTCATCGCAATTGCTACGCTGCTGACCTTCGCAGATTGCTGGGTTCGCGGTCGTTATGCATTTGTCGCGCTCAAGCGTGAACGTGCGCTTGTGAAAGCGGGGTTCGTTCCTGTGGTCGAAGCGGAAGCGATTCGCCTGCGCCAACCGGATCGCATAGCTCCGGCTGCTACGCGTTCGTTTGCCCGCCGAATTCCTTCTCGCGCACGCGTCGCCGCTTGATCCGGCCATATTTGAACAAGGCATACGGCATCAGCACGAGATAGAGCACGCTCATACTCGCAAGCGTCCACCATGGCTCCAGCAACAGTGCCGCAAAGACCAGCCCGATGAAGGCAATGAAACCTAGGCGAACCCCGCGCCGCGGGCGGATCGCGCCCCAGCTTAGTGTCGCCATATTCGATATCAGCAATATCGCGATCAGGCTGATCCAGATCGCAAGGCCGAGCGGGTCGCGGAACTCATCCATACCGGTCGCCAGCCAGAGATAGACGGGAGCAAAGGCAATCCCTGCCCCAACCGGTGCTGGAACCCCAGTAAGGAAACCGGCAGATTTGTGAGGTTGATCATCAACATCGATCTGCGCGTTGAACCGCGCGAGCCGCAAGGCGCAGCAGATCGCGAAGGCGAGCGCTGCAAACCAGCCCAGATTCTTCAAATCCTGCAAAGCCCACAGGTACAGGATAACCGCAGGAGCCATCCCGAAAGACAGCGAATCAGCAAGGCTGTCCAGCTCCGCGCCGAACCGTGACTGCGCATTAAGCAGCCGCGCAATTCGGCCATCGATCCCGTCGAGAATGCCCGCGAGCACTACAGCCAGAACCGAATACTCCCACTGCCCCTCGATCGCGAAGCGAATGCCGGTCAGACCGGCGCACAAGGCGGCTGCTGTGATAGCGTTGGGCAGCATCGCCCGCAGCGTCAAACCGCGTCTGTCCGCAGCCGGGCCGGTATCCTCATCTTCCGTCGCTTTAGGCCCAACCCGAGCCGGAGCGTGTGTTGCATCGTCGCGCTTGGGCGTTTGGCTCATTCGTGCCTCGCCGCGGGCAACGCGACTGTCATTGAGCAATCCCTTCAAGCAACGCCTGCGCACCAACTTCGGCCAGCACCGTCTCGCCTGCAATTACCCGCTGGCCCATCAGCACCTTCGGGCTGGTGCCTGCCGGCAGGTACACATCGACCCTGCTGCCGAAGCGGATAAGGCCGACGCGCTGCCCTCTAGCTACGGTATCTCCAGGCTTTACGAACGGAACAATCCGCCGCGCGATGAGACCGGCAATCTGGGTAAAACCGATCGCCATCCCATCATTGCGCTCAATCAGGATGTGCTGGCGCTCGTTTTCCTCACTCGCCTTGTCCAGATCGGCATTCACGAACTTTCCGGGGATGTAGACGACCCGCCGGACAGTGCCCGCGATGGGCGCGCGATTGATATGCACGTCAAACACGCTCATGAAGATCGACACGCGCGTTACCGGGCCTGAAGGCAAACCAGGGTGGCCCGAGCCATCATCGACCTGCATTTCAGCAGGCGGCTCAACCGTGGTGATCAATGAGACCAGCCCATCAGCCGGCGCGACAATCGCATTGTCCGCCTGCGGCACGACACGCTCGGGATCGCGGAAGAACGCGAATACACCAAGCGACAGGAGCAGCATCGGCCAACCGACGATTTCCCAGTCGAGTAACACCAGTGGAACAAAGGTGATCGCCAACGCGATTACCCCGAATTTGCGCCCCTCGGGGTGAATCGCGGGCCAGCTCCAGCCGGCTTCTCCGCGCCCCTGATTATCGAGTATTTCACCTGCCATGGCTGCGCATCTAGGGTCTGGCGTGCGCACCCGCAAGCGACGTAATCAAACTCGCTCGTGCAAAAGCGCAGAACATGCTCTTGTCAGACAGCTTGTCTTCAGAGGGACGAAACGACGATTTGGGCGACATGGTATTCACCGTTTATCAAGACGTTTACCATAGTTCCCACCAGTGCAATGAGTACCGCTGCAATAAGCCCCGCTGGCGAGGTCGCCTCACTTACACCCGCGCGCCGCTGGCTTGGCGAAGCACCAATCTTCGCGTTCGGCCTCTCATTGATGGCCTTGTGCGTCGGTCTGTTGATGTCTCGGGGTATCAACCCAAGCCTTGGCGGTGTGATCGAAAATGCCAGGATTTTCGGGACGTTCACGCTGATGCTCATCACTTTCGATGCGGCATGGCAATTGAACCGCAATCGTCCGGATAGTCCCACGGCGTTCCTGAAAGAACGCTATACGGCAAAGCCATTGAGAAAGATGATCGTCGCTGGCCTGCCTCTATTGGCGGTTGCAATCGTAATCCTGCCGTTCTTCTCGAAGATGAAGTCCGCGATCCCGCTTTTCAACGAATTCACGTGGGATCAGGCATTTATCGATTGGGATCGCGCGATCTTTTTCGGATATGACGCCTGGCAAGTGCTACAACCGGTACTCGGTTATCCAATTGTCACCGCGTTCCTTGCGCTGCTTTATCATCTTTGGTTCCTATTGCTCTACCCCGGTGTCATGTTCTTCGCGTTCTGGCAGGTGGACCATCAACTGCGGCGTCAGTTTTTCATGACCTATATGCTCAGTTGGGCTCTGATCGGCGGAGCGATGGCGACATTGCTGGCCTCGGTCGGGCCCTGCTTTATCGGACCGATGCTTGGCAACCCGCATTTCGATGCTCAAATGGCGTATCTCAACTCGGCCAACGAGCAGCTGCCGATCATGACACTCAACGTGCAGGAATTGCTGCTCGAATGGCACAGCAAGCAGTCTAACGGACTGGGCAGCGGCATCACAGCCATGCCAAGCATGCACTGCGCGATCGCGTTTCTTTATTGGATTGCAGTGCGCCGAATCCACCACGGTTGGGGCGCGTTCTTTGGGTTGTTCTTCTTCATCACCTGGATCAGCAGCGTCCACCTCGCCTATCACTACGCGGTGGATGGACTGGTCTCGCTGCTTGCGGTCGCGGCAATCTGGTGGGCCTCACAGCGGATCATCACCGCCTGGGATGCTTGGATGGAAGGGCGCGGTCAGGCCGCCTTGCGCACAAACACTGTACCGGCCGAATAACCCGCGCCAAAGCTACAGATCAGTCCGGTATCGCCCGTGGCAAGGTCTTTGCTGTGTAGATGAAACGCGATGATCGAACCTGCGCTTGAGGTGTTGCCATAAGTGTCCAGCACGGTTGGGCTCTCGTCTTCGTTGGCCTCATGCCCCAACACACGCTGCGCGATCAGCCGGTTCATCCCGGCATTGGCCTGATGAAGCCACATCCGGCGCAGGCTGGCCGGGTCGATCTCGAGCCGTTCGGCTTCGTCGATGATCATCTGCGCTACCATCGGCACCACTTCCTTGAAAACCTTGCGTCCCTCCTGAACGAACAGCTTGTCAGCATTGTCAGCAGTCTCGGGATGCGCGCGATTAAGGAAGCCAAAATTGTTGCGGATGTTGTTCGAGAACACGGTCTTGAGCTTGGTGCCGAGGATGTCCCAATGTTCGGAGGGTGCCATCGCAGCGTCTTCTACAAGCACGGCCGTCGCGACATCGCCGAAAATGAAATGACTGTCGCGGTCGCGCCAGTTGAGATGGCCTGAAGTAATCTCAGGGCTGACAACCAATACACTCCTGGCATTGCCCGCACGTACATAGTCGGCCGCAGTCTGGATTCCGAATGTCGCAGATGAGCACGCTACGTTCATATCGAACCCGAAGCCATCGATGCCGAGTGCTTGCTGGATCTCGATCGCCATCGCCGGATAGGCGCGTTGCATGTTTGACGCTGCGCATAGCACCGCGTCGACATCTTCGGGTTTGCGACCTGCTCGCTCCAGCGTTTGCTTGGCCGCGATAACGCCAATTTCGGCCATGATCGCCATCTCATCATTGGAACGCTCAGCCCAGCGTGGAGACATCACCTCTGGATCAAGGATCGGCTCCTTGGTCATCACATGGCGCGCCTTGATCCCGCTCGCCTTCTCGATGAACTCGACCGAAGAATGATGAAGCAGTTCAACCTCGCCCTCAGCAATCGCATCGGCGTGCTGTTCGTTGTGGAGATCGACATAGCGATTGAAGCTGTCGACGAGTTCTTCGTTAGTGATCGATTCCGACGGCGTGAACAGACCGGTCGAGGAGATGACAGGGCGATGCGTAAACTGCGTATCTTGCATGGTGGACGGGCATTAGTACCGCGCCAGAGTCGTCGCAAGAGTGAGGCGAACGACGCCCACGAATTATCGCACCACAACTCCGAAAAAGGTGCCGATCAAGAAAAGGTAATGGTGGACAGGGCTGGATTCGAACCAGCGTACGCTTGCGCGGGCAGATTTACAGTCTGCTGCCTTTAACCACTCGGCCACCTGTCCACACCTTTGCCTAAAGGGCTCCAGCAATTGCTTGCGGGAAAATTGGGCGGTGCCAACCAAGGCTCCGCTGCCGAGACGCGCCCCTTTGGCGAAGCGGCGCTTGCCTGTCAATGGGGCGACTGGCAGGGGAGCGCCTCAACTTGCACAATCGGGACACGGCATGGCGAAGGGTGAAAAAAGACGAGCGCTAAGAGGACGCGCGGGACGGATGAAAGGCGGGCGCGGATCGGGCCGTGCGAGTGCCGGTCATGTGCGCCTATGGGGCCGTCATCCGGTCGAGGCCGCGCTCAAGAACCCTGCGCGCCAACACCGCAAGCTGTGGGCCACTCGCGATGGGATCGACAGCCTCGACGGAGAGCTGCCACCGGATTTCCCGGTCGAATATGCCGACGTCACCGATCTCGCCCGATTGGTTGCCAAAGATGCTCCACATCAGGGGTTGGTGCTCGAATGCGAAGCGCTCGACGGAACCTTACTCGATGAGGTCGCAACCGGCAATGCAACAAAGCCCGTGGTAGTGCTCGATCAAGTCACGGATCCACACAATGTCGGCGCGATCCTGCGCTCGGCCGCCGCGTTCAGTGCAGCCTGTATAGTGACACAAGACCGGCATGCGCCGCCCGAAGGCGGCGTGCTGGCAAAGTCTGCCTCGGGCGCGCTTGAAACCGTTCCCTGGGTGCGGGTCGTCAACCTCGCTCGCGCGCTCGATGATCTGGCAGAGGCAGGGTACTGGCGGATAGGCCTTGCCGGGGAAGCCGAAGCGACACTGGGCGAGAGTCTGCCAACCGGACCGGTTGCAATCGTGCTTGGGGCCGAAGGAGAGGGGATGCGGCAAAATATATCCGCTCATTGCGATGCTCTTGCACGATTGCCGATATCCTCAGCTATCGAAAGCCTGAACGTTTCGAACGCCGCGGCAATTGCGCTATACGCCGCCGCCACGCGTTAACCATGTGCATGGTGCGTCAACTTAACCCGTTAGTGCGAGCATCTGATCATGACCAAACACTCTTCGATCCGCCTGAAAGCCGCCGCCGCACTGGCTGGGCTTTCGCTGCTGCTGTCTGGCTGTTTCATGACACCGGGCAAGTTTACCTCAGAGCTGCTGCTGGTTGAGAATGACCAGTTCACCTTCTCTTATGAGGGTGAGATCTTCTTCCTTGGCCTATCGAACCTCGCCGCCATGGGCGCGGCGGCCGAGGAGTTTACGCCGTCTGATTGCTACGACGAAGAAACCTACGAAGATCGCGACTGTACCGAGGCCGAGCTCGCGGAGCAGCGCGCAGATTGGGATGCCGGAGCCGAAACGCGTGCTGCGAAAGCGAACGAAGAAGCCAAGCAAATGGCGGCCGTGATGGGTGGCATTGACCCTACAGATCCCGAAGCATCGGCTGAACTCACTCAATTGCTGCTGCGCCAGAAAGGCTGGAACAGGGTCGAAGACAAAGGCGACGGCGTGTTCGACGTCAGCTATTCGGTCACGGGCCAGTTGAGCCATGATTTTATGTTCCCGACGATCGAAGGCTTCCCGCCCACGAATCCATTCGTTCAGATGATCATCCGCGATGGCGACATCGTGCGTGTCAATGCGCCCGGCTTCTCTGCGCAGAACGATGCAAACCCAATGGGTCCTATGATGGGCGGCATGGCTGGCATGGCAGGCCTCGCAGGGATGTCGGAAAACGCACCTTCGGGCGAAATTCCGAACATCCCGACCCTAGACGGGACGTTCACGATCGTCACGACCGGGGATGTTCGCGCAAATAATACCGATGAAGGCGCGACCCCGGTTGCGAACGGACAGGCCCTGAGCTGGGAGATTTCGCCCGGCACCAAGGCCGCACCCACCGCATTGATCGACATGTCGCGCTAATCGCGAGAAGTATGCGCCGAGATACAAAAAGACCCCGCCGGGCGCAGACTCGGCGGGGTCTTTTTGTATACGACGCGAGGCGTTGCGCCGATTGAATTTAATTAGTTTACGGCGTCCTTAAGGCCCTTGCCCGCCTTAAACTTCGGCTGGTTCGAAGCTTTGATCGTCATTGGTTCGCCAGTGCGCGGGTTGCGTCCGGTTGATGCCTTGCGCTTGGCAACAGAAAAAGTTCCAAATCCAACCAAACGCACTTCGTCCCCACCCGACAATGATTTGGTAATGGCATCAAACACGCCCTCAACAGCGCTCGCAGCGTCATTCTTAGAAAGGCCGGTCGAAGCGGCAACTTCGCCGATCAGATCATTTTTGTTCATTATGGGAACCCCCTCATTCGTCAGAAAACTTGATTTCGGTGAATCGCCTCTCCGAAGGCGCGCAAACTGAGACGTTTTTCGGCAGGCTGTCAAAGGCAAATCGCCCGGAAAAGCGCGGTTTTCAGTCAAAAGCAGGGCTTTTGCGACGAACCGAGCATTGCCCTGCCCGCCGGCCAAACTGCCCTCTCCCGAACTGTCAGTCGATGTCGCCGCGAATCGCAACGATGAGAAGGGGCCTAGCGGCTCAGTGCGCGGTTGGCACGTCCGAACTGCTAGGCTTTTCGCTTCCGCCGGAGGCACCTGAGCCGCCGTCCGACCGACCAGCCAAATCATCGGCCTCAGTCCACTCGATCGGCAAAGGCATTTCAGTAAGCGCCTGTTCGAGCACCTGATCGACGTGGCTAACTGCGACGATCTCCAGCCCTTCTTTCACGTTGTCAGGAATTTCGGCGAGATCCTTCACATTTTCTTCCGGGATGAGGACCGTCTTGATCCCGCCGCGCAATGCCGCAAGCAGTTTTTCCTTAAGGCCGCCGATGGCCAGCACCCGTCCGCGCAAGGTTACTTCGCCAGTCATCGCGACATCGGGGCGCACGGTCATGCCTGAAAGCGTGGAGACGATCGAGGTGACCATGCCCACGCCCGCACTTGGCCCATCCTTGGGCACTGCGCCTTCAGGCAGGTGAATATGGACATTCTTGCGCTGGAACAGCGAAGGTTTGATTCCGTAGCCGGGGGCGCGTGACTTCACGAAACTGAACGCTGCGGCGACACTTTCGTTCATGACGTCGCCCAGCTTGCCGGTGGTCTTGATTTCACCTTTGCCCGGCGTGGTAACGCTCTCGATGGTGAGCAGCTCTCCGCCGACCGAGGTCCAGGCGAGACCGGTAACGGTGCCGACCTGTGCCTCGTCCTCGGACATGCCGTGCTTGAACTTGCGCACACCTGCGAACTCGCCAAGATTCTCCGGTGTGATCGTGACGCTTTCGGTCTCTTTTTCGAGAATCTTGCGCAAGGATTTGCGTGCCAGCCGGGCAATCTCACGTTCTAGAGTCCGCACACCGGCCTCGCGAGTGTAATAGCGGATCAGGTCGCGCAGACCCTCTTCGGTCAGCTCGAACTCTTCATCCTTCAGGCCGTGTTGCTGTGTCTGCTTTTTCAGCAGATGTCGCTTGGCAATCTCGACCTTCTCATCCTCGGTGTACCCTTCAAGGCGGATGATCTCCATGCGATCGAGCAGGGGCTGCGGCAGGTTGAGACTGTTCGCGGTTGTCACGAACATGATGTCCGACAGGTCAAGGTCGAGCTCGAGATAGTGATCCTGAAACTTCGAATTCTGTTCCGGGTCCAGCACTTCAAGCAGCGCCGATGCCGGATCGCCGCGGAAATCCTGGCCCAGCTTGTCGATCTCATCGAGCAAGAACAGCGGGTTGCTGGTCCCGGCCTTCTTCAGATTGTTGACGATCTTGCCTGGCATAGAGCCGATATAGGTACGCCTGTGACCCCGGATTTCCGCCTCGTCGCGCACACCGCCCAGCGACTGGCGTACAAATTCGCGACCTGTCGCCTTGGCAATCGATTTGCCAAGTGAGGTCTTACCCACGCCGGGGGGGCCGACCAGGCACAGGATCGGACCTTTCAGCTTGTTGGTTCGCGCCTGCACCGCGAGATACTCGATAATCCGGTCCTTGACCTTCTCAAGGCCATAGTGATCCGCATCCAGCACCGTCTGCGCCTTCGCGATATCCTTCTTAACCCGCGATTTCTTGCCCCATGGCAAGCCAAGCAGCACATCGAGATAGTTGCGGATGACGGTCGCCTCAGCGCTAATAGGCTGCATGGCCTTTAGCTTCTTAAGCTCGGCCTTTGCTTTGGTGCGCGCTTCCTTGGAAAGCTTGGTCTTCTCGATACTCTCAGTCAGCTCGGCGATCTCGTCGCCGTCCTCACCGTCGCTGCCGCCCAGTTCGCTTTGGATCGCCTTCAGCTGTTCATTGAGATAATATTCGCGCTGGGTCTTTTCCATCTGCCGCTTCACCCGGCCACGGATCTTGCGCTCGACCTGCAGCACCGACAGCTCGCCTTCCATGAAGGCCATGACCAGTTCGAGCCGTTTTAGTGGGTTGCTCTCGGTCAGGAGCGATTGTTTGTCCGCCACCTTAGCGTTGAGCGCAGCGGCGATCGTATCACCCAGCATTCCGGCATCATCGATATCGGTAAGGTCGATATCGGCATCCTCACCAAGTTTCTTGTTAAGCTTGGTGTATTCACCGAACTGTTCGACCACTTGCCGCATCAGCGCGGTGACTTCACTGCCCGCAACTGTTTCAGGCTCAAGCAGGTCGACCTCGGCGAGAACGTGATCACCCTCTGCCTTTAGCGCTGCAATCTTGCCGCGATGCGTGCCCTCGACCAGCACGCGCACCGTGCCATCGGGCAATTTCAGCAGCTGGAGCACCTGTGCCACGACGCCAATATCGTACAGGTCATGCACTTCGGGATCATCGCAACCCGGATCGAGCTGCGCAAGCAGGAAGATATCCTTGCTGGCCTCCATCGCTGCTTCGAGCGCCGCGACCGATTTGTCGCGCCCCACGAAAAGCGGAACGACCATGCCGGGAAACACGACTATGTCGCGCAAGGGGAGAAGAGGAAAGTGTTGTGTCATTCGATATCCGCAGCGGCCATTGGGGCCAACCTTTGCAAACGAATATGGGTAGAGGTCTCCGCCCCCGCAATGCCCCTGTCAACGAAGCTGTGGACGGGTCTCACCAGACTTTAATCATCATGCGCTATTGCTATGCGGTGAATTGATAAGGGGCAGCCATGAAGAGCATACTGTGGATCCTGGGCGGGGTTTTCCTGCTGCACAGGGCATATAATACTCTTCCGATCGGCAACCTGACAGGAAGCCTTGGCGTCAGCAATTCATTCTATGCCACATCGGCACTCATAACCGCCGCGGCATTGTTCTTCTTCTACATGGGCTGGCGCGGCCTGACGACAATGTTCAGCGCGCCAGATAACGGCAGCTCTTCAACTGCTATCTCCGACAGGGAGCTCGCCAGCACGGACGCACGTAAGGACGAAACCGAGTCCTCCAGCGATTTCGACGTCGATGGCGCCTTTGAGCGGTATATGCAAAACCGAAGTGCTGAACCCGAAGCCACCTCAGCAGGTCCAGCGCCACAACCCAGTCAGCCTCCCCGTCAGGCCAGCTTCGGTCGCAAATCGACCTGATTTGCGTGAACCCGGTCGAGGCATACCCGGACCACTACCCTCTCGCCCTTAACCTGGTTCCACCAATCTGGTATGGGACTGCCCAGTAGTACAAGCAGGTCGCATAACCCTTTGACACTCTTGGCCCTGCCGGAGGATGCGACAATGCCGCTCAAGCCCGCAAATGCCCTCAGCAAAACGCTGAAATGGAAAGACTTCACCCATTTAGATAAACCGGCTCCCGAGCCCGGCGAGACAGCTCAGGCTGCTTGGACCAGAGTTGATTACAGCTACACATCGGCCAACGTGAACTGGGACGGGTCCAAACCTAAAAAGTACAAGGTCACCGACCTACCCACTATTTCGGTGCGGATGCATCCAGACTGCTGGGTAGCGAATTTTATGTTCGATTGGCCGAAGGGCCATCAGGATGATTTGCTCGATCACGAGCAGTTGCATTACCTGATCGGTGTCCTCGCGGCACGTGACTGCAGCACCGCGTTCGCCGCACTCAAAAACAGCGAATACGACACCGTTGAGGATGCGACCACCGAGTTCAATGCCCTATTTGCAGAGCTCGACGTCAACAAGATCCAGCTAAAGTACGACAAGGATACGCACAGCCAGCCGACCGACTTTCCGGTCAAGCAGAAGGCCTGGGCCACGGCAATCACACTTTCGCACAAAAACAACAAGCCGCTGAGAACGACACTCAAGGCAGCCGGGCTGATCGACGACACGATGTAGAGGCGCGAGGGACAATCAGGAAGGATTGATCATGCTGAAATCACCATTGCTGTCGGGTAGTCCACGTCTGGAGCAGGCGGCGAGCGGCCCGCCATCGATCCGCAAGCGGCCGCCAGATGACAATAACGACGCCGTTCAGCGAATCCAGAAGGCTCTGGTTGAGCTGGGATTCAACCTCCCAAATTCCTTCAAACAGGGGCCTAATGCTCCACCTGACGGACTGTATGGCCCGGAAACCGAGGGCGCCGTCCGCGATTTCCAGAAGCGCGAATTCCCGACAAAGGCAAGCGAGTGGGACGGTCGCTGCGGACCTAACACTCTCGGCAAGATGGACGATCAACTCGCGGACAATTCGCAGCCCGGAACAATCGAATGCGTACCGGCCGGACGCGGCTCTTCGGCGTCATACTGCCTGGTGACAGCGCCCTCGCCTGTGCCGATCCCCTATCCCACAGTCGGAACACCCAAGCCTAAGCGAGCCCGGATCAGTCCTGCTCGCACCCTGATGAAGCGGATTTAGCGCACCAGCCGAAAGGACAGGTGCGCTTTACACGCGTTCTGTCTTTCCAACCGAATTCAACCCATACCCGGC
>JBCCVO010000012.1:0-52382 GCA_039195235.1 Pseudomonadota bacterium
ATCACCTTCTCCGCCCCCAGCCGCGGTCTCATCGGCTATCACGGCGAGTTCCTGTCCGACACGCGCGGCACCGGCATTATGAACCGCCTGTTTGAAAAGTACGACGCGTACAAAGGCCCCATCGAAGGCCGCATCAACGGCGTACTGCTGTCCAACAGCGATGGCGAAGCGGTGGCTTACGCTTTGAACGCGCTGGAGGATCGCGGTGAGCTGTTCATCAGCCCGCAGATGAAGCTGTATGAAGGCATGATCATCGGCGAGAACGCCAAGCCCGACGATCTTGAAGTGAACCCAATGAAGGCGAAGCAGCTTTCCAACGTTCGCTCATCGGGCAAGGACGACGCCATCCGCCTTACCCCGCCGCGCCGGATGAGCCTGGAGCAGTCAATCGCCTACATCGACGACGACGAAATGGTTGAAGTCACGCCCCAGTCTATCCGCCTGAGGAAAGCGCTGCTGTGTCCGCACGAGCGTAAGAAGGCCAAGCGCAAGAAAGACGCTGCCTGATTTTCTCGGATCAGGCCGCTTGTGCTATAACGGAGGCAGTTGACGCCGGGGGGTGACGACATGCTCCACAAGACGCTTTTGCTTTCGTTATGTGTGCTGCTGTTCGCATGCGAACAAGCCGATGACAGTGTGACCATTCCCAACAACACCTCAGAGGCGGGGCCGGACGCAATTGCGCACTGCGATCCGGTCTCCGCATCAATCAGCGTTCGTGATTGCGATGCCATCAAGCAACAGATCGCAAATCTGGTCGGCGGAGATGCAGAGCTTATCGCGCCTGATGAGATGTACCGCGGCGACACGCGGAAGGTCTTGCTCGATATATCTCCGACAGACACAAGCGACACGATCGATATCGAGGATGGCGATACTTCCGACGCATCCCCCGGCGATCAAGTCGCAGGGTTTGCAGTGAAGATTGGGCGCATCATGGAGGCGCGGCTTTCGGGATCGGGCGTCAGGATCGTACCCACCGTCCCCGAGCAACAGGATCTTGGCGCAAGCCGTGTGGCGCGATGGGAGTGGGATGTAACCGCAGAGGAACAAGGCACGCATCAGCTTTACATAACGGTTCAGGTGAAGGCGCTTACAGCCGATGGCGAGATCACCAGAGTTGACCTGTTCAATGATGACAAGGAGATAGCTATCCGCGTGAAAACCGCAGATAGGGTTTCCGACGCTGTCGCACTCGTGGGACGCCAATTCCAGACATTGGAAGGCGCACTTGTATCCTTGGCAGCGCTGCTCCTTGCGGTCGCATCGGTTGCTGCTGCTGCTCGCAAAGTGTTTCGTAGAGACAAACCGAAGGCCGCGCTTGGCGCGGAAGACGAACAAGCCAGCGATCCGTCCTAGCTTTGTTAATCTGACGAGCGCGTTGGTGGCCATCCGGCACATCACCTGTTACCCGCCCGTGCACCATGAACACCGCCACCCTCGCGTCGCTCGCCATCTATTTTGTGCTGATGATCGCCATTGGCATTTATGCCTGGCGCAAATCGACCGCCGACAGCGAGGCATACCTGCTCGCCGGGCGCAATTTGCCGCCGTCGGTGGCGGCGCTTTCTGCCGGGGCCAGCGATATGTCGGGCTGGTTGCTGCTTGGGCTGCCGGGGGCGCTGTATGCGACCGGGCTGATCGAGGCATGGATCGGGATTGGGTTGTTTGCCGGTGCTGTCGTGAACTGGATTGTCGTCGCGCCACGCCTGCGCCAGCAGACCGAGGATTACGACAACGCGCTCACTATTCCCCAATTCCTTGCCAACCGTTTCCCCGATCAGGGCACCACGCTGCGGGTCGTTTCGGCGATCATCATTGTAGTGTTTTTTACGGTCTACACTGCCGCTGGGCTGGTCGGTGGCGGCAAGCTGTTCGAAACGGCGTTCGCAGGAATGCTGCCGGGTCTGGGTCTGAGCGACTACATGCTCGGTATAGTTATCACTGCAGGGATCGTGCTGGCATACACCATGGTAGGCGGGTTCCTCGCAGTCAGCCTCACCGACTTCGTCCAGGGCATCATCATGATACTCGCGCTGATCATAATCCCTACAGTCGCGATTTGGGGCAGCAGGGATGTCGGTGGGATAGGAGGACTGGCGGTTGTTGGCGAATTGCTTTCCGAGATCGATCCCAACTTCCTTAGGCTGTTCGGAGGGATTTCTCTGATTGGCTGGATCAGCGCGGTGACCTGGGGTCTCGGCTATTTCGGACAGCCTCATATCATCGTACGCTTCATGGCGATCCAGAGCGTCGCGAAGGTTGCCCGTGCCCGCACGATTGGACTCACATGGATGGCCGTGGCGCTGACAGGAGCCATCGGTGTTGGCATCGTTGGTAGGGCCTATACCGAAGCGTATTCGATTGCAGTCGAAGACCCTGAAACGATCTTCATCATTCTGGCTGACTTGCTGTTTCACCCCGCTGTTACCGGGTTCCTGCTCGCCGCTTTACTGGCCGCGATCATGAGTACGATTTCCTCGCAATTACTGGTGTCATCCAGCTCCCTGACCGAGGATTTCTACCGCCTGTTCCTGCGCAAGACTGCCAGCGAGCGCGAGGCGGTGAATGTCGGGCGTATCTGTGTCGCTCTGGTAGCTATCGCAGCGATGGTGATCGCCAGCAATCCTGACGCGCAAGTGCTTGGACTTGTCTCGAACGCCTGGGCCGGATTTGGTGCCGCGTTCGGGCCGCTCGTCATCCTGGCGCTGACTTGGCGTGGGATGACAGGCGCTGGCGCGGTTGCAGGTCTTGTGACTGGCGCGTTGGTTGTCGGCGCCTGGATCGCGCTTGGCTGGAACGCGAGCTTTGTGGGCGGCCAAGGGCTGTATGAAATCGTTCCTGGTTTCGTAGCTGCCTGGATCGCGATCGTGATAGTGAGCAAGGCAACGCGGCCAATTGAGGCTGCAGTGCCAGCGGGGTGACCAACTGGCTCAATCCGATGAAGACCACTTGTCAGATGACTCGGGTTCGGAAGTGTTTCGGCGGGTAGGTCTCAATCAAGACGGACCGCACAAAGTGCTCTTCGTCATATGGGCAATCCAAGGATCGAACAGAGCAATGATGGCGAAGCTCGCGCCGACCCGCTCTTGTTCAACACGTTAAACTTGGCGGGGAGATACAATCATATTCGCCCGCTCTCCCTACTTTCACTGTCACTTCAATACGGCGACGATTTGAACGGTTCAGATCCTGATACCGCAGAAAGTGCAGGGCGATGCTTGACCTCGATATCCAACAATTGCTCAGGTCTGCAGACGTGTCACAGATCAATTTCCAGATGGCCGGCCTCACGGTGAATGGCCAAGGCTACAGGCAGGTTTCCGATTGCCTTTCCGACCGACCAATGCGGCATCGCCTAAGGGTCACAGTCAATCCCGCCATTGTCGGACACCAGGCGTTGGCCTCCTACGATCCGGAAGATGACAAACTGAACGTGCGATCCAGTGACATTCTTGGCACACCACAAGGACGAGCGCAGGTCGTGCATGAGTGCACGCATGCTCAATGCGATTTAAGAAGGCGCAGCTCGGCGATCCTGGATGAAGAAGGCGCTGCGTTCGTTGCGGAAGGTTGGTACTTGCTGGCAATAGGCGAGGACATCTCTGATCCGGTGTTCAACCTTTCTACGAATGTGCAGCAGATCGTTCGCGATGTTTACCGGCGCGCGCAGCAAGCCAGCGCTGGTCAGCAGGTCCGCATCATTGGCCAGCAAAGGAACAACTTGCGAGGGTTCATGCGGCGCGGATACGGTTATGGATCAGGGCACTACCGCAGCGATGGCATCAGAGGCCAGCGGTTCCGACCCTAGAGAATTGTGGCAAGACTGTAACCAATAGCCAATTCTGCACGAACACCCAATCAGCAGACCGACATGAATTGTCGACGGCCGATTTTGGAGTGCAGAAAGAATGTTCCGCTTGTTCGCAATCATCACAACCATTGCCGCGCTCGTCGTGGCTGCCATGCAGCTTTCCGCTCAATCGGAGACGAAAGGGTGGGACGTTTACGATGAGGCGTCCTTTATGATGGCTCAAGGCAAGGGCAAAACCATTGTCGTCGATGTCTATGCTGACTGGTGCCCCACCTGCCGCACACAGGCACCGATTCTTGACCAGCTGCGGGCCGAGCGTCAAAGCAGCGATATTCTGTTCGTCAAAGTCAATTTCGACGATGAGAAGAAATTCCTGCGCCAGCACCGCGTCCCGCGCCAGTCTACCGTTCTTGTCTTCAAGGGCGAGACCGAAGTCGCTCGATCGATCGCGCAGACCAATCGTCAGAAACTGCGCGGCGTGGTGCTCGGCGCACTATAAGCGCTGCACGCCGAGCCCGATCGCCATACCATGCTCGCCAGCATCGCCTTGTCCTTCGTCGCCGGTCTTGTGACGATTCTGAACCCGTGCGTCCTGCCGCTGGTACCCATTCTGGTCGCCTCTGCGCTGGGCAAGAGCCGGGCAGGTCCTTTGGCATTGGCTGGCGGTCTGGTTACGAGCTTTACGCTGTTCGGGTTCACCGTGATTGCATTCGGTTACACGATCGGGATCAATGAACAGATCGTGCGCATGCTCGCGGGCGGATTGCTCGCGGTCGCCGGGTTTGTTCTGCTAGTCCCGCAGGCGCAGGCCGCGCTGTCTGCCGCAGCCGCTCCGATCGCCAACATGGGCAATCGGAAACTCGCTCAGATCAGTGGTGATGGCTGGCATGGTCAATACGCAATCGGTCTTCTGCTCGGCCTTGTCTGGGCACCCTGTGTCGGTCCAACGCTCGGCGTTGCGATCGCCGCCGCGAGTCAGGGCGAAAACCTTGCGATCAGCTTCCTTATCTTCCTTACCTTCGGCGTTGGCGTTGCAGCCTCGATCCTCGCCTTCGCCTATGGCTCTCGCCGGGCTATAGGAGAGCGCCGCGCGACGCTTCTGTTGCTGGCCAAGTACGGCAAACCGCTGTTCGGCGGGGCGCTGCTGGTGGTCGGTTTGATGGTGCTTACCGGGTTCGACAAGGTGATCGAGATCGCTCTGCTCGACACACTGCCTCCGGGCCTGATCGAATTCACCACCCGGTTCTAGGCAGCATCCAGACCTCCCCTCTTCACTCCCAACGCGCATTGGGTCACAATTACCCTCAGGGATCGTGATGGAGCTGAGTCGCTCTACGAGTTGAGGGGAAACCAAATGGCTGAAGGTCCAAGAGTTACCGGTCTTGGCGGCATATTCTATGTGGCGGAGGACACCGAAGCGACCCGAGCGTGGTATCGCGACATGCTGGGCATCGACGGAACGTATGGACCACAGCTGGCCTGGGCGGAAGAGCCCAAGGAAAACCCCTATTCGTTGATCAGCCACTTCTCCGATGACCAATACATCAAGCCCGGTAAGGGCGGCTTCATGATCAATCTACGGGTGATCGATCTCGATGGATTCTGTGAGCAATTGAAAGGCAAAGGGGTCGAAGTCCTCGACACCGCCGATGAAGGGTATGGCAAATTTGCATGGATTCTCGATCCGAACGGTGTGAAGATTGAACTGTGGGAACAGGTGGCCGACGAGCTTCCCTAGATCGCGCGGGCTTTGACTCCGATCGTCCGATCAGCGGCACGGGATACCGCGTAGGTCAGGAATAACGATCCCCTAACGGAAATGGTTTCCGATCTGTTAACCATTTCCACGCAATAGTCCTTAGGCATGAAATACCTGCCGACCCTTCAGATGCTTCCACTCCTCGCAGGTGCGATGGTGCTGGCAGGGTGCGGCGGCATTATTCCGGCAGGCAGCGGGACAAGCGCGACCACCGCGAACACCTCTACACAGACCTCCACACGCCAACCGACCCGTATCGCCTCCATGCCGCAGCAGATATCCAGCCGACCGGGCGATCGGACTTGCCTCGCGCAGTTGAGCGCGGCGGGAGCACAGTTCAATCCGCTCCCGGACAGCTACGCCGCGCCAGGTTGCAGCCAACTCGGCACTGTGCAACTCGCTGCGCTCTCGGGTGATGGCTCGTCTTTCGGGATCAGCAATATCGGTCCGGTCCAGTGTCATATCGCCAACACCTTTAGCGCCTGGGCCCGCTTCGGCGTCGATCGCGCCGCGCGGCAGATCCTCGACAGCCCGCTCAAACGGATTGAGACGATGGGCAGCTATGCCTGCCGCAATATCGCTGGAAGCAACCGACGATCGGCCCATGCGCGCGCCGAAGCTATCGATGTTTCAGCATTCGTCCTGGAAGACGGTCGCCGGATCGTGCTCAAATCAGACTGGGAGGGTGGCACCCCAGCAGAGCGAGAGTTTCTGCGCGTCGTTCACCGGAGCGCCTGCAAGCGGTTCGGCACCGTACTCGGCCCCGATTACAACGCAGCGCATAAGGACCACTTCCACCTGGAAGGAACCGGCGCGAAATTCTGCCGATAGGTCGCACAGCCCGAGAAGCTGGACCCCGAGCAAGAAGACGGCCCCGACATCTTGCATGAACAGCAAGATATCGAGGCCGCGAGGATTCCATTAGCAGCCGACCACCGTCTGCCGCAGGGATAGACCGCTTATGCGCGGATCTTTGGTTCCAGGGCAGCTTCCAGCTTCAATCGCACCGCTTCGGCCGCGTGGCGAGCGCCAAGCTTGGTCATCATATTGGCGCGGTGGATTTCGACTGTTCGTGGGCTGATATCCAGTTCGCGGGCGATTACCTTGTTGCTGCTGCCTTCCGCCAGCCAATCAAGCACTTCGCGTTCCCGGTTCGACAGGCTGGAGATACGGTCGCGAGCCTCAATCATCCGACGACGCGCAGCACCGAACACTTCCGCTTCCTTGGCAATCCGGGTCAGGCATCGACCGAAGCGTTCCGGATCAAGCGGTAGCGAGAGATAATCGAGCGCGCCCGCCTTAATTGCCTCGACAATGCGAGTGGGTCGGGGCTGCGTATCCACCGCGATCAACGGCAGCCAGATACCAAGCCGACTGAGGCGTTCGAGAGCCATGGCTACCCCGCCCTCTTCAACCGCATCGCGGGCAACAATGATGCCCTCTCGTGGTGGATGAACCGACAGATCCGACAGGTCACCATAGACTTCTGCATGGTGACCGAGCGCAAATCCTACTCGGGCCAGCTCGGCGCGGTGCCTGCTGGAGGAGTCGATGAAATGGAGTGTTGCTTTTCTAGACATGCTTAACGGATGAGCGAGGCCGCGGCAGAACGCACGCCGGATCAACCCCGATACCGAGCAATGTCTTGTTTAGACTTTATCAAGCCGCTGAAAAACAGAGATAAACATAAATCGAAAACGAACCTTTTTCGAGTGCTGACTGGCCCAAAATTACGGGATTGCCCTATCGATCGGCCTCAGCTGTGCGCTATTTCGTCTCAAAACTGTAGTCGGGAAGCGATTGAAAAGCCGATCGCAATGCGTCGCGCCATTGCGAAGAGATCGCGTCGAAATACGCATCGTCCTGTGTCACGCGATGTTCGTGATGCGGCTCGAACTTGTCTTTCTCTATCACCAGCACATCAAGCGGCAGTCCGACCGATAAATTCGCCTTCAGCGTCGAGTCAAACGACACCATCAGCAGCTTAACCCCGTCCTCGAAGCTCATGTTGCGGTCATACCCGCGAATTATGATCGGGCGGCCATACTTGGTCTCGCCAATCTGGAAGAATGGAGTGTCCCAGCTGGCCTCGATGAAGTTGCCTTCAGGGTAGATCATGAACAGCCGCGGTTGCATGCCTCTGATCTGTCCGGCGACAATGATCGAGGCCGTGAAGCGACCCTTCCCACGATCACCATTGGCCTTTTGCGCATCGTCAATAGTCTTGCGCAGCAGTCGTCCTATCTCGGTCGCAACGTTGAACATCGTCGGACCGTTCAGCAGCGTAGTCTCGCGCTCGTCAGGTTCCTTGGTGCGCTCTTCGAGCTGGCTCACGACGGCTTGCGTCGTCGCCAGATTACCCGCCGTCATCACCGCGATCATGCGCTCACCGGGCACGTTCCAGTGGAACATCTTGCGAAACACCGAGATGTTATCGACGCCCGAGTTGGTTCGCGTGTCGCTCATCAGGACGAGACCCTGTTCAAGCACCATGCCAACACAATAGGTCATACAACATCTCCGCAAAGCCAGGGGGAGAGGAGCGCTAGCCGAAGCGCGACGCAGGGGAAAGCTTATTGCTGGACCTGCTGCTGTTCCACAGCGACATCGACTGTCAGCAACTGCTCGGTCGCGCCGAAACTGATTCCGGTGACAGGAGCCGCATCGCGATAGTCGCGCCCGGTTGCAACGCGGACATAGCGTGGATCAGGGCTTATCCCGTTCGAGATATCGAAACCGACCCAACCGAGTCCGTCAATATGCGCCTCGGCCCAGGCATGGCTCGCTTCCTGTTCGATCCGGTCGTTCATCATCAGGTAGCCACTGACGTAGCGCGCGGGGATATCGACCGCACGGGCAGCACCAATGAAGACATGAGCATGATCCTGGCAAACGCCCGCCCCGTTCGCAGCGGCTTCTTCAGCGGTGGTTCCGGCTTCGGTCGTACCGGTCTGATATGCGACACCTTCAAGAACACGCGCTGAAAGCGCATGCAGATATTCGAGCTTCGCGCCGTTCTCGGGACCGGGAATATCCCGAATAAGCGAACGAATTTTCGGCCCCGGCTTGGTGAGCCTAGTCTGGCCAAGAAAGCTCCACAGCGGCAGGTGCCCGGAATGGCGACCGATTACGCCAGCGCTATCCTCTGTATCGATTGTACCGGAGCACGTGACCATGACCTCCGTCGCGCCGGGCTCGACCGCGACCAAAGTGACGGTGTTGAAATGCTGGTCTTCATACTCAAGCTCGGCATGGGCGTTCTCGTATTCCATGTCCCAGTGCAGAATTTGCTGACCCTGCGTTTCCTTGGGCGTCAGGCGCAGGCGCTGAAGCGCGTGCACAACCGGCTCGGAAAAGGCGTAATGCGTCTGGTGCCGGATGGCCAATCTCATATCGAAAACCTCATGCGAGAAACCGGAAGTCTTCGCCAATCGCCTCTGCGATTGCGGCATTGCGGTTCGTAAACTCAACGAGGAATTCATGCAGGCCTTGTTCGAAGATCGCATCGACAGTGAGATCGCCGATGCGATTGTCGGCATCGCGCATAAGCGAATTGCACGGATTCTCATCGCCGTGGAGCTTTGCCAGCGCGTCCAGATTGGTGCGCAGTGCCCTGCGGCAGAATGCAAGGCTGCGCGGGAAGCGATCATCTAGGACGAGGAACTCCACAATTCCGCGCGCGTCGATCTGACCGGCGTTGAGCCAAGTGTAGGAACTCGCCCCGGCGACCGATCGCAAAACCTGATCCCACTGTCCCGTATCCAGACTGGACCCGACATAGGATAGCGACGGAAGCAACAGGTAATACTTCATATCGAGGATGCGCGCAGTGCTCTCACCGCGTTCAAGAAACGTACCTGCGCGGGCGAAATGGTACGCCTCACTACGGAGCATGGACCCGTCCAGCGTACCATGAACCCGTGTTCCCGCACGGCGAATGGTTGCAACAACATCTCCGACCGCGCTTTGGCTAACGGGGCGGACGAGCATCTTATCGAGCTCCATCCAGCTTTCGTTGACAGCTTCCCACACCTCACTTGAGATATTGGTGCGGGCAACGCGAGCATTCTGGCGTACCGCGCCGAACATCTCACGGACATTGGCCGGGTTGGCTTTGTCGCGCAGGATGAAGTTCCATACCGATATACCATCGTAGCCATCGTTTACAGCCTGATAGGCTGCGCGCTGGCCCGATGTGGCAATCACAGAACGCCATTCGTCCTGAGCCGTTGCTATATCGCGAGTCAGCGCCATGCGCAGCCCGGCTTCGAGCAGGCGTGCAGTGTTCTCGGCCCGCTCAAGATAACGGGACATCCAGAACAGTCCGTTGGCAGTCCGGCCTAGCATGAGTCTTTCAGCACCCCCTAATCCTTCAAGACCCAAGTATCTTTGGTACCGCCGCCCTGGCTCGAATTGACTACCAGCGACCCTTCCTTCAGCGCCACACGGGTCAGCCCTCCGGGGGTTATATCAATTCCGGTTGGCGACATCAGTACGAACGGGCGCAGGTCGACATGGCGCGGGGCGAGGCCCCTCTTTGTATAGATCGGGCAGGTCGAAAGCGACAGCGTCGGCTGGGCGATGTAGTTTTCGGGGTTTGCCTCCAGCTTTTTGCGGAATTTGGAAATCTCACGTTTTGACGCGGTCGGACCGATCAGCATGCCGTACCCGCCCGAGCCGTGAACCTCCTTCACCACCAGTTCGGCGAGATTTTCGAGCACGTAGGCAAGGCTGTCATGGTCTGCACAGCGCCAGGTTTCGACATTGGGCAAAAGTGGCTTCTCGCCGGTGTAGAACTCGACGATCTCCGGCATGAAGCTGTAGATCGCCTTGTCATCGGAGATGCCCGTACCGGGCGCATTGGCGATAGTTATCCCGCCGGCGCGGTAGACATCCATGATGCCCGGTACGCCGAGCACGCTGTCAGGCTCAAACGTCAGCGGGTCGAGATAATCGTCATCGACCCGGCGATAGAGCACATCGATGGGCTTGTAGCCGCGCGTAGTGCGCATTTGTACGCGGCCGTTGACCACGCGCAGATCGCTGCCCTCGACCAGCTCAGCACCCATCTGATCGGCGAGGAATGCGTGCTCGAAATAGGCCGAATTGTAGACGCCCGGCGTCAACACCGCGACCGTTGGCTTTCCTTCCGCCGCCGGTGGCGCACAGGCGGCCAGCGAGCGAGCGAGCCGGCGCGGATAGTTTGAAACGCTCTCCACCTGAACCTTGGTGAACAAGTCCGGGAACATCGACATCATCGTCTCGCGGTTCTCCAGCATGTAGGAGACACCTGACGGCGTGCGGGCGTTGTCTTCCAGCACGAAGAATTCGTTCGGCCCGGTTCGAACCAGATCAATACCGACGATATGAGTGTAGATGCCGCCGGGCGGGGTAAAACCGACCATGTTGGGCAACCAGGCGTCATTCTGGCGAAACAGCCGCTCTGGCACGCGCCCTGCTCGGATGATCTCCTGGCGGTGGTACAGATCGTAAAGGAAGGAGTTAAGCGCCCTCACCCGCTGCTCGATCCCGCGAGTCAGCTTGCGCCATTCGTGCGCAGTGATGATCCGCGGGACCATATCGAACGGAATCAACCGTTCTTCGGCATCATCCTCGCCATAGACGTTGAAAGTGATGCCGGTGCGGCGGAAACTCTCATCTGCCTCGGTATTCTTGCGACGCAGCCAATGGCTGTCCTGATCCTCATACCAATCGCAATACTCGTCATACGCCGGTCGGGTCTGACCGTTCGCATCGTACATCTCGTCGAAATTGTCGGGCTGACCGATGGTGATACCCCGTATCCGAGAATTGGTGACGAGAGCACAGTGTAACCCCGCTTTTTCAAAAGAAAAGCGATTGGTTAGCTGCGGCTAGTCGCGCTCAAGTTCGGTCAGGACAGTCGTGATAACATCGGGGGAGTAGGTGAAGCCGAGATGGGTACAACGCACCGCGATCGCGCGGTCGCGCTCTCCGGGCAAGCCAGCGGCGGAACGCGGGGCGATCGCGTTATCGTTCGGGCTCCATAAAGCGACTGTCTCCACGGGTGGCTTGGCCGAGACATCGGCCTCGATCGGTGGATTGTCGACCTGATGGCCGGTGATGAACTGATAAGCCCGCCAGACATTGTTGGCCCGAGGGCTGCCGGAGAACGGCGAACCCATGGTGATGACTTTCGTGACCTTTTCGGGATGGCGGTGCGCCAGTTCGCGCGCATAAATCCCGCCAAGGCTCCATCCGAGCAAAACGATCGGTTCGCCACTGCGCTTATGCAAAGCAACCAGCCGATCTTCGAGCAGCGCGAAATTCTCAGGCGTCGGACCCCAATTGCGCCCCTGCCCCCAACGTTTCGCAGTGTGCCCGGCGCGTTCGAGATGGCGCGCAAGATAGCGCAGCTTGCGCGGGTGCGCAGCAAGGCCCGGCAGCACCATGATCGTACGCGGATTGGTACTCCGCGGAACATTGACCCGGCGGACGAGCCTGCGGGCAGGCTCAGCAAGAATATCGAGCTCGCCCACAAGTCGGCCCAAAGGGGGCTTTCCATGCTCCTCTTCCGCGCGCTCTTCACGCGCGAGGGCAATGCGGCGCGCGATCTCAGTCTCGCCAAGGGCGAGAGCGGAGAAACCAGCAAAGGGCGCGCGCGATGCCATTATCCAACAAATCCGATGCAGAGGTTCCCGAAAGGAACTTCACAAAAGCGAAACAGTCAATTTGAACTGTCACAATGACACCAAGCTGTGAACAGCCGGTGAAGCAATCACTTTTGCTTTGTGTCGGATAATGGTCGCAGACTTATTTCGCCGGATCTTCGAAGCTATTCATCGCAATCGCCAATGCGTTCCTGCTGCGTCTTCATGGTCATATCGACATTCATGCCGCCCATGCTGCCACTCATCGTCATTTCGAGATCGGACGAGGTTGGTGACACATCACCTGCCATCGCCATTCGCATCTGACCGCCATCGGCATCGCAAACGAGGAGAGCATCAAGCTCTCCGCCAGCAAGTTCGAACTTTTCGTAGCTGCAATCGCCCTGCTGGCCCTCTTGCATCAAGTCTTCGAAACCGCCCGCAGCCTCTTCGGGGGTCAAACAATATTCGACGTTGGTCTTCATGCCGCCCATGTCGGACGTAATGCGATATTTGCCCGGTTGGGGCTTGATACCGCTCGCTTCGGCAACCTGCGCTGCTTCATTAAGGCTTACGGACCCGTCGCTGTCAGCGTCCGCATCTGCGGTTGATACAGTGTCGCCACCCGAACACGCTGAAAGCGCAACGCCAAGCGCCGCAATTGCTGCAATTCGTTTCATCGTCTGATCTCCCTTAGAAAGAATTCCGGTCAAGCTGACCCTCAACAGTCGCCGAGCCGCTCATTCCTGACCCGCATTTTGATCGAGCCTGGACCCATGCCCATGTCGCCGGACATCGTCATTGTCACGTCGGACGACGTCGGTGAACCCGTGCCGCTCATCACCATGGTCATGGGATTTCCGCCAGCATCGCACGTCATCTCTGCATCGATCTGCCCGCCGACCGCGTTAAAGCGGGTGTAGCTGCAATCACCTTCCTGCGTGCGGTTCATGACCGAGCGAAAACCTTCATCAACATCGGCCTGAGTCAGGCAGAACTTGAACTTGCGCGCCATCACCTGGCTCATCATCCCGACAATATCGGGCGGTGCATCGGGCATATTGACCGAGATTACCGTCATATCGGCGGCATATTGGCCCGGCAGCGGGCGCATTTCGTCATCGACCTGCTGCGCGGCGAGATTGCCCGACACAATGCTCGCAGTCGCAAGGGCCGTGCCAAGCGCCGCGGCGCTTACAATCCAGGTTTTCACAGTGCATCTCCTCATCTGGCTTTGATTCGATGCGACCTCTTGTGTTTTCGACAGGCTAGGGGGCTGCAGGGCACTTCACAACAGCGCTGGTCGCGCTCATATCGACAGGCATGTCAGAACTCGTCATCCGCCGCGGTCTGGAAGAACCGGAGACCGGCGAAGAATTCACCCCGCACCGCCCCAACCGCCCTGAAAAGATGGATGGCGGTAAGGCTTTCAAGCTCGTCTCGGACTACGAGCCTTCGGGCGACCAGCCTACTGCAATCGCGGATTTGGTGGGCGGCGCGCGCGATGATGAGAAGACCCAGACCCTGTTGGGCGTCACCGGATCAGGCAAGACCTTCACCATGGCCAAGGTGATCGAAGAATTGCAGCGCCCCGCCCTGATCCTCGCGCCCAACAAGATCCTCGCCGCGCAGCTATATGGGGAATTCAAGAGCTTCTTCCCCGAAAACGCGGTCGAGTATTTCGTCAGCTACTACGACTACTACCAACCCGAAGCCTACGTTCCGCGCTCCGACACCTACATCGAGAAGGAATCTAGCGTAAACGAGGCGATAGATCGGATGCGCCACTCGGCTACGCGCGCGCTGCTCGAACGCGATGACGTGATTATCGTTGCCTCGGTTTCATGCCTGTATGGCATCGGCTCGGTCGAGACCTACTCGGCGATGATCTTCGACATCAAGAAGGATGATACAGTCGACCAGCGCGAGCTGATCCGCAAGCTGGTCGCTTTGCAATACAAGCGCAACGACGCAGCCTTCGCGCGCGGATGTTTCCGGGTGCGCGGCGACAGTCTAGAGCTGTTTCCGTCACACTATGAGGACATGGCGTGGCGCATCAGCTTTTTCGGAGACGAGATTGAGGAGATCAGCGAGTTTGATCCCCTCACAGGTAAAAAGGGCGCTTCGCTGGACAAGGTGCGCGTCTATGCAAACTCGCACTACGTCACCCCTGGCCCGACAATGAAACAGGCTACTGAATCGATCAAATTCGAGCTTCAACATCGCCTCAAGGAGCTGGAGGAAGAGGGCAAACTGCTCGAACACCAGCGGCTCGAACAGCGCACCAATTTCGATCTTGAGATGATCGCTGCGACCGGGAGCTGCGCCGGGATCGAAAACTATTCGCGCTTCTTGACCGGACGCCTGCCCGGCGAGCCGCCGCCCACTTTGTTCGAGTATCTACCCGAAAACGCTTTGCTGTTCGTTGATGAAAGCCACCAGACGGTGCCCCAAATCGGCGCGATGGCGCGTGGGGACCATCGGCGCAAGATCACATTGGCGGAATACGGTTTCCGTCTGCCAAGCTGCATCGACAACCGCCCCTTGCGGTTCAATGAGTGGGACGCGATGCGCCCGCAGACCTTTGCCGTGTCGGCCACTCCGGGCAATTGGGAGATGGAGCAGACTGGCGGCGTATTTGCCGAGCAGGTGATCCGACCCACCGGACTGATCGATCCACCAGTCGAAATCCGCCCGGTCGAAGACCAGGTGCAGGATTGCATTCAGGAATGTCTCGCCACCGCGAAAAAGGGCTATCGCACGCTTGTCACAACGCTGACCAAGCGGATGGCCGAAGACCTGACCGAATTCATGCACGAGGCAGGCGTGAAGGTCCGCTATATGCACTCCGACGTCGAAACGCTGGAGCGTATCGAGTTGATCCGCGATCTGCGGCTGGGCGTTTATGACGTACTGATTGGAATCAACCTGCTGCGCGAGGGTCTCGACATTCCCGAATGTGGGCTGGTCGCGATCCTCGATGCGGACAAGGAAGGCTTCCTGCGCTCGGAGACCTCTCTGGTACAGACGATCGGCCGCGCAGCGCGCAACGTTGATGGCAAGGTGATCCTCTATGCAGATCGTATCACCGGCAGCATGGAACGCGCGATCGCCGAAACCGACCGCCGCCGCGCCAAGCAAGAAGCGTACAACGAAGAACACGGCATCACGCCACAAACCATCAAGCGCGACATTGCCGACATCGTCGCACACACCGCCTCGCAAGATGGCGTTGTGGTCGATACCGGTGACGATGAGGTCAACAACCTCGTCGGCCACAACCTGCGGGCCTATATCGAAGACCTCGAAAAACGCATGCGTGATGCAGCAGCGAACTTGGAATTCGAAGAAGCAGGCCGACTGCGCGACGAAATCCGACGGCTGGAGAATGACGAGCTGGGACTGCCCGACGAGCAGAAGAAGGCACCCAAGGTTGGTCGCTCGGACGCAGGAAGGCCGGGAACGCGCAAGACGCGCTATGGCAAGACACGGTATAAACGGATGGGCGGAAAACCGTGAGGAAAGCGCTGATCGCGGGCACCTTTCTGCTCGCCGCGTGCAAGCCTCCTGCGACGGACGCGGATCTCGATCGCCCTCTGCCGGAGGCAGAGCCCACCTTTGCCTCGGCTCCGCTACCCTCGCCCGATACAAAGGGCGCGGTCTGGGCTCAGAGCGCCGAGCCCCAGCGCATCATCTATGGCATTCCCGGTGAGGAACAGCTGATGGCGCTTGCCTGCGTTGGCGACGAAAAAAATCGCAAGCTGCGCATCACCCGCAACTCGCCTGCTGATGAGGGGGCAGGCGCGTTTCTTGCGCTGGTTGGGAACGGTCATATCGGGCGGCTCGAAGTGGACGCAACCGAAGTCTCAGGGCGGTCAATCTGGCTGGGCGAGATCGCGGCGGAGGACAACGATTGGGAGCCGCTCGCGGGGCCACGTCAGTTGACCGCGACGATTCCGGGAGCTGGCATGGTAACGCTCAATCCAAGCCCGCTGCCGATGCAGCTTGTCGCACAGTGCCGGAATTCTGAGCCCGCTGAGTGAGCATGTCGGTGGTGAGCACCTGAGGTAACTGCTCGGGTTCACCGACGTCCGGATCGTACCACAGATAAAGCGGCACACCGGCGGCACCATGCTCGGTCAGGAACTGAGTGATTGCTTCGTCACGCACCGTCCAGTCGCCGACCATTGCGATAACGCCCGCTTCCGCAAACGCATCGCGGGTAACTTTGCGCTCAATCGCAACGCTTTCATTGACCTTGCAGGTGACGCACCAGTCGGCGGTGAACCACAGAAATACCGGCTGTCCGCTTGCGCGCGCCTCGACAAGCGCTTCACCACTAAACTCACGCGGGGCGAGCAGGGATTCGGAGGCATCGCGCGATCGCGGATCGAAGCTGGACGGCAGTGCAAACGCACCGAAGATCACGAATGGCGCAGCGACGAGACCAAAAGCCGGCCAGGCCATCTTGCCGGCTTTTTGCAGCCGTCCGACGACGCCCAGCGCCAGAACTAAACCCATCAGCATCACCAGCGCGAATAGCGCAAATCCGCGCCCACCAATCTGCGCAGTCAGCCATATCAGCGCCAGCGCGGTCAGCCCCATCGGGATCGCCATGACCCGCCTCAACGTGTCCATCCATGCGCCCGGCTTGGGCAGCATCTTGCGCAGAGCAGGCACGAACCCGATGAGCAGGAAAGGCAGCGCCAGGCCAAGTCCCAGCATCGCAAACAGCAAAAGCGCGAGCGGTGCGGGCAGCAATAGTGCGGCACCCAGAGCTGCAGCCATGAAGGGCCCGGTGCAAGGCGTCGCGACGAATGCGGCGAGCAGCCCGGTTGCAAACGCGCCGCCAGGCTTTCCGCTCTGGGTAAGGCTGATCGAGGGCAGTTCAAACACGCCAGCAAAGTTCGCGGTGATCATGGTAGCGAGCACCAGCAGGACAATGACGACGCCCGGTTCCTGCAACTGAAACGCCCAGCCGACCTGCTCGCCCGCCGCCCGCAAAGCCAACATCAGCGCGCCCAGCCCCACGCAGGCGAGCACCACGCCCGCAGTGTAAGCGATCCCCTCGCCCCGCGCCTGCGCCTCACTCTCGCCTGCGCGAGCCAGCGAAAGCGCCTTGAGACTCAGGATCGGGAAGACACATGGCATGATATTGAGGATCAAGCCGCCTGCGAGCGCGCCAAGGATCAGCGTCCAAAGCGGCGGGGTGTTCGTACCGACTGGTCCAGCGATCATAGTGCCGCCTGTAGGCACCTCTCCGGGTTCAGCGATAAAGCGGACACCGGTATTGTCACCGAAGGACAAGATGCCTGAAACACCCTCCGCCTCCCCGCCACCTGACAGGGGTATCTCCGCGACCAGCATATCGTCATTGCGGGTGAACGTCTGGAGAGCATTGTATTGCACCAGCCGCTGGTTCGAGACGAACACATGCGGATTTTCGAGCCAGACCGATTCAGGCAGCGGGATGCCCAGTCGCAGCGTCGCGTCGGTCACTTCGAAAGCCGCCGTTGAATCCAGCAAAGGCGCAACTTCCGCCCGCCAGCGTGCGAAGTCTCCGCCCACGCCGATGCTCAGCACCGCATCCTGCGGTACACACACCCGGTCCGTACAGGCGAGGTATTCGACATAACCTTCCTCTGTCGGGAGGCCCTCTATCACCGCATCCTCGGGCACCTGTACCGGGACCAGCACCGCGTACGTGCCTTCGTAAATATGGTTCATCAAATCACTGATCAACAGGCGTTGAGGCACCGGGTAGAGCGCTTCACCCATATCCCACCCGTCCGGCAGGCCCAGCTCCAACAGCATCCCCTGCCCCGCATCACCGGGATTGGACCAGTATCCATGCCATTCCTCACTTGAAGGCGTAAAGCGCAGCGCCAGCATCCATTCCTCGCCCGGCTGCGGCATGCCATCGGCTAGCAGCTGAACACCGATATTGCTGTCACCGAAGGTCGCTGTGCGCGCGGCTTGCGTCTCCACGCCATCTTCCTGCGCATGGGCAGCGGCAAGAGCGCCCAATAATGCAACGCATGCAAAAACGCATGCGAACAACAGGGCCTTCAAGGAATGGAACATTCTTGCTTCGATCACGCTCGAACCTCTAGGGCGGACACATGGCTTTCGCAATCGATGCGAAGAAGGTGATGTATGAGCAATGAAACCCGCGACCTCTTGATCCTCGGCGGGGGGTTAGTTGGAATGACTCTTGCGCTGGCAGCGGCCAAAAAGGGCATGTCGAGCCACGTGATCGATCGCGCCGATCCAACCGAACTGACCAAAGAAGGTTTCGACGACCGCGCCACGGCGATCTCGACAGCAAGCTGGCACCTGTTCCGCAATATCGGAATTGCCGCGGGGCTCGACAAATTCGCCTGCGACATCGCCAGCATCGCCGTGACCGATCAGAACAAGCCGGGCCGACTGGATTTCCAGCCAGAGGAGCACGAAGGCACGCTGGGGCGGATGTTCCCCAACCGTCGATTGCGGCTCGCGCTTTTCGAGGCTGCTGCGGAAGAGCCGCTGATCAACTGGGTTTCCAAGGCCGAAATCACAGAGCGTCAGCGCAATGAATTCGGCGTCGCTGCGGTACTTGCCGATGATCGCAAACTGAAAGGCCGTCTGATGGTGGCTGCGGAAGGTCGTCAGTCTCCGACACGCGAACAGGCTGGGATCACCGTCGCCAAGTGGGACTACCATCACCGCGCGATCATCGCCGGCCTTACGCATTCCAAGCCGCATGACAATGTCGCGTGGGAAATCTTCTACCCAGCTGGCCCCTTTGCCTTGTTGCCGATGAACGACGATGCCGATGGCACGCATCGCTCCTCGCTCGTGTGGACCGTGTCCGAAGAGGATGGCGCTGGGGTAATGAAGCTCGGCGACAGGGCATTTCTGGCCGAAGTGCAAAAGCGGATGGGCGATGTTCTTGGAACGGTCGAAAGCGTCGGGGCACGGTCTTCGTGGCCGCTCGGCTTCCACCACACGGCGAAGATCACCGATGAACGCCTCGCGCTGATCGGTGATGCCGCGCACGGCATCCATCCGATTGCCGGGCAAGGTCTAAATCTCGGGCTGCGCGATGCGGCGGCTCTGGTGGAGGTTCTGGCCAATGGCGCGCGGATCGGGCTTGATCCGGGCGATCATCAACTGCTCAAGCGTTATGAGAACTGGCGCGGCCTCGACAGTTTCATGGTTGCGCTGGCGACGGACGGACTGACGCGGCTGTTCGGTGTTCCTGGCACGGCTGCGTCGGCGGTACGGCGTCTGGGCATGTCGGCAGTGCAGCGCACTAGTCCACTCAAGACGTTCTTTATGGACGAGGCACGCGGCATCTCGGGCGACCTGCCGGAGCTGCTGAAAGCCTAGCGCAACCTAGTCTTCGCTGACGCTATCGACCGGGCTCGGCTGCTGGACGCGGTTGCCGACCCCGTCGCGCAAACCCCGTTGGTCGAGCACCGCTGCAGTCTCGATGTTCTCTAGCGCCTGCATCGCATCGCGGAACGCTTCGGCATCGGCGATCCATGCCTCTGCCCTTTGCGCGCCCGGCATGTTGCGAACCTCGTCAATCGCATTGTCATAGCGGCCCTGCTCAAGCGCATAGCGCGCCCGTTCAAGCCGCCGTTCGGGCTGAGGCGACGGAGTGCTTTCGCGGCGGATTACAAACAACTCGCCCAGCTCACGGCGGAAAGTCGCCCAAGAAGGGCCATCGCCGCGCTCGCCAAGCTGCGGGCCTAGCCCATCAAGCCGCGCCAGCAGGCGATCCAGCCGCAGCGGCGGATCGCGGCGCGAGAAGTTGATGATCGTATTGACCGCATTGGGACGCTCATCTCCGAACCGCAGACGCAGCTGGTCAGCAAGATAACCAAGTTCATCCCCGCGCTCGACCACCCGGCGGGTTGCGAACGCGATCAGCAAAGCTTCGGCGCGTGCAGCGTTGCCGGCGGCAGCCTGCGCCTGCAGATCAAGCCTTGCGAGGCGTTGCTCAGCGGCGGCGAGGCGTTGGTCGAGACCCCCTTGCTGCTCAGCCACACGTGTCACCGCTTCGACAGCCTCTTCGGCATTCTCCACCTCAATCGCGTCGATTGCATCCGCAATCGGTGTAGGCGTCGGGCTTAGTTCGGGCAGCGGCGCGGTGTTGGTCGCGCTCGGGCTGGCAACGGCGGCGATGGGTTCGCTGGTTACCTGTTGGCGGTCATCGGAGCGCACATTGTACCAGACAATATAGCCCACTAGCAGGCCGCCTGCGGTAAATGATGCAAGTGCGGCAAGCATAAAGCCCCTGCTTGAGGTGCCTTTGCGGCGGCTACCGTATTTCGATTCCATTTTTATCCGTTCTGCGACCCTGTTCACGCGTGATGGCGCGAGAGCTTGTTTAGGATACTATTCGCACAGGTCTCGGACCATTTCCAGCAGATCTCGGTCCGTCGGTTGCGATGAAACGTGGATAGAGCGCCATGGTTCGTCAAGCGCTTCAACTATCCTCGGGCCGAGCGCTGCAAGCTCAATCTGGTTGATTCGTAGTCTTAAACGATTGCATTCATTGGTAAAATGTCGTGCCGCTGCGGCAGAGTGCAGCAAGACGATTGGCGTGCTCGAAAGAGTCTTCAGCAGGCCCGGATCTAGCGGTAATGGCGCGCTTTCGTAGGCTGTAACGGTTTCGATCGTGACGCCGTCTGGCGGGGTCAGCGGCACGCGCTCCGTGCCGGCGATGCGCAAGAGACGCGTCGGCGGAGCGATTTGATCCAGCACCTTTTGCAGCCCGCCGGAGCCAATTGCGGCGATCTCGAAACCGGCGCTTCGGGCAGTTTCGGCAGTATTCCTGCCGACCGCATAGACCGGCTTATCCGTAAGGCGAGCGAGGTTGCCTGCGTTGCCGAGAAAGGCATTGGCGCTGCCGACCAGCAGCGCGTCAATGAGTGCAGGATCGGGCAAATCAAACGCCAGCGGGCGGATTTCGAACAGCGGCGCTCCGGTGATCGCCAGACCCAGTTCGCGGCCCAGTTCCAACGTGGACGAAAGCCCCGGCTCGGGCCGGATCGCGATTACGGGTCTCATCCAGCGGCGCGGAAATGCGGGCGTATCCCGGCGGTCGCCCGGTCGAGCAGGTCTGCGGCCAAGGCAGCAACCGCTCCATGATCGCCGGGCGCGAAGCTTGCCTCACCCTCGACCCGTTCGATGCCGTCCGGGCTGAACAGAGCGACGCGCATGGAGAGGTTGTCGGCGTCGCCTTGGCACAGCGCCGCAACCGGGCTGTGGCAGTTGCCGCCCAGCTCGGCGAGCAGCGCGCGTTCTGCTTCAAGCTCGGCGCGAGTCTGGGTGTGGTCGATTGCTGCCAAAGCAGCGGTCGCCTCTGCATCATCGACGCGACATTCCAGAGCGATCACGCCCTGCGCTGCCGCCGGTATCCAGTCGCTCTCGTCCAATGGCGCGCCGACAGCGGACTGGTCCAGCCGTTCCAGCCCTGCTGCTGCAAGGAAGGTCACGTCGGCCTCACCCGCCTCCAGCTTGCCAAGCCGCGTCGCGACATTGCCACGAAAAGTCACCACTTTGCAGTCGGGTCGCAGATTGAGCAGTTGAGCGGCCCGTCGCGGCGCGCTGGTGCCAACGGTGGCGCCATCAGGAATGTCGGCAATACTGTCTGCCCCGACCAGACTGTCACGACGATCCGCGCGCGGCAGGAAGGCCGCAAAGTGAAACTCATTAGGGCGGATGGTCTCAACGTCCTTCGCCGAATGCACCGCCGCATCGATCCGATCCTCGGCGAGCCATGCGTCAAGCTCTTTGGTCCAGAGAGCCTTGCCACCGATCTCTGCCAAGGGCCGGTCGAGTACCTTGTCCCCGCTCGCCATGACAGGGACGAGTTCGACCTCATCCTCAGCCCAACCATGCGCAGCGCAAAGCCGCACACGCGTCTCAACCGCCTGCGCCATAGCAAGCGGTGAATTGCGCGTTCCCAAGCGCATTTTCACGCTGGCGGGCGAACTGTCCTGTGTAGAGTTACTCATCGGTGTCCTTGCCCTAGCCCTGACATAGACTAGATGAAAGCGCGATGACGGGCATGTCCACCAATCCTGAACCATCGACGGATGCGCCGAAACTGGTGCTGGGGATCGAATCGAGCTGCGACGAGACTGCCGTCGCGCTCGTGACCGGCAAACGCGAGATCGTGGCCCAGCGGATCGCTTCGCAGGAAGCCGAGCACGCGCCCTATGGCGGCGTCGTTCCCGAAATCGCAGCCAGAGCCCATGCAGAGCGGCTTGCGCCGATGTTGGAGGCAGTGATGGACGATGCCGGGCTGACGCTCGCCGATGTCGATGCGATTGCTGCTACCGCCGGGCCGGGACTGATCGGCGGGGTGATGGTCGGGCTGGTTAGCGGAAAGGCGCTGGCAATGGCGGCGGACAAACCTCTGCTGGCGATCAACCATCTCGAAGGCCATGCCCTCTCCCCGCGCCTTGCAGATGCGGAGCTGCAGTTTCCCTACCTGCTTTTGCTGGTGTCCGGCGGGCATTGCCAAATCCTGTCGGTTGAAGACGTAGGCGAATACCGCCGCCTTGCGACGACCATCGATGATGCGCTGGGCGAAGCATTCGACAAAACCGCCAAGATCCTCGGCCTGGGCTATCCGGGCGGCCCGGCGGTTGAAAGACTGGCGAAAGAAGGCGATCCGCATGCCGTGCCGCTTCCCCGGCCTTTGAAGGGATCGAAGGAACCGCACTTTTCCTTCGCTGGTCTCAAAAGCGCCGTTTCTCGCGCGGCGGACAGCGGCGAGCATCGCGCGGAGGATATCGCCGCGAGCTTTCAGCAGGCCGCAGTCGATTGCCTGATCGACCGGCTCGAATTTGCCTTGCGCAAGAAGGGCGCGATGCCCGCTCTCGTCGTCGCTGGCGGGGTAGCTGCAAACCAGACGGTTCGCACGGCACTGGAGCGGCTCGCGGCGCAGCACGACATGCGCTTCGTCGCGCCGCCGCTGGCGCTTTGCACCGATAACGCCGCTATGATCGCATGGGCCGGGTGTGAGCGCATTGCTGGCGGTGAAAAGACTTTCAAAGCCGATCCGCTCGACATAAAGGCGCGGCCGCGCTGGCCGCTTGACCCGTCAGCCGAAGCCGTCCGAGGTGCAGGGGTAAAGGCATGAGCGAAAAGCAAACCATCGGCGTGATCGGCGCTGGTGCCTGGGGCACGGCGCTGGCGCAGATGCTGGCAAGCGACGGACGCGACGTGGTGCTGTGGGCTTACGAGCCGGAGGTCGTTGGAGCGATCAACACCAATCATCGCAACCCAACCTATCTGCCGAGCGCAAAACTCGCCGCGAATATCCGCGCAACCGGCGACCTTGCGGAGATCGCACGGCTCGACATGGTGCTTGGCGTTACCCCTGCGCAGGTGCTCGGCAAGGTCCTGTCACAGCTCCCACAATCGCCGCGTGATCTTGTCCTCTGTTCAAAGGGAATCGAGGCGGGCACCGGACGTTTGATGAACGACGTCGCCCGCGCAGCCTGCTCCGACAGCGACATCGCGGTGCTGTCCGGCCCGACCTTCGCGCATGAAGTGGCCGACGGTCTTCCTACGGCTGTCACGCTTGCTTGCGGCGGCGGCGAAGCGCAGTGGGAGCGCCTATCGCCTGCCATCGCCCGTCCGGCCTTCCGCCCATATTATACTGACGATGTAGCCGGCGCGGAAATCGGTGGCGCCATCAAAAACGTGCTCGCGATTGCCTGCGGTCTGGTCGATGGTCTCGCACTGGGCCAGAACGCCCGCGCTGCGCTGATCGCACGCGGCTATGCCGAGATGCTGCGCTTCGGCGAGACTTTGGGTGCAAAGGCCGAAACGCTTGCGGGGCTGTGTGGTCTTGGCGATCTGGTGCTAACCTGCTCATCGACATCGAGCCGCAATTTCTCGCTTGGCAAGGCATTGGGAGCGGGGAAAAGCGCCAGCGAATTGATGGCCGACCGCAAGACTGTAGCAGAGGGCGCGCACACCGCGCCGGTCCTTGCCAAGCTTGCCGAGGAACGCGGCATCGCCATGCCGATCGTTTTCGCGGTCAATGCCATCCTTGAAGGCGAACCACCGCATCAAGTCGTCGCAACGCTGCTCGCGCGCCCGCTCAAGGCCGAACGGGTCAACACGCGCGCATGAGCCAACCGCCCGGCCAGCCCGAACCCGCGAAAGGCGGGGACGACATGGCCACCCTGGCCAAGGGTGGGCGCACCAACACGCTCGGTTTCATCATCCGGGCGCTAGGCGGAATACCATTCCTCTTTATCGGCTACCGTCTCTACGGGGTCGACGAAATGGGCCGCTTTGCAGCCGCCTTCGTCATTATCGAGCTTTTCGCGCTAATTTGCGCTTTGGGTGAAAAGCGCGGGCTGGCACAACGCCTGACCGAAGGCATTCAGGACGACGAAGATACGCCCTCGAATCTCGTCTTTGACGGGATGCTGACCTCGCTGCTGTTCTCGTTTGCCGCATGCACGATACTGCTGGTCTTTCCCTTCATCATCTTTCCAAGTGGCACGAACAGTGACTTCGACATCTGGATGATTGCGGCGATCCCCGCGTTTGCGCTGACAGAGATTCTGCTCGCGGCCCAGGCCTACCGCTATGATATCGCTACCACCGTGCGTGCGCGAGCGATCGTCGAGCCTTGGACCAAGTCGATTGCCGTGGGCGCGCTGTTCTTCGTTCCCGTGGTGAGCGCAGGCGGCCTCGCGCTGGCCTACCTTGCCGCGATTTACGCCGCATTGCTGACCGCGCTCTGGTCGTTTCTGCGCACCTATGGCTTGCCAAAAGGCTGGCGTCCCCGCCCGCGCTATCTTAGCAAGATGACTGCTCGGGCGCTGCCGTTGATCGGTGCTGATGTGATCGAACGCAGCACGCGCCTGCTCGACGTGTTCCTGCTTGGCCAGTCGACCACCGCGGGGACGGTCGGCATCTACTTTTTCGCCAAGGAAATCGTCAGTGTGCCGCAAAAGCTGAAGACCAGCTTTGAGCCGATCCTGTCGCCGGTCATCACCAAGAACCTGAAAATCGGCAACCACGCCGCCATTGCGGCGCAGGTCAGGCAGGTAGGGTTCTGGATAATCGCGCTGCAAATGGGCATCGCGCTGGCCATCGCGATCCCAGGCGAGGCGGTGATGGGCCTTGGCGGACCCGCTATTGTGGGCGGTACCGGTGCGCTTGCCATCCTACTGGCCGCCGAAGTGATCGCGTCGATGGCAGTCGTTTCAGAAAGCGTGCTGGTCTATATTGCGCGCAAGCGAAACCTGGCGATCTCAGTCGGTGTCATTATGCTTCAGGGTGTGCTGACGATCGGGTTCATCCTTCTAGCCGAGCGTCTTGGCCTTGATGACGGGTTCAAGGCGGCAGGGGCAGCGCTGGCCCTTTTTCTCGCACTCGGCGTCTCCAGCGTGGTCAAGGCGCTGGTCCTGAAGACACTGCTAAAGGCACCGGTCAGTAACTGGCGTTGGGCGCTCGTCTATGCCGCCGCGCCTGCAGTCATCATCGGATTTATCGCAACGCTGCTGCCGGAATGGGTAGAGCTGGTGTTTGGCGTACCCGCGATCCTGGCTGTTTATGGTTTCGTGATCTGGAAACGCGGTTTTGGTGAGGAAGACCGAGTGCTGTTCCGCAAAAACGTTACACCGGACACCCCTGAAGAGCCGGCTTCCGCCAGCAAATAGCGCGTTCGCGTCCTAATTATGGCAAAAATAAGGCGTTGCACATCGCAACTCATGCACCGTTCACCTCGCAAATGGGACATCTCTTGGTGGGGTAAGACGGGGGAACACTATCGCGTCAGGCGGCAGGACAGATAATCTCGGATACGTAATAGCAGAACATAGCAGCTGGATTTGATGCCTTCGGACGCGCTCCCGACGACGAAAAAGGAGGATGAAAATGCCGGATGAAGGATTTTCGCAAGGTCAGTCTCAAAGGCGCAAATTCGCCATACTCGGAGGAGTTGCGATTGCACATGTCGCTCTGCTCGCGGCGTGCAGCACTTCGGACAGCGGCAGGGAAAGTCAGGCGGTAGAGCGCATGACCTCAGTCGATATCGAAGAGCCCGCCTACGACGCTGCCCCACCGGCCGCCAACGCTCCAGCACAGGCCAGAGCAGTTTACGAAAGTGTTGCCTCTGCGGACATGATGTACGCACCGCCGGTAGTGGTGCCAAGCGAACCAAGTCGCGAACGGTATGATGGCGAAGAGGTCTCTCCGGTAAAGCTGGCCGTGAACGAGCCGGTTTCCACCTTCTCGGTCGATGTCGACACTGGCGCCTATGCCAATACCCGCCGGTTCCTCAACCAGGGCATGCTGCCCCCGCAGGCCGCCGTCAGAACAGAGGAGATGATCAACTATTTTCGCTACGACTATGATCGCCCACGCGACCGCTCGCAGCCCTTCACCGTCACCACCGATGTCGCAACGACGCCGTGGAACGAGGATACATATCTGATGCGGATCGGTCTGCGCGGCTACGATATCCCGGCTGCCGAGCGTCCGCCTGCCAATCTCGTCTTCCTCATGGATGTCTCGGGTTCGATGAACGATCCGGACAAGCTGCCGTTGGTGAAGACGGCATTGTCGGGTCTGGCGGGCGAGCTGTCGTCGCGCGACCGGGTTTCGATCGTGGTCTATGCCGGGGCTGCTGGCCTTGTGCTCGAACCCACCAGCGACACGCGCAAGATCCGCCGTGCACTGGATGAGCTGTCAGCAGGAGGCTCGACCGCGGGTGGAGCGGGTCTTCAGCTTGCCTACAACATTGCCGAAGACAACTTCATCAAGGGCGGTGTGAACCGCGTGATCCTCGCGACAGATGGTGACTTTAACGTCGGTGTCTCCGATCAGGATGCGCTGGTCGAGCTGATCGAAAACAAGCGCGACAGCGGCATAACGCTCACCACGCTGGGGTTTGGCCAAGGCAATTACAACGAAGCGATGATGGAGCAGATCGCCAATCACGGGAATGGTAATTACGCCTATATCGACAGCGCGCTCGAGGCGAAGAAGGTGCTGGGCGACGAGATGAGCTCGACCCTGTTCACCATCGCCAAGGATGTGAAGATCCAGGTCGAGTTCAACCCGGCGGTGATCTCACAATATCGCCTGGTCGGATACGAAAACAGGGCGCTGCGCGAGGAGGATTTCGACAACGATAAGGTCGATGCGGGCGATATCGGTGCCGGGCATCAGGTGACGGCGATCTACGAAGTGGTCCCGGCGGGCATGAAAGGCTGGATCGCACCGCGCCGCTATGAGAGCCGGCCTTCTGCGGAAGCCTCACGCCGAATGGCCGAGGCAGCGCATGTGAAGCTGCGCTACAAGCTTCCCAATGGCAGCAAATCGAGGCTGATCGACTATGTCGTCACCAGCGACCAACTGCGCCGAGCCAAGGCACCACAGGGTGATTTTGCCTTTGCCACCGCGGTTGCGGCTTTTGGTCAGATCCTCCGCGGTGACGAGAAGATGCGCGACTTTGACTTTGACGATGTTGGCGCGCTCGCCGGGCGTCAGCGCGATTACTGGCGGCAGGAATTCCTGCAGCTGAACGCGCTGGCCGCAGGTATGAAAGGCGGCTGACCCGCCACGCCATTGGCATCTGCAATCAGGCGGCCGGCATGCTTTCCACAGCATCGTCGGCCGTTTGGTTTTTCGGGCACGGAAAGGCTTGGGTGACCGGCATTGCCGCTGCTAAAGCGCGCCCAAAGTCGATTCATTCAAAAGGTTTGCCTACATGACATTCAACGAAGCCATTCCGTTTATTCTGGCAGGCCTGGCGGTGCTGCTGCTTTTCGTCGCGTTTTACTATCTTGCCAACCGCACCACGACAGTCGTCTCGCGGGACAAGCGCGATGTGCTCGACGAAGGAGCCCCGCCGGCACAGCGCAATCAAGCATTGATTGACACGCCTGCGGCGGTCGAAGCGCCGAAGATTGAACCAGCGCCTGCTCCTGCACCAGCACCAGCACCAGCGCCAACACCGGTGGCCGAACCGACCCCTACTGTTGCTCCCGCTCCGGCACCGGCGCCGGCGCAAACACCAACACCGACTGTACAGGCTGACGATCTAACAACGATCAAAGGCCTCGGCCCGAAGCTCTCAACGATGCTCGCCGAGCAGGGAATAACCTCCTTCGCACAGATCGCAGCATGGACCGATGCCGACATCGAACGCATCGATTCGATGCTCGGACGGTTCAAGGGCCGGATCACCAGAGACAGTTGGGTCGAACAAGCCAAGCTGTTGGCAGCGGGCGATGAATCTGGCTTCGCGGCAAGATTTGGCCAAAATGGTTGAGTAAATTGACGCGCCACAGCCTATTCTGTGTTATGCATGTAGACGAGGAGTGGAGAGGACATCATGACCCAGAAAATCCTGGTCGCCGAAGACGAACTGATTGTCGCATTCGATCTATGTGAGACTGTTGCTGAGGCAGGCTTTGAAGTCGAAGGCCCGCATAGTGGTGTTTCCTCTGCCATGCTGGCATTCGAAAAGGAAAGGCCTGATCTGGCAATCCTTGATATCCAGCTCAATGATGGCGTCGTCTACCCGCTTGCGCAAAAACTGGCCGAGGAGGGCGTACCGTTGATCTTCCACTCGGGTCGTCACATCCGCGAAGAGGTCGAGGCGCACTTTCCCAAGGCGATGACGTTGCATAAGCCGTGCCCGCCAGCCGATGTGTTGGACGCCGTAAACAAGGTTCTGCAAGCGGCCTGATCATACCTCAATCGGGCGGCGTACGGGTAATGCTCCGCGCCGATCATGATCGAGCATGAATAAGGCGGACTTGGGCTCGCCTTTTTCTTGCGGCGCGCGATCAAGCCTGCGACATGAGCCACAGACAAGTTTCAGGAGTAACCAGTGAACGCCCCCCAGCCTATTGGCACGTCCGCGTCATCCGCATCGTCAGGGATCGTCCCGTTCAATTGGGAGGATCCGTTCGACCTCGAAACTCAGCTCACCGAGGACGAACGGATGATCCGCGACAGCGCGAATGCGTTCGCACAGAGCGAACTGCAACCGCGCGTTATCGAAGCCTATCGTAACGAGACGTCTGCTCCCGAGCTCTTCCCTCTTATGGGTCAGGCCGGGCTGCTCGGCGCAACGATCCCTGAAGAATATGGCGGCGTTGGTGCAAGTTATGTCGCCTATGGCCTGATTGCCCGTGAGATTGAGCGTGTCGATAGCGGTTATCGTTCCATGGCAAGCGTCCAGTCGAGCCTCGTAATGCATCCGATCTACGCTTACGGTTCCGAAGAGCAGCGCCGGAAGTATCTTCCGGGCCTTTCCTCAGGCGAGCTTATCGGCTGCTTTGGCCTCACGGAGCCAGACGCAGGGTCGGACCCTGCGGGAATGAAGACAGTCGCCAAGAAGGATGGCGACGGTTACGTGATCTCTGGATCCAAAACGTGGATCTCAAACTCGCCATTTGCTGACGTATTTGTGGTCTGGGCCAAGAGCCAAGAGCATGGCGGCGGCATTCGCGGCTTCATTCTCGAAAAGGGCATGCCAGGTCTTTCGGCGCCAAAGATCGAAGGCAAGATCAGCTTGCGCGCCTCGACCACGGGTATGATCGTGATGGACGATGTGAAGCTGCCCGCTGACGCGCTGCTGCCTGATGTTCAGGGGCTGAAAGGCCCCTTCGGCTGCCTCAACCGTGCCCGCTACGGCATCAGTTGGGGCGCCATGGGTGCGGCGGAATTCTGCATGCACGCTGCCCGTCAATATGGGCTCGATCGCAAACAGTTCGATCGCCCGCTCGCAGCAACACAGCTGTTCCAGAAAAAGCTCGCCGACATGATGAGCGACATCGCGCTTGGCCTTCAGGCGAGCTTGCGCGTCGGGCGCCTGATCGACCAAGGCCGCTTCGCCCCGGACATGATCAGCATCGTGAAACGCAACAATGTCGGCAAGGCGCTCGATATCGCCCGGCAGTCGCGCGACATGCATGGCGGCAACGGTATCTCCGAAGAGTATCAAGTGATCCGCCACGCGGTGAACCTTGAAACGGTAAACACCTACGAGGGCACACATGATGTCCACGCGCTCATCCTCGGCCGTGCGATTACGGGGATCTCTGCGTTTTGATGGACAAGGGCGATGCTGTTGTGGGCCGTAGCCACCGGCACAAGCCTCCGACGGATGCCAAAGGCACATCCACACAGGGTTTCGCATGAGGCTCCACGGTTACTACCGAAGCTCCACCTCCTACCGCCTGCGGATCGCGCTTGAGCTGAAGGGGTTGGAATACGAAAACGTGCCTGTGAACCTGCTCAAGGCGGAACAGAAGGGCGAGGCGTTCCCGTCACGCAACCCGTTTGCTTCGGTGCCAATGCTAGAGGCCGATGGCCGCGACCGGGCGCAGTCGATGGCGCTGATTGAATGGCTCGACGAAGCCTATCCGGACAGGCCGCTGCTGCCCGCAGATCTCGAACAGCGCTACACCGCGCGCGAGCTGACTTATGCCATCGCGACCGAGCTGCATGCCCCGCTCAACCTGCCGGTGCTCAAGTGGCTAAAGGACGAATACGGCAAGTCGCAGGACGAGATCAGCGAGTGGTATTGCCATTGGCTAGCGCGCACCTTGAAGCCGGTCGAGACACGGCTCACGCAACTGGGCACCGACGATTTTCTGTTCGATGCACCCGGCCTGTTCGAGACTGTGCTGCTGCCCCAACTCTACAATGCGCGGCGGTTCGAATACGATCTTTCGACCAGCCCGCGCATAACCCGGATCGAGGCCGCATGCCTCGCCCTACCCGCCTTCCAGCGCGCGCATCCGGACAACCAGAACGATAATCCAGAGAGGTCTTCATGAAACTCGCAACGCTCAACGATGGCACTCGCGACGGCAAGCTGGTCGTCGTTTCAAAGGATCTCACCCGCTGCTGCGCGGCGGGCTACATCGCGCCGACCATGCAGGCTGCGCTCGATAACTGGGCACGGATCGCGCCCGAACTCGAAGTGCTGGCCCGCGATGTTGAGCACGAAGCCGTGCCATGCGAGCGCTTTCACGAACGACAGGCACACTCACCGCTGCCGCGCGCCTATCAATGGGCCGATGGCAGCGCCTATATCAACCATGTCGAGCTGGTCCGGCAGGCCCGCGGCGCCGAGGTACCCGAGAGCTTCTATCACGATCCGCTGATGTATCAGGGTGGCAGCGATGGTTTCCTCCCTCCCCGCGCCAACATCCCGCTGGGTGATGTCGCTTGGGGCTGCGACATGGAGGGCGAAGTCGCCTGCATCGTAGACGACGTACCGATGGGCGTTAGCGCCGAGGACGCGGCGAAACACATCAAGCTCGTCATGCTCGTAAATGACGTGTCCCTGCGCGGCCTGATCCCCGGCGAACTCGCCAAGGGCTTCGGCTTTTTCCAGTCCAAGCCTGCCAGCGCTTTCTCACCTGTCGCGGTCACGCCTGACGAGTTGGGTGACGCATGGAAGGATTCGCTCGTCCATCTGCCGTTGATGGTCGATTACAATGGCGAGCCTTTTGGCCGCGCTGAAGTGGGCATCGACGCGACATTCAACCTTGCTCAGCTTGTCGCGCATGCCGCTAAAACCCGCTCGCTGTGTGCAGGCTCGATCGTCGGTTCGGGCACGATCTCGAACAAAGGCCCGGACGGCGATCCCGGCAAACCGGTTGCCGAAGGTGGCCTTGGCTATTCCTGCATCGCCGAAATCCGGATGATCGAGACAATCCGTGATGGCCAGCCTTCGACGCGTTTCATGGCGCCGGGTGATACCGTGAAGGTCGAAATGCGCGACAAAGACAACCATTCGATCTTTGGAAGCATCGAACAGACGGTGGTGAAGGCCTAACCCACTTCGATTTTGGGCAGGTCCGATACCACCGGAGCGTGCCCCCAGTGCTGCGCGAGCGCCAGGATTTCGGTCCCGGCCAACGTGAGCGTCGCAGTGTTGCGGAGGGGATGGACGCCGACGGGCTCATCGCCTGCCAGCGCGGCATCGAGCACCAGTGTGAGGCTGTCCGGTGCAGCGTTGATCATCGCCAACGGTGTGACCGAGCCGGGTGTGATCCCGATCAGCCGCTCCATCGCGTCAGGCTTCCCAAAGCTCAGGCGTTTGCACCCCAATCGCTCAGGCACGCGCTTCAAATCGATCCGCGCCTCAGCTGGGACGGTGAGCAGATAGAATACGCCGCCCGCATCTTTGAGGAACAGATTTTTCGTGTGCAGGCAGGCCATATCGTCTTTGATCGCGCGGCTTTCCTCGACGGTGAAGACCGCTGCGTGCTCGTGCACGCGATGCGCGATGCCTAGGGCGCGCAGATCGTCATACAGCCCCTGTTCGTCGCGCATTCCCGCCCTTCCTCAAGCTTTCAGCCTCTTCGCATGCCATGCGACATGCTCGGCCATGAAGGTCGCAATGAAGAAATAGGAGTGGTCATAGCCCTGTTGCATGCGGATATCGGCAGCGATTCCGGCTTTGGAACAGGCCTCTGCGAGGCGGTGGGTCTGCAGTTGCTCTTCAAGGAAGTTGTCCGCCACGCCCTGGTCGACCAGCAATTCGGGCAGCCGCGCCCCGTCTTCTATCAGCGCAACCGCATCGTATTCGCGCCATGCTTCGCGACTGTCTCCCAGATACCGCCCTAGCGCTTTCTCGCCCCACGGCACCTGTGACGGTGCAACGATGGGGGCAAAGGCGCTGACCGAGCGAAAGCGGTCCGAATTGCGCAATCCTATGGTAAGCGCACCATGCCCGCCCATTGAGTGTCCGGTCATCGCCTGTCTGTCTATGGCCGCTGGAAACTCTGCAGCGATGATCGCGGGCAGTTCGTCCTCGATATAGGAGCACATGCGATAGTGCCTGGACCAAGGCTCGCGGGTCGCATCGACATAGAAGCCCGCACCCTTGCCGAAATCGTATTCGTCCGCTGCGTCCGGGACATTGTCACCGCGCGGGGAGGTATCAGGGGCAACGAAGATGATGCCATGCTCGGCGCAGGCGGCGCGATATTCGCCCTTCTCCATGACATTGGCGTGCGTGCAGGTCAGGCCGGAAAGGTAGGTCAAAACCGGCAGCCTGGCGTCCGACGCATGGTCGGGCACAAAGACGGCGAATGTCATCGTGGTGCCAGTCGTTTGCGAGGCGTGGCTATAGACCCCTTGGCTTCCGCCATGCGCGCGGACTTCAGCTACTATTTCGAGCATGTTCACACCTCGATAGCGGTGAATGCAGTCCTGGGATCACCAGTGTTGGCCGTGTCCTTAGGATCGATGATCACCATCTTCACTTCGCCTTCCGGCACGCGCGGGAAGTGCTCGACACCCGCAGGCACGATGATCATCTCGCCGGGTCCGATGACCTCCACCCTGTCACGAAACTCCATTTGAAGCTCGCCTTCGATGACCAGGAACAGTTCGTCGCTGCCCTCATGACTGTGCCATTGGAAATCGCCCGATGCCCTGGCGAGGCGCACCTCGTTATCATTGTAGCGACCGGCTATGCGCGGCGCCCAATGCTCGTCGAATAGCGCGAACTTCTCGGCTAGGTTGATCTTGCCTACCATCAGTAGACTACTACCGAGCGAATGCTCTCGCCGGAATGCATCAGATCGAAGCCTGTGTTGATCTCGTCCAGCGTCAAAGTGTGGGTGATCATTGGATCGATCGCGATCTTGCCACTCATGTACCAGTCGACAATCCTGGGCACGTCGGTGCGCCCCTTCGCTCCTCCAAAAGCAGTGCCGCGCCAATTTCGCCCGGTGACGAGCTGGAAAGGCCGGGTCGCGATCTCCTTGCCGGCTTCGGCGACGCCGATGATGATCGAAGTGCCCCAGCCCTTGTGGCAGCACTCCAAGGCATCGCGCATGACATCTGTGTTGCCGGTGCAGTCGAACGAGTAATCCGCGCCGCCATCGAGCATTTCGACGAGGTGGCCGACCACGTCCGCAGTCTCCTTTGGGTTCACAAAGTCGGTCATGCCGAACTTCTCGCCCCACTCCTTCTTAACCGGGTTGATATCGACGCCGACTATCCGGTCGGCCCCCGCCATTTTTGCGCCCTGAATCACGTTCAGCCCGATTCCGCCGAGCCCGAACACAACGACATTGTCGCCGGGCTGGACCTTGGCCGTGTTCGTAACCGCTCCTACACCGGTAGTGACCCCGCAGCCGACATAGCAGGCGCTTTCGAACGGGGCATCGGTGCGGATTTTCGCCACCGCAATCTCGGGCAGCACGGTGTAGTTCGAAAAGGTCGAGCAACCCATATAGTGGTAGATCGTCTCACCCTTGTACGAGAAGCGCGAGGTGCCATCAGGCATCAGTCCTTGCCCCTGCGTCTCGCGGATTGCACCGCACAAATTGGTCTTGCCCGAAAGGCACATCTTACACTGGCGGCATTCTGGCGTGTAGAGCGGAATGACGTGATCCCCCGGCGCAACGCTGGTGACAGCGGCGCCGACTTCGCGCACGATCCCTGCACCTTCATGACCAAGAATGCTTGGGAAGAGGCCTTCACTGTCGAAACCGTCCAGCGTGTAGGCGTCAGTGTGGCAGATGCCGGTCGCCATAATTTCGACCAGGACTTCGCCTGCCTTGGGGCCTTCAAGATCAAGCTCGACAATTTCAAGCGGCTGCTTGGCTTCGAACGCTACTGCGGCGCTTGTTTTCATTGGGTCCCTCCCCGTGACTGCTCATCCCTGCGCAGCACGGGGAGCGGATCAGGTCAAGCATCCGCGGTGTGATCAATCATCCGATGTGCCTTGCGGGCATCCAGCTCATCAACAAAGCCATGGTTCACATCCCGGTGCTCGGCCTCGTCAGCGCGAACAGCGATGATCACATCACGCAGCCGCGCATTCTGCGGGAGCTGCCAGTAGTCGATCGCCAGCTGCGGCGCGGGAACGTTTTCGTGCCGCCCGGCATCAACCTCAGCCAGATAGCTGGTGTAGCTGATGACCGCTTCCTCTTCGAAATACCCGACCACCCTGTGCGCTGTGCGCGGCGCGAACAGATAGAGGAAGAAATAAAGGTTGTAGAACACCATCTGGACCGCCGCGATCAGGAACCGCTCAAAGGCGTTCGGTTGTGCGATCTCGATAAACGTCATCAAGTGCATCCGCTCGTTCTCTGCTTCTTCGAGCAGCGTACGAATCCAACCTTCGTCATCACGCATTTTGCGCAAAGCCGTGAGGTGCTGCCACAGCCCACCGACCATGCCAGGAACGGCCGCAACGGTTTCGAGCACCACGGCGCGGTGGCCATAGCGTCTGGCGAAGAAAGTATCGGCGAAAAAGCGCAGCAGCTTTACAAAGCGGAAAGCGATCTTGTCGCTGCGCGTTACAGGCGCGACGTGACTTTCGAGATCCGCATCCCGATTGACCTGCCGGACCAACGGGGTTGGATGAACATGTTTCATGAGTCACTCTCAAGTGACCTGATCCCTTCTACTCGACCCCATGTCGAGCGCCCTGATCAGGTCTCTATCGGCGCCTTTGATATAGGAGGCATTGCGTCGATTTACTCTCGAAACGCGCACATCACATGTTCGATTCCACGCAACTAACCGAAGCCTAGGCTCTCGGCTACTGCAGAATTTACAATCTTTCCGGCATGGACATTCAGTCCCAAAGCGAGGTGCGGATCATCCTCACATGCTTTCAATCCCTTATTGGCCAGGGCCAATCCGAAAGGCAGCGTTGCGTTGTTCAGCGCGTAGCTTGACGTGTGAGGCACCGCGCCAGGCATGTTGGCGACACAGTAGTGAATAATGTCGTCGACCAGATAGGTCGGGTTTTCATGCGTGGTCGGTTTGGAGGTTTCGAAACAACCGCCCTGATCGATCGCCACATCAACAAGGACGGCACGATGTTTCATCAGACCGAGCATTTCACGCGTCACCAGACGCGGAGCGTTCTTGCCCGGCACCAGCACGGCCCCGATGACCACATCGGCATCGGTTATCGCGTTCTCGATTGTGCCGGCATTGGAGTAGCGCGTGGTAGCCCGACCCTGAAACAACTCATCAAGCTCACGGATGCGCGGCAACGAGCGGTCGAGGATTTCAACATTTGCGCCAAGCCCCACTGCCATGCGCGCCGCATGAGTGCCGACCACGCCGCCGCCGATCACGACGACCTTGGCTGGCAGCACACCGGGCACGCCACCCATCAGGATGCCCCGCCCACCATTATTGGCGTGGCTCGAATGCGCGCTCGCCTCGATTGACAGACGCCCGGCCACTTCGCTCATTGGAGCAAGCAGCGGAAGCGAACTATCGGGCGCGGTCACGGTCTCATAGGCCACCGCCGACACGCCCGACTCAATCAGGCCGCGCGCCTGATCGGGATCTGGGGCAAGGTGAAGATAGGTGAACAGAATCTGCCCTTCACGCAATTGCACCCATTCGTTTGGCTGCGGTTCCTTGACCTTCACCACCATGTCGGCGCGGGCGAACACTTCAGCCGCCGTATCGACGATCTCGGCACCAATGGCGGCATAGTCCTCATCGGTCTTGCTGATGCCCCGCCCAGCGCCGGTTTCGACAATCACGTCATGCCCGGCCGCGACATATTCGCGCGCCGATTCAGGTGTAAGACCGACACGATATTCGTGGTTCTTGATTTCCTTGGGGACGCCGACAAGCATGATTCGCTCCTGCGATGGGGGGTGCCATTCGGTAATCGGCACGAAACAAAGTTACAATCCCAAGCAAGCATGCTCGGATCAGAGAATCCCTTTGGGTCCGCGCGGCTTTCCTACTACCGTAAATCCATGCCAGTGCGAAGCGATGTCGATGGCCCGAAAGAAGCCAATTCTCGCGCCTGTGTGTCAACTTCGTCGAAGGCCATAATTTCTAGTTTTTATAAATATTTATGACCAGAAACAGTCGTTGACGCAGTGTCAACTTTGTCAACTTCGAGGGACCGAGGACCGCAAACATGACCGACTACCCAACTGTAAAAATGCTGATCGGCGGCGAGTGGATAGCCGATGGCGGAGCGGGAACCATGCCGGTCTCCAATCCGGCAACCGAGTCGGTCATCGGCCAATGCCCCAAGGCCTCGACAGAGCAGCTCGATGCCGCATTGGAAGCGGCTGACAGGGGCTTCGCGATCTGGAGCCATACCCCGGCGATCGAGCGTTTTCGTGTGATCAGGCGGGCAGCGGAACTCTTAAGAGAACGCGCGCCTGATATCGCTCGGGTCGTCACGCTGGAAATGGGCAAACCACATGCGCAGGCCTTGGGCGAGACGACCAACGCGGCTGACCTGATCGACTTCCTCGGCGAAGAGGCGAAGCGACAGGGTGGCCGATTGGTCCCGGTGCGCGGGCCCCATCTTCTTGAACAGCGCGTGACGCAGGAGCCTGTGGGTCCGGCAATGCTGTTCACTCCATGGAACTTCCCGATCAATCTCCCGGCAAAGAAGCTGGGGGGCGCGCTGGCCGCGGGTTGTTCATGCATTCTGAAGCCTGCCGAAACGACCCCGGCATCGGCGCAGATGCTGGTGGAGTGCTTTGTCGATGCTGGTGTGCCAGCGGGCGTCATAAACCTGGTCTATGGCGACCCGGCGATAATCTCCGAACACCTGATTACCGCGCCGATCACTCGCAAGGTGAGTTTCACCGGTTCGACGGCAGTGGGTCGGCATCTTGGAGCACTTGCGGCAAAAGACCTGAAGCGCTTTACCGCCGAACTGGGCGGCCATGCTCCGGTGGTGATTGGCGAGAGCGCCGATTTCCAGCGGACGATCGCAGCCTGCGTCGCGACCAAGTTCCGCAACGCGGGGCAGGTCTGTGTCTCGCCCACCCGGTTTCTGGTCGCTCGCGGAATCTACGAAAGGTTCGTGAGCGAGTTCGCGGCGCGCTCACAGGACATCACGGTCGGTGACGCGAGCAGCGATGACACAGTCGCGATGGGTCCTCTTGCCCATGCAGGCAGGGTCGCAGCGATGCAGGACCTTGTCGGCGCGCTTGGCGGTGAGCACGGCGAAATCGTTGCGGGTGGTTCGGCGATCGAAGGCCCGGGACATTTCTTCCAGCCGACCGTGGTTGCTGGACCTTCTGCCGACAGTCGTCTGATGACCGAAGAACCATTCGGGCCGATTGCGGGCATCGTGCCGTTCGATGACATCGCCGACGCAGTGAGCATCGCCAATTCGCTGCGCTACGGTCTGGCAGCTTACGCCTTTACATCTTCGCTCGACGAGAGCCACTATCTGGGGCGAGCGTTGCGGGCGGGCATGGTCGCCATCAACCACTTCGCAGTTGGATCGCCAGAGACGCCCTTTGGGGGAACCGGTGACAGTGGTTTCGGCTCGGAAAGCGGCGTCGAAGGCTATCTCGGCTACACCGAGACAAAGCTGGTCACGGTCGGCAAATCGGCGGCTTGAAGAGCGGAGCCCAGATGATCAGCGAGCGATCCATCGTGAAAGCATCCGCCAAATCGAACTGCGCCGGCGCATTGGTCGAATTCGGCCGTAATGCGCGCGGCGTGAGAGTTCATCGTTCAAGCAGACAGTGCGGCCCATTGCGTCTGGACCACTGGACCTGATCGTCGGTCGTTCCATGTATCACGTCCCCGATTCGCAATTTGTTAGATGAGTAAGCTAACACCGGTTCTGTGGAAAACTGAGTCAAAAATGTCGTTTCTATACAATCTACATGTTCGTCGCGATGCGGCGATATCTAATGATCGGTGCGAATTGCCCCGGCTTCCCGCACCGCTTCGAGTGTTGGATACCCATTGACCGCCATCAGCAAATCGGCCTCGGCCAGGATTGATCGGAGCACCCACTCAGCGCCCTTCGCACCGCCTAGCGCCAGTCCGTATGTGTAGGGTCGACCAACACCCACAGCCGTTGCGCCAAGGGCCAATGCCTTGACCGCATCGGTGCCTGATCGAACGCCGCTGTCAAACAAAACCGGCATATCGCCAGCAGCAGCAACGACGTCACTCAGCAAATCGATAGTCGCGATGCCGCCATTCGCTTGTCGCCCACCATGATTGGAACAATAAATTGCGTCCGCACCATGCTCCACCGCCAACTTCGCATCCTCGGGATGGCAAATACCCTTGAGAACAATCGGAAGGTCGGTGACCGACTTGAACCATTTCATATGTTCCCAAGTCAGCACCTGCCCGAAGGTCGCAGCCCAGATCATTATGGCGGTCTGCATGTCCTCTTCCGGCGGCTTGGGCAGCAGCTTGAGGAATTCGGGATCGGTCATGTAGTTCTGCAAAACCTTGCCGCGCAGCTGCGGGAAGTTCGATGCATTCAAATCGCGCGGACGCCAGCCGGTCACCCACGTATCGAGCGTCACGACCAGCGCCTTGTATCCGGCGTCTTCGGCGCGCTTGATCATGCTCTCGGCAACGTCCTTATTGCGCGAAGTGTAGAGCTGAAACCACGGCGCCGTATCGCCGCAATGGGTAAAAACATCCTCGAGTGGATCGTTGGACAGGGTCGAAGCGCAGAACGGAACCCCCGTCGCCGCCGACGCCTGCGCCGCAGCGATATCGCCATGCCGGTCGGACGATGCCTCTCCGTTAAGACCTATCGGAGCCATGAACAGCGGCGTGTCGTATCTCTGCCCGAACAACTCGATCGACAGGTCGCGCTCGCTGCAATCGACCATCATGCGCGGGATCATGCCCCAATGATGAAACGCACTCGCATTGGTGTCTTGCGTGTGCTCGTCACCGCATCCACCCGCAACATAGTTCGTCATCATCGGTCCGAGAGCTTCGTGCGCGCGCTTTTCCAGTGTCGCGAAATCCACCGGATAGTCGGGCAGAATGCCGCTCAAACCGGCATTGTAGATCTCATTCTGCATCGCACCGAAATAGCTCATCGGGTGTCCTCTCCGTCTTCTCTTCATACGGAGATTGAGCCGATGCGCGCCCTGCGAGCAAGAGATTTTATCGCGTCAGCTCACCAGCTTCTGCAAACGCGGACGGATCTTAAGAAACCGAACATACAGCCATTCGAGAACACACAGCACCGTCTTGTTGCGCGCCATCAACCCAAGCCTGCGCATGCTAGGGATGGCTCGCCACATCGCTGCGAAAGCCGCTGCTCCGCTCAACACCTTCCCGTCTTCCTCTGCATGAAACCGTGCGAGCAACTCCGCTTGATCGATCGGGCAGGATGGGTCGCCATTGTCGGAGACGTCGACAAAATCAATCGCCCCCTCCGTGTCGAGCCGCCGCATCAGCGAGATCTCACGCTGGCACAGCGGGCAGGCGCCATCGAACCAGACTTTGACCTTTGGATGGGAGATGAAGGTGGGGTCAGATGACATGGCAGAAATGTGCGGCCGGACAGTTGGAATTCAAGGAACACAACGCAGAGCCCCGCCCCAACGATCCCGAATTTGATCTGGCGCAATGCAGCCGCCTCGCTTTCCCTTCAGTTTCGTGAACAGTCACGGCGCGTTGCAACTTCTGATCCCGAGGGGCCAACCCATGCGAATCTTGTTTGTTCACCCGAACTATCGCTCAGGCGGAGCGGAAATCGCAGGCACGTGGCCACCCGCATGGGTTGCCTATCTTACAGGGCCACTCAAGAAAGTTGGCTTCGATGACATCCACTTTATCGATGCCATGACCGAAGAGATTTCAGACGAAGACCTGCAGGCGCGGATAGCCGAGTTGAAGCCCGATGTGGTTGGCACCACCGCGATCACCCCTTCAATCTATGCCGCCGAACGCGTGCTAGAGATCGCTGCGCATATCGCACCCAAGGCGGTCCGGGTGCTAGGCGGTGTGCACGCGACTTTCATGTACAAGCAGGTGCTGATGGAGGCCCCGCATATCGACGTAATCGTGCGTGGCGAGGGCGAGGAAATTGCGGTCGAGCTGTTCACTGCGATCAAGGAAGGGCGTTGGCCGGCGGACCGCGCAGCGATCAAGGGACTGGCGTTCCGCGACGGCGATCAGATCATCGCGACCCAAGCAGCAGACACGGTAAAGGACATGTCGACGCTTAAACCCGATTGGACCATCCTCGATTGGGACCAGTACATATACCTGCCGCTGAACACGAAAGTGGCGATCCCCAATTTGGCACGCGGTTGCCCGTTCACGTGCTCGTTCTGTTCGCAGTGGAAGTTCTGGCGTGATTACCGCATTCGCGACCCAAAGGACGTAGTCGACGAGATCGAGGATCTGCACGAGAATCACGGAGTCGGCTTCTTCATTCTCGCTGACGAGGAACCGACCATCAACCGCAAGAAATTCATCGAGTTCTGCCAGGAACTGATTGATCGCGGCCTGCCCGACAAAGTGAAATGGGGCATCAACACCCGCGTCACCGATATCTATCGCGACCGAGAGCTGCTGGGCTTCTATCGCAAGGCGGGCTTGGTCCATGTCAGCCTCGGCACCGAAGCGGCTGCTCAGATGAAGCTCGACCGGTTCAACAAGGAAACAAAGGTCGACGAGAACAAAAACGCCATCCGCCTGCTGCGGGAAGCCGACATTTTCGTAGAGGCGCAATTCATTGTCGGGTTGGATAACGAGACCGAGGAAACGCTCGAAGAGACCTACAAGATGGCGTGGGACTGGCAGCCCGATCTGGCCAACTGGGCGATGTATACGCCGTGGCCCTTCACACCTCTGTTCGAGGAGATCAAGGATCAGGTCGAGATTCACGATTTCAGCAAGTACAATTTCGTCACGCCTATCATGAAGCCGAAAGAGATGGAGCGCGGCGAACTGCTGAACGGCGTGATGAAGAATTACCGCCGCTTTTACATGCAAAAGGCGCTGTTCCACTACCCATGGCGGGGCACGGGATTCCGGCGGCGTTACCTGCTGGGGTGCCTCTACGCGTTCCTGCGGGCAGGTTTCAAACGCACCTTCTATGATCTTGGCAAGGCGGGGTATTGGGGGCCGCAAACGCAGAAAAAGGTGGACTTCCACTTTGACAAAAGTCGCGCTGCCGCTGAGGAGGCCGCGACCGATTGGGATACCGCTGCGGATCGCGCTGCGCGTGCTCAGGAACGTCGCGAGGCCGTACGCAAACAGATGAAGGAGCAGCGCGCGCGGGACCGGATCGATGTTCGCTGAGCGCACCCTTACGGTCGACAGTCACGCGGTCAAACCGCCAGCCTTGATAGGCCCCAATGCAGTGCTGCAAATGGCGGCGGCAATGGAGCGAAATCTGGGTCGAGACAACACCAACGCGATCCTGGCGGAGGCAGGGATCGGCGTGCTGCCCACCGGGCTTGAGATGATTGCCGAGCGCGAAGCAATCCGCCTGCATGAGGTGCTAGCCAAGCGGGCGTCTGACCAAGCCACAGCGATTGCAATCGAGGCAGGATATGGGACAGCTGACTACATTATAGCCAACCGGATCCCTGCGCCTGTGCGGCTGCTGTTACGCTTGCTGCCGGCCAGTCTCGCTGCCCGCCTTTTGATGCGCGCGATCAAGCATCATGCCTGGACATTCGTGGGAGCAGGGCATTTCACGCCGGATGGGCCATGGCGGTTTTCGATTGACCGGGAGGCCGCTGGTGACCGAACCACTCCGCGCTTGACGCTATATCGCTGGTATGGAGCAGTATTTGCACGGCTTTACCAAGGTTTGGTTGGCACGGGTTTTGTCTGCCGCGATATCACCAGTGGCAATGACTCCGCACTCTCTCGCCAGTATGTCATTGCACCTGAACGCTTGCCTCGCCAGCGCAGAAGCGGGTATTTGCGGCGCTTGAACTTGCGCTGCCTCTGACGATCGTCGTCAATACCGGTTCAGAACAGCGTAGGCGGCTGGATGAACGCTGGCCTGAGACTCGGCGGGTGGTGAAACACTTGCCGCAGGCGTCCGCAATGCTGGCGCCCGATCTTGCGCGCCCTGTCGGGCTATGGCTGCGAAGCGTGCGAACCAGCTGGCCGGGACGAGATCACCTTCACAGAGATTCCGGCTGGACCAGATTATCATCGGAGTTGCGGTCGATATACTTGTTATAGGGATCGATCCCAGCCCAGGCCGGGCGTTCATCGGTCACCAAAGTGATCTCTTGCAAGCCTGACGTTACAGGGCGGCGTTCGAGAAGGACGACATTCTCCGCCTCGAAAACCCCATCCCCGGGACGCTGTGTGAACAGTCCTATCTCGATATCATCGGCCAGCTCCGCCTCTGTCTCGCGCCCTTCGCCGTCGGCGTAGAACTTGGTCGTTTCGAACGTCAGCGTGGTTTCAAACCGACCATCATCGAGTTCGCGAACTACAGCGGTTTCGGCCTTGAGATCGTAGACCGTGATCCGTTGCAGCAAGTCTCGCACCAGATCCCGCTCGGCATCGTTGCGTGCCAATGACATGAACCCTTCGACGAGGTCGGTGGAGCTTGCGTACGGCTGACTCTTGAAGCGATAACGATCGAGCAGCCCGCGCAGCATTTCATTCACGCGATCCTCGCCCAGCCGATCCTGCAAGAGATAAATCACCACCGCACCCTTGCGGTAATGGATGTAGCCCTGGTTTTCGACACGCTCTAGCGGCAATTCCTCGATAGCCTCACTGCCTCGCGCACCGAGATAGCTGTCGAGCTCGTATTTCAGGAAGCGACGGATCTGATCCTCGCCGTAGATCTGTTTCATCACCATCAGTGCGGAATATTGCGCCATCGTCTCAACGAGGACTGTGCCGCCCTGCTGGTCTGCGCTGATCAGCTGGTGCGCCCAGTATTGGTGCGCGACCTCGTGCGCCGTAACGTAGCTGACGTAGTCGATATCACCTTCATCAGCGACACTGGCTAGGAAGCCGATGCTTTCGGAATAGGGCATCGTTCCGGCAAATGCCTGCGCGAAGCTGGCATAGCCGGGGAACTCAATCACGCGGGCATGGTCAAACTGGTACGGCCCGAAGTTTGCGCGGTAATAGCCAAGCGAAGCCTCCATCGCATCGAGCATTCTTTCGACGTTGAAAGGGTGTTTCTCATCATAGAACACCTGCAACTCGACTCCATCGGCCTCGCGTGTTTCGATCTCGTAATCAGCTGACTGGATAGAAAAGAAACCGAGGACAGGTGCGGTCGAGCGGAACCGGGCAGTCCGGCGGTCACCACGCACTTCATCGGAGATCTTGGAACCTGGTGCAATCGGCACCTGATCGGCGGAAGTTGTGATCGTAATGTCTGAGTTCACCCAATCGGCATTGCCAACATAGTTACGCTCACGCCCGCTCTCATCTTCCAGCTTGGCCGGACGCAATTCAGGCTCCAGCCCATATCGACGACGAGTCGCGCGATCTTGCAGCAAGCCGTTGCGATCCATTCCGACCTGCACCGCGAATTCGCCGTTGTTGAGGAAGGTTCCGTTCTCAACCAATCGCGTGCCGTAGCCAGTGGTGCTCAACGCTTTATGCCAGCGTCGACTGGCGAAGGTCAGTGTCGTCTCTTCACCCGGCGCGAGCGGTTCGTCAAAGCGATAGATGCGGTGCTGGTATTGTTCGTCATCGCTTTCGAGCGAAGTTCCTGGAATCGCGACGCTGATCAGCTTGGTGTCCGGATCCGTCAGGCGGACATGCAGTGTCTCAACCGGTACACCGGTATCATTGACCATGCGATACTCGCCCTGCACCTCAAGTCGGCGCTCTGACGGAAAGATATCAACCGTCAGTGTTACATCCGTCAGCGAAGGTTGCTTGAGCGACGCGTACTCGAGGTACTTCTTCTCATAGTCGGCGAGCAGCTTCTCCTGCGCATCCTGATTGCGATAGGTGTTCTGGACATTCATCTGATTGTAAAGGAATGCGCCCGTCGCAATCATTGCCACAATTCCGGTGAATGCGAGGCCACCGGCAGGTGACGCCAACTTGCGCGGCAATTGCTTAAGCCGAGGCATCAGCCGGGTCTCTGTCCCGCGTCGCCATATGAGGTGAGCAAGAACTGCGAGAACCAGCGCCAAGCCACCCCAATAAAGCCTCAGCCACCATTCAAGCGTACCCGAGACATTGTTGCCATTCATGTCGGATACCGGACCAACACCGGTGGTACCGTACAGCAACAACGGATGATCCAGCCCGATACTGTTGAAGGTGATAGTACCGACGATGTAGAGCACCATCAGGCCCCACCCAAGATACTTGTTTGGGCTCAATGCCTGCACAAACACCGCGAGTATTGCGATCAGCAGGATATCTGCCGTGCCAGGTACGATGTACCACATGAGGAACTTTTCGAACTCGAAATTGAAGTACCCACGGATCATCTGGACGACCATCGCGGAGAGGACAGAGATCAGCAGCGTCGCAAACAATACAAACGTCACCGCGATCGTCTTTGGTACCATGTAGGCCCAGCCCGGCAGTGAGGTGCTGTCGATCACTTCATGGAATTTGCGGTCGCGATCACGCCATACCAGTTCGCCTGCATAGTAGATCGCGATGATCACCGGGATGATGCCAAAGGTCCCGCGCAATAGGCCGATCAAAGAGAAGCTCACAGGCACGGAAGGCGTGCCATAGGCATCGCTCTGAAACATCAGCGCGCCGAAGCTGTTGAACAGCCCGACAAGCAGCAATACGAAGAAAGCAGGACTGCGCACGACTTGCGAAACTTCAAACTTTGTTGTCGTGAGGAGCCGCGCCCAACCTGCCTTGTCAGGCTCAGCACCAGGCAGCACATCAACTCGGCGCGGTTCTACCTTGGCGAGCCTTTGACTCTTCCGCTCCATCTGCTTGATCTTACGTTTCGAAACACCTTTCTCGGCAAAGCTGAACCGCCAATAGGCAAGCGCCAACGCACCCAATGCGACAGCGAGCATAAGCAGGCGGTTGAGTAGAATAGCGCCGCTGAAAGCAGGCAGTTGCGTATTCGATTCAGCCGCCGTCCAATAGCGCGTCTCGTTCGCCACCGCGCTTAACCCGAATGGCTCAACAAGGCTGGAGAAATCGCGCAAGTCCGGTTCTTGCTGCACCATCGAGATCAGCACGATGTAGAGCACCAGGAAGCCCACTACCGCGACATAGGAATACATCATCGACCGGGTCATCGTAGCCACCGCAAAAAACAGCGCGCTGGTCAGGAGGATATTTGGCCCGGCAAATTGAAGGAAACTGAGCGCGTAGTGAGAGAAAACATTAGGACCAAGCGTTTCAGGATCGATCCAAGGCATTAGCGAACCGATCCAGATCGCCAAAGGCACGACCAGAAAACCAATCAATGCTGCAGCAAACGCACCGGTGAAACGTCCGAAGAGATAGGCAAACTTGCTCACTTGCGTTGATCTGACCATCGGTCCGAAGCCGCTATCCTCATCGCGCACCACGACATTCGCGACGAAAGCGGTCGTCACAAACATGTAGAAGAGTGTGAGAAGCTGCATCGTCTGCAGGATCGCTGACGGGCTGTTGGCGTTTACATTACCGCCGCCGCCGATCGTGATATTCTCACTAACCGCTGCCCCGAAAGTGAGCAGGAAGAATAGGATCGTCGCGACCCAGAACACCGGATTGCGCAATTGGTACCGAAACTCGAACGCTGTGATCTTGGCGAACATGCTTATTGCTCCCCTACCTGGCTCAGGCCGCTGCCGAGGTGCCGGTCTCGCTGCGTCGCGTTGTAGCGAGAGTGGAGAAATAGACGTCTTCGAGTCCGCCATCGACGGCGGAGAAGCCATCGCCGGGATCGAAGTCGGACCGGATATGGACGATCGTCTTACCTGCGAAAAGTCGGGTCGAGATCACCTCATACATATTGCGATAGGCTTCGAGTTCATCTCGCTCGATCGTCTTGGCCCAGATCGTACCGTGCGATCTCTCGATCAGGTCTTTTGGTGCGCCTTCGAGCTTGATTTCGCCCTCGACGATCACCGCCATACGTGGACAAAGGTCTGCGACATCCTCGACGATATGGGTCGATAGGATGACCACAACGTTCTCGCCAATCTCTGCCAGCAGGTTAAGAAAGCGATTGCGCTCCTCCGGATCGAGCCCAGCAGTGGGCTCATCGACGATAATGAGATCGGGATTGCCAATAAGTGCCTGAGCAATTCCAAAACGCTGACGCATCCCGCCAGAAAAGCCGGCAATCGCTTTCTTGCGGACATCCCAAAGGTTTACTTGGGCAAGCAACGTCTCGACCGTATCCTTGCGCTTTTTCGAGGACCCGATGCCTTTCAGCACCGCCATGTGATCGAGCATGTCATAGGCTGAAACGCGCGGATACACCCCAAAATCCTGCGGAAGGTAGCCCAGCCGTTTGCGTAGCTCTTCAGGTTCGGCGAGAATATCAAGCCCATCGAACGTGATACTGCCCGCGGTCGGCGATTGCAGCGTCGCCACCGTCCTCATCAGTGTCGACTTGCCCGCTCCATTTGGACCGAGCAATCCGAACATTCCCTTGGGAATGCTCAACGTAACATCATCGAGCGCCCGCGTTCCGTTGGAATAGACATGCGTGACGTTCCGCAGTTCGAGCATAGCAATGTGCCTCCTATCAGACTCATTGCTATCGAGGTGTATTGCTGATGTAAAGCACCAAGCGGAGGAGTTGTCCCGAGGCTATTGCTTGATGAAGCGGATCGCGGCCCCGCCGGACGATGCAAGCGGCAGCGTCATGGTCGTGCCAGCCTCGATCTTGCGGGTCTCGATGATGATTTCATATGGATTTGTATCCCAATGCGCCTCGCTACCGTCGCGATATATCTGTGCAGTGTAAGTCGCGCCGGGCTCAAGAAAGTCGAGGGTGAGTGTTATATCGCGCGGTGTTCCATCGGTAACCGCACCGAGAAACCAGTCTGCCCCGCCGCGCTCCTGCCGGGCGATCGCAACATACTTGCCAACCTCGCCTTCGAGCGCGACGCTCTCTTCCCAGTCAGCGGGCACGTCCTTTATGAACTGAAAGGCCTCCATACGCTCTTCGTAGTTCTCCGGCAGATCGGCAGCCATTTGCAGCGGCGAATAAAGCACGACGTAGAGCGCCAGTTGCTTCGCCAGAGTCGTTTGTGGACGGTTCGAGGGGGCGCCGCGCGGCATATCCTGACGCACAGGAGGGTTCTCGTTGGGCGTCAGATCGAAGATGCCAGGCGTGAAGTCCATCGGCCCCGCGAGCATACGTGTGAATGCCAGGGTCGGGATGTGCGACGTGGGATTGGGTGGCGTACCCCAAGCGTTGAACTCCATGCCACGCGCGCCCTCGCGGGTCATCCAGTTGGGATAGGTCCGACGCAGACCGGTGTCCTTGACCGGTTCATGCGCGTTGATCGAAATCTTGCGCTCGGCAGCTTGCTTCACCGCACGCAGGTGATGATCGACCATGAACTGGCTGTCATGCCACTCATATCGTTTCACTCCGTTCTCATCGTAGCGCACGATATCGCCTGCATCGGCAACATAGCCGGTCTTTACCTGTCGCACGCCGACCTTTTCATACAGATCGTAGGCGTCCTGCATCTGCGCTTCGTAATTGGCGACGTTGCCTGATGTTTCGTGATGCCCGATGATCCGCAGACCCTTTGACATGGCATAGGCGTTCAGTTCCGGCAGGTCGAAATCGGGATAGGCTTCGGTGAAATCGAACAACTCGCTATTGTTGAACCAATCGCCGTCCCAGCCGATGTTCCAACCTTCGACCAGCACGCCCTTGAAGCCGTGCTCGGCGGCAAAGTCGATGTAGCGGCGGGTGTCTTCGTTGTTCGCGCCGTGAATACCATCATTGCCCCAGGTGCGCTCATTGATGTGCATTGCCCACCAGATGCCAACATACTTTCCAGGCTCGACCCAAGAGACATCGCCTAGCTTATTCGGCTCATTAAGGTTCAGGATAATGTCCGAATTGATCAGACCCGGTGCGTCTGGCGCGATCTGAATTGTGCGCCATGGCGATTTGAATGGGGCCTTGGTGTGAGCCTTGATTCCGTCCGACCCTGCGCGCAACGCGGCCTCGAAACTGCCTGGGCGCAGCGCAAGCAGTGACATGCCTGAATAATCAACCAACGCCGCTTCGTGAATGGAAATGTGCAAGCCCGATGGCTGGCGGAATGTCACCGGAGTATGCGCGTCATCGACAACCGCAGCCTTGCCGGTGCGATAAATGTATTCGTAGCGGTTGAACTGGCGGCTGGGCGTCCACCAAGCATCGGCATCCTCGCCAATATGGAACTGGGTCAGTTCATCGATGATGCGGATATCACCTTTCAGCGCATCTTGCTCATGCATCTCATAGCGAAAGCCAATACCGGTATCGAAGACACGAAACCGCACAACCATACTGCGCGCGGGACCTTCCTCGGTGAAGAATGTCACCGCAAGTTCGTTATGCTGGTCACGCACAAGACGACGCTCGCCCCATGGTTGTTCCCATGTCTCATCGCGCGCGGTGGTGACGACTTCGGAGATTTCGAGATCATCTTCGAAGCCGTGGTGATCGGCGAACAGCAGACCAAGCCGTGCAGGCTCCATTGCCAGTTCACCTTCGTGGCTTACCGCGTATTGGGCGTGACCGCCTTCGTCGGAAACGGTCACAGTGATCGCGCCATCGGGCGAGGATATCTCGACAGTCTCTGCCTGAAGCGGCGCAGCCACAAGCAAGCCGAATGACACCCAAAGTGACAACTCTCTCGCGAATCTGATCGTCGATCCAAGCATGTATCCCTCTCCGGCAGTTGTTGTTTGCAAATTTATGCAAATTTTTGTGCTCTGTAATGCCATAGTATAAAATTCCCTGTTTTCTCCAAGAAGAAACTCTGCAAATTTTTGCATAAGAGTGATGCAAGGGATTGAAACACGGCAGGGGGATCACATGGCAAACGTCTGCACCCGAGCGATGCTCACAAGCTTTGCTTGTACAGCGATCCTAAGCGCGTGTGGTGGCGGCGATGATGCCAGCCCGTCGTCAGCCGCGTCCATTGACGGAGATGGAAGTGGAACACCCTCGCCTAGCCCATCTACAACTGCCGCGACGCTTCCTGCGGGCACCAACACGACCTTCGCCGACCGTACAAACACAATGGTCGCGCAATTCGCAGGCGGCGCGGCCTCAGGAGATATCGACAATGACGGCGATATCGACGTGCTGTTGCTAACCGCTGAGCCAACCAACTCTGCCTATTACTGGGAGAACCAGTTGGCAGGTGCGAACACGGTCAACGTGCGTATGCGCGGGAAAGCGCCGAACACCTATGCGGTGGGCGCGATCATCGAACTCACGATCAACGACACAACCCAGACCCGGATGGTCGCGGTGAACAGCAATTTTGCGTCGCACAATTCGACCGATCAGATCTTCGGTCTGGGCGCCCACACCTCAGCGGGATTGTGAGTGATCTGGCCCGATGGGACTGAAACGATCCAGCCCAATGTCGATACGGGTCGCTCGTTGGTGATCGAGCAGCCTTAAGTCAGTCGGCTTCGCGGAAAATCCGAAAACTCCATGGAGCAAGGCTGAGCGCATAGGTGTCATCTGCGAAGCCTTGCGCTTCGCCAGTCAACGCATCAGAATATTCGCCGTAATGCCGCGCAAACTCAAACGTAACCGATTGCGCGCGAGGTGAAAGGTTGAAAACCGCAAACACCCGCTCGCCAGCTTTGCCTCGCACGAAGCTGAGCACGTCGGAGCTTGCGTTGCTCGGAACCTCCACCATCGAAGCGCCATGCTTGCCATTCCAAAGCGCTCGTTCCTCGGTCTTGAGAGCGATCAGCTTGCGGAAGAGCGCGTCATGCTTTCCCTCTTTCCAATCGATCTCGTCCTTGGCGAAAAATTCGAGCTGTGTATCAAGATCAGCTTCCTGGCCATTGTAAATCAAAGGCATTCCAAGTCCGATAAAGCTGAGCGCAATCGCAGCCTCATACGCCGGGCCGTAAATCTCCGAAGCCACTCCGTCCCATGAATTCTGATCGTGATTGTCCGTGTAGACCATCCGGTATGCGCCTCGCGGCCAAGTGGTCTGCTGTCCTGCATAATAGCCACGCATTGCGCCCGCCCCACTGCCATCCTTGGCGATCTGCTGCATCGCCTCCTTCCAGCCCCATGCATAGGTCGCGTTGAAGGCCCGCGCATGCAGATCGCGCGTTTCCCATTCGGCGAGCATGAAGACTGGCTTTACCGCTTCCAGTTCGGCGCGCGCAGTCTCCCAGAAATCAAGCGGAACGTACCCGGCGACATCAGCGCGGTAGCCGTCGATGTCGAATTCGCGCACCCAATAGGTCAGGCTTTCGGTCATGTATTTGCGCAGGTCGGGGTTCGAATAATCGAAGTCGACCACGTCGGACCAGTCGGTTCCCTCGGGCGGCATGAAATCGCCTTCGGGGGTCTTTAGGTACCAGTCTGGATGCTCTGTCGCCAGCGGATTGTCCCATGCCGAGTGGTTGGCGACCCAATCAAGGATCACTTTGAGGCCGAGTCTGTGCGCCTCGTCTACAAAGGCGCGAAGCTCCTTTTCGCTGCCGAGATCGGGATTGACCGCACGGTATTCCTTTACCGAGTAGGGACTGCCCATCTCCCCTTTGCGCCGCTCTTCACCGATCGGGTGTATCGGCATCAGCCAGATGATGTCGATGCCCATCTCGGCAAGCCTCGGTAACCGTGCCTGCGCGGCGGCGAAGGTGCCCTCCGGCGAGAACTGCCGCGTGTTCATCTGGTAGATTACGGCATCGCGGGTCCACTCCGGCGCGTCGACTTCTACGTAAGGACTAGCCATATAGCTTGGCCCAATCGCAGTCTCAGTGTCGCAGCTGGCAAGCACAAGCGGCGCAGCGAATGCAAGCAACACTGCCCGCATCACGATGCCTCTGCCAGCTTGCTGTGCTTCTCTTGCAGAGCCGTCGCGCCGTCCGTCACAAAGAACGTCGCGATGGCTGCGAGGGCAAATGACACAGCAGAAATCATCAGCGCCCAGATCGGAGCGCCTTCGAAAAACGTCGTCAGCAGGAAGCCGAGCAACGTGGCCGCGATCAGCTGAGGCACTACGATGAAGATGTTAAAGATGCCCATGTAAATGCCCATCTTCCTCGCAGGCACCGACCCTGCGAGGATCGCGTAAGGCAGAGACACGATCGATGCCCAGGCTATGCCGACGCCTACCATTGGTAGCCACAACAGGTTCGGATCGCGGATCAGCAGCATTGCTACGAAGCCCGCCGCGCCGATCAGCAAGTTGATGCTGTGGAGCCTCCGCCTGTCCATGCGCGCGGCGATCCAGATGAATCCGAGCGCAGCCACCGCCGCGATCCCGTTGCGCACCGACCCAAGCAGCGC